>JADLCX010000084.1 GCA_020846975.1 Phycisphaerales bacterium
GAAGTGCCGAGTCACCGAGTTGGTCATCCTGACCTCCGCTTGATCCACGGCCTCCGCCGTGTCACCAAGCATCGATCAGCATCACCATCGTTCAGTCATTATTCGGCAATAATGCGGTTGCCCTGCCCAATCGATCAAAAGGCCGCGAGCAATCGCGGCCTCTTCATTTCTTCACACAACCCCCGGCAGCCAGCCCCGCAATCGTGCGTACAGGTGGGCGAGAGGGAGTGGAAGCGCCGCGCCCGCGGGGTCCCGCGGCAGCATCCTCCCAAATCCCCCGCTGAAAGTCTTCCGCTCCGACGGTCCCCCGTCAGCAGGAGGTACACCATGCGCATCGTGGTTGGTCTGTTCGCCGTCGCCGCTCTCGGTTCGTTTTGCTCCGCCCAGTTGACGACCCCAAACTCATGCCGCGCCGAACGATGGCACAGCATCCGCAACGGGGCCGGCCTCGGCGCCCGCGCCGATGAGAACAGCATCACCGACCGACGGATCTTCAACAGCGGCGGATCGTCGAACCAGTCCGATTTGGTCACCAACAACAACTGGTCGAGCGGATCATTCTTCGGCGCCGAATACCTCGCGATCGAACAGCCCACTCCGCGCACCGCCGATGCCGTCCACCTGACCTCCAACACCTCCGCCGGCCTGATCTGGGCCGCAGCTCCAGTCGAAGAGCGCTCCTGGAGCGGCGGATACTCGTCCGTGACCGCCGAGTTCACCCTCACCAGCCCGGCACACTACGAACTCTCCGCGCTCGTTCGCGTCTCTCTGCGCGAGCTGGGCGAAGGATCGGCCGTGCGCGACGGTTCGGCCGTGTTCTTCCTGACCACCGTCATCGGCAGCATCGACATCGCGCGTGAGTTCGTCACCATCGACGACCCACGCGAGGTCCCGGTCTCGCTCTCCGGCGAGCTGCCCGCCGGGCGCTACATCCTCGGGGTCCGCAGCTACAGCACGCTGCTCAGCCCCGAGCTCAACACCGATGATTTGGTCACCGCCTCCGCCGAGGCGACCGTGACGTTCTCCCCCGTCCCCGCGCCCGCATCCCTCGCCATCCTCGCCCTGGTCGCGATCTCACGCCTCAACTCGCGCCGCCGAACGGCCTGATCCCAAACGGGTGCCATCACCCACCCGCAGTCGGGGGGGGGGGGCGCGTGATGACGGGCGGATCGGCGTGATAAACTCGCCCACGCGTGCCCCCTCTCGTCCTCACCACCTGGTCCTTCGGCCCAGTCGCCAACGAGCCGGCCAGCGCCATCCTCCGCGCCGGCGGCGCCGCCATCGATGCCTGCGAGGCCGGCGCCATCGCCGTCGAGAACGACCCCTCCATCAACTCCGTCGGAGTGGGGGGTCTCCCCGATGCCGACGGCCACGTCTCCCTCGACGGCTGCATCATGACCGACCCCGACCAGTGCGGCTCGGTCGCCTTCATCCGCCGCTTCGCCAACCCCGTCTCCATCGCCCGCCGCGTCATGGAGAAGACCATCCACGTCATGCTCGTCGGCGAGGGCGCCGAGCAGTTCGCCCTCCGCGAAGGCTTCACCCCGCGCGACCTCTCCACCCCCTACGCCCGCGCCGAGTGGGACAAGTGGCGCGCCGATCCCCGCACCCTCGAACGCGCCCGCTACCGCGGCTGGATTCCCCCGCTCAACGTGGAAGAGCGCGCTCGCTCCCACGACACCGTCTCCATCCTCGCCCTCGACAAGCGCCACCGCCTCGCCGGCGTCTGCTCCACCTCCGGCATGGCCTTCAAGGTCCCCGGCCGCGTCGGCGATTCCCCCATCATCGGCCACGGCCTGTACGTCGATCAAGAGGCCGGGGCCGCGGCCGCCACCGGCAACGGTGAACTGGTGATGGGCACCTGCACCTCGTTCCTCGCCGTCGAGCTCATGCGCAGCGGCGCGACGCCCCTCCAGGCCGCAGAGCAATCCCTCCAGCGCATCATCGACCGCTTCGAGCTCCTCCCCGACCACCAGGTCGCCATCATCGTCCTCGCCCCCGTCAAGCCCGACGGCTCATGGGCCGGCTGGGCCTCCGCGGCCATCAAGCCCGGCTTCCACCACACCATCACCGACGACCGCGGCACACGCATCGAGCCCCCGACGCACGTCCTCGCGCCATAACACCGCCTTCGTCCATCGCGCCGCGAGAGCGTTGCCACGGGTGGCTCGGCGCCTCGGGTTGGACAGCCCCGTTCGTTTCCTCGTGCTTGCGTTCCGACCTCGCCGGGGTCGTAACGCTGGCACAAACTGAAACACCTCAACGAGCACAAACTTCGCCGCTCCGGGCGATGCTTGGGGAGGCGCTCGTGATATCTCAATCCCCGCACCGCCCTCCGCCCCTCCAACCTTCCCCCTCGCCCCTCCCCCCTACTTCTTGTAGTAATCCAGATTCAACTGCACGTACTTGTTCCACTCCCCCGGCAGATCCTCCTCGGGAAAGATCGCCTTCACCGGGCACTCATCCACGCACAGCCCGCAGTCGATGCACGTGTCCGGATCGATGTACAACTGGTCCCGCTTCCCGAAGTCCTCTTCGTTCTTCGTCGGGTGAATGCAGTCCACCGGGCACACCTCCACACAGGAAGTGTCCTTGGTTCCGATGCAGGGCTCTGCGATGATGTGGGGCATTGTCCGGGCGATCCTCCGTGAGACCCGCACTATAGCGTCCAGGCTCCCACCTCCCCCAAGGGGGAGGACCGCTTCATCGCACAGCGATGAAGCAGGAGGGGGCATGGCACGCCGACGGGCCTGTCCCCAACCAATCCCTAAATATTTTCCGTTCCCCAACCCCTTTTCCTACAATCATTTAGGATTTTGTTCGCTAAAAACCAACACTTTACCCTTGCATCGCATTCGCATTCTGGTAAACTATTCCTGTTGAACCCGTTCTCTCACGCCGTTCACGGGGGTCCCATGTCGCCGCTCGATTCCACGCCCTCACCCGCGTCCGCATCTCCATTCCCGCCCTCTTCCACCCTCTCCCAGTCCGACCGCAAGCGCCTCGCCCTCTACTTCAACGCCGAGCTCACCCACGAAGAGATCGCCGACGCCGCGGGCCTCCCGGTCCTCGACCTCCTCGCCTGGTCGCGCAAGCCCCACATCGCCCACCACATCCGCGACATCCGCGCTTGGACCGAAGACCGGGCCGACACCCTCGCCCACGTCAAGATCATCGAAGCAGTCCGCGCGCTGGCCCTCATCGCCAACCCCGATTTCATCAGCCCCACCGGCGATGGCTCGCCCATCTCCGCCGCCACGCAGGTCCGCCGCCTCGAAACCGCGCGCAAAGCCGCCGCACTCATCCTCCGCGCCGCCCTCACCACCCAACCTCCCCAAAGGGGGAGGACCGCTTCATCGCGCAGCGATGAAGCAGGAAGGGGCACAGCCCCTCCCAACGACGACGACGACAACTTCGGCAGCACCGCCACCCTCACCCCGACACCCCCTCACCCATTCACCCCGACATCAGCTCCCTCACACCCCTGTGGGGATCTCGTAGGGCGGCCCCTGGGTGTCGTCCCAGATCCGCAGGTACCGGCTGTAACTCTCCCGGTTCGAGAGGTCGCGGTTGTACCCGGCCAGCGGCTCGATCGTCAGCCGCACGGTCTTGAACCTCGCATCCGTGAACTGCGTCCCGCGCCCGGTGATCTTCACCAGGAGCGTCGAGCGACCCGCCGGGATCGTCAGCAGCGCGGGCGGGCGCACGTAGTCCTGTCCTGCTGCGGCGGTGCCTTCCAGCGAGTACGCGATCCGCAGCGCGCGGTCCGTCGGGCCCGACCGCGTGATCAGGAACGCCGCCGCATCCGACGGATGCGTGGTCGCAACAGGATCAGCGACCGTGATCGAGACCATCGGGCGGTCCCGCAGAACCACCCACGTGCTCACCCGGCGTGGATGGGTCTGGCTGAGTGTGAACGACCCATCCTCCGACGGCTGCAGCGTGATCCGCACCGTCTCGTTCCCCTCGAACAGCGAGTCGTCCAGCGGCCGCACGAATACCGACGCCTGGGTGCGCCCGGCCCGTATCGTCACCCGATCCGGCAGCCCGATGTAGTCCACATTGGGCGTGGCCGAACCGCCGATCCGCAGGTTCACCACCAGCGGCAGGTCGATCTCCCCCGACCGCTCGATGATGAATCGCCCCACGCGCTCGCCGACCTCTTCGGCCATCCGGTCGGGCGTGGTGATGATCACGCGCGGCACGCGGTCGTTGTCCCGGATCGTGATCGCCGCCGAGCGGTTCTGCCCGGTCGCGTCGAGGTCGTACGCCGCGTCGTCGAGCAGCGTGATCACCACCTCTTCATCCCCCTCGACCCCGACATCGTCGATCGGGATGATCGGCAGCGTCGTGCTCCGCCGCCCAGCGGGAATCGTCACGCTCACATCGAGCGGCGTGAAGTCGATCCCGCTCACCGCCCGCCCGCTGATCAGGTACCGCACCGTCAGCGGCGAGGTGATTGCCCCGGTCCGCCGGATCACGAACTCCCCGATCTCCCGCGGAAACTCCGCCGCGCTCGGCTCCATCACCGAGATCCGCACCACCGGTGCCGAGTCCATCAGCGACCTCGCCTCAAGGCGCTCGAACATGGAACCTGCGTCCGAGTCTCGCAGTCCTTTGCGTTGTTTCCGCAACATAGCAGCGCCTTGGTTGCCAATGCCCCTCGAACCCGCTGCCGGCAAACATGGCCTTGTCGGTCATCCCGGCTTCCGCGCTGCAATAGCCGCGAAGACACGCCCGATAACCCGCGCTCATCGTTGGTCCGATGGATTCCCACGTCGTCAACCTGCCGCTCCCGATACACCGCCATGCGCTCCCAACTCCGGTATGCCGTCCTTACCTCGATCATCGCGCTCGCGGCGATCACCAACCTTCACGCCGCGCAGCCTTCACTCCGATCGATGGGTGGGACGGAGAGCTTCGCGGCCGCCGTGAGCGGCGATGGGCGCGTCGCCGTGGGGTATGCACGCGATGCACAGCGAAATCAGATCGCCGTGCGATGGAGCGAATCCGAGGGCCTGCGGCCGCTTGGCACGCTCCCCGGCGATCGTTCGAGCGACGCCCGCGGCGTGAGCCATGACGGTTCCGTGATCGTTGGCAGGAGTTTCCCCGGCGACGGCTCGACCAGGCTGTTCACATGGGATGCCGCGAACGGAAGCACCCCGGTCGAACTGCCCACGGGTTTGCGCCCAGGAGAAATGACCGGCCTGAGCGCCGATGGGCGGAGCTTCTCGGCATACGGCTACGCAGGGGGCGGCACGACTGCCCTCTTGGGAACGATGAATGGGGTTCAACGGATCTCCGACGTGCTTGGCTACGCCTTCAACATCAGCGGAGATGGATCGGTGATCGTGGGCTCCGACTCAACCACCGGCAACAACACCGCATTTCGGTGGCGATTCGGAGGTGATCGCGAGTTGCTGCCGATCAGTGGGTTTACGACCGTCGCGGTGGCTGCTTCGAGCGACGGTCATCGGGTGGCTGGTGCCGCCTACAACACCTCGGATGGATTTGGCGTGGTCTGGGAGCGTGACGGCTCGTTCCAAGCTATCCGAGCCCCCGGCTCGAATTTCGGCGCCGCCGTCTTTGATCTCAGCGACGACGGCGGCACGGCCGTAGGCGTCTATTCGAGTCCATGGCGTGCGATGCTCTGGACCGAACGCACCGGATCGGTTGATTTGCAACAGACTCTTGTCAATCTGGGGGTGGATACAAATGGCTGGCAACTCGAAAGAGCCCGCGGCGTCTCGGCCGACGGCTCCGTCATCGTCGGAGAAGGGCGATACCTCGGTCAATCGGTCGGCTTCATCGCGACCATTCCCGGCCCAGCATCGGGAATGGTCGCGCTCATTACCTGCATCCTCAGCACCCGCACCCGGAGAAGTACCGGGCCAGGAAGCAGAACAGGTCATTCACCGTCAGCGAGCAGTTCCCGTCGCAGTCGGCCTTCATCGACGAGCCGAAGTAGTCCGCGAGGAAGTCGAAGATGCACTGCACGCCCGTGCTGATCGTGCTGCCCGGGGGCTTCAGCGGCCACCACGTCGCACCGGGCAGGCACTGCGCCTGCGTCGTCAGCACCGGCGGCATCCCCGGCAAGCCGCAGCAGATCGCCTCGCACGGGTCCGGTGCGCACGCCGACCCCGCCGGCAACAGGATGCCGACCCGCGGCGTGCACACACCGGGCGCCACAAGCTGGCATCGCCGCCCGCAGTACGTGCAGCACGCCTCCAGCGGCTGCGGGCAGGGGTTCGGTGCGCACACCGAGCCCGTCCCCAGGTACGTCGTCGGCGCGCCCCGGATGCACCCCGCGGCGGTCGTCAGCGAGCACGTCCCGGTCGCGTCTTCGCAGCACGCCCCGAACGCATCGCACGTCGCATGCGAGCATCCCGATCCGTACCCGGCGAACACCTGTGTCCCGGATGTCGCGCACCGCGAGATGGCCGTGAATGTGCACGCCCCGTTCGCCAGGTCGCAGCACGCCCCGAAGCACGCCGAGAGCGACTGGCAGTTCCCGCTCATCAACCACGTCCCGCCGAGGTTGTTGCACCCCGACTGGGTCAGTGTCGAGCACGCCCCAGCCGCGCCGTGGCAGCACGCGCCCAGCGGATCGCACAGGCCCGCGCTGCACTGGGTGTTGAGGTGCCACGGGTCGCCCGGCGGGCACGCGCTCTGGCTCGTGATCGAGCAGAACCCCAGCGAGTTGCAGCAGGCTCCCAGCGGCCCGTTCAGGCAGTCCAGCGTGATCTGCACCGAGCAGGTCGTTCCCGCCCCGAACCAGAACCCGCCGCATTGCGCCTGCGTGATGTACGTGCAGGTGTTGCCCGTGCAGCACGCGCCCAGCGAGGGGCACGGGTTCGGCGAGCATGTCAGCCCCGGCGCGTGGGCGCCGGCGCACAATGGGGGGGTGACGTACGTGCAGTTCGCCCCAGCGCAGCACGCGCCGCACGGGGTCAGTGTGCAGCTCCCGCCGTTCGACCACGCCCCGCCCAGCCCGCCGCAGATGTTCTGGGTCGTGAACGCGCACCCGCCCGCCGAGCAGCACGTCCCGCAAGGGGTGTTGATGCACGTCGTCCCCGCGCCGCCCCAGTTCCCCGCGCACGCGCTCAGGGTCGTCACGCTGCAAAGCCCGTTCAGGCAGCACACACCCGTCGGCTGCGAGCACGGGTTGGGCGAGCACGACCCGCCCTGCGTCCAACTCCCGCCGCAGTTTGCCTGGATCACCTGCGAGCACGCCACACCCGCGCAGCACGTCCCGACCGGCGGCTGCGGGCACGGGTTGGGTGTACACGTTGTTCCAGACCCCAGCGCGCCGGCGCAGCCGCACGCGTTGGTCAGCGTGCATTGCCCGGTCGCCGCATCGCAGCACGCGTACTGGATGCCGAGGCACAACTGGTTCGGGTGGTATACCCCGCCCGCGTACAGACACACCGCCGGGTCGGTCTCAACGCACGCGCCCGAGCAGCAGCACGCACCCGTGCGAATCACCGAGAAGCACGGCGCGGCCCCGCTCGTGCAGGTCTGCCCCTGCTGGAAGCTCGTGCCGATGCCCTGCTGCTGCCCGATCTGCGTGCAAGTCGATTGGGCGGTGAAGAAGCACCCGACCTGCGGCGCGACTCCGAAGCAGCACGCGCCGAACTGGATCCCCGCGCACGGGTTCGGGCTGCACGCCGTCCCAACCCCCTGGAAAGCGTGCCCGCGCGACTTGCATTCGCATTCATTCCGCAGAACGCACCCGTTGAACTGGCAGCACGCGCCCTGCTGAGCGGCCGCGAGATTCGGAACAACCAGCACGCCCAGCAGCGCGACCAGAATCAACAGGCAGTTGACACGAACATGGCTCTTCGCATTCGGCATGGCGCACCATCCTCTCACCGGCGACGACGCGCGGGATTCCAGCCGCGTGCCGGCCGTCAGGAGAACTATCGCTCGAAAACGATCCGACTGACACCTCGGCACACGTGTTGCACGAAAAAACCGCCCGGCCGGGAAGCCCGGCAGGGCGGTCGCGCAGGACGGAAAGGGTTTCGTTTGGCATCAAGCGACCAGCGCGGTCGTCGATTCGATCGACTCGATCACCTGCCGGACCTGGAACGGCTTCTTGAGATAGCCGTCAAAGCCCGTCGTGCGGAGCGACTGCAACTGACCGTCGGTCATCTTGCCGCTCATCGCGATGATCTTGGTCATCTGCAGGTCGTCGTCGGACCGCACCATGTTGGCGATGTTGCGCACATCGGCCTCGCCCAGGTGCACATCAAGCAGCATGACATGCGGCTTGAACCGGTCGCACTCGAGCCCGGCCTGGAAGCCGTTGGTCGCCGAACGGACCTCGTAGTTGGCCTGCTCGCTCAGCGCCTTGTGCAGCACATCCACGATCTCCTGCTCGTCATCGACGATCAGGATGCGGGTCTTGCCGCTGGCGATCCCGTCGAACGGGATGCCGTGCTCCTTCATGAACCGCATGAGTTGCGAGACCGGGATGCGCCGGTCCTTGCTCCCGGGGATGCGGTACCCCTTGAGCACGCCCGTATCGAACCACTTGGACACCGTGCGCGGAGCGACGTTGCAGATCTTTGCCACTTCGCCCGTTGTCAATACATCTTTCTCAAACGACATAGTCCTGAACCTCGCTCTTGCAGGAGGGGAGGGATGGGTCGCCGCGTCGTGCGAACACCAGGAACGACGCCCGACACACCTGCATCGACCTCACGCGAACGGGTCTTGACGACAACATCGAAGTTGTCGGATAGAAAGCGTGTGACTCCGGGATGGGCCCGAACGGTTGGTAGGAGGGTGTCCGGTAGCATCGGCGCAAACCCTGTCTCTCCCGTGCTCCGGGACGGGATTGGGCCCCCGCGCACCACCCACGTTTCGCACCATTCGCCACGATCCGCCCCCGGCGAGTTGACGAAACCCGTTCGGAAGCTGTACTTTACTCCCCCCTGCGGACCGACCGGGTGCATCCCCGTACCCAGACGGCTCGTAGGTGACGGTTCGTCAACGTCCCATCACACGCCGCCCTCGCGGCCACGTTCTTCGTCTCGTCGTTCGGTCCGCCTCTTCTCGTTCCCAAGATCCGTCCGTCCACTTCGGTTGCAGGAGATGCCCGTGCTCACCCCCCGGTTTCCTTCCCGGTTGTCCAGCGTTGCTTCGCTCCTGCTGCTCGTCGGTGCGGCCGGTGGTCTTGCTTCCATCGCACACGCCTCTCCTCAACCGCCCGCCGACGCCAAGTCGGATGCGAAAGCCGAAACGAAGGCGGATGCGAAGCCGGATACGCAGGTAGACGCCAAGGAAGCCGCGGCCCGGAACGAGACCTTGCTCAAGGATTTCATCCACTACGTGCTGATCGATCGGGCCGACCTCGCCGCGAGCACCGGGCAGGGGCTGCTCGACGCGAAGATCGACGCCGCGGCGTTCGCGAAGTTGGTCGAGTCGAGCGAGGGGTTCACCCGCTTCTCCCGCGCGATCAGCCAGGGCCAGCGCAACCACGACATCGAGCCCGTCGCGTCCAAACTCCTGAAACTGTACGAGGACGGCAAGCGGGCCTCGGTCCGCAGCCCCGCGCAGGTCACCGAGAACATCAAGCTGCTGACCGGCAACCAGCAGCAGCGCCTGTATGGATACGACCGCCTGCGCGAGGCGGGCGAGTACGCCATGCCGCAGTTGCTCTCGGCCCTGCTCCAGAAGGGCGATCCGCAGCTCGCCAGCGAGGTGCGGCAGGTGATGGTGAGCATGGGCCGGCACGCGATCATCCCGCTCGCCACCGCGCTGCCCGATCTCGACCCGGTCTCGCAGGAGCAGATCTGCGGTATCCTCGGCGACATCTCCTATCCGACCAGCGTGCCCTTCCTGCACCAGGTCCGCGAGAAGAGCCAGTCGCCGCAGGTGCAGGCCGCGGCGGAGGACGCGATCCGCAAGATCACCGGCGTGGTCAACACCGCCGTGACGCTCTCGAGTCGGTTCACCGACCTCGGTGAGAACTACTACAGCAACAGCCCGAGCCTGGTCTCGTTCCCGAACGACCCGAACCAGTTGTGGTGGAACTTCGACTCGGGCGCTGGGCTCCTGATGCAGGCCGTCGCGACGCCGGTTTGGCACCAGGCGATGGCGATGCGCATGGCCGAGACCGCGCTCAAGGAGGACGCGTCGAACGCCAAGGCCATCTCGCTGTGGGTCGCTTCCAACTTCTCGCGCGAGATCGAGACGCCCAAGGACTACGAGAACCCCGCCTACGGCAAGGATCGGCGCGAGGCGATGTACTACGCCGTGGCCGCCGGTCCCGCGATCACGCAGTCGGTGCTGGCGCGCGGGATCGACACGGGCAACACGCCGCTGACGCGAAAGTCGCTCGCCGCGCTGGAGCAGACCGCCGGCGGAGCCTCGCTGTGGTCGGGCCAGGGCGATCGCCGCCCGCTGCTGGAAGCCCTGCGGTATCCCAACCGACGGGTGCAGTACGAGGCCGCGCTCGCGCTGGGCGCCGCGGGCCCGAAGCAGCCGTTCGAGGGGTCCGACCAGGTCGTGCGCATCTTGGGCAGCGCGATCCGCGACGCCTCCGCCCGCTTCGCGGTCATCCTCACGAGGGACACGAGTTCGGACCGTGTCGCCGGCATCGCCGATGCGTTCCGCGGCCAGGGATACACCGTTCTCCCGCTGGCGGCCCAGCTCGGCGAGATCGCCCAGCCCATCGCCGACTCGCCGGGGATCGACATCATCGTGACCGACCTGCCCGGCACGTCGACGCTCGAGGCCATCAGCGAGTCGCAGGGCTCGCCGAAGCTCCGCGCCACGCCGATCCTGGCCCTGCTGGGTGAGGACGCGTACGCGCAGCAGGCCGTCCGCTTCTCTCGCGACCAGAAGGTGCGCGTGGCGCGCCAGGGGCTTTCGAGCCAGGAGGTGGCCGAGTCGGCCAGGCAACTGCTCGAAGCCTCGACCGGCGGCCCGATCAGCGCCGAGGAGGCCGAGGCCTACCGCGCCAAGTGCCTGTCGGTGCTGCGAGATCTGGCCGTGAGCGGCAACGCGATCCTCCGCGTCGAAGACGCGGCCGGTCCGCTCGTCAGCTCACTGCCCGATGCCAAGGGCGAGCTGAAGATGCGGATCGCCGAGGTGCTCTCCTACATCAACGCCAAGCCGGCGCAGACGTCGCTGATGGATGCAGCCCTGGCGACCAAGGATGAAGAGCGCATCGCGCTGCTCGGCAAGGTCACGGCTTCGGCCCGCCGCGCCGGCAACCAGCTCGACACGCGTCACATCGATGCCCTGAAGGACCTGGTCAACAAGTCGCAGGGCGCCGAGGCCACCGCGGCCGCCGCTCTTATGGGCGCGCTCGACCTTCCCAAGGCCGACCTCGTCCCGCTGATCCTCGGCGCGGCGAAGTAACTTCGGACACGGGGCAGCCTGTGTCTTGATCGACGTTCGCGAAGTTCATTCAGCGGAAGTAGGGTATCCGAGTGACGATGTTGTTGGTATTGGGGCCCATCTACACGTCAGCAACCGCCGAAGTACGCTGTGAGAAAGTCGAATATGTCCTGAACGCTCAGAGAGTCGGACGCGTTGATGTCGGCGGATGAATCACTCGAAAAGTATGCCGTCTCGAAGTCGAAGATATCCTGAACTGAAACAGTGCCGGACTGATTGAAGTCCCCCAGGCAGAGCGTGTCCCATCCGCAGTGGGAAGTGGATGGCGGCGTGACCTGACAGCTTACCCGGCTTTCCGGGCGATGGCGACTCCATCCTGAGGTTCCAGTGCCGCGGCGAGCATCCAGAGCTGGCCGTGA
>JADLCX010000085.1 GCA_020846975.1 Phycisphaerales bacterium
AGTAGCCGGCGAGGAAGTCGAAGATGTCCTGCACCGAGACGCCGCCGGGCGCTCCGGGGCCGGGGGCGGACTTGTTGTAGTTGCCGCGGCAGCAGGGAACGGTGAAGCTGAACGGCGTGCAGACCGTACCGGCCCCCGAGAAGGCCTGGTTCGCGCCCGAGCAGACCGCGGCCGTCGTGAGCGAGCAGTTCGAGCCGCAGCAGCACGCTCCCTGGCAAGCGCCGGGGGAGCACGCGGAGTTGTCACCCAGGTAGGCGCGTCCGCTGCCGGTGCAGAAGTTTGGGGGCTGGAGCGAGCAGACGGCCCCTTCGCAGCACGCGCCGCGCGAGAGCGCGATGTCGATGCTGTTGAACGACACGGTGTTGGCGTTGCCCTTGAGGTAGAAGTTGGTTGTCGAGTTGTCCGCAAGGCCGGCAACTTCGGCGGCGGTCACGGTCCCGTTGGCGTCGGCATCGAGAACGAGCATGTCGATGAGCGGATCGGTCGCGACCGTGCCCGTGCCCGCGAACTGACAGAGGTAGAGATTGCGATCCGGCCCGATCGAGATCTCACGCTGGGTCTGAAGGGACGTGGTGTGGTCCACGGTCTTCACCAGGGCCCATGCCGGCGAGCCGACATCGACGACATACATCGTGTTGAGCGAGATGCCCGAGAACGCGCTGGACCCGAGGAACAGGTAGCCGGGGACGAGCTGGGGGTTGTAGGCGATGGATGTGAACCGGCTCGAGTTGGGCTTGTTGTCGAAGATCGCCAGTTGTTCGACCGGTGTGCCCAGCGAGATGCCCGCGCCGGCGCCCGAGACCGAGACGGTGTAGAGCTTGAGCACGCTCGATACGTCGCTCTGGATCCACATGATGATCGTGTCGTTGTCGAGCCAGGTCGTGCCTTGCGTGACGTTGAAGCCGAACACGAAGGTGTTGTTGTCGGTCTGGGCCCCGCCGTCGATCATCGCGCCGGCGCCCGTGCCGACCGTGGCGCCGGGGTTGTACGACAGCACGTACAGACGGGCCGAGTCGAAGCCGATAAACGCGATCCGGTTGTTTGATGGGCTCACGCTCATGCCGCCGGTCCGGGTTCGCTGCAGACCGAACGGGGCGTTCGACCCGGTGAACTCGAACAGGGTCTCGCCGGCGGAGGCGTCACCCGATGTCGTGGGCAGGTTGGCGATCGATCCGCCCGTAGCCTGGCTCCCGAAGTTCATGCCCAGCAGGTTGCCCGCGGCGTTGTGGAGCACGCCGGCGTGGTTGTCGAAGCGCATGACCTGCATGCTGTCAAAGCGGGTCCATGTGCCTACGCGCGTGGGCGTGGCTGAGCCTGCGCCACGAATCTGCTGCACGGAGTCCTGATTCTGCGTGACCGATGCGCCGTAGGCGATGTCGCCGGACTGAACGAGCGTCGGGGTGGCACACGGAGCAGGCGAGCAGGCAAGGCCCGCCAGGAAATAACTCGGGGACATGCACGCCACGATGGAGGTTGAGGTGCAGGTCGAACCCGAACAGCAGGCTCCCGTGCACGGATCGGGCGAGCACGTGCGGCCGAAAAAGTAGACGCTCGGTGAGACACACGCTCCTTGCAGCGTGAGCGAGCACGACGCGCCGGAACAGCACGCGCCCTGGGGAGCCTGGCATGGGTCGATCGGTGCGCACGAAGTTCCCTCGCCGTAGAACACGCCGACGCACGATGCGGCATCGGCCGCGACTGAGCACGTGACGCCGGAGCAGCACGCGCCCTGCGTAGTGGAACCGCAGGTGTAGGCGAATGAAGAGTTGCGAGGGCTCGGCGGCAGCGGCTGGGTGAAGTCAAGGCCGTTGTTGTCGGTGTCCTGACAGCCGTTGGCTTTCCGGTAGTACGCGTAGATGTTGCCGCCGAGGCCCCCCGCAGGGCTGCCGCCTTCGGAGCAGGTCGGCACGTTCGCGCCCGTGGCGTTGCCATAGCCGACGAAGTCAACCATGTTGACGGGAAGCGGAGCCGGGCAGCCGTTGGGGAGTTGGTTCGGGTTCGAGATCAGGGCCAACCGTCCGGCCGTGACATCGAGATTCACGCTCTCGGTCGCGATCCAGTCCGGCGTAACGGGGATCGGCGACCCGCTGGTGGGATCCGACGAGGACAGCCGGATCAGGAAGTACCGGCCCGCCTGGATCGTGCCGCTGAAGACCGCTCGCTGCGGGAAGGTCTGGGTGCTCTGCGCGCCGAACTGGATGGACCAGTTGTTCATGGTGACATCGGTTGTACCGCGGTTGTAGAGTTCGACGTAGTCGTGTGTGTAGACGCCGCCGGTCGTTCCGCCGCCGGGGTAGACCTGGCTGATGACGACGAGTTCACGGACGCAAGGCGTCGGCGAGCAGGTCTGTCCAAAGAAGAACAGCCCGCCCACGACGCCGCAGTTGGAGGCGAGTTCGGGGGCCGTGCAGAACGTGCCGATGCAGCACGCGCCCGACGGCTGGGCGCACGGGTTGCCGGGGTTGCAGGCCGTGCCGCCCGCCCAGGTGACGTTCGCTCCGGCGCACCCGAGCGCGGTGGTCTGCGTGCAGCCGCCGGTGTCGAGGTCGCAGCAGGCGCCGATCGACGCCACGCAGTTGTTGGGTGTGCAGCTTGTTCCAGCGCCCGCAAAGGCGCTGGGGCCGGCGCAACCCGCGGCGGTGGTGATCGCGCACTGACCGAGTGTCGAACAGCACGCCCCCTGGAGCGCCGGGCAGGGGTCGGGCGCGCAGATCGTGCCCGCGCCTTGGAAGGTGTTGGAAACGGTGCACCCGCCCGCGGTGGTGATGGTGCAGAAGCCGGCCGCGTTGCAGCACGCGCCCTGCAGCACTCCGCACGGCGAAGGGAAGCAGGTGGTGCCGACGCCGCGGAAGCTGTTGGCCCCGCTGCATCCGGCGCCCATCGTGAGCAGGCAGTTGCCGGCGCCGTTGCAGCACGCGCCGAGCAGCGGCGCGCAGGGAGTCGGGGAGGGCGTGCAGGATGTTCCGGCCCCCTGGAAGGCGCCGTTGCAGCCGAGCGAGACGGTGATCGAGCACGAGCCGGACGAGTTCGCCGGCGCCTGGTTGGTGTTGGTTCCGCGGCAGCAGGCGCCGAGTTGGGCCGTGCAGGGGTTGGCGCCGCAGGTGGTGCCGACGCCGTTAAACGTGTGGAACGACGAGGCGAGACAGCCATTCGCGGTGGTCGTGGTGCACGCCGAGGACCCGTTGGCGCAGCACGCGCCGGTCAGCGCCGCGCACGGCGATGCGCCGCACGTCGTGCCGTTGCCGAGGAAGGTGCTCGTGCCCGTGCAGCCGCTCGCGACGGTGACGGTGCACGCCGCGGAGCCCGAGCAGCACGCGCCGGTGATGCAGGGGCTGGGAGCGCAGAGCGAACCGACGCCGTTGAACGTCTGACCCGGCGTCGCGCCGCAGCCCGTGGAAGTGCGATTCACGCACGTCCCCGCGACCTGGCAGCAGGCGCCGACGAGCGCGGCGCAGGGGTTCGGCGAGCAGGTCGTTCCGTTGCCGATGTACGTATCGCCGGATGTCCCGCCGCAGGCGGCCGCGCCGCTGCCCGAGGCGTTCTTGACCGCGCACGTGCCATCGGCGGCGCAGCAGGCGCCGGTCGGGATGGTGCAGGGGTTGGGCGAGCAGGCGTTGCCGACGACGCCGAAGGTGCTGGGCAGTGCGCACGCGGAGGGGAGGGTCAGCGTGCACACGCCGCGGGTCGAGCAGCACGGGCCGACGCTGGCGGTGCACAGGCCCGGCGAGCAGGTTGAGCCGACACCCCGGAAGATGTTCGCGCCGGTGCAGGATGCGGGCGTGACGCCCGCGTTGCAGACGCCCGAGGTGGTGCAGCACGCGCCGGTGATCGTCGCGCACGGGCCGCCGGCGCAGGTCGTGCCGACGCCCAGGAAGGTGGTCGTGCAGGCGTTTGCGGAGACGACGGTGCAGACGCTTGGCGTCGCGTTCGAGCAGCACGCGCCCTGGCAGGCGTTGGGCGTGCAGGCCGTGCCGACGCCGTAGAAGATGCTCGGGGCGGCGCAGGCCGAAGCCGTTGTCGTTGAGCACACGCCTGTGTCCTGGGTGCAGCACGCTCCGGTCTGGGCGCGAGCCGTCTGGCACAAGCCGATCACGACAATCGCCAGACTCAGCGATCTCGCCAACTGCCTACATATGCACATGGTGTCCTCTCCTTTGTGAATCTCTCGCCCGACAACTGAACAGGCCAGCCCGCGGCCAGCGCACATGCGCGATCCGAACCTTGCGCGACGGAAGGCACATCGCCGTCAGATTATCGTGCCGCGTCTGTTTTGCAAGCCTCTTGGCGATACCGGCTCGATCGAGGCGGGGCGCGGTATCGCGCGCAGACTGACCAACAGCGCGCGAAACTCAACGCAGAAAGACCTCGATGTTCGGCCGCGCCTCGAACTCAGGGAATCCGACGGCTCGCGGGCGTGCTGTGGAACGCGCCCGACTCGGGCGTTGCGTTGAGACCGTTGAACACGCTGTTGCCCGGGTACCACGGTGTGGCGTCGCGCCACGCATCGACCTGCTTCATCGGTGCGGCGTGACCGTCCCAATACGCGACGTTGAACGTCTTGGAAGCGTGGCGGAAACTGAGCAGCAGGTTGTTCGGTGCGCCGGGTCCCGTTCGACCGTAGGCGGTCGAGCCTTGGAAGATGGGGCCGGAGTCGCAGAACGAACTGAAGGTCTGGGCGAAGGGGCTGATGTCGAAGTCCAGCGTGTTGCCGTCGAGATAGCGGGTCCCATCGGCCGCGAAGACTTTGTTGGAAGGCTGGAGTCCGATCAGGTTGATCGTGGGCTGGTAACGCGGATTGACCGCCACGGGATTCTGTTGTGAGGCGGGAGTGTGGTTGGGGATCACGCCGTTCTTGGCGTGCTGCGCGGCAGTGGTGGGGTTCGGGTAGCGGTGGAACGATGCCGGTGCGAGGAAGCTCACGGCGCGGAATCCCGTCCCGCTCAGAACGGAATCAAAGTCCGCGCTGTCGGGAGCGCCGCCGAACAGGGTGGTGTTCTGAGCCGTTGATGCGGGGCAGCCGAACCGCTCAAAGATCTGCTTCGTGCGTTGGGCTCGGTTCGGCGACATGCCAGCGGAATCGCCGATCGTCGGGCTGATCCAGTCCCAGTTGGTTGTCGGTGTATCGGGGGTCTTGTCGCCGAGGTAGATTGATCCGTTGGTTACCTGGCCCTCGAAGCCCGACGTCACGACGCTCGAGATGTAGTCCTTCCAGTCGGTGGTGTAGCCGATTCCCGCGGTGGCGAGCTGGCGCAAGGACGACTGGCAAACCATGGCTCTGGCCGCTTCGCGAGCCTTGCCCAACGCCGGCAGAAGCAACCCAACGAGCAAAGCGATGATCGCGATAACCACGAGCAGTTCGATGAGCGTAAACGCGGAAGTACGCGACCGATGCGGGCGGCTGTTCATGGGATCGTCCTTGCTCGACCGACAGTGTTCTTCGCTCTTTCAGGTTTATTTGGGCTTCGGGTATGCCAACGCGGCCTTCACGTCCCCCTTGACGTCTCCGGACTGCTCGTCAACGACCTTGTTGACAACGCCCTTGTCCATGAGACGGAGAGTCTCCAGATCGCGGCCGCTTGCGAACCACTTGCCACCCTCCTGTCTGACGCGGATGAGCGACCGACGGCCCGAGGTGGGGTTCTTGGCGGGCAGGATTACGGGGAAGTCAATTCGGTAGAGCTCGCCGGTCTCCACATCAATGCAGTGTGTGACATTCGTGATCGGCACGGATTGCGTCGTCACGATGGAGTATACAACCGAGCCGGTGCCGACCAAGAGGCCCAGAACAATCAGACCGATTTGCCACGGCTTGGGTTTCATGGACAGCGGAGTTTGACGTGCACTTGAAGTTGAACCAAAACCCCACCCCCAACGCCCCCACGACAGAATACCAGAACTGGACGGCGTTCGTGGGATACGAACGGAGCTCGACCTCGACTCGTGGACAACGATGCTACGCTACTTTCTGCCGAACGAAGCCCCAAGCCCGGATCCTGCCTCGAACTTTACGTTTTTCCCACACCGCCAAATCGGTTGCGAGGGCAATCGACACCAACCGACAGGGTCCGAAGGCGAGGGCCAGCGAGTGGCCTCACCGCGCACGGAAAAGCGGACGAAGGGACTCGAACCCTCAACATCCAGCATGGAAGGCTGGCACTCTACCATTGAGTTACGTCCGCGGCACGCGATGGTATGCGCCCAATCGGTGCCGTGCCCGGCCGCGAGTCCCATCCGCAGTCTGGTCTGGGCAACACACTGACCGCCGGCCGCAGGTGTGCCTCGGTGCTCGGGTGGGCGTGAAGCCCGGCCGAAGGTGAAGCGGTCGGCTCCGCGAACGACCGCGCGCTGAGGAGGGGTGTCGTGGGCGTGGGTTGCGGCCTGTGGTCGTGACTTGCTTTCTGCGCTTGACTCTGGGCGGGTCGCGCACGTGTGTAGTCGAAGTTTGTGGTGTCGGGTACCCCGCGTCTCCGACGCGGACACTGAACGGAGCGTGCAAGGCGCGCCGGCCGCCCCGAGTTCTCGCCACCACGAACTTGGACTACACCCTCGCGCACAAGCCACGTATGGACATGCGTTCGCCTGCGTAACCTTCGGCGCGTGAGCGAAGCCTCGTTTCAAACGCCGCCTGGAGGAACGCCAACGGAGCGCATCAGTCTTCGCCGCCGACGGATGCGGCGGACCCGGTTTTGGGCGGCCGCGTGCGTGCTGCTCGTGCTCGCGGCGGAACTGGTCTCTCGGTTCGTGTTCGGGCTGGGCGATCCTCCACTGTTCGTGCTCGATCCATCGATCGAGTACTACTACAAGCCTTCCCGAACCTATCGCCGTTTCGGACACACCGTCTCGATCAACAGCCACTCGATGCGGAGCCCCGAGTTTCCGTCTCGGCGAGTCGATCCTCGCGAGCTGCGCGTCATGGTCGTCGGCGACAGCATCGTAACGGGCGGGGGGCGCATCGATCAGAACGAGCTTGCGACGTCGTTGCTGACTCCGATGTTGCAGCAGGACACCGGCCGCCCGGTTATCGTCGGCAACATCGCGGCCGCGAGTTGGGGTGTTCCGAACCAACTCGCCTTCCTGCGGCGGTTCGGGCTGTTCGATGCGGACATCGTGATCCTCGTGCTCAACAGCGGCGATGTGGACGATGTGCCCGGACTCGAGCCGCTCGGCTATGCGTGGCCGACATCGACGCCGCTATTGGCGTTGCAGGAACCGGTCCGCAGACTCCTGGAGCGTTACGCGCCGGTGCTCGCCGAGAGGCTGGGGACGGTTACGCCGTCTCGTGCTCTCAACGAAGATCGCAAGGAAGTCGTCCGCAAGGCTGTGACCGACCTGGTCTCGCTTGTCCGTTCGGGCCCGCGGCCTGCCGTGATCGGCGCGGTGATGTACCACGCACGTTCAGAACTCGCGGGGCCTTGTCCGGGACTCGACGAACTTCAACGCACCCTGGCCGCGCTCAACGTGCCCACGTGGTCATCGACGGCGAGCGCCGCGCAACCCGGGTTTGCGGACGACCCTGCGCTCTTTCTTTCCGGCGACCCGGTTCACCCGAGCGCCCTGGGGCACGCCAGGCTGGCGGATGTCCTGCGGGCAGCGGCGGATGCGCTCGCTGGGCAGGGCCAAGATCCCTCGGCCCCGCCTCCGAACCGCGATCAATGATGTCGGGTTATCGCCCCCGGATCGTTCGACGGTTCGTGCGAATCACGCCGACCACTCCGGTTGGTTCGGTTCTGCGCGCCGCCGAGCCGGCCGACCCCATGCATCCGTAATCGGTCCCGGGCGACACACCGATATCGACTCATCGGACCGCTGAAGCGGGCCGGCAGCCGCCGCGTTTGCGCCCGGCCGCGTCCGCCGTCACCCGTCGGCGAGTTTGATCCGGGAGGTTGTCGTGCTCCAGAACCTGCGTGTGTTCAGCGAGAATCCTCCGCGCGATCCGGCGATCATCGAGATGGTGGACATCTCGACGTTCTACCTGAAGGAGAGTTCGTACTACGGCGCGCTGCGGTGGTCGAGGCAGCGTGTTCCGCAGATCATCGACAAGCTGCTGCGCATGCCGGTCGGCGAGCGGGCCGTGGAGATGTACTACCTGCTGGCCTACGAGACCTACCCGAGCAAGGGCGCGGATCCGCTCGCGGTCCTGGAGAAGGGGTCGATCGACGTCTCCCGCACGATCGCCCTGCTCAAGCCGATCAGTCAGGAACTCAAACGGCGCCGAATCCCGATCGACGTCATGTTCATCGACAACGAGGGCGGGTTCGGGGTTCACGACCTCGGCAAGGTCAGGCTCAAGCGCATCTTCCGCAGCGCGCGGGTCAGGCGGCTGATGCCGCCGGAGTGTCGCACGATCAATCCCGACGACTTCGAGCAGGGCCGACCCAACTACTTCGACGCGACGACGAAGTGGGACGCCTACGTGCGTCGCATCAAGTACGATGCCCTCCGGAAGGTGCTCTTCGAGTCCGGGCTGTTCGACATCAAGGCGACCGCGGGCGGACCGATTCTCCGGCCCAGCGCGGTCAACTTCTGGTCGGTAGCGCCGTCCTGGCCCATCTACGACTACAACGGGTGGCGCCAGGAGTACACCTCGCTCGACGGCATCAGCTCGGGGCCGTCCTGTTACGTCGGAACACCCGGATCGCTCTTTCAGAACCGGGTACACCACTGGATCTGGAACAGCCTCATTCAGAATCTCAACCAGGTCCGCTCCTGTCTCGCCCGGCCGAACGCCCGCGTGCATCCGGTGGTCTGCAACCCCAGTTTCTGCCACCCGTGGATCTGGGAGCAGGGCGTGGCCCACATGGTTCGTTCGGGCATCTCCTGGACGGGCGGCGGCCGCAACGCCTTCCTCTACTGGAACGCCAACAGCGCATCGACGGAGGACCCGATCGCCGCACAGATCTGGGCTCGGCACGATCTTCAGGTCGCGCCGCAGCGCAACCTGCCCGAGATCCCGCTCGACGTTGACGTCATCACCACCGGCGACTGGACCACGACGTACGAGGACTTTCTCGAGAACATGGCCGATGTGCTCGACGATGGTGGTGGGGGCTGAGCCTCAGTCGGCTCGGCGAGGTTCCGTCGCGCAGAACGAGCCATCCGCGATGAGTTCCGCCACCGCCGCGATGTCCGGTGCCGGGGGGCGGTCCGCCGTCAGCCGCTTCACCCGGGCGCGGATGATCCTGATCGCGTGTTCGATCGCCGGTCCCGAGCGCAGCGGGCGGTGCCGCTCGACCGCTTCGGCCGCGCAGATCAACTCGATCGCCACCACGTTTCGAGCCAGTTCCAGAGCCCGCCTCGCCTTGGCCGCCGCTCGCGGGCCCCACGAGTTGTAGTCTTCCATGCCCGCGCTGGTCGAGAGGTTGGCCACGCTCGCCGGTGTCGCCAGACCGATCATCTCGTTGCAGCACGCCGCCGCGGTGTACTGGGCGATCATGAGCCCCGAGTGCAACCCGGGCTTGGGCGAGAGGTAGGGGGTCAGACCCGCTTCGGGATCGAACGCCGAGAGCATGTGATAGACCCGCCGCTCGGCGATTCCGCCGATGTGACACAGCGCGATGGCCAGCAGATCGAGCGGGATCGCCAGCGTCATGCCGTGGAAGTTGCCCGCCGAGACGACATCGGCCGCGATGCGAGATCCTCGGCGCTTCGCGGCCGCGAAGACAAGCGGATTGTCCGTGACGGCGTTCAGTTCTCGACTCAGGACCGCCTCGAGATGCCCGAAGGCGTCAACGACCGCCCCGAGCACCTGGGGCGCACACCGCAGCGAGTACGGGTCCTGCACGCGAGGATCGTTCTTGCGGTGCGAGGGGATGATCCGGCTCCCCTTCAACAGCGCTCGCAGCGATTCCGCGACCGACTGCTGCCCGGATGCGCCGCGCACGCGATGGACGCGATCATCCAGAAACTCATCCGTGCCTCGACAGGCGTCGATCGACATCGCGGCGGCCGTCACCGCGGCCTGAAACAGCCGATCGGCGTCGTGCAGGAGCAGGGCGCTCTGTGCGGCCATCAGGTGCGTGCCGTTGATAAGCGCGAGGCCCTCCTTGGCTTCCAGGCGGATCGGACGAATCCCCGCGGCGTACAGCGCCGCGTCGCCGGTCATCACCCTTCCGCCCAGTTCCGCCCGTCCCTCACCGATCGCGACGAGGACCACGTGTGCGAGCGGCGCGAGGTCGCCCGAGGCTCCGCACGATCCGACCGCGGGCACCTCGGGGTGGACACGCCGGTTGAGCATCGCCGCCAGCGTCCTGACCACCGCGGGGCGCACGCCGGAGTGGCCGCGACACAGCGACGCCAGCAGGAGCAGCATGATGCCGCGGACCACCTCCGTAGGGAGAAGTTCTCCCACGCCCGCGGCGTGTGACCGGATGAGGTTGCGCTGCAACTCACGGAGATCGCCCGGCGGGATCCGCTGACGGGAGAACGACCCGAAGCCCGTGTTGATGCCGTAGTGTGGTTCGCCGTCGTTCAGAACCGATTCGAGCAGCCTTCGCCCGCGTTCGACTTGTCTGATCGCGTTCGACGAAAGCACGACGTTGCTGTTGTGTCTCGCGACAGCAACGACGTCGTTTGCCGTGATAAGGCCCGAGGTGGATCGCCGGTCGTTGCGCTCCAGAAGAGACAGACCTCGGATGTTCACGGCCCTTGCCGAACGTCTCGTTCGAGCCGTTCCGGAGGTTGGAGCGCGGTGGCGGTTGGTTGTCGGCATGAGTCTACGAGCGTCCCGCAGCCAGGTGGTACTGACAGCCTTCGAGATCCGACGCAAAGGAAGAGCGCCGCCGGTGTGCTTGCAGCGTCAAGGTCACGGCGCCCACACGTTGGCCACGTGCCGGTGGTCGAGGACTTCGACCTTGCCGTTCGTGGGCTCTCCGTTGAGGTGCATCTTCCCCGAGCTCAGGCCGGGGAAATGCTCGCCCTGCCAACTCGCGGGGTACTTGCTGTCGTCGATCTCCAGCGCGGCCTTGGTGGGGAAGAGCGGACGGAAGGTGTCGCACATGACGGCCAGCTCACCGGTGTACGTCGCCTCCAGCGAGGCCTCGATCGTGCCGGGGTGCGGGCCGTGAGGAATGCCCTGCGGGTGCAGGGTCAGGCTTCCGACCTCGATACCCTTGCGAGAGCCGAAGTTGCCCTCGACGTAGTAGAGCACCTCATCGCTGTCGAGGTTCGAGTGGTTGTAAGGCACCTTGATCGCCTGCGGGTGATAGTCCAGCATGCGCGGGCAGAACGAGCAGATCACGAAGTTGTGCGCCTCGAAGGTCTGGTGGATCGGCGGGGGCATGTGCAGCGCGCCGGTGATGGGGCTGAAATCCGCGACGTTGAAGATGAACGGGTAATAGCACCCGTCCCAGCCGACGATGTCGAGCGGGTGGTAGTGGTAGATGTATTCGTGCACCAGGTCGCGGGCCTTGATCCGCACCGGGAAGTCGCCCTTCTCGTCCCACGTCATCGGGGCCTCGGGCACCCTCAGGTCGCGCTCGCAGAAGGGCGCGTGCTCGAGGTACTGCCCGGTCGCCTTGCTCACGTACCGCGGCGGGGGGCCGATGTGGCTGCCGTTGGTGGTCTCGATCAGAAGGACCTTGCCGAAGGGCATCTGCTCCACCGCCGGGCCGCCGTCGCTGGGTTTGCCGGTCTTGGGGTCGTTCTGCCGCTTGTCCCAGATCACCTTGTAGATCACGCCCTTGGGGATCACCAGGTAGTCCCGCGGCCCGAACCTCAGCGTGCCCAGCATCGTGTGGCACACGCCCGAGCCGTGGTGGATGAACAGGCACTCATCGCCCTGCCCGTTTTTGAAGTGGTAGCCCATCTGCTCGGCGGGATTGCACACCGCCATCTCGCAGTCGCTGTTGCCGAAGAGCACCACGCGGCCGGTCACAAAATCGCCCGTGGGCGGGAGCGGCGCGCTCTTGAGGTGCCGCATCCGCATGATGTCGGTCTCGACGAACTCCGCCTTGGTTGAGTATTGCGGCTTCCACCCGTAGACCTGTGTCGGCGGGTGGATGTGGTACATCGTCGTGGTCGGCCCCACGAAGCCCTCGGTGCCGAACACCTCCTCGGAGTACAAGCACCCGTCCGGCCGGCGGAACTGCACGTGGCGCTTCTTCGGGAGCAAACCGAGCTTCATGTAGTACGGCATTCTCTATTCTATGGGTCCCGATCCCGGGTGCCACCATCGATCCGATCGCTGGCGGGGTACCATGCGGGCATGACCAACGGAGTGGAAACCGTCGCAACTTCAACGGCGAGCGAGGGCGGCTCAAAGTCGGGCTCTCGCAAGGATGCGAAGAGGGGGTTGCGCAAACAAAGTCGGGCGACCTCGGGCGTTGAAGCAGCCCCGGCCGATGCCGGCACATCGCCGGTCGAACAGGCCGCGCCGGAGCGAGATGACCAGTTGCTAGGCTCGATCGAGTCGGTGCTGCTGAGCGTCGATCGCCCCGTGTCGGCTCTTCGGTTGGCCGAGGCTCTGGGGATGATCGACTCTCCGGAGTACGCAAAGGCCCAGGATATGGATCAACCGCTGGGTGAGGAAACGCCTGCTCGCGGTGCGGACAAGCGTTCGCCGATGGCCATCATCAAACAAGCGGTCTCGCTGCTCAACAGCGAGTACGAGGCCACCAACCGGGCGTTCCGCATCGAGGCGGTGGCGGGCGGGTACCGGTTCATGACACTGGCGCACTTTGCACCGGTGATCGAGGAGTTTCTGGGCAAGCGGGAGCGCACGGCTCTCAGCCGGCCCGCGGTCGAGTCGCTCGCGATCATCGCGTACAAGCAGCCGATCACGCGAGCGCAGTTGGAGGCGGTGCGCGGCGTGGCCTGCGGTGAGGTGCTGAAGACGCTTGTCGAGCGTCGGCTGGTCGCGATTACTGGGCGCGCCGAGGAGCTTGGTCGGCCGATGCTGTACGGCACGACGCGGGCGTTCCTCGAGGCCTTCGGGTTGTCGTCGCTCCGGGACTTGCCGAGCATCGAGGAGTTCCGCTCACGGCACGCGGGCGGAGAAGGCGAGTGACGCAGGGTGGTTGGGGTGGTGGGGGGGAGGGGGAAAGAGACGAACCCTCAACGCGTTGTGTGCGAATCGGTATCAGTTGGGGTGACGGGGGGGCGGTGAGGGGGGAAGGAGTCCATGCGATGAACGATCGACCCATCCCGTTCGGTCCGTCGGTTTCGCGACGTCAGGCGGGGCAGATCATCGTCGGGGCGACACTGCTGGGGATGCCCGGGTTGACCGTTGGCCAACCCAATCGGCAGAACCGCTCATCGCAGACGGGTCGTCCCGGCTCACCGGGCACCGCTCCGGATACAACGTCGAAAGAGCCCAAGTCGATCCTGGACGGGGTCATCGCGAGAGACCGCACACGCGATTGGATACTGAAGCCGACGATTCACATTCAGTCGTATCAGGAAGACCCGGCCCGCGTGCCCAAGGACGGGAGCCGGACGATCACGATCGTCCCGATCGAGTTCAAGACGGCCGCGCTGGTCTTTCCGATCCTCAAGTCCACCGCTTCGAGCGAGTCGGTCGGCGATGCGGAATCGATCGTGAGCGACCTGACGTTCGACGATCGGCCGTTGAACGTCAAGCCGGACTTCAACGAGTCTTACCACTCGATGGTGAGGCTCGGTCGTTGGGAGATGACCGACAAGAAGGGCCGTGAGTGCGAGTTGAAGCTCGAGATTCCGCTGACCTGCTGGCAGACCAAGTTCGACGAGTCGATCGCCGCAAAGGCCACATGGCCGAAGGATGGGCGGTGGGGGCGGGTCGGTCAATCAACACTCGCGCCTCAGGCGATGATCGACGAGCCGGGAACGGACAACGCAGAGGCGCTCAAGCGGTTGGTGGGCACGTGGTTGGGCGGGAAGCCGCCGCAGTCGATGACCCCGCTGGGGCTCGCGAAGATGCTGGCGGGCAAGTGCGTTGAGACGTTCCAGAAAACCGGCAGCGGGGAGTTGTACAGCAGCATGGGCCGCTTCGCCGGGCTGGAACTGCAGGGACCGGCCCGGACGATCGAACTCGGGCGGGGGTCGCCGCACGACATCGCCAGCGTGCTGCTCGGGCTGTACCGCGCGGTCGGCTTGCCATCACGGCTGGTGATCGGCTACGACCAGAGCGACCGGAAAGGCGAGAACTCCGGGCTGGTCAAGAGACGCAAGGGTGGCGAGGACATTCGCTCGTGGGTCGAGTTCTGCCTGTTCGACGCGGAAGCGAAGAAAGAGTTCTGGGTTCCGGTCGATGTGGTCGAGATCCGCAGCCGCAGTTCGAGGCCGGGCCCCATCGACAAGCCGTGGAAGTACTTCGGGACGCACGATGAACTCGACGTCGTGCTGCCGTTCGCGCATCACTTTATCCCGCCGACGACCGTGAATGCGTACGGCTACGGCTTTTGGGGCTGGCTGACCATGCCGCAGACGCCGATCGCCGAGCAATGGCTGCAGTTCAGCGCCCAGACCGCGCCGAAGCGCGGCGGAGAGCCGAAGCAACCGGCCAAGAAGCCGTCATAGGCCGAGCGACAGCCGGCAAGGCGCAACCGCTCACGGTTCCTGGCCCTGTCTGAACAGCGCCAGGCACGCGGTCTGGCCGTGCACGAACACCTGTTCGCCGTTACCAACAGGGCCGATCTCGCCCGCGGCGAAGAAGCCGGAGAGCGGCATCGGACTCTCGGCGCCGGGCACCTTCGACGCCCCGACGCCGAAGCCCATCTTGGCCGCCTCTTCGCCCGCAAGCGGGATGGAGAAGGCACGGGAGATCTGCTTCGCGTCGTGGTGCGGTTCGTCGAAAATCTTGGTCCCGCGGCCGTTGCACGTGAACAGCAACGCGCCGACGGGTCGGTCGCGGAGCTGCTGGGCATCGAGCAGGAGCGCGAGGTCCTCGGTCGCGGTCGCCTGGTCCCGCATGTGAAACTGCACCGTCTGCCCGACCTTGAACAGGTCCATGACCGCGACGGCCTGGTGCGACTGGTCAACACCGAAAACGTTGCGGATGAGGAAATCGTCGCGCCCGAACCGCTTCTTGTACTCGTCGATCGCGCGGCCCATGAACAGGCCCCGCTTCTGCACTTGCTCGCGATCGGCAGGTCCGAGCGAGTCGAGCAGGCCGGTGAGCGCTTCGATCGCGGGCTTTCCGCCGAGACCTGTCACGAGCTGACCGCGCACGCCGGTGACGACGTAGGTGGGGCCGATCGGCCGGCACCCCTGGGAGACCAGCGAGTCGATGCGGACGCCGTGCTCGGGGCTGAGCAGGGAGATGCCGATGCCGCCGTTGCGAAGAATCCGGTCGTTGAGAATGAGAACGTTCTCGCCCGGCTTCTGCGCGCTGCTGGCCATGCCTCCGAGGATGGGCGGGAACGACCCCGGGCCCACGGCGGGATGGATGGGTGGCGGCGTCATGCCAACGCTCGCGAGCGGGTCCGGCAGCGTGCGTGCCCGAGCGAGCAGCGGCAGCAGCGTGTTGACAGGCACGCTGAAGGGATCGATGAACAAGAACGTGCCGCGATAGCGCAAGCCCGAGGAGACCGAAGCGCCGAGCCCCGCGGCCTCGCGAAGCGTGAACAGGTCGATCTCGCCATCCAGTCCCTCGCGGATCGCGGGAAGGTCATCGGTGGTGAAGGGTTTGATCGTGACATTCGGGAGCGAGGCGGCCAGCAGCGAGATCCCGGGCGTACCCTCGAGCTCGACCTCACCGCCCAGTACCGCCTCGGCCGAGACGCCGATGAGGCACGACGGGTTCAACCGACGCTCGACGGCCGCGATGATCGTCGCGGCGGACTCGATGTGGTGCGAAGAGATGAAGCAGAAGACCACGTCGGGACGGTCGCCGCACAACCCGTCGGCACACTGGTGCGCCGCCTGCTCGGCCGCTTGCAAGGCGTTGAGATGTCCCGACAATCCCGCGGCCATGCGGGCGGGCCTGGGCGGACGATTGGGGATGGTCGGGCCGTCGGGCATGCGCGGGGCGAGTGTATGGGCGCGACGAGGGCCGAGACGCCGTCGAAGCGCGGCTTGAATCGGGCGTACGCTCATGGTGTGATGCCTGTCCGAGACTCCCTGAAGCAAGCCCGACGCATCGTCGTCAAAGTCGGCAGCGCGGTGCTGGCGAATGGTGGCGTGCTCGACCCAGCGTGTATCGATCGTCTGGCATCGGATGTCGGCGCGTGGCTGGATGCTCACGACGCGAGGCGGGCGATTGTCGTGACGTCCGGCGCGGTGGCCTCGGGCTTTCGCCAACTGGGGCTGGATCGTCCGCCCAATCGCATCGCCGAAAAGCAGGCGGCGGCGGCGGTCGGCCAGCCCCGGCTGATGAGCCAGTGGGGTGCCGCGTTCGGCCGGCAGCGTCCGCCTCGCACCACCGCGCAGGTGCTGCTTACCGCCGATGACATCGACCACCGATTGCGATTCCTCAATGCGAGGCACACACTCGAGCGATTGCTCGCGGCGGGCGTGGTGCCTGTCATCAACGAGAACGACTCGGTGAGCTGTTCCGAGATCAAGCTCGGGGATAATGATCGGCTCAGTGCGTTGGTGGCAAGCCTTGTGGGGGCCGACGCGCTGGTGATCCTGTCGAGCGTCGCGGGCCTTTACCGGTCGGGGGGCGCGGGTGGCGCCGGCGAGGTCGTTGCCGAAGTTCGATCGTTGAAGGACGGGCTGAAACATCTGAGCGCCGGGCGCGAGGGACGTACTTCCGCGGTCGGCACGGGCGGCATGGCCACCAAGCTGGCCGCGGCCTGCGAAGCCGCTGCGCTGGGTACGACGGTTGTTATTGCCGATGGCGAGCAACCTGGAGTCGTTCGGCGACTGCTGGGCGGCGAGGGGATCGGTACGGTGTTTCCGGCCGTGACGGGCGGCTCCCGCGCGCGTGCCGCGCGGGAGCGCTGGATCGGCTTCGCGG
The DNA here is from genome assembly GCA_020846975.1 of Phycisphaerales bacterium. GTDB lineage: Bacteria > Planctomycetota > Phycisphaerae > Phycisphaerales > UBA1924 > JADLCX01. The sequence goes on from JADLCX010000085.1 coordinate 16,877, forward strand.
CAAGACCGAAGGGACGGCTGCACATCGATACCGGCGCGGCACGTGCCGTGCTCGACCGAGGCGCAAGCCTGCTTCCCTCGGGCGTGGTGAGGGTCGATGGCAGTTTCGGAGCAGGGGCCCTTATCGAACTGATCGACCCGCGAGGCACATCGGTCGCCCGCGGCCTGACGCCGTACTCTTCGGATGAGATTGCCCGAATCCGCGGGTGCCGGGCTTCGGAGATCGAGTCGCGGCTGGGGTACCGGTATTCGGATGAGATCGTGCATCGCAATGATCTGGCGCTGATTGCACGGAGCACGGAGTAACGCGAACGCCCCAGCGAAGAACATGCCCGACCGTGCGATGCAGCCAACCCCGTTCTCCATCGAGCAGTCCGCCAAGGCGGCGAGAGAGGCTTCGCGCCGGTTGGCAACGCTGACCAGCGAGCAGAAGAACGCGGCGCTCGCGGACCTTTCCGGCACGCTGGAGCAGCCGGACACGGTGCAAGCGCTGCTTCGGGCAAACGCTCTGGATATGAGGGAGTCCGCCGCAAGGGGCCTGCCCGCTCCGAAGCTCATGCGTCTGGAACTCACGGAGGATTCGGTGCGGTCGCTCGCCAGAAGCCTCCGAGCCGTGGCCGCTCTGCCCGACCCGATCGGCGCGGTGACACGCGATGATCGTCTGGTCAACGGTCTGCGGGTGCGCAAGGTTCGCACGCCGCTTGGCGTCGTGGCCATGGTCTACGAAGCGCGCCCCGGCGTCACCATCGAAGCGTTCGCGCTGTGCTTCAAGGCGGGCAACGCGTGCATCCTCAAGGGCGGGAAGGAATCGGCCCACTCCAATGCCGCGCTCTCGGAGATCATCCGCCAAGTGCTTGCCGAGCGGGACCTTCCCGCCGAGGCCATGCACTCGGTTTCAACGATGAACCGCGACGAACTCAAGGAACTGCTCGGACTTAACCAGTACATCGATCTCGTCATTCCGCGCGGGGGGCGCGAACTGATCGAGTTTGTCGTGGGCCACTCCACCATCCCCACCATCCAGCATTTTCAGGGGGTCTGCCACATCTTCGTCGATGAGTCGGCAGACCTGGAGATGGCGGTCAACGTGTGTGCAACCGCCAAGACCAGCGCGCCCGCGGCGTGCAACGCGGCCGAGTGCATCCTCATCCACAAGAACATAGCCGACCGTTTCGTGCCCGCCCTGGTGCAGCGCTACGCGCGCGATGGCGTTGAAGTGCGAGGGACGCCGCTGGTGCAGGCGCTCGCGGGGTCCGGGGAGACGGGTGCGGGTCACGTCAGACTGGCCCAATCAGAGGATTTCGGTCACGAGTTTCTCGATCTGGTCGTCGCGATGCGGATCGTGGAGAACGTGGACGAAGCCATCGACCATATCGCTACGTACGGATCAAACCACACGGAAGCGATCCTGACCTGTGATGGCGCGAGCGCCGAGATGTTCACGGCCGGCGTGCAGTCCTCGTGCGTGCTCGTCAACGCGAGCACGCGATTCAACGATGGGTTCAGCCTCGGGCTTGGAGCCGAGATCGGCATCTCAACGAGCCGCATCCACGCGTACGGCCCGATGGGGCTGGAAGAACTGACGACGCAGCGCTGGGTAGTCGAGGGCAACGGCCACTGCCGTTGATGCGCCGAAAGCTACGCGTAGTCCGGCTCGTTCCCGGCCTTCCACTTGATGTTGCAGAGTCGGCACAGTCCGCACACCTGAACATACAGAGACACCGGAACGCGGAAAACCGCTTGTTTTGCCGTGGTTTCTGAGCGATACTTCAGCATCGGGAAACACTCGGGGACATATCCAAACAGCCCCGAATCCTATCCACTATCCACGCCGGAGCATCACCTGATGGGCGCTCAGAAGGTCAAACTCACCGACAACCGCGTGGAGACGTGGGCACCACCGAAGGATGGCAAGGAACACTATCTCTGGGACACAGAGACAACGGGCCTCTGCGTCCGCGCCGTCCGTGATGCGCGGACGTTTTACCTGTACCGCTGGGTCGCGGGCAAGCCCAAGCGTCTCCGTATCGGCTCGGTCGGTGAAGTCCTACTGGCCCGCGCCCGCGAAGTCGCCTGCGCGTGGAACGCCGACCTACACGCTGGCCGTCCGCTCACCCCCCTGGGCAGCGTCGCGGCCTCTGATCGCGGCCCCAACGCCCGCACCTTGGGCGCGGTGTTCGCCGACTACATCGAAGCGGTAAAGGGTGACAAGACGACCTGGGAGCAGGATCAGGCGTTCTTTGACCGCTTCCTGAAAGCCCATGCCCACGTTGAGTTTGACGAGATCGACCGGGCGTTCGTGACGGCTCGCTACACCGAAGTCCGGGACGGGAAGATTCCCCGCCGCTGGCGCAACGGGACCGCGCCCAAGGGGTGGAAGCAACGCCCCACGAAGGTACAGGCCGCGCGGTTCGTCACGCTCCTGGGGTCCGTCATCAAGTGGGAGTGGAAGCGCCGCGTCCTGAGCGGGGAACACACGGGCAACATTCCCGACAGCCCGACAAAGGGCTTCCTGGGCCTGATGGGGCACAAGGAAAACAAGACCTACGCCGACTCCCACCTGCCGCAGTCTGAGTTCGACGCGATTGTGGCGGCAATCGACGCCCACGAGAAGGCTGGTGGCAACCGGGTCCGTTGTGATGCGCTCCGCCTCATGGCGTGGACGGGCCTGCGGAAGTCCAATGTCCTGCGCCTCCAATGGGAGTGGATCAATCTCAACGCGACGCGCCCCTACATCGAAATCCCCAAGGGGGAGTTCAAGGGCAAGCGCGAACATATCGTCCCGCTGATCCCGCAAGCGGCGGCGCTGCTGCGCCGCTGGCGCAAGTCGGACCCCAAGGCGAAGTACGTCCTGCCGGGCCGGGCCGAGGATGGACACGTTGGCGACCTGCGCCCGTCCTGGGTCAAGGTGCTGGAACTGGCCGGACTCGCCGAGCGTCGCCCACGGGTTCGTATGCACGACGTGCGCGGGCACGTCGCCACGAAGTTGCACCGGATGGGCGTGCCGGTCGGCACCATCATGGCGATCATGGGTTGGAAGAATGTTCAGACGGCCATGCGGTACATCCGGGCGTCGCGTGACGAAGCGTTTGACGCGATGGAGAAGTACGGCGAAGCCTGGGGCAAGGGCACGCTGAAACTGGCCGATGAGGAGGCCGCATGAGCAACCTCTACAACGAACGCAAGCAACAGCAGCGCGACGACGCCGAGCGTGCCGCCGCTGAATCACCCACGGCTTTCGTGGCACGGGACAAGCACGGGAACGAACTGGGCATCTATGACTACGGCCCGGAGGCTGGCGTGGGGTCCGCTGACCTGCCCGAGCGGGAGGGTATCGAGGCAGGGGTGAAGTCCGGCCAACTGGCGGCATTCGACGCCTTCCTTCGGGCGCAGACCGATCCCATCTCACAGTGGTTGCGGACATTCGATCCGTTGGGGAACCCGCGAGCCTTCAATGATGCTCTGGCACACTGGGTCCGAAAATGGGATGCCGCTGGGCTGACATTGCCAGAGTGCGTAGACTGGCAGCGCAAGCCGTAACTCCCTTGACAATCAGGGCAACCGCATTATTGCCGAATAATGACTGAACGATGGTGATGCTGATCGATGCTTGGTGACACGGCGGAGGCCGTGGATCAAGCGGAGGTCAGGATGACCAACTCGGTGACTCGGCACTTC
>JADLCX010000086.1 GCA_020846975.1 Phycisphaerales bacterium
AAAGCCCAGAGAACAAGTCAAGAAGTACCTCGCCAAACGCCTAGCCCGCCTTATCTGAATGGCATTCGCCGCTTTGGGCCGATGCCCGTGCGGGTGGTGGGGTGGGCAGACCATCGCGCGACAGCCGACACAGGCAGCCGCTCAAAGCAGCGGCAGCCTGTGCCACGGCCCAGATGGTCAACTTGTGCCACCCGCCTGCGTGTTCACCTCATCACCTCATCACCCCCTCACGGCATCACCCCCCCGCACTCCCCTCACCCCCCGGCAGCGTCATGCTCCACGGGTTCAGGTACTTATCAATATCTTCCGTGGCGATCTTCTTGCCGGTGACATCCGGCTGGCCGACCACGGTTTCGTACGCGAGTTGCCGCACCGTCTTGCCCTGCTTGAACGCTTCCTTTGCGAGCGCAGCGCTCTTGTCGTAGCCGATCACGGGGACGAGTGATGTGCACATCGCCAGCGACCCCTCGATCAGCTCGCCGCACCGCTTCTCATCGGGCTTCAGCCCTTCGAGCAGGTTGTCGGTGAACACGTGGCACGACCGCGACAGGAGGTGGATCGAATCCAGCAGGTTCGCGGCCATCATCGGCATCGCCACGTTCAGGTCGAGCAGCGAGCCCACACCCCCCAGCCCGCCCAGCGAGACGGCGGTGTCGTTGCCGATCACCTGGCAGCACGCCATGATGACCGCCTCGCAGATCACCGGGTTGACCTTTCCGGGCATGATCGATGATCCCGGCTGCACGGCGGGGAGGACCAGCTCGCCGATGCCGCAGCGCGGGCCCATGCCCATGAGGCGGATGTCGTTGGCGATTTTGGTCAGGCTCACCGCGATCGTCCGCAGGTGACCCGAGGCCTCGACGACGGCATCCTTGGCGTGCTGGGCCTCGAAGTGGTTGACGGCCTCGCGGAAGTGAACCCCCGTCGTGTGCGTGAGCTCGGCCGCGACCCGCTCGCCGAACTCCTCGTGGGCGTTGATCCCCGTGCCGACGGCCGTGCCGCCGATGGCCAGCTCGCCGAGGGTGTGCAGGGCGCGGTGCAGGCGTTCCTGCGCGTGCCGCATCTGGGCCGCGTAGCCGCCGAACTCCTGCCCGAGGCGGATCGGGGTCGCATCCTGAAGATGAGTCCGGCCGATCTTGACCAGCTTGTCCCACCCCCCCGCTTGGCTCTCGAGCTTCGAGGCAATCTTGTCAACGGCCGGCAGCAGCTCGTGCTCGATCACGAGCGCGGCGGCGATGTGCATGGCCGTGGGGAAGGTGTCGTTGGACGACTGGCCCATGTTGACGTGGTCGTTCGGGTGGACGCCGCCTTCCTTCAGATAGGCCGCATCCTTCGATGATCCGATCGGCTTGTGCAGGCGCAGGCAGACGATGTTGGCGACCACCTCGTTGGCGTTCATGTTGGTCGAGGTGCCCGAGCCGGTCTGGAAGATGTCGATGGGGAAGTGCGGGTGCAGGCCGCCGAGCGCGGGGAGGCCGTCCTCGATCTCGCGGCAGGCCTCGCGGATCAGGCGCGTCCGCTTCTCATCCAGCCGACCGAGATCATTGTTGACCTTCGCGCACGCCGACTTGAGGAGGGCGTAGGCCTTGATGATGCGGTCGGGCACGGGCCGGCCGGACATGGGGAAGTTGAGCACGGCCCGCTGGGTGGAGGCGCCGTAGAGGGCCGAGGCGGGCACGGGCATCTCGCCCATGGTGTCTTTTTCGGTGCGGGTGGGGGTGGAAGCAGCGGGGGAACCGGGGGAGGTGGTCATATGGCCATGATATTCCGCAGCGCGGGGTACCGCGCCCCCGCGTGAGGCTTACTTGCTCGGCACACCAAGGTCCGGCGCCCACCTCGTGAACTCTTCCTCGAACTCGCTGAGCGTGAACTCGTGGCCGCTGGCCACGGGCTCCGCGGGCCCCGGCCGCTCGGGTGTCGCCAGCGCGAGCCCGCCGACGAGGATGGTGCGGAGCGATTCGGCCTTGAGTTTCAGTCCGCCGACGATGCCCAGGTCCAGGCCGATGCCCGAGACGTTCCAGAACACCGAGTTGGCGCGGACCAGCCGCGCGTGCGCCGGCTCGATCTGGATCCCGATCTCGACGCTGCGGCCATCGGAAGCGAGCGCCACGTGGCTGATCTCGCCGATGCGCATCTCGCGGTAACTGACGGGTGAGCCCGCCGCGAGCGAGCCGGCGCGGTGGGCGCGGATGACCAGCCGAAGGCCGTCGCCGGAGGTGTCGCTCGGCGGTGTGTCGAGCGCGACGGGCCGCGTGGCCGCGCCGGTGGTGTCCAGGTCGGCCGCGATGTAGCGAGGGCCGACGATGGTCTCCAGCCCGCTGACGCGGGAGAGGCTGAGTTCGGGGCGGACGATCCAGAACCGGCCCGAGCGGTGCAGGTCGGCCGCGGACTTGTCGAGGTCGATGGTGACGACGGCCTTGCGGCTGGGGAGATCGACGCCCGTCGCCCGCACCCGACCGATCTGCACGCCGCGGTGCATGACCGGGTCGTTCTCGCGCAGGCCGTAACCGTCGGAAAAGCGGAGCGTGATGCGGGGCCCGCGCGAGGCCGCGGACTGCACCACCAGGGCGAGCACCAGCGCGGCCGCGGCGAGGGGCACCAGCCACGGCAGGATGGCCGCGAGGCTTCGCGGGTCGCGGTCGGACCTGCGCGGGCGGACCAGCGCGGGCGGGGGGGAGGTGGGGGAGGGGGGGGTGGAAGGGGTGTCGGGCATGGTGGGCCGGTGCGAGGGTGGTGGGAGATGCGGCGTCAGGGGTTGCCCGTGGCGACGGGTGCACGCTGCCAGATGGAGCGTGGGTCGAACGCGAGCGATGAGAGCATGCTGAGCACGACGACCGCGGCGAACGCGAGCACGCCCGGTCCCGGGTGCACATCCACCCAGTCGCCGAGCTTGACCGCCGCGACGAGGATGGCGACGAGCAGGACATCGATCATGCCCCAGCGCCCGAGCCAGTCGATCGCCGAGTATGCGCTGGCCTGGTAGCGGGGGTGCAGCAGCGACGGGCGACCGGCCGCGAGGCAGAGGGTGAAGATCCCGCCGATCTTGGCCAGCGGGATGATGATCGAGCACGTGAAGACGATCAGCGCGATGAGGAGGTGGCCGGAGTTGAAGAGCTGGATCGTGCCCGACCAGATGGTCGTCTCGCGCGTGTGGCCGAGTTTGCGCAGTTCGAGGACCGGGAGCGAGATCGCCGCCGGGTAGAGGATCAGCGCGGCCAGCGCGAGCGCGGCGGGCCAGGCCGGCGAGCGCCGGGGCTTGTTGATGCTCGGTAGAGATTGGTGGCACCGCGGGCAGAGGATGCGGTGCGTGTCAGGCACGGGCCTCGTAGGCGAAGCCAAAGCCAGGCCGCAGCGCGGGCAGGTGATGAGCACGGATGTCGGGCTCGCGTCTTCGGGCGACGGCATTGGGGAGAGTGTATTGGGATTCACGATGGAACGGTTGCGCGGCCATCTCGCGATGCGCGCCCGAAAATCCGCGCCCGTTGACCAACGCACCCCGACCCAAGCCCTCCGTTTCCCCGCCCCCCCTCGCCGCCCTCCTCAACGCCCGCCCAGGTACGCCTTTCGCACTTCATCGCTCGCCGCGAGTTGGGCCGCGGGGCCCTGCATCGTGATCGCGCCGACCTCGAGCACGTACGCGTGGTGGGCGATGTTGAGGGCCATGTGCGCGTTCTGCTCGACCAGCAGGATCGTCGTTCCCGCGCCGCGGGGCGGCGGGGCGTTGAGCTCGCGGATGATCTTGAAGATCGTCTGCACGATCTGGGGCGCAAGGCCCAGGGAGGGTTCATCAAGCAGGAGCAGGCGAGGCCGGGCCATCAGGGCGCGGGCGATCGCCAGCATCTGCTGCTCGCCGCCCGAGAGCGTGCCGGCGTTCTGCGAGATCCGCTCGCGCAGACGCGGGAAGAGTTCCATCGCCTTCTCGCGATCGGCGGCGATCGCGTGCTTGTCGGACCGCGTGAACGCGCCGAGATCGATGTTCTCGCGCACGGTCATGTTCGAGAAGATGCCGCGGCCCTCGGGCGCCTGCACCACCCCGAGCCGGACGATCTCGTGGGGCGGCATGCGGCTGACGGGCTTGCCCTCGAAGTGGATCGAGCCGGCGCTGGGCTTCACCAACCCCGAGATGGCTCGGAGCGTCGTTGACTTGCCCGCGCCGTTGCACCCGATCAGCGTGACGATCTGCCCTTGCTCGACCGTCAGGCTTACGCCGTGCAGGGCCTTGATCGCGCCGTAACTGACCGAGACATCGCGGACCTCAAGCACGGGCGACCCCCTGTTCCACGGAGGGTTCGTCCGGCGCGCCGAGGTACGCCTCGATGACCTTCGGATCGTTCTGGATCGCTTCCGGCGGCCCCTCGGCGATGGTCACGCCGTAGTCGATCACCGTGATCCGCTGGCAGATGTCCATCACCAGCCCCATGTCGTGCTCGATGAGCAGGATGGTCACGCCGAAGGTCGTCTGCACGCGACGGATCAGATCCCGCAGCGCCACCTTCTCGCCGGAGTTCATCCCGGCGGCCGGCTCGTCCAGCAGAAGCACCTTCGGGCTCGTCGCCAGGGCACGGGCGATCTCCAGTTTTCGCTGGTCGCCGTAGGGCAGGTTGCGGGCTTGCTCTTCCGCGCGACCTTCCAGCCCGAAGAACGCGAGCAGATCGCGAGCCCGGGCGGTCATGGCGCGTTCCTCACCCACCGAGAACGGCGAGCGCATCGCCGCGCCGAGCAGCGTCTGGTGCGCGCGCACGTGCGTCCCGAGCCTGACGTTATCGAGCACCGGCAACTCGCCGAAGAGGCGGATGTTCTGGAACGTACGGGCCATTCCCTGTCGGCAGATCTGGTTCGGTCGAAGACCCGCAACCTCGGCATCCGAGAGCGAGATCGCGCCGGAGTCGGGCTTGTACACGCCCGTCAGCAGGTTGAACACCGTCGTCTTGCCCGCGCCGTTCGGTCCGATCAGCCCCTTGAGGTCGCCCTCACAGAGTGTGAGCGAGAAGTCCTGCACGGCCTTCAGGCCGCCGAAGCTCTTGCTGATCGACTGCACGCGCAGCACATCGGAACGCCGGCCGGAGGAGGTCATGGCGATGATCCTCCCTTGGCCTTCCCGGGCTCGGACCCGCCGCGCCGTCGTACCCGCTTCCACACGGCGCGGTCCCAGATCTCGTGGGTCCCCAACAGCCCCTTGGGCCGGAAGATCATGATGAGGATCAGCGCCAGGGCGTAGATGATCAGCCGGTACTGCGGGATATCGCGCAGCGCCTCGGGCAGGACCGTCACCACGACCGCCGCGATCACCGCGCCCGAGATGCTCCCCAGCCCGCCCAGCACGACCATGATGATGATGTCGAAGCTCTTGAGGAAACCCGCGGTCTCCGCCGACAGTCCGACGCCCAGCGTGTGCGCGAACAGCCCGCCCGCGACCCCGGCAAAGAACGCCGAGATCACGAACGCCCACACCTTGTACCGCGTCGTGTTGACGCCCATGGCCTCCGCGGCGACCTCGTCCTCGCGGATCGAAAGAAACGCCCGCCCGAACGTGCTCTGCTTCAGCCGGAAGGCCGCGAAGATCGTGATCGACGCGACGATGTAGACCCAGAACAGGCTCGTGTACTTGGGGATGCCCGTGAACCCGAGCGAGCCGCCGACGTGCGTGAGGACATCCCACGCCGGCGTATCCGAGACCGCCTGATACACCGTCCTGCCGAGTTTGGTCGCCGGGTCAATCACGTCGAACGCGTACGACGCCACGGCCTCGACCCCGGCTGGTCTGGGCAGGGCCGGATAAACCTCCTCCCACGCGATGTCCTGCGGCTTGAGCGTCGCGTTGGTCTGCTGGATCATCACCCGCACGATCTCGCCGAACCCGAGCGTCACGATCGCGAGGTAGTCTCCCTTCAGGCGCAGCGAGGGCAGGCCCACCAGAAACCCAAGCAGCGCGGCCACCAGCCCGCCCACCACCAGCGCGGCCAGGAACAGCCAGTCTCCGTGCCCGACCAGCGGCAGCGTCGCGGGATCGATCGCCAGCGGCCTCCCGCTCAGGATGCCGCCGTGGGTGGCCCGATCGCCCCAGATCCGCTGCGATCCGTAGTAGGTCACGATCCCCGCCGCGTAGCCGCCGACGGCCAGGAACCCCGCGTGTCCCATCGAGAACTGTCCGGTGAACCCGTTGACCATCGTCAGCGAAACCGCGAGCGAGATCGCGATGCCGATGTCGAGCACGAGCTTGGCGGGGTAGTCGCCGATGTTGGGCTTGACGACCAGCTGCATGACCGCCGCGAACACCAGCCCGATCAGCAGCGGCAGCACGCCACGGAACGCCGAGACGCCCGGCGAGGGTCGGAGAGAACGGGCTTGTTCGTGGAGTGAGGCCAAGATTGGAGCGTTCGCCTGGGGTTACACCTTCTCGATCGTCGCCTTCCCGAGAATCCCACCCGGCCGGAACAGCAGCACGACGATCAGCACGCCGAATACGTACACATCCGCCATGCTCGACTTGTAGTACGCGCAGCCGAACATCTCGAGCGAGCCGATCGCCAGCCCCCCGACCATCGCCCCGCGGACGTTGCCGATCCCGCCCACCACCGCCGCGACAAACGCCTTCAACCCCAGAAGCGTCCAGCTCGTGTCCGCCGTCTGCCCGATCTGCTGGTACTTGAGCGACCACAGAAACCCGCCCGCGGCCGCGAGCATCGAGCCGAGCACGAACGTGAAACTGATCACGCGGTTGACCGGCACGCCCATCAGCGAGGCCGTCGTCGTGTTGTGGCTCACCGCTCGCATCGCGCGGCCCATCTTGGTGTGGAACACCAGCCACTCCAGCAGCACCATGAGCGCCACGGCCGTTCCAAGCCCGACCACGTCCAGGGTCGTTACGTTCACGCGTCCGATGCTCACGAGCGTCTGGTCCGGGAGCAGGGCGGGGATGCTCCGCGGCCGGTTCCCGAAGAGCGATTCGAGCTGCCCGGTGTTCTGCAGGAACAGCGATACACCGATCGCGGTGATCAGCACGTTGAGCCGCGGCGCTTTCCGCAGCGGCTTGTACGCCAGCCGCTCGATCGTGAAGCCCACCAGCCCGCAGAAGACCATCGCCGCCAGCAGCACCAGGAGCCCGATGTACGCCGGCGCGGGCGTGTCGGTCGTCCAGGTCGAACCCGTCCGGGCTTCCAGCCAGCGAGACAAGACGAGCGAACCCCACGCCCCCAGCACCACCACATCGCTGTGCGCGAAGTTGATGAACTTCAGGATGCCGTAGACCATCGTGTAGCCCAGCGCGATCAGCGCGTACAGGCTCCCGATGGCCAGGGCGTCCTTGAGTGTCTGGAGGAACGTGTCCAAGTTGGATGATGCAGGGTGGGGAGATGGAAGGGGGGGGGGGGGCGGACGGGGAGACCTGAACAGTTCGGGAACGGAGGGGTGTAGAAGATAGCACAATCGCTCCCTCCATGCCCGCCATCGGACCTTCTGAGGCCGTACAGGGTTTTTTCACACCCTTCCTGCGAGATCGGTCCTTCTCCTTCGGATGAGTTCCGACCCAACCCCGTCACGTCGCCGGGCCGGTCGACGCCACTGACCCCCTTCCTGGAGAAGTCCCAATGCCCTCTCGCACCGATCGTTACGCCCCGTTTCTGTTCGCTCTTCTCGCGTCCGCCGGCGCGGCCTACGCCGCGGTCGATGTGTGCAACCCGGCTCTGCCGTACACCATGCCCGACCACGACCAGGGCCGCGCGCCGATCTTCGCCAACCCCGGCTTGCAGAACAACGGTTCGCAGTACTGCGTCCCGACCTGCACCACCGACATCCTCACCTACCTCCAGAACCACGGCTATCCCAACCTCGACATCGGGCCCGGACCCGGCCCGTGGCTCGGCTCGCAGGCGATCTACAACGCGTTCACCAACGACATCGAAGCGCTCGCCTCGCTCATGAGCACCGATCCCTTCGGCGGCACCGACGGCAACGAAGCGTTCGCGGGCGTCAACCAGTGGATCGACAACGCGGGATACACCGGCGACATCGTCGTGAGCAAGTTCGGCATGAGCGGCAGCAACGCCCCCGAGCTCGGGGACCTGGCGTTCTGCATGATCGCCCGGTGCCCCATCTCGATCAGCGTCGGGTGGTACGAGTACCAGGGCGGCACCACCTATGTCCGCCGCGGCGGCCACTGCGTCGCCCCCGTTCGACTCCCCGACTTCTGCTCGCCGTTCCCCAAGATCTCGATCCGCGATCCCGCAACCGGTGTCGGCAGCAACCAGTTCTCCCAGGCCGCCGGGACCACCGAGACCTACAACGCCACAACCGGCTTTGTCATCACCCGGCGCGACCCCGACGACAACTCGCTGATCTACCAGGGCCCGGCCGTTCGCATCTCCGGCTATGGCGCCAACAACCGCACGGCCATCATCGATGGATACCGCGCCTTCTTCCCAGCGTTCGGGCTCGCCGCGTGCAACAACCCGGTCAACGGCTCGTGCGTCACTCAGCACTTTCCCAACACGGTTCTCACCGGCAACTCGCCCAACACCATTCCCCTTTCCCTTCCCGCCGATGCGTCGGTGCTCGACCTCGACATCGCCGCCGACAATCTCGGATCGTGGGTGTTGATGCAGTCCGACGTTGACGGGCGCGATTTTCTGGTCTGGCAGCGCGGCAACAGCCCCGCGGCCGAGCAGCGATTCCCCGCCATGGACGCCTTCAACCCGCGACGCATGTGCTCCGGGCGCGAGCCGCGGGTCCTGTACTTCCTGGATGCCAACCCGCACCTGGTCGTCAGGCTCAACACAGCGACGGGCGTAGCGACTCCCATGAGCCTGGCCGATGCCACCACCGCGATCTGCTTCGATGACCAGCATGACGAACTCGTCTGCTTCTCGAGCGCGGCCCGTCGCGTTACGCGGCTTGATGCGGACACGCTCGTCCCAGTTGCCACCCTCACGCTGCCGTCGGCGGTTGCGGTCGGTCCGGAACCCCGCATCGCGATCTGCCCGGTCGGCGCCTACCTCTGGCTCACCTCCGGCATCAACACCGGCTACGGCCTGGTCGATGATCCCGCGGGCGCGCTCACCATCGCCGGCACGATCTCCGATTCGCAGCCGCTCCGGGGCGTCGACACCGGCGACACGGGCCATGTCTTCACCGCAGTCGGCGGCATCACCGCCGAGTTTGAGCCGCCCGCCCCCGGCCCTGTCGCCGTCCTCGCGTGGGCCCGCGTCGGCGGCACCCCGCCCTTTGCTCCACTGGCCGACGGCCCGATCTTCCGGATCGCCAAGAGCCGCACCAACTACAACCGCGCCGTCCACGCTGATCCATCCGAGCGGCTCAACATCCTCCCGGAAGTCGTCGCGCCCTCGGTCCCGGATTGCCCCGCCGATTTCAACCTCACGGGCACGGTGACGGTCCAGGACCTCTTCGACTTTCTCGCCGCGTACTTCTCCGGCGACATCGCCGCCGACATCAACGAGTCCGGCACCATCACCGTGCAGGACATCTTCGACTACCTCGCGGCGTACTTCCGCGGCTGCTGACTTTACAACGCCACTTTGCTTCCGCGTGCCGGCTTCAAGCGTCCAAAGGCCGGGATATTGACGGTTGGAATCGCGAAGTGGCGTTGTGGTACTGAGACGTGGCTCCCCTGGGGCGGGGGAACTGCTGGGTGGTTCGGCTTGGCGATCGCAAGATGCTTGACTGATCCTGATCACATCCACCTCGTTCTCACGCAAGGCGCCCCGGCCCAACCGGGGCGTCATGTTCGTTGTGCTCTCAACCGAAGGGGCGATCGGCCGGATTTGTGCTGCACAAATCGGGTCGTGCGGGCCGCGGCAAATGTCGTAAGTCGTTGTGGAGCAGGGAATAGAAGAAACTGTGAAACTCCGCGTGGGACGTGCGAGGCCGTCCGCCGGCGCAAGCGAGCCGAGAGACAAGTGTTTGCGGGTGAAGGACTTGCGCAGCCCCAAAGCCTCGGTGCACAGCGCGAGGGGGCGTTCAAGAACCACGATCCCACGGTCGAAAACGCGGATTCCCGCGATCGAGAGAGCGCTCTGCTGGGTGGGCAGTTGCGCAGGGTATGGAAATCAGGCTCAGAACGTCATCAGCGTGGGAACGAACAGCGGCCCGCGCGATGCGCGGGCCGCGTGTGCCGCCGTGCGTTCGATCCGCCGTTCGTTACTCCGCGCTCAGCGTCCGCAGGAACTCGGCCAGCGCGACCCGCTGGCCCTCCAGCATCTTCTGCTTGTCCTTGCGCTGGTCGCGGAGCTGCTCGAGCTGGGTCTCCTGGTCGGTCAGCTTGGTCATGTAGCGTGTGTAGAGCTGCGCGGTGCGGTCGATCTTGCCCATGTTCTCGCGGATGCGGGACTGCTCGGAGTCGATCTCCGATTTCTGACGGTCCAGCTCGGCGATCTCGCGCTCGGTGGCGTTGATCTCGCCCTGCTTCTTGCCGACATCCTGGATCGCCCTGAGCACGGCGTCCGAGAGTTTGCCGTTCTTGTGGTAGGCGAGCACCGTCTCCATGTCGATCGAGGTGACGGCCATGGTCTGGCTGTCGGTCCTCTCCTGAACGACGCTGAAGGTCTTGCCCTTGGCGGCGTCCACCTCGACCTCGAAGCGGTACTGGCTCGCCGTCTCCTCCATCGCCTTGGCGGGCTCCTTGAGCGTCCAGCCCTCGTAGCGCGGATGTTCGACGATGATCGTCCGGCCGCGCTTGGCGTCTTTGTTGTCGAAGGCGTAGGAAACGGCGTTGCTGTTGGTGACGGTTCGAACGATCGTGCCATCGACGATCTTGAGCCTGCGAACGGTCGATTCGGACTGCGGCTTGGTGATGACGCCGACATCCAGGTCAAGTGAGTAACTGAGCAGTCGCTTGTCGCCCTTGGAGATGTGGCCGATCTGAGCGTCGCCGGCGTAGGCAGCGCCGTCGAAGACCGAGATCGGGCCGGGGAGCAGTTGCAGGTTGCTCTCGTTGACCAGTTCCACGCCGCGCATCGGGTGGCCGGAGTTCTCGCCCTGGCTGAAGATGCTGACGCGACGGCCGATGATGTTGGCGTTGAGGATCGGGATCATCGCCGAGCGCTGCCGCTCGACGGTAACGGGGGCCTCGACCTGGTACTGGAAGACCTCGCCCACCTCGGCGGCCTGGGCCTGCGAGCGGGCGGCGTAGTTGGCCATGTCGTCGGCGGTCACGGCCAAGCCGCCCGCATCCTCATCGCCGGCCGACCCGCCGGCGCGCATCTCCATGGCCGCCATGGGGGCCGCGGGCCTTGCCGCGGGGGACGCGGCGCGATCGGCCCGGAGTTTTTCGGTGGCATCCTTCAGCTCGGCGCGACCGCGCACGCTCTTGGACTGGGCCTCCAGCGCGCCGAAGAACTCCGAGTCGATTCCGCCCGCGTAGGCCCGCGGCATCACGCCGGGGATCGTCGGCACGGGAACCGTCGGCCGGAACGTGAAAAGCGGTTCGTACAGGTCCATCTGGAACGAGACCGGGCGGCCCGAGACCAGCGAGAGCCGGACGTTGTCCCAGTCCTGGTCGGTGGTGTTCTCGACGATGGCCCAGCCCTGCATGACCAGCTCGCCCTTGCCCTTGCCCCCGGTAGAGTCCGACTTGGGCGGGTCGGCATCGGGCAGCACGAGCCGGTAGCTGGTCTTCCACACGGGCGTCTCGTTGACGTAGCCGACAACGACCCGGCGCGAGCCGGCCCCGCTGAAGCGCAGATCGACGGTCTTGGTGGTGTCGGCCCGGTACTCGGCGAGCGTGGAGAGGGCCTTGTCGAGTTCGCTGGCCAGTTCCTTGTCGAGGATCTCGAACCCGTTGACCTTGGTCAGGTCGTACGACCGTACGCCCTTGTCGGTGAGCAGGTTGATCCACGGCAGGTCGTGCACCGCGGTGCCACCGCCCCCGGTCGCGCCGCTGGGCGGCTGGAACACGGTCTTGCGCTGCTCGATGTTCATGATCGTGCCCGAGTGCTCGCCCTCGACGGTGAAGATCTTGACGGCCGTGCCGCGGAGGCGGTCGAGGATCTGGGCGGCCGTGGGGTTGTCGGCGATGTTGATGCCGAAGGAGGCGAGGCGCTTGGCGAGCGGCTCCTTCGAGCCGTAGGAGACCGACTCGATCCGTCCGCCGTCGAGGTCGAGCAGCACCATCGATTTCAGGATGTCGTTGATCTGCTCGGTCTTGAAGCGGAGTTGGATCTGGGCGTTGTCGCTGACGCTCCCGGACCGCTCGAAGTATCCGACACCGGAGCGGTAGAGCGTGATCTTGCGCACGGGCACCTGGTCCACCGTCGCGACGGCCGCCGGCGCGGCCCCGACGGGTTGGGCCGGTGCGGCGCTCGCGAGCGCGAGCGGCACGGCGAACCCGGCGACGAGCAAGATGGCCACGATCGAAGGGGTGCGGCGGGAGGCGTGGGTGGTGGGCATGGACGTGTTCCTGCGGGTGAGGCGTGGATATGGGCGGTGCAGCGATGAGTGTACCGGCATGGGCCGGCAAGCGGACCGATCCGGCCTGGTTCACCGTCGGACCACGCCGCGTCCCCGCCGTCGAATGGCCGCCGAAGGGTGGGTGTCTCGGCAAACCGAATACAAACCTGGTCCTATCATCGCCGCGATTCCGCCGAACCGCGGGGCCGACAGCGAACCGATGCCGCAACTCCATGTTCTCAACAACCAGCGGGCGGGTCCGGGTCGCGGGGGCATCTCGGGCACAGGCGGAGCGGTGCGGCCGGATGTCGAGGCTTTGGCCGCGGACCTGGCCGCGGTGGTGGAGTTGGGCGAGGTGCGGTTCGGCGACCACGACCGGATGCTGTACTCGACCGATGCGTCGCTGTACCAGGTTCCGCCGCTGGGCGTGGTGGTGCCGGGAAGCACCGATGAGGCGGAGCGCGTGGTTCGGTGGTGTGTCGGCCGTGATGTCCCGATCCTGCCGCGCGGCGGGGGCACGAGCCTGGCGGGCCAGTGCACGAACCGGGCCGTGGTCCTGGACCTGACGCCGCGGTGCCGCGCGATCAGGTGGTTGGATGTCGCGGGTCGCGCGTGCGAGGTCGAGCCGGGGATCGGTGTCGACGAGCTCAACGAGCGGTTGGCGACGAAGAAGACCGGGTTGTTCTTCGCGCCAGATCCCGCGACGACGCGGCAGGCGGCGGTGGGGGGGTGCTTGGGCAACAACGCCGCGGGGGCGAGGTCCATCCGCTACGGCCGAACCAGCGAGAACATCGAGCGGCTGGATGTGGTGCTGGGCACGGGCGAGCGTCTATCGCTCGGACCGGATGCCGGGCGAGAGAGCGCGGCCGCGCGGCGGCTGGGCGAGGGCGTGCTGAAGATCGTGCGGGCCAGCGCGCGAGAGATTCGTGAACGCTTCCCGCGCACGATCCGGCGCAACGCTGGGTACGGGCTGGACATGATCCTTGCTCAGGCCGAAGCGGGCGCGACGGGCGAGACAGTGGACCTTGCGAAGCTCCTCTGCGGGAGCGAGGGCACGCTGGCGGTCACGCTGGGCGCGAGGCTGAAACTGCGCCCCACGCCGACCGCCAAGGGGTTGATGGTCATCAGTTTCGCGACACTGGAGGACGCCATCGCGGCGACCAAGCCGATCCTCGATGCCGGCCTGCCCTTGGGCCTGACGGCGGTGGAACTGCTGGACGATGTGGTGCTCGATGCGGCGCGTGGGAACATCGAGCACCGCAGGTACGTGGACCTGCTGCCGGGCGCGAGTGCGGAGCGCGGCGAGCCGAAGGCGGCGCTGTACGTGGAGTTCTTCGGGTTTGATGGCGGACTGTCGGAGGTGCGTGCGGGCTTCGAGGCCATCAACCGGCTGATGAAGGCACTCCCGGGCGTCTTGCCCGACGGCGTTGCGATGTACACCGATGCCGGCGCGATGCTCAAGGCGTGGTCCCTGCGCAAGGCGGGCGAGCCGCTGCTGCACGGGCTGCCGGGGGCGAGGAAGCCGATCACGTTCGTGGAGGACAACGCCGTTCCGGTCGAGCGTCTCGGCGAGTTCGTGCGAGAGTTCAAGAAGATCGTCGGCAGGCACGGCACGCGAGCGGCGTACTGGGCCCACGCGAGCGTCGGTGTGCTGCACGTTCGGCCGATGATCGACCTGCACGATCCCGCCGACCGCGAGCGGATGATCGCGATCGCGGTGGAGGTTGCCGACCTGGCCCGTGAGTGTGGCGGGATCATGAGCGGCGAGCACGGGGACGGCCGGGTGCGAGGGCCCCTGCTCGATCGGTTCTTCGGGCCGGAGTTGATGCGGGCATTCCGCGAAGTGAAGGCGCTGTTCGACCCGAAGGGCCTGTTGAACCCCGGCAACATCGTCGGCGCCGGTCCGGTGGAGAGCCTGGCGGCGAACCTCCGCGTGGATTGCGGGGAGCAGGGGGGGCGGCGTGACTCGCGAGAATCGAGCATCGCGACGTACTTCGACTACGCCGATGCCGATGGCTTCGATCACGCGGTCGAGCAGTGCAACGGCGCGGGGGTCTGCCGCAAGCGCGGGGGCGTCATGTGCCCTTCATACCAGGCGACGCTCGATGAGCGACACTCGACCCGCGGCCGGGGGAACGCGCTGCGGCTGGCGGTCACGGGGCAGTTCCCGTGGCACCGGCTTCCAGCCGATGGACCTTGGTCTTCGACTCCCAACTGGTCCGACGCCGAGACCATCAAGACGCTCGACCTGTGCCTGAGTTGCAAGGCGTGCAAGAGCGAGTGCCCGAGCAACGTGGATATCGCGAGACTCAAAGCCGAGTACACGGCGCAGCGGTATCGCGCCACGGGATCGGCGCCGCTGAAGGCCAGGGTGTTCGGGCATGTCCGCGCGTTGAACCGGATCG
Organism: Phycisphaerales bacterium; assembly: GCA_020846975.1. Classification (GTDB taxonomy): domain Bacteria; phylum Planctomycetota; class Phycisphaerae; order Phycisphaerales; family UBA1924; genus JADLCX01. The sequence continues at coordinate 14,805 of JADLCX010000086.1, forward strand.
GGTCGATCGCGCCGGGTCTGGCCAACTGGTTCAATCGCCGGTTCCTGACCAAGCGGCTGGTGGAGCGAACGCTCGGGATCGATGCGCGGCGGAGCCTGCCCGAGTTTGCACGGCCGCTCCACGGGCAGGTCGAGAGCGGCGGCAACCCGGCCGCGCCGCGCGTGGTGCTGTTCGCCGATTGCTTCACGACGTTCAACGAGCCGCAGGTCGGCGTCGCGGCTCACCGCGTGCTGTCCGTGCTCGGCTACCACGTTGAACTGCTGCCGGGCCGTGCCGACGCCTCGGGCTGCTGCGGCCGGGCGATGATCTCGATGGGATTGCTCGATGACGCGATCCAGACCGCCGACCGCACGCTCGCGCTGCTTCGGCCGGCGATCGACGATCCGAAGACCGCGGCGATTCTCGTCTGCGAGCCGTCGTGCCTGAGCGCGTTTGCCGATGATTGGCGGCAACTGAGGCTGCGGACGCCGATGGATGTTCGAGAGAGGCTGGCCGCCAAGGCCATGCTGGTCGAGGACTTTGTCGAGCGGCATTGGGACCACCACCCGCGCCGGCCGACGATCCGCGACGACACCCGTCCCGTGATCCTGCACGGACATTGTCACCAGAAATCGCTGTGGGGGATCGACACCAGCGCGCGCCTGCTGCGGCGGCTCTCGGGCGATCGGCTGCGCGTGCTCGACACGGGATGCTGCGGCATGGCCGGGTCGTTCGGGTTCACGCGCGAGCGGTACGAACTCTCGATGCGGATCGGCGAGATGAACGGGGCGGGTGTGCTCCCGCTCGTGCGTGAGGCTCCGGGCGACGCGGCCATCGTCGCGCCCGGCACCTCGTGCCGTCACCAGATCTACGACGGCGCGGCTCGTCGCGCCATGCACCCGATCGAACTCGCGGCCGACCTCATTCGGTAGCCGATTCCCCGGGTCGCACCCCAACGATTGTCCTGCGAGAGTCGTCGTAGATGTACGTCGCCGCGGGGTCGGGCTCGGTCGCCTTGCACGCCTTGTGCGAGCCATCGCAGATGGGGAACGTCTGCGACAGGCCGCAGGCGCATACCCACACCGGCCTCTCGTGCCCCGGCTCGATCTTCACCGGGCCGGTCGCGTTGAGCTTGACGATTCTCGGCATTGCGCGTGTTCTCCTCAAAGCAAAGCCCGGTTCGCTGAGGAAGCCGAGGGCGGCGGACGGAGCAGAGGAAGTCTCAGGCGAGATGAAAGACAGAGTCACAGGCCGACACCGGTACTTTTCTGTTTCCTCTGCCCTTCTCGGCTTCCTCTGCGTACCGCTCTGGCATCTCACGCCGGGCTCTTGAGTCCTTCCATCACCGATTGCAGGATCCCCGGCGGCGAGTCGTGCGGCACTCCACCACCTCTTCCTCCCAAGCCGTTGCGCAGGTGGTGCGGCGAGTGGCCGGTGTAGGCGCGAGAGATGATGCGGTGGGCGCACACGGTGGTGACGTTGCCGAGCACATCTTCGGGGATCACGTAGTCGCGGTCGTGCAGCACGGCCGTAGCCCGTGCCGCCTGCGCCAGCGAGAGCGCGCCGCGCGGCGAGAGTCCGACGTGCAGGTCGTCACGCCGGCGCGTCGCATCCGCCAGGGCGATGATGTACTCGATGAGCGACTGGTCGAGCCGCACCTGGTCAACCCGCTCCTGCAGCGCGAGGACATCCGACGCGTGCAGCACGGGCTTGAGCTCGTGCAGCGCGTGCTCGGCCGGGCGGAGGAACAGCACGCGAGCCTCGTCGGCGGGCTTGGGGTAGCCGAGGTTGATCCGCATGAAGAACCGATCGAGCTGGTTCTCGGGGAGCGCGTACGTGCCCTCGAAGTCGAACGGATTCTGCGTCGCCACGATCATGAACGGCCTGTCGAGCGTGTACACACGTCCATCGACCGTGACCGTCGCCTCGCTCATCGCCTCCAGCAGCGCGGTCTGTGTGCGGGGCGGAGTGCGGTTGATCTCGTCCGCCAGCACGATGTTGGCGAAGATCGGCCCCTTCTTGAACTCAAACCCCCCCCTCCCCCCGTCCCCCGCGCTGTCCTTGCCGCCGGGCGAACCGTTGGCGTGCAGGTCTCGGTTGTAGATCGTGACGCCCAGGATGTCGGAGGGAAGCAGGTCGGGCGTGAGCTGGATACGCGAGAACGTGCAGTCGATCGATCGCGCAAGCGCGGTCGCGAGCACGGTCTTGCCGACGCCCGGAACATCCTCGATCAGCACGTGGCCCCGCGCCAGCAGACAGACGATGAGCTGGTCCACCGCGCTGGGGTTGCCGAGAAAGACCGCGGAAATGTTCTGACGGAGCCGCTCGACCTGGCTGCGCATGGAAGTCATCGCCCTCCACCCGGGGTTTGCTGCCGCGCGACACCGCCCGGCTCGGGAGTATACGGGCCGTGCTCGACGACGGTTGTTGGGAGTTGCGCAGGGTGTAGTCCACGATTATGGTGGCGACCGATGACAGAAGCATGGCTGGCGGGATGCCGGCGTGGCGGGGTGGGGACGGGAGGTTCAAGGATGGACCTGACGAAGTTGGATGCGCGGGAGGCGTTG
>JADLCX010000087.1 GCA_020846975.1 Phycisphaerales bacterium
GCCGCCACGACCCGGCGACGCAGGTCCTCCTGTCCCGCCGGCGGCAGCTTCCGTGCATCGGGCCCGGTCATGCACCATCATATCGGCCATCCGTCAAATGTCCAATAAATCGTGCTCTGATTAGTAAGCACCTCGGCTGCTCTGGCCACAACCACTGGACGAACCAAGCCAGGGTAAGCGACTGAGGGACGTGCTACTTGCTCCTGGTCAGCCTCGTCGTTGTCGTCGTGCTCCGGGTCATCTGGTAGCGTGATGAGGTGCTGCCACCACGCCACCAACGCGCTGGCATCCTGTCGAACCTGTTCGTCTTGAATGCCTGGGAACCCCAACCTCGATCCCGGCACGCACCCAGATTGCGAAATCGATTCCAAGCGGTTGACAACGGATGCCAACTCGTCAGTTGGTGGATCTGGGAGCCCTGAAAGTGCCCGTCGCAGACGATCGAGGGGAACATCCCGGCCGCGCCCGATGCACTCAATCCTCCATTCTGCATCGACCAGCTCCATCAGCGACGCGTAGACCTCCGCCACGGCCATGGGCTTGGGTTTGAGCGCCAAACGCAATGCGGGCACAGCAACCCACTGCTCCGGGTAGTACGGCCGCAGAACTCCTTCGATCCAATCGGCCAGGTCCGTCGCCTGGGAAGTAAGGCGTGTCTGTGACTCGGGCGGCAATCCAGTGTCGGGTACCCTGCGGAGTGATCCAAAGAGCGTTGTCAGCTGGTTGCATTGTTCGATGCAGATGGATTCGGCATCACCGCGCAGTCCAATGGGGATCCGCTGAATGAGATTCCGTGCCACGACAGTCAGTCCATCATCGCCGAGTTGGCCAAACCTGTCGAGAGACGCGTCAGGACTCTCGCCGCGCTCGAGACGAAACAGGTCCAAAATGATCTGAAGCCTCTGCCACAGATGCGGCGTCGTACTAAAGATCACGGCAGCGGCGGCGTTAGTAAACACGGGTTCGGCGAGTGCTGCTCGTTTGGCGAACTGATCGCGTTCAAGCTGTAGCGGATACAGATGAGGGTCCAATGCGTGGCGCGCGTGGTAGATTTGGTTGTGTGTCTCGGAATGCGGAATCGGAAGACACGAGGGGGGGACTCGATCCTCCTGGCCCGCCACGATCGCGCGGCGAATCGCCCCGATCCGATCCTTGGTCGTCTGTGCCCACGACTGCTTCGTGACCCCGTTATTGGAGGTGACCAGAGGCGAGACGGCATCGACAGCGGCCTCGGCTTCGTCAAGGGCCTTCCGCAACTCCAGCACCGCATTGATCGCCATGGCGCTGCTTCGATCAATCGCTGACGCATTGGCGGCGCTCATCGCCGCGAGCCGGTCTGGGTCCGTGGTGCGACCAGCGGGGTCTATGGCCGGCCAATACCAACTCTCTGGGGCGGCTGGAGGCTGGCCCGCGACCCGCGACATCAGGTTATCTATGCGTTCGAGCAGTGTGCCGACTCGAGCGAAGATGATGCTGAGCCTCGAGCTGGCTTGTGCGAACAGGGTGTCGGCTGTCGGGCGGTTCAATGCGAGCCCTCGTCAGCCCCACCCGTGGGCATTGTTCGCACGCCCCCGAGAGAGCTACAGGAGCCGACAGGAGGTCAGGTTTAGGCGGGATTCGTAGCTGCCCAACCTCACGCGGCAATCGGCCATTCCGCGTACAGCGCCTCGGCCTGCGCCATCAGGACGGGCAGGAGCCGGTCGAAGTCCTCCGCCTTGATCCCTTGTTTCGCCAGAACGCGCCGCACCGCAGCACGCACCGCCGCCTTCACGTCCTCGCGGTGCGGCTCGGTCCAGTCCACCCTCAGATTCCGCTTGATGCTCTGCACCACTTCGTGGACCAGACCCTTCAGGAGATCCACGCCGTAGACGTTCTCGTAGTTCGCGGCCACCGCGTCGTAGAAGGCCAGCTCGTCCTCGGCCAGACCGAGCCGCGCGGCCCGCTGGTCCGACGCCTCCATGTCCTTCTTGATCTCCAGCATCGCGCGGATCACCGCCGCCGCGTCGATGAGCCGGTTGTGGTACTTCTGGAGCGTGGCTTCGAGCAGTTCGCGGAAGGTCTTGGCCTTGGCGAGGTTGCCCTTCGCCCGCGTGTGGATCTCGTCGGCGAGCAGCTTCTCGAGCAGCCTGAGCCGCAGGTCCGGCAGCGGCCGGTCCTTGAAGGTCTGCAAGAAGTTGTCATCGAGGATCGAGATGTCGGCCCGCGTGATCCCCGCGGCCTTGAAGATGTCCACGACGCCCTCGCTCTCGACGGAGTCGTCCACCAGGTCTCGCACGGCCTTCTCGACATCGTGCCCGGGGCCGCGCCCGCGGATCGTCTTGAGCAGCTGCTTGCGCACCCGCTGGCAGAAGATCACCTCGTCGGCGCTGGCGCGGCAGTCGTCCAGGTGCTTGACGAGCAGGAACGCGCTCGTCAGCCGCAGCTCCGCGTCCAGGAAGCGGTCCCGCAGGTCATCATCGCTCGTGAGATGCCCGTAGACCGCCGCGTAGCGGTCCTCCAGCGCGATGGGTGAGAGCCGCCGCCAGTCGCCGTAGTTCACGCCCTCGGGCAGGAACGACCGCACCTCCGCCAGCGCCGCCGCGAACAGCGGCCGGGCGTCCTCATCCAGCCCGCCCGCGGGCTTGCCGTGGTCTTCGCCGCCCGATGAGTACTTGGCCGTCGCCGCCCGCAGCTCATCGCCGATCCCGATGTAGTCCACGATCAGCCCGTGCGGCTTGTCGCAAAACACGCGGTTCACGCGCGAGATCGCCTGGATCATCGTGTGCCCCTTCATGGGCTTGTCCACGTACAGCGTGTGCAGGCACGGGATGTCCGTGCCCGTGAGCCACATGTCGCACACGATCACCATCGCCAGCGGATCGTCCGCATCGATCATCCGCTTCTTGATCGCCTCGCGCTGCTGCTTGGTCGTCAGGTGCCCGGCCTTGCTCCACGCCTCGGGATCCTTGCCCAGGTCGCCGGTCATCACCACCTTGATCTCGGGGCACCCGGGCAACGCCCGCAGCGCATCGTACAGCCGCACGCAGTTCTCGCGGATCACGCACACGACCATCGCCTTGCCCCTGAGCGTGGCGGTGCGGTCCTTGAAGTGCGCGAGCAGGTCCGCCGCGAGCTGGTCGATGCGGTCCTTCGCCCCCGCCGCCTTGGCCAGCGCGGCCCATTGGCCCTTCTTGCGCTCCAGTTCGTCGATGGGCGCATCCTCGACGATCTCCGCCAGCACGCCGTCCACATCGGTCTTGTTCAAATGGAGCCTGATCTGCCGCGGCTCGTAGAAGATCGGCACGGTCGCCTTGTCGTCCTGGCTCTGGCGGATGTCGTACACGTGCACCAGGTCGCCGAAGACCTCCACCGTGTCCGCCCCGCTGAAGGAGACGGGCGTGCCGGTGAACCCCAGCCGCCGCGCGCTCGGCAGCGCGGCCCCGAGCCAGCGTGCAAAGCCCTTGGTGAATCCATATTGGCTCCGGTGCGCCTCATCGGCGATCACGATGATGTTGTCCCGCGTCGAGAGCACCGGATGCTCGGCCTCGCCCTCACGCAGCGCGAACTTCTCGATCGTGGTGAAGATCACCTCGCCCCCCCGCGTCTGGAGCAGCCCGCGCAAGTCCTCGACGCTCCGGGCGTGCTTGACCTCGCCCACCAGCGAGCGGGCCGCAACGAACTGGTCGTGCAGCTGCTGGTCCAGGTCCGTCCGATCGACCTGGACCACGAAGGTCGGGTTGTTCAGCGCCGGCTCCCGCCGCAGCATCCCCACCAGGAAGCACATCGACAAACTCTTGCCCGAGCCGGTGGTGTGCCAGATGACGCCGAGTCGCTTGTCGGTGCTCGCGGCCTTTACCGACTCCAGGATCTTCCTCGCCCCGATCCGCACGGCGAAGAACTGGTGGTACTTCGCCCCCTTCTTGATAATCTTGCCGCCCGCGGCCCCAACCGTCTCAAACACGATGAAGTCCCGCACGTACGCCAGCAGCCGGTCCCTGGGCAGCAGCCCCTCGACGAGCGTCTTCATCGTCCCCGTGGTGCCGCGCTCGACGCTCACGCCGTCGATGCTCTTCCACGGCGCGTACCACTCGGCGCTGGCCGTCCACATCCCGTGCAGCGTGGTCACGCCGTCGCTGGCGATGCACAGCGCGTTGTGGTCGAACAGTTGCGGGATCTCGTGGCGGTAGTGCCCGATCTGGTTGATGGCATCCGCCGCGGTGGGGTGCTCGTCGTAGGGGTTCTTGAGCTCGAACAGGACCAGCGGCAGCCCGTTCACGTACACGACCACATCCGGGCGGCGGTCGTTCCCGCCCGAACCGTGGACGGGCAACTGGTTCACGACCAGGAAGTCGTTGCATTCCGGCCGCTCCCAATCCACGGCGTAGACGTGCGCGATCCGCCGGGTGGGCGGCCCCCCGCGCGCCCCCGGTTCCTCCACGGGGATCTCGACGCCCCCGCGCAGCATCGCGTGCAGACCAGCGTTGCGGCGGAGCGTGTCCACACCCTCGGGGCGCGAGAACCTGGCCACGGCCAGGTCGATGGCGGCGTCGGGCAGCCCGTCGGGCCTCGCGACGCTCCGCCCGTACCGCGCCGCCAGGGACGCCCGCAGCCGGTCCTTCAGAACCACCTCGGCCTCATCGCCTCCGCGTGATGCCAGCAACTCCGACCCATGCACATGGGCGTACCCGAGCGCCTTGAGCCGCTCGATGGTCGTGTGCTCGAACTCGGACTCAGATCCGTGCCAGCCCATCGGCCCCCCCTTCCGTTGAAGGTTGACCGATGCGGCCTGCGTGGACTACGCGATCCATCCGCGCGATTGGAGGTGGTCCCACGCCAGCCGGATGTGCTCGCCGCTCATCGCCTGCCGCTTGTGCGCGTTCCAGCCGTGCACCAGCCGCACCGCGTCGTCCACGCCCGCGGCCCGATCCGGCTCGTGCGTCGCCACGTAGTGAACCGACGAGAGCAACTCCATCCCGTACGGCGTCTCGAAGCCCTCGATCAGTTCCGCCACCCGTGACAAGCGCGGCCGCGTGCCCTCCTCGCCCGCCAGAAACGCCTCCGCTTCCTTCGCCGCGCCAGCGCGCAGCGTGATCTCTTTCTCCGGCGAGCGTTCCCCGTCGAACCCGTGCGTGTAGTGCCCTTCGAGCACCTCCAGCACCTTGTTCAAGTTGTCCGCGTACGGCCCGTAGGGCGCTTTCTGAAACTTCAGCCGCAGCGGCTCGCCCGCCTCTTGCAGGAAGTAGGCCAGTTTCTGGATCTCCAGCAGCGTGATCGAGTATGCCAAGACCGAGTACCGATCGATCGCCGCCAGGAACAGCGCCCGCGCCCGCGTCAACTTCGGCTTCTCCGTGTTCACGACGCGCTCTGCCGCACTCGGCGCGCCCGCCGGGGCGAAGAGCAGCACCCGCACGCCCGGCATCGCCGCGAACGCTTCCTCGATCATCGGCCGCACCCTGGCCCACGACAACCCGCCGTTGCCGCATCCCAGAGGGGGCACCGCGATCGACGCGATCCCCAACCGTCGAACTTCCTCGGTCAGCGCCGCCAGCCCGCTCTGGATGTCCTCGTACCGCGACTTCTTGTACCACTCGCGCTTGGTCGGGAAGTTGATGATGTACTTCGGCCCGCTCAGGGCGCCGGTCGGCCACACCTGCATCCGACCGGGCGCGACCTCGCCCCGCGCGCACGCCTTCTCGTACGCCTTGGCCATCTCCGGGTACGCCTGCTTGAACTGCAGCGCGATCCCCTTGCCCATCACGCCCTCGCAGTTGACGGTGTTCACCAGCGCATCCGCGCCGGCCTGCAACAGGTTGCCGTGGGCGTTCTCGATCATTCGGGTCGGGCTCCATTCCCATCCCACGAGGGGCCGGTGTCAATAGTACCACTCGGCCCGAACGGCTACCGGCGGCCTGTGCCCCGCCCCCGCGAGAAGCCGCTCGACCCGCGCCTTGGCCGCCTGGTTGCACACGCCGATCGCTTCGATCAGGTTCCATGCCATGCTCCCGTGAACGAGAAACTCCGCCTGCTTCTTCTCTTGCCGGTCGGGTTGCTGCGGCGTGTTGTTCCACCGCGTCGCGGCACACTGTCCCCAGTCCACCCGGTCCAGCCGGGCCAGGTCGTCGTGGAACGCCGCCACCGCCGCCAGCGAGTGCCGGTCGGTAAACACGAACCCCAGCCCCGCGCCTGCAACCGCCTGCGCCGAACTCACGAGGTACGCGATGTTCGACTGATCGATCTTCTCCACGTTGTACCCGGTGTGGATCCGGTACAGCATCGGCGAGCGGGGCCCGAAGTAGAACCCCACGTAGTCGTTGATCACCCCGCGCAGCCCGCAGGGGACTCTCTTGTTCCCGCGGTCGGCCTGCGTTTCCGTTGCGTGGATGCCGCGCCACGCCCGACCGTCGGCGGGCACGCGGCTGGGCGCGTGGATCATGTCCCGGGCCGCCAGTGTGGCCAGATTCTCGATGTGGACGATCCGATAGATCGGCGTCGGGTTCGGCACAACGAAGGCCGGCGGGTTGGCGGGCGCTCGGGCCAACTACTCCGCTCCTTTCGCATCCCCGATCCGCGCGATCACGCCCTCCCCGCCCCGCGTCTTTACCTCGACCACGGCCCCGGCCCTCTCCGCCGGGATGTACGGGATCAGCCCCAGCTCGAAGGCCCTCTCCTGCTCCTCGCGCGGGCGGTGGCGGATGTCCACCACCAGCCCCGTCGTCGTCTCCAGCATCCACACCAGCGGGTTCTTGTCCAGCAAACTCGGCAGCGTCCACTCCGGGTCGAACTGCCGCAGGTCCAGCATCTTCCGCACCTTCACGCTCTTGACCGCCAGGCCCGACTCCGACACCCCCAGCCCCGCGGCCACCTGCGCCATCGTCTTGGTCGGAGGCGTGCTCTTGTCCCCCAGGAAGTTCACGAACCCCACCGCCGCCACGATCGCCGCGGCCCAGCCCTCGGGGGCCGTCTTGCCCTCCACCACCGGCGAGCCCTTTCCCGCCGCCCCCCCGCCTCCCTGGCACAGCCCCGCGGCCATCACGCGGGCCATCGCCGCGTACTCGCGCCCCAGCGGCTCCAGTTCCCCCAGGCAGTACGCATCGCTGAGCGCGACGATCGCTCGGAACCGCTCCCGGTGCGGGGGCTTGATCGCCCCGAGCAGCACGGCCATCTCCGGCCCGTCATCGTCGAGGACCGCGGTGAGGCCCGCCGCGTAGTCGGCGGGGCCGGCGGGAGGGGCGGGGGGGGCGGGGGGGGCGGCGGGCGGTGTGGGTTGAGGCTTACGGCCCATGCGGACTCCTTCGTGCGGCGTTCATGCCCGGCCCTTCGTGTTGACCTTCGCCCCCCCGCCCCGCCGCGCCGGGGAAGGGTTGGCGGGCGCGGGCGGCCCGCCGGATCGGAGCGCGCCATCGACGGCCTCCTCCGCCGCGCGCAGGCGGACCTCGCCGGAGAGGAGTTGCGGCAGGAGGGCGTCACGCAAGGCAGCGAGACTCCGGGACTGACGGACGTTCTCCACGATGCGATCATGCCACGCGCCCGCCACCCGCTCGAACGCCGCGAGCACGTCGGCGGGCGGCACGATCATCGGGATCGGTCGGAACGCGGCCTTGCTGATCTCGGCGAATGTCGTGCCACCCGCGCGGCTCAACACCTCGTCCATGTTCTCCTCGCACCAGCGCAGCGCGAACACGCCGGGAATCTCCTTGTCGCACTTCATGGCGATGAACCCCTGATTCACCGCGACCGGAACATCCGCGATCGCCAAGTACCCGATCGGTGCGCGTGACGACATCAGCACCGTTCCCTTGGGCATCAGTCCCGAACTGATTTGTGTGAGTCCCGCGTCCGTGATGCGGCGCTCGCAGTCAATGACCACCGGATCGGCGAGCCGCGAGAGGTCGCGCGGCGTGACCCAGCAGTGCGTCCCGCCCTCCCAGAACTTCGGCTCGTCGGTGCTCGGCGTTGATCCGCCGACAACCGTGACTTCCTCCCCCACCGTCCCCACCCTCCACCCCTCGGGGATGGGGCCGAGTGGGGAATCGACGAGCCGTGCGGGGAAGGCGGGGGGCGCGGGGTGGGCGGCGCGGGGTGGGCTGGGGCGGGTGCCGCGCGGCGAGGCCGGGGCGGCGGCGGGGCGGGCGCGGGCGACGGGGTCAAAGTCCACGAACCACGACCGGAACACCCCGCGCGCCAGGTCCTCCAGCGTCCGGTTCATCCGCCGGTTGAGCTCGATCTTGTCATCCAAACCCCCCCGCACCCGCGCAATCGCCCGCTGCTCGGGGAGGGGGGGGAGGTCAAAGCGGAACGCCTCGATGCGCGACGGCGCGGTATGCACGATCTTCGTCCCGCTGGATGATGCGACGAGTTCCGTGTTGAAGTCCTTCCACAAGAACAACCAGTAGAGATAGTCGAGCGAGACGCGGTGCGGCTGCTTGACGACGACCTTTCCCAAACGCTGATTGTGCAGGTAACGGCGTCCGTCGTTCGGCACGCGGGCCGGGATGCCGAGGATTTCGCCGCCCGGTGTCTGACACGTCATCACCATCAAGACGTCGCCGGGCGAGAGGTCGTAGTCGGCGGGGTACTCGCCGAGGTATTCCTTCACGCTCGTTGAATCGAAGCGGAAGCCGCCGGTGTATTGAAAGTTGCCGACCGCCACAACGATTGGGCGGCCCGTCAACTCCTCGCTGAACAAGTCACTCTTGAACGGCCAGCCGTGTTTGATACCGACAAGCTCGCCGAGTCGAACGGAATGCCACGAGCGTTCACCCACGCCGCACCCCCGATCCGCGGCGGCGCGTACACGCCGATGCCAGAGGGGCGTGCCGCCCCTCCGGCACCTCCCCGGCTCGGAAAGAACCACCACCCGCACCGGCGCGAGCGCCGATCGCGCGGGCGTGTTCGCCGATGCCCGAGGGGCGGGCCGCTGGGGGGGCCTCCGGCACCTCCCCGCCGACCCCGGAGGGGTCGCGGCCTGGAGCCACGGGTGGAGTCGGCGCTCCGCCGACGCAACCCGTGGAGAGCGTCCGAGGGTTCAATCCCGCCCCGGCAGGGGCGGAGGGATCGTGCATCATCCCGCGATCGCTGCGTCCCCCTGCCCCTCCGGGGCAGCCCCCGCCGCCGCGCATCCCATCCACGGGTTCCGGTCGCCTGCGGCGACCTCCACCCGTGGCTACAGCCCATCGCCCCTCCGGGGCGAGGAGGCCGCTCTTGGGGGCGAAGACCGCGGAGGCGCGAACACCCCCCGCGCGGGCGTGAGCGCAACGTTTGCCGCCCCCCGTTCCGCCCGGGGTCTCCCCCGCTCCGCCGGGGGGATCCCCCGCACCACCGGGGGGACTCCCCGCCCCCGCCGCGGAGCCCCGCACGCCGATGGTGGGGTTCCCCCATCCGCGTGCGGGCTTCCCCAGCCCGGCGGGGGAACTCCCCGCGTGCCCCGCGGGCCTCCCCGCACGCGCCGGGGACGGGCGGCCCGCCCCCCCACCCCGGCGAAGCGCCGCCATTCCCGCCCGGGGTGCGGCCATTCCCTTCCGTGCGTCGGCCCCGCCGCCCTCCGGCCCGCCCGGACGACCGTCCGGACCCGCCGGACGACGCGAAAACTCGCCCATCGCGTCCGCCAGGCGACCCGTCGCGTGGCGGCGACGACCCCCACGAGGCGGAATCTGCGCGGCGGGAGCCAGCACGAACCATCCGGAAATACCGGAGTGTTCGATTCCGCCCCGCGCGAACTGTTCGGAATTTCCGAAGAGTTGGCCGCCAGTCCAACTGTCAAGCACTGGTTGACAGTTCATTTCGCCGGGCCCCCCATCGCCGCCGCCACCTCGGCCAGGCTCGCGCGGATCTGCTCCTCCAGCGCCGCCGACTGCCTGAACTGCTCGTCCAGGGTCGCGCACAGGTGGGGGAAACGCTCCTCGAACGGCTCGTCGGGGTCATCGCTCTCGGCCGCGCCGACGTAGCGGCCCGGCGTCAGCGCGTAGTTGTGCTCGCGGACCTCGTCGAGCATGGCCGCCTTGCAGAAGCCGGGCACCTCGGCGGGCGTGCCCTTCCGCTTGAACTCGCGGTAGACCGCCGCGATCTTCTCGACCTCCTCGGGAGAGAGCTGCTTCTGCTTGCGCGACCCGGGGATGAGCGTGCCGAGCTTGCGGCCGTCGATGAAGAGGACTTCGTTGGTGCGGGCGCGGTAGCCACCGCCGCCGGCCCGGTTCTTCGAGAGGAACCAGAGGCAGCACGGGATCTGCGTGTTGGCGAAGAGTTGGCCCGTGAGCTGCACGATGCAGTCCACGTACCCGTGCTCGACGAGCGCTTTGCGGACTTCGAGTCGGGCCACCTCGCTGTTGGAGAGCTCGCCCGTCGCCATGACGAAGCCCGCGGTGCCCCCCGCGTGCTTCTTGCCGTCGGGGTCGCGCAGATGGTGCAGGAAGTGCATCATCCACATGGTGTTGGCGTTGCGGGGCGAGAGGGGCATGGGCTGGCCCGCGCTGGTTGTCCCGGCACGCTTGGCGAAGTCGAGGCGTGGGTCCTTGCTGGTGATGCGGCTGGCGCCCCAGCCGTCCTCGCCCTTCGCGCCGTCGTTGAAGGGCGGGTTGGCGATCACGTAGTCGGCCTTGGTGCCCGCGTGCAGGTCGTTGAAGTAGGAACTGCCGAGCTGGATGTTGCCGTCGATGCCGTGGATGAACAGGTTCATCCGGCACAGCCGGTACGTGAAGTCCTTGCTCTCCTGCCCGATGAACGACAGGCGGCCCGAGTGCCTGGTGAACACGTCCGATTGCACGAACATGCCGCCGGCGCCGCAGCAGGGGTCGTACACGACGCCGCCCTCGGGCTCGAGCATGGCGACGAGCGTGCGGACGATCGAGGCGGGCGTGAAGTACTCGCCGCCCCGCTTGCCCTCGCTGTTGGCGAACTCGCCGATGAAGTACTCGTAGACCTTGCCGAGAAGGTCGGCGGACCCGTGGTCCGCGGAGAAGATGTCCTTCGAGAACAGGTTGATGAGTCCGGTCACGCCCTCGCGGTCGAGATTCGAGCCCGCATAGATGCGGGGCAGCAAGCCGCGGAGCTTGTCCGGGTACGTTTTCTCCAGCAGCTCGAGCGCATCGTCGAGTATCGTCTTGATGGTGTCCGCCTGGGCGTGCTGGAGGATGTACGACCACCGGGCCTTCTCCGGGACGATGAAGGCACCGGCGGCGCGATATTCGTCGGCATCAGCGAGTATGCGGTTGCGAGCGTTCGCGTCCTTGGTGAAGTAGTCGCTCTTCGGATCGGCGAGCAGCGTCTCCAGTTCCACGCGCCGGCGCTCATAGCGCATCGAGAGGAATCGAAGAAAGATGATGGGCAGAACGTACCGCTTGTAGTCGGCGGGTTCGATCGAGCCTCGAAGCGTGACCGCGGACTGCCACAGCTCTCTCATGAGCTGAGTTGTACCGTTGGCGGGAGCGGCGTCGGACTTGTTCGAGCGAGCAGACTTCTTCGCCATGCGCGACTGCGATCCTCAATCAGCCGCCCCAACGCGAGTGTATCACGCCTCGCCCCGCCTCTACGTTGTGATCCATTCTCGCCCCCGTACCGCCTCCACCACCGCCCGCGGCGCGATGTGGTCAAGGTAGCGGATGGTTGTGGCGATCGAGACGTGCCCGAGCTGCTTGGAGATGATGCCGATGTCGATGCCTTCGGCGCGGAGTTCGGCGGCGTGGGTATGGCGCAGGCCGTGGGCGTGGACTCGCTTGGCGATGCCGGCGAGGCGGGCCAACCGGGGCAGGAGCCGCCGGACGTAGGCGGTGGTGAGCCGGCCGCCGCCGCGGGCGCAGAAGAGGGCGGCGCGTGATCGGGCGTTCCGGCCGTTCCCCGCCACACCCACGTTCGCCACGTCTGGCCGTATCGCCAGCCAGTCGCGGAGGACGGCCAGAGCGCCGGCATCCACCCCCACGGTCCGCGCCCGGCCGCCCTTGGCGAACAAGACGCGGATGCTCCCGGCGGCGAGGTCCACATCTTTGACCTCCAAACTCAGAGCCTCGGAGACCCGCAGGCCGGAGCGGTACATCACCGCCAGCAGCGCCCTGTTCCGCGCCGCCGTGGCGGTCGGGCCCTTGACAGCCCCCAGCAGCGCCAGTACCTCGTCATGGGTCAGGACCTCGGCCGGGAACCTGCGGCGGGGCTTGCGCCGCCGCGACCTTCCCATCACCCCGCCCGCCCCCTTGTGGATGGGGGACATGGCGCGACTCCTTGGCCGGGCAGCGTGTGCCCCCATCGGACGCACGCAGCCGGCGCAACCACGAGTACCTCAACGCGGGCCGCGGATCAAGGCATGGCTACGGGTTTCACGCGTAAACGTAGCGCTGGGGCTGATGTCAGATCCTCGGCCCGGCCGGCCAAAGGGTGATGTACCGTTGAAGCACCAGCGGATGCTTCAGGTCCTTGAGGTAGACGTTTGCGGCCAGCACGAACTCGCCATTGGCAACCTCCTTCAACTCGAAGTTGTCCGCAGCGCCGTACCGGCGCTGGATGGGGTCGGGGAAGGATGTATGCAGGACGTACTCGACGTAGGAGACGCGGTCGAGCCCGCCACGGTAGTACGAGTCGAGCTTCACGCGGATGTCGTAATGGGGGAGAAGCACGCCGGTCCGGCGCTGGAACTCCGCCTGCATCTGCGGCCGCAGGAAGCTGGTGTGGACCAGGTAAAGGTAATCGCTCGGAAGGGGGGCATCCGGGGCCAGCGCGGGCAGTTCGTCCGGGCCGTCGCCTGCGGGACGAACGTTTGACATGGTGGGAGCGCCCGCCGCGTCGGCCCCGGCCGTTGCCATCATCGCGGTCGTTTCGGGCGAAGGTGGGGGAGGCGTGCTCACCTCCGCGGGCTTGGCCTGCATGCCCACATCCAGGATGTTGCCGACCTTCACCTGGAAGGGGTTGCCACTCTTGAACAGGTGTCGAAGGGCCCAAGCCGCGATGGCGACTGCGCCCACAATCCCAAGGCTCCACGCTACCGCCTTGATCAACTCCGCGACGGCCTTCAGGGTGTCTGCATTCATGATGTCAGCGTACCGGCGTAAGAGGCATCACCAGAGCTGATCATGCGGTACAATTGCATCAACGCCGTCTATGGATGGCCGGCGCAAGCGCAACCCCTCGGGACCGGGATCAGGGTGACAACTCATGCAATCGAACGACCTCGCCGTCGAACTCCGTCCAATTGAATCGATCCGGCCGTACGACAAGAACCCACGCAAGAACGACCCGGCGGTGGAGGCGGTGGCGCGCTCCATCGCCGACTACGGGTTCCGCCAGCCGATCGTGGTCGATGGCGAGGGGGTGATCGTCGTCGGCCACACACGCTTCAAGGCGGCGCAGAAGCTCGGGCTGGCGCGCGTGCCCGTGCACGTGGCGACGGACCTGACGCCCGACAAGGCGAAGGCGTACCGCATCGCGGACAATCAGACCGCGACCATCTCGGACTGGGATCTGGACATCCTGCCCATCGAACTGGCGGAACTGAAGGACCTCGGTGTCGACATCCGCCATCTCGGCTTCGATGATGATGAACTCGCCGAGATCATGGCCCCGCCCGGCAACGCGGGTCTGGTCGACCCCGACGAGGTGCCGGCGCCCCCCGATGCCGCGATCACGCAGCCGGGCGACCTGATCTTCCTCGGCAACCACCGCCTGCTCTGCGGCGACAGCAGCAGCCCATCGGATGTGGACAGGCTGCTCGACGGCCAGCCCATCCACCTCTGCAACACCGACCCGCCTTACAACGTCAAGGTCGAGCCCCGCAGCAACAACGCCATCGCGGCGGGGCTGTCTTCGTTCACCGCACCCAAGGGCTCGGCCGAGAGCCAGTTCCACACGCAGGGCATGGATGTGGCGCTGCACCCCGAGAAGGCCAAGCCCACCGGCCGCAAGCTCCGCGCCAAAGACCGCCCCCTCGCCAACGACTTCGTCAGCGATGACGAGTTCGATCGCCTGCTCGACTCATGGTTCGGCAACATCGCCCGCGTGCTCATCCCCGGCGGCGGGTTCTACATCTGGGGCGGCTACGCCAACTGCGGCAACTACCCCCCGGTGCTGAAGAAGCACGGGCTGTACTTCTCGCAGGCGGTGATTTGGGACAAGCAGCACCCCGTACTCACCCGCAAGGACTTCATGGGCGCTCATGAATGGGCGTTCTATGGATGGCGTGAAGGCGCCGCCCACCGCTTCTTCGGCCCCGCCAACATCCCCGACCTCTGGCACGTGAAGAAGGTCAACCCGCAGAGCATGATCCATTTGACGGAGAAGCCCGTGGAACTCGCGGCCCGCGCCATGGCCTACTCCAGCAAGCCCGGAGAGAACGTGCTGGACCTCTTCGGCGGATCGGGCTCCACGCTCATCGCCGCCGAGCAGCAGGGCCGAAGAGCGTTCCTCATGGAACTCGACCCTCTCTACTGCGATGTGATCGTGCAGCGGTACGAGTCGTTCAGCGGGAAGAAGGCCGAGCGGGTCGGTAGTCCCACCGCCCCCACGCCCGCCAACGCTGGCACCACGGCGGCCCACGGCGCGGAGTCGGCCACGTGACCGCCCTCCTGCCTCGATCCCGCGCCTTCGCCCACGTGGCCCGTCTCGAGGCCCGCGTGGTGGTTGCGCAGACGATGACCATCCACGAGGCCTGCGACCGCTGGACCGACCGCTACGAAGCCGCCAGCGCCGAGCACGCCGACCTGATCCGCCGCATCATCGACCGACGGAAGGTGCTGAACTACACCTGGTTCGGGGAGCCCGGCAAGCCCCGCCCCTGCGCCGGCCACCTGTCGTTCGGGCTCATCTATCAGGCCCCCGACCTCTTGTGGCCCGAAGACGGCCTGCCACCCAAGCAGCCGGTCGTGCCCGATTCCGATGTTGTGGCCGCGCTGTTCGCGGAGTTCATGGACTCGCTGGTGGAGCACCAGATCGCCCGGCGCGACCTGTACCCGCGCGAGCAGGCGGGCATCCGGGAGCTGGCTCTGCATGAGTTCGCGCGCCGGCGGGAGCGGGCCGAGGAAGAACGCAGGGCTACGGATACGCCCTTGAAGCGACCCACTGAGAAAACCCCAACCGGAGTTGGGGTAGAGAGGGCATGAAGCGATGCGTTCAGGCTGCGGGCTTCGGTTCGACGGGTGCGGCTTCCGGCGCATCAATCCTGTGCCGCAGCTTCGCGGCCGAGGCGAACGTGGTCCTGCGGCCGGTCCGCTCGTTGACCACGTCGATGCGCTTGCGCCAGTTGCCCTTGTCGTTGTGCCACGCGGGCGGAACCTCGCGGATGGCCAGCACGCGGACGGTGGTGATGATGCCCGAGACCTTCGCGGCGTAGCGGCCGCCGACTTCGACTTCGTGGAGTTTCATGGCTTAGTTCGCCCCCTTCCCCGCGACGAACAAGCCGCGGTCGTGCTTCTTGAACCGCGCCTCGCGCCCCTTCGCGGCGATTTCGCGGATGATGGCGGCGTACAGCGTGGCCTCGGGCGTCAGGCCCTTGCCGGTCTTCCACAGGCCCTTCGCTTCCATCGCCGCGATCATGTCCGTGGCCTTCATGGGCACTTCGCTCGCGGCGAGCACCTGCGCGGCGGCGTCCAGGCACGAGACCTTCTTCACCTTCGGTGGCTTGGGCGTCTTCTCCTTCTTGGCCTTCGGTTCGTTTGCGGGCTTCGGGGCCGCGATGCGCTTGCCGCCGGGGCCGACGTGGCGCTTGCGGGCGGGGGTGGCGGGGGTGGTGGGCTTGGCGTCGGCCGCGCCGTCGGGCAGCGTCGGGGGGGCGGCCGCGTCGGCGGCGTCGGCGGGCGGGACCACTTCCGGGGCCGTCGGGTCGGGGCCGGGCGCATCGGCGTGGTCGGCAGGAACCGATACCTTCACCTTCTTGCCGTCGCCGCGAATGGCTTCGCCCTCGTGCAGCGCGCCGCTGCCGGTGAGTGTGGCGAGCGCGGCAGCGCGGCCCTTGTCGAGGTCGCTGGGCTTGCCGCCGGCGGACTTGGTCTTGTCCTTGTTCGTACTTTTCGCGCTGGCGCGCACCGATGTCTTCTTCTTGCTGGGCATGGTCGTCTCCGATACGTGGTGTTGAACGCCCGTCGCACAGCGCGTCGGGCAAGCGTGGCCAGCGCGGGCTACCGCGCCGCCGCGTCGGGGGGGTGCGGGGTCCGGCTACTTCGCGCCGACCGCCTTCAGGTACTCGAACAGTTCCGCGGCCGTCCAGCCGCCGCCGTCGTCGGCGTCGTGCTCGTTCGGCCCGTCCCTGTCGTCCCAGTCCATCTCGAACAGCCGGAAGCGGCCATGCAGATTCGCGTCGGGAACGGGCCCCCAACTCCCGTCGGCGCGCTGGCCCGTGCCCGGTGGCACCGGCGCGACGTTCCAGGAGCGGCCGTCGGGTGTGCGAACCTCGACCGCGCGAATGTCGAACCCGGAATGCCCGAGCGTCCTGGCAAGCTTGAGCGTGGCGTTGGCGGTGGCGGTCATGGTCGTGGTCTCCGTGGTTGGGGTTGGTGGTGTGGTTCAGCCGCCGAAGATGTGGTCGGCCAGCCCGTCGGCCAAGAGGTCGGTGATGTGCCGCGCGGCCTGCGTGCGGGGGCTGATGCTCCAACCCCGGTCGAACTCGCAGACCACCTCGTTCGTCAACAGGTCCCGCAGCCAGAGTTTGCTGATGCGGCTCTGATACATCTCGTACTCGGGGTTCTCGGCGTGCTCGGCGAACACCAACGCCTGGAACTCGTGGCGGGCCAGCGTGCCCGACACCCATCGGCCCCCCGCGCTGCGGCGGCCTTCGTTCTTGGTGATGCGCAGGTCGTCGAGAATCTCGTCAACCGGAATCTCGCGTTCGCCGAGCAGGTCGAGGATGCGCCCCGCCGCGGCCCGTTGGCGGTTGTCGCTCTTGGCGCAGAACGCATCCACCATCTTGCGGCAGGCGTCGGCGAGCGCGAGGTATTCGGGGGTTTGCGTGGCGGGGGGGGGGGCGGGGTTGGCGGGGGTCGTCGTGTTCGTCATGGTCGTGGTCTCCATCGCGGGGCGTTGTTCTTCGCCCCGCGTTGGACACATGAAGCCATGAAAACCGCCCCGCAGCAAGGCGATTCCGCGCGGAATCTCGATCATGTGGGCAGATTGTTTTGCGCGCCTAACACGCGCCTAGTTCATCCCGTACTTCAGCCCCACGGCCGCTGCGTTCATGTGGCTTCGCGCCAACCGCCCGACGTTGGCCCACGGCGGGCCGAGCGCACGGGGCCGTTGTTGCCGCCACGGGTTCACGCTCGCGTACACGCCGCCACGTCGGGCCACGACCGCCGCGCTGGCCATCGCGCCGCGCACACGCGGTTACAATTCGCCATCACCATTCCGGGGGTGCATTCATGGACTTCACGTTCGATGACGGGCTGACGCCCGAGCAGGAATCGGCGATCGCGGCGCTGCTCACCCAGCCCACGCTCGCCAAGGCCGCGAAGTCGGCGGATGTCAGCGACCGCACGCTGCGGCGGTGGCTCAGGGAGCCGGTGTTCCGCGACGCCTTCCGGTCGGCCCGCCGCCAGATGTTCGCGCAGGCCATCGCGCTCACGCAGCACTACACCCCGCTGGCGGTGAACGTGCTGGCCAAGGTGATGACCGACCCGCTCAGCGCGAGCCCGTCGAAGGTCGCGGCCGCCGCAGCGATGATGCGCTTCGGGCGCGAGTCGATCGAGCTGGATGATCTGGTCGAGCGCATCGAGAAGCTGGAGGAAGGCCAACAGGGCGATGGCAAGCGCGAGGGCGAGCCATGGCGCGGCTGATCGCACGGGTGGGGCGGCTTGAACGTGTGCACGCCAGGATCGTGCGGGAGGGAATGCCGCGCCTGTGTTCGTGCTGCGGCGGCGTCGATCCTGTCACCGGCACCGGGCCGCTCCGTGGATGCACGCAGCTCGGCGAGGACCTGATCATCTGTCGCATGTGCCCCCGCGCATGGTGCGGCAGGCTCGACGAGTCGGGCGGTCGGCTCATGCTCACCGGCGGCGTACCGGCGGAGACCCCGTTCTGATGCGAGGCACCGCGCTCCAACGCCGCGTCGCGGCTATCGAACGGAAGCTCGCGTCGGTCTCGGCGCGCTGTGACCTGTGCGACGGGAACGGTCCCGGCGGGCTGGTCTTCGCCATCGAGCCCGACGAGCCCAAGGCCCCGCCGCCGTGCGCCGGGTGCGGCCGCGCGAGCCGCGCGATGCTCATCCGGATCGGGCTGGCGACGCCGCCCACCCGCTGAGATTCGGGTGCCGGTTGGGTGGCAAACGCGACGACGGCTCGATCGTTCCGCCAAGCCCCGTGGTGCGACGGCAGGCGGGCTTTTTTTGTGAAATTATCCCCGCTACCGGGGAGATGCACGCGGCGGCAAACCCGCCGTTAAGCGGCCAAGACCGGACATTCCAGCGGCCGACCACAGGAGGTCGAGTTGAAGGTGTGAACGTAACACTGCAACTCGCGCCGCGCATCCCGCGACCACGGTGCTCTTACTGATTGAGTGCTTGGCTCATGGACAACGCCCCAACATCCACACGCGATTGAGCCTCGATGACAACGGGCGAGAGTCGAACGCGCCGAAGTGTGTCCGCATGTCCCGAACTCAACGTGCGCCCGAGCCGTGCCGCGCGGCGTTCTGCCGCGAGAGCCTTAACCAGCGAGCGACGCTCACTTGCAAAACTCGGGAGTGTTCCCCACGCCGCTGGGAGCCCGGCACGAGTGGCATCTCGACAAGCCATGAATCGGGCGAGCGTCGATCGATCAATCCCCGCGGCAGAAGCGGAATGCCGCTGGAGTTCATCAACAATTGATGATGAGGACTGTGTCGTCGGGCTTGATGGGGCATTCTCGCCGCCACCGCTTTGTGACAGCGCTTCCAATCGCGCAAGAATGGCCGGCTCTACGAGTCCACGCAGTTGAATGACTTGTTCGCTCGAGAGTCCGGCCGCGCACGCGGCGTCGGGGGTGATGCCCGTCATCGCAGTTGACACTGCCCGTCGTGCCTCCTGCCCCAAACTGGGGATCGAGTGAGATGGCGGCGATTGGGTTTGTGCGGCGATGGTCGCAAAAAGTATCCACAACATGAGTTTCTCCAAGCGACTCCCCGGATCACATTATAGTGCCACGCCAGTTCGGGCATGAGTTATCCACTGTCATCGAGAATATGCAGTGCGTACTGGTGCTGCTCTCGGAGATCTCAAACGTGAATACTCGCACTCCTTGCGTTTGCATAGGCGTCCTTGCGATCTGCAGCATGTCGGCGGATGCTGATCCGCCCAGCGTCTTTCGGATTGAGGTGCCCGGCACCTCAATCACGATGGAGGTTCCGGCCGTCATACCGGACTTCGACTGTGACGACACTTATTCTGTACAGGATGCGCTGAAGTACGCGGACCTTTGCGCTGAAGTCGTCCCGAGCACGGGGAACGAGCCGCTGTTCAGCTCGACGGACTGCCCGGTCGATCGTGCAAAGAAGGGCGTGGCTGTTGCGGAAGCGTTCCTGTTCTTGACGCAGCATCAGGCCACGCTTCAGACAAACAACGCGCTGACGTTTGCGCCGCGGGACTGCGGCACGAACAACCCCGGGGTGCCCACAATCGAATGTGCAGGTGCGGCCGTGATGACCGCCGCGGTTGTGCAGCATGTCGCCGGCACATCCTATATGCCGTGGGGCGACGCGCCGTCGCATGCGTCCAATCACACCCCACGCAACACGGACTCGCCGCGAGCCGTTCTAACGACGCCTCGTGTGCACAGCCTACCAAGCGGATACGACCCGGCGACTCCGCTGGACGGAACCACGGGCAGCCCATGCGAGATTGAGTCGCCGATACCACCGGTGCTTCCCGGTGGCAACGGGCCGTTGTATTGCATGGGCGAAGCGAACGTGGGGGGCGGCGATCCCTGCTCGGTGCCGGCGCCCGATACCGGACCTGGCCAGCCGGATATTGTGTATTGCTTCGGTGTAGCTCACGTTACGTATGAGCTGTTCATGGGACTTGACGATCCATGCGCGGTTCCGACTGTCGAACCTGGTGACAACGACGAGTTCCACGAAATCCCCGATTCGGATATCTGCGTAGGGGCGACGGAGTGCATTCCTAATTGTGAAGACCTGCCCTGTGATGAGGGATCGTTCCGGTTACCGACCATGCCCGACGACTTGTGCGTCGGGATTTGCGGTGTGCCGCCGAGCAGCCCCGAGAAGATGTTCCCGTCTCCTTCGGACACGGTGTGTGTCGGGAGTGGGGTGTGCGAGCCGCCCAAGGCGCCGCGACTCCCACCTGCGGAAGAGCAGCCCATGATCTGGCTCGGCGACCGGGAGTCCGCCGCGATTCGCACGTCTGGTGCAGGACGCACTGCCGGTACCAACCCGCTCACTTCAACATCCATCGATCTGGTCCGCGGGCACAAGGTGCATCAGGACACCGATCTGTCGCTCAGTATTGATGGGATCGATTTCCAGCTGGTTCGCAACCACAGTTCCAACAAGCATGACCTGGGCGCGCCAAGTTCCGGCATACCGATGAACCCGGGGCTCTTCGGGTCCGGGTGGAGTTCGCCGCTGTTCCAGCAGATGGTGCCTGACACGTCGAGCGGTTCCTTGTGGATTCGGAACGCCGCGCCGAACTCGGCGTTTCAGTTCTGTTCGAGTGGATCGGGCACGTGGAGCTCATGCGGCCCCGGAAACGACTCGGTGACGACACTCAGCGGAGGGGATCTGCTCGTGACCACGCCGGGACGCGGACGGGTCATGTTTCACAATCCCTCGTCGAGTGGCCCGGTCGCGGGGCGGATTGCCTGGCAGGAGGATGAGTACGGCAATCGGCAGACGTTTGTCTATCGCACACTCGGCGCGACAACACCCAAGAGCCGATTGCACCGGATATACCTGAACGGAACCGACCAAACCGACTCGCAGGGGTTCATTGAGTTTGGGTACTACATCAGCCCCACGGGAAGTTCGCCACCGGCGCCGGCCGCCGTGCATGGCCGGGTCGCACGCGTGCGGGCCTACCGGATGCAGGACAGCACGCCGGTCCTTGTGCATCGACTGGAGTACACCTACAAGCGGGATTCCGATGGGCTCTCTCCGAGTCTCGGCACGCCCGGCGACCTGATCCAGGTCACCAAGTACTCAGCTGTCGAGCGGGCGACCTCGAACCAGATCCCGGGCACTTCCTTGAACCTCGGGCTTAACCAGGAGCGCATTTCGATCCAGCAATACCGCTACCACAGCGGCGATGCGGTGGGCGAGAGTGCGGATGAACGGCTCATGGTGTCGGGTCCGCAGCACGCTCTGAAGAGTGTCATCCGATCCGAGCAGATCGAGGCCTACGCGGCGATCTTCAACCGCGACAATCCGTGGACCGCCGGGCGGCCGTATGGACTGCGCGATGCGGCGTTCCGGCTCATGGTCCTGCCCGATCACGGCTTCGCGATGGCGCCGAACTGTGGTGAGCGCTACCAGGTTGTTGACCTGGCATCGGAGATCGTGGGCTACCTCGGAACGGATGCAGGCGACACGGTGTCAACCCAGTATGTTCAGCCGTGCGGCTGCGCCTGCGGCGGGGCATCGCAGACGGTGAAGTTCGAGTATTCCGAACCGATCGAGTGGTCGGGCGGAAACGGCATCAGTGTGCGCATCGATCAGTACACGCGGCCGAGCGCCACGGGGAGCTGGTCGCTCCACCTGACGCGGTTCGTGGACAGCCAGCGCATCGGCAGCAGCAACGCGTTCTATGGGGTCAACGATGTCATCCAGAACCCTGCGAACACCTCGCAGATGTGGATTCGGCACTTCGAGTACGACACGACAACACGCAACCTGCTCCAAGAGTGGAGCCCCGCGAACTGCAAGGAGATCGACTACGAGCCTGCGACGATCTCATCGGCGACGAACCTGGTTCACGGCACGACGCTCTCGCCCGAAGGCGCGGTGCGCACGTACGAGTACACCAATCGTCGGTTGTCGGGCGTGGGGTATCGGACCGGCAGCACATTTACGCCAACCGCTCGCATCACCTTCGGCAGCGGGTCGGGCGATACCCGAGTGCACCTGCCGATCAATATCAAGCGATTCCCGACGACCGACACATCGCCGGGCGAGGACGACATCGAGACCACGACATTCGAGTACACGTTCTGGTCGGGCGGAAGCTTCGGCGGGAGCGCGGTGCAGTCCGTGCGTGCCTCGGTTGAGGCGGAGCTGCAATCCGAGAATGGACCGACCAGTTCCACGGCGGTGACGTATTCGAGCATCGGTCTGTTCGACCAGAGAGGGCGTCAACTCGGGCGCGGCGCCGCGGATGGCCGGCTGACACGCTCGGAGTTCGATGCTCGAACCGGCGCGACGACGAAGGTGGTGTTGAACGCTGACTGGGAGGATCTACCGGACGAACTCGAGACGGTGTACGGGGACTGGTTGGGGGACATGGGCTTGTCCTCGACGCACGATGGACAGACGCTTGCGTACGAGATGGAGCGCGACCCACAGGGTCGCATTTTGTCGATTTCGGCGCCCGGCCCCGCAGGGGCAGGCACGGTTACCGACCAGTGGGTGTATGGGTTCGGGCCGATCGACAAGTCCAGTCGCAACGAGTACTGGGGCGGTGTGTTTGCGTACTACATCCACCTGCCCGCGAGTTGGATGGACGGCGAAACGAGGCGGTTCGCTGGGCCGGCCTCCATCGTCTGGACCAACTCGAGAGGCTCGCCCATCCAGATTGGTCGGTTCAGGATCAACCCCGAGGCTGATTACGATCGTGACCACATCGACGATCTGATCGCGGCGCAGACGGATTCAAACATCGAGGAAGAGAGTCGTTCGGAGTTGTTCCGCACGATCATGCGACGCTCGCCGTTCGGCGCGCTCACGGAGTACGAGGTATGGAACGATGTGGTTGGGTGTCTGGGCCGTCCCGATGGCCAGCAGTCATACCTCACCGTGCTCGAGTACGACCATCTCGGGCGCATCAAGCAACAGACCACGCCCGATGGCGAGATCACATCGCTCGAGCGCGACCGGCTCGGGCGCGTGACCGAGGTGCACAGGGGCACATCCGCGACCAATCTCAAGCAGGTCGCCGAGTACTACTACGACGCTGATCCGGGCGCGACGACGCTTGCCTCCGGGGTGGGGAACGGCCTCCTGAACATCATCGAAGAGCTGACGGGTGAAGACAGCGGCAATGACCGCCGCCGAACCATCTTCCACTTCAACGAGCGCAACCAGCTGGATTCGGTCACGAACCCGTTGCCTCCGCACCAGTTCATCGAGCGCGACAATCTGGGCCGGGTGGTGGCTTCGGGCGACTTCACATCTTCGGCCGCGCCGACCGCTATGACGCATACCGACCGAGGCCGGTACATCGAGCACTTCTACAGCCAGCGGGGGTTGCGGTACCGCACGCGCGTCGCGATTGATCCGGCATCGGACGATCCGGACTTCATTGAATCGCACACGTGGTTCGACGGTCGCGGGCGCGTCGTGGCCTCGTGGGGACCGGACTCCCCCGCGGTCAAGCGCACGTTTGATCCGCTCGGGCGAATCGATGTCGAGTACGTGACGGATCGGCACGATGACCCGCTTCCCGGCGCGACCGACAACTGGGACGCGGCCACGAGCATTGTGGATGACACGGTGCTCGAACAGACCATGTACGAGTACGCCGACTTCGGGCCGGCCTCATTCATCCGGCACCTGACGCGGCGGCACGATGCGGTCGATACCGGCTCACCGCCGGAGCCGATCCGCGGCGAGCTCACACTGGGAACTTCGGCGACCGGCATTGCGACCTACACCGGATTTACCTACGACGCCGTGGGCAGGCTGTCGCGCCAGGTCGAGTTCGGCACCAACCGCGCTCCCGGCACTGGCCGCGTCGATGATGCCTTCGGGAACGGCACGGACCCGAGCACGGGCTCATCGCCGGTGTGGCCGTTGCCCGATGGTCCAACGGCTGCGCCGGAATGGAACGACACGGGGTATGCAAATCACCTGGTGACGGCGTGGCAATACAACGAACGCGGCCTGCTCGACTCGATCGTTGATCCCAAGGGGCGCCGGTCACGCGTGGTGTACGACGATGAGGAAGACCCGATCGCGACGATCGAGAGCGCGGTCAGCACATCGCTGAGCATCGCTTGGGACACGGACAAGGGTCGATGGGGGGTCTCGGGCTATGCCGGCGGCAGCACGCCGCTGGATCAGGACCGCGTGACCTCGGTGGCCGAGCTCAAGCTCACGGAGCCGGCCCGCTGGGTTCACCGCCGCGCGGCCCACTTCCCGCCGGTGGAGGGCGTCTCGGCGCAGGTGACGGAGGTGGTGTATGGAATCACCGCGGGCACCGGTGCGGGCGACTCGCTGATCAACACGATGTGGCTGCCGAAGGAGGTCCGTTACCCGGACAAGGATTCGGGGGAACCCGGCTCGGCGACGACGGACATCGTGAAGTATGCGTACAACCGACTGGGCGAGCTGAGGGCCGCGATCGACCGGAACGGGACAGCGCACGCGTACCTGCGGGATGAGCTTGGGCGGGTGACGGGCGACGGTGCGGATGCGGCGAGCGGCGTCGATGACGCGATCGATGCGATCACGGCGGAGTTTGATGCGCTCGGGCGCGTGAAGGATGTCCGGTCCAAGAGCGGGAGCACGGTCAAGAACCACGTGCGGTACGGCTACGACGATGCGAAGCTTGGTCTGCTGTCGTCGATCACGCAGGATGTGGATTCGGACATCGACACGACCAGCGGCGAATCCAGCCGCGTGGTGGGCTATGACCATGTTGTGCATGCGATTGACACGACCGAGTCTGGGGCCATCCCCAACTCGGCCCGTGTGGCGCGGATGCGGTACCCGAGCCTGCCGGGCGTGGCGTCGACGCTGGAGACGCGACTGGCGTTCCAGTACGGAGTGGATGGCGATGCCATGCAGCCGGTGCACGCGGCGATCACTCGCGTGTCGGCGCTGGCGCTGGAGTCGTGGAACGGGTCGGAGTGGAAGGCGGGCGACCCCCCGATCGCCGAGTACACGAGCCTGGGGCTGGGCGCGCACAGCCACATTGAACTGGCGATGGCGGGAGATGGCGTGCTGCTGGATCGCACGTTGGACCGGACCGGCCGGCGCACCTCGACCGACACGAACACGGTGCAGGATTCGGGCGTCTACCCCGGTTTCGACCGATTCGGGCGGCTGAAGCGGCACGCGTGGGTGCTGGCGGGCTCGAAGAGGAGCACGGCGACGGACCTGCCGGACCTGCGTGAGCTGGTGAACTTCTCGTACTTCACCGACAAGGTCGGGAACATCACGCACAAGCGTGATGACCGGCAGGGGGACTCGTTCATGGTCGCGGGTCCGGGTTCGACGACCGTCGAGCGGTGGCCGGATCGTGACTGGGTGTACAGCTACGACGGGCTGGACCGGCTGGTGCAGGCGGCGCGGGGGGTGATCGGGCAGGATGACCCGACCGGCGCCAACGGGAGCTTCACATCGGCGACGCCGCCGGGGCTGACGTTGAGCAAGGGGTCGCAGAAGTGGCACCTGGATCAGCTCGGCAACTGGACGGGCTTCGCCATCGACTTCGACAACAACTCGACGACGGCGGGTGTGCCGAGCTTTGACGACGGGGGGGGTGGCGGCAGTGACGAATCGGAACTGCAGAAGCGAGGCGCTCATAACCAGCAGAATCACTTGCCGAGTTTGCCCGAGTTGCCGGATGCGCCGGAGGCGGCGACGGGCAGCCCATACGCGGCCGCGGGCGTGACGATCGGGTACGACGCCAACGGTAACCGCGTCTCCTCTGGGTGGGATGGCGCGACAACCGACACGACCAACAACGGGGACACCGTCCGCGGGTTCCGGTTCAAGTACGTGTACGACGCGTGGAACCGTCTGGTGCGGATCGAGCGGGCCAAGAAGACCGACGGCGGTGTGGGCTCGTACGTTGCGTTTGCGCGGTACGGGTACAACGGGCTGTCGCAACGGATCAGCAAGGAATCGGTTGGACGGACGCTGGGAGACACCGACACGATCCCCACAACGCTGCCGGAGCGGAGGTATTACTACTACGATGCGGCCTGGCGGGCGATCGTGGAGGAGATTGATGACGATGTCGGGTCCACCGCGCCCGGCACGGTGAACGGCCTGACGACGGTTCCCGGCACCGACCGTGTGGCGCAGCAGTTCTTCGGGCTGCGGGGGTTGAACGATGCGGTGTTCAGGCGCGAAGACCGCACCACGCCCGCGATCGCAGCGATCGAGGATGATCCCGAGACGACCGAAGTGAATGAGGAGCAGGCCGCGGTGCCCGCGGCCGGTCCCAATGGCGACTTCGAGGGCGGACACGACATCCGGTTCTACCAGTTGTCCGACCACCAGCTCAGCATCGTCCGCGTGCTGCTGGATGTGGACCGGACGTTCTGGTATCCGGGCAATGATGTCGAGTACGACCCGTACGGCAACCCGCGGCGGACGGCGACGGCGGATTTCAACCGGTCGGGCGGGATCGCGATCCAGGACCTGTTCGACTTCCTGTCGGCGTACTTCGTGCCGCACCTGGCGGCCGACCTCAACGGCACCGGCGCGGTCAGCCTGCAGGACCTGAACGACTTTCTGAGCGAGTACTACGGTGCGGATTCCACGCCGCGGGATAGAATCAGCGGCCGGGTTCTGGGCACGCTCATTGACAACCCATACGGCTACTGCGGGTACCACTTCGACCAGGAGACCGCGGCCGCGAAGGTGCTCGGGCCGGGTGGGGGCGGGCTGTACCAGTGCCGTCACCGGGTGTATGACCCGATCGCGGGCCGCTGGCTGACCGAGGATCCCGCCGGGTTCGTGGATGGGAGCAACCTGTACGAGTACTGCGGCGGCGATTCGATCAACTGCTTCGATCCCCTCGGACTCGAAGGGCACCCGGGCGCGACGTTCACCATCGGCGCATGCCAGCCGGATGAAGGCGGCGCGGCCACCCAGCACAGCCACGCGGCGGGCGCGCCGACGGGTACGGCCGAGGAGCAGCTTGAAAGGCTCAAGCAGAACTTCCTGAAGGTCGTCGATCAGAAGGTTCAGAACGGGCAGATCAGCGCATCGGAAGGCGACCGGGCCAGGAAGGGCGCCAACCGCACCGGTTCGTTCTGGGAGGGTGCCCACGACGGCGCCTTGGCGTGGTCGGAAGGGGCCATCAACACGGCGCTGAGCAGTTTCGCGCCGGACCCGGTGACCCAAGCCGCGTTCCGATACCTCGGGCTGCCGGACCAGTCCTTCACGCTCAGCGTCGATTTCAGCGACGCGATGTACGACCCTGACGATCCCAACCTCGCCTGGAGCAGGCGGATGGGGACCGTGTCGTTCATGGCGGCGTCGGGCGCGGCAGGGATGTCGGGCGCGGCGGGCAAGGCCGCGACTTCGCTCAGCAAGCTGACGGGGCGGGGACGGATGGGGCGTGCGCCCAACTGCGCAGCCAAGAACACGTGTTTTGTGGCGGGCACGCTTGTTTGGACCGCAAGCGGTTTGATTCCGATTGAAGACCTGAGGATCGGCGACCGCGTCCTCACAGGCATATCGGACGAGGATGGTGAACGAGAGCAGCCCGCCGAGTTGTGGGCTCTCAGGCTCACGATGTCAAACCCAGAGGCCCCAGACGACCTCATTGAGATCGAACTGCTCAGATCACCGGAATGGGTCAAGCAGCACGAAGCGTTCCAGGGCTGCACCATCGGACTCCTGCTTCACGAAGTCGGGGTGCAGGGTCCGGCGCTGGTTGAGAGCCTTGATGAATGCCCACCGCTCAATCCCGGTCTCGGGCGGTTGGTGTTGGCGACGATCACGCACCTCAACGGCGCTGTCTTGACCATCCGGCTTGACGGCACGGATCAGGTCATCGAACCCACCGCGTCGCACCTGATCTACTCGGAGGATCGAGAGGATTGGGTGCCGGCGGGTGAGCTTAGAGTTGGCGAGCATTTACGCACCACAACCGGATTAGTCGCCATCATCGGTATCGACTCAAAGTCGGGCGTGTGCCGTGTCTACAACCTGGAGGTTGAAACCGACCACGTTTACTTCGTCTCGCCGATGGGCGTGCTGGTGCATAACGATTGCCCTGCGATTGCTCGTGATCCCAACACGATTCGGTTTTCGCAGGACTCCATAAGTGCAAGTTTTAGGAACCCAGCTTACGGAAAGATCAATGATCTTAGGGACGGACTGAAGAGCAGAAACATCAAGCCTGAAAGTGTCGAACCGATTCGACTTGTGGAGCGTAAAGGGCACCTCATCTCAATCGACAATCGGCGACTGGAGGCATTCCGCCGAGCAGGCATGGATGTGCCAACTCGAATGGCGACACGAGCAGAGATTCGACAGGCTAAGCAACAGGGCAAGTTCAGTGCTGGTAAACTTGGTGGAATTACAATCAAGGTCCGAGGTGAGTAGCGTTATGAAAGTCCATACTCTCGGCAATTTGCCAAAGCTACACACAACGCCGTTGGGTTCTGTGCGTGTAGAGAACTCCGGAGTAGTCGTCGAAGTCGATGACGAACGCGAGCAGCGAATTCAGTTCACCCTACGTCCGTATCAAGCCATGCGGATGACTACGGCTGATTGTTTCATGTTGCCGCCCGGTATCGCCATCAAGCCGCAGATGGTTTGTGAAATGGTTGATTCGGAATGGATAACCGATCTAAAACGCAGCCTGAGCATTGTTGATAAAACATCGACATTCTTAAACAACGCGCATCACTACATTATTCCACTCCAAGACGAGTTTCTCGAAGTTGTCGCGTGGGGAATTGACACAAACTGCAACGCAGCAGTGTCGAAGTAGTCAATTACCGGCCGTCGTGTAAGTGAAGTCTGCATCGCTGTGTGCGTGTCGTGGTGGTCTGTATCGTTTATTGATACCTGCGCAGCAATAGACACGAAGAGTCACAACGGAATCCCGGCATGATCGAACGCGGCGGCCAGGAGTGCGGGGCGGCGACGCTGGCGGATGAGCGAGCGGCGCACGCGGCCGC
>JADLCX010000088.1 GCA_020846975.1 Phycisphaerales bacterium
CTCTGGACTTCTCGCAGTCGGAGACGTTGCACATGGCTCGGCGCATCTCACACCTTCTCGCGTTAGTGTTCACCGTGGCGCTGGCCGCAGGCGAGTCACAGGCGCAATGCACCGCGACCACGGGGCTTCCCATCAAGGTTGCCACCGGCCCACTCGGCGGAACGCTCACGGTCGTGCAATGCCTCAACAGCGGTGATCCCATCACCGTCAACGTAAACGGCTTGTCCGGCTCGCGTGTGATCCACATCTACGACAGCACCGGGACAACTCCCGCGCTAGCTGTTGGTACCGTCACAATCTCGGGCCAATCGGCTTCTCTGACGGCATTGGCCGTGCTTGTCGCACAAGCAAATCAACCATGGACCGATGACTCTACTGCTTTGCTGTCGAAGGGTGCCACGAACTTCGGCGGCCTGACGGTTGATGAGCCTGACACGCGTGCCAAGACTCGAGTTTCAGCCGCCGTCACGGGATCGATTACGGGCAGCATCACGACAAACCAGATCGTCCGCATCCAGGCAGATAGCTCCGTCGACGATGACCTCACCGCGACCGGAGCAGGCCCGTTCGTCGGCTCAACAACCCTTGCCATCGCCCAAGTCCGCGCCGGCCACGCGATCCGCGGCGACATCCGGGCCGAGCAGGGCGACATCTTCGCCATCCGCGTTCTGAACGTTTCGCCCTTGCCTGATGCCGAGGGCATCTCCGGCAACGTGTACGCCAAGGGCAACATCGGAACCATCTACAGCACGGGACGGATCGGTCCCATCAGCGGCGGCGAGATCAAGATCCTCGCCGGCGGCCGCATCGAGCAGATCCGCACGAGTGCCGACAGCATCACCGCCGACCCGCTCGACAAGGACATTGTCGCGGACATCGGTACCGGCGTTGATGCGATGGGAGCTCCACTCGACACGAGCCTGATGGCGCTGACGGGAAACTCGAAGCTGGATGCACCGCTGTGCCTGCTCCAGACGGCCGGTGATTTCGAGGGAAACCTGAACTTGGCCAACCTCGCGGTGACGCCGACATGGTCATCGACAACTCCGGCGGGCGTGCTGGTCGGCGGTCGACTGGTGGGGAACATCAACATCCGCTTCAACCTGGACCACTCGAAGATCATCGCTCAGAACATGGCGCGTGCATTCTTCGTAGTCGGTCTCCGCATGACCGGCACGATCGTCGAGTTCCGCCGCGATCAGGGCGATCGGGCGCTGGATTTCAATGGACCGACGTTTTCGATCGGTTACGGACTGCCGCCTACGGAATACGCGAACGAGATCCGCGGGATGACGGGCGGAAACTGCGTCCCTGTGGACATGACCGCCGCGGAATGGTGGTTCGAGACGCCGGATTGCGACGGTCGCACGTTCGACAGCCTTATCCGGTTTATTGAGCTCTGCGCTGCGAAAGAAACTGCTTGGTGCTCGGAACTGGCCTGTTTTCAGGCTGCAGCGAAGGGGGTGGTGTTGCTTTCGCCATGCAGAGGTCAATAGCAGCAGCAAGGGGATCGACATCTGGCGGATGACGCTCGAGATCACCCCGAACACGCACAAGGCGTACATCCCGCGCGTCGAGTTCATCGCCGTATGGCAGATGATGATCGGTACGTCTGTGCCGGAACCAGACGCATCCATGGAGGCGGGTGTAGTGTGGTCGGGCGATCTGCTTGACGGCCCGGGCGGCAACAACCCGGCCAACGACTACGCCGAGTTTGTCGTGAGCGGTCCGGTGGTAACGGCCGTGTCGCCGACCGCCGACCTATGGGCGACAGGTGTGGTTCAGGACATCCTGACCATCCGGCGCGACCTGCTGGGCGAGGCCCACCTGCCCAACCTCGGCACGGGGCAGTTCATCCGAATCGGCGAAAAACTGGGCGATCGCCAAGAAGAGGAGTGGGGCTGCTTCACCACCTTCCTGAACCCTGTTGTGCAACCGTGCATGGGTCAATCCGACGTGGTTTGTCAGTATCCGTGCGCCCTGAACGCCGGTGAGACCTCGCCGCGTGCGTTCGAGGGCGGTGTACAGCTTGCGACTGTT
This sequence comes from Phycisphaerales bacterium, assembly GCA_020846975.1. Lineage (GTDB taxonomy): Bacteria > Planctomycetota > Phycisphaerae > Phycisphaerales > UBA1924 > JADLCX01. The sequence continues at coordinate 2,041 of JADLCX010000088.1, forward strand.
GGCCGCGTTCTCCTCGCGGCGCCATCGAGCCTTCAAGGCCAAACCATCATCAACGCCGAGAACACCATCGCACCACAAGAAGATGGTTGGATCGGCCAGTTCGTCGTCGGCACGGATGCGACGCCGCCGATCACACTGCGGCCCGATGGAGCTCGGCCAGACATCGCGCCGTACTACGCACGTCCTTCCGCGCGCACGACCGGCGACCCCGGCGTAGTCCGGCTTGGCGGCGGCGCGGTTGGCCTGGCCACCTTCCACATGCACGACGAAGACAGCGTGCCGCCGAATGGCCAGACGGGTCCGACCCAGGGCGTCGCCGCCGGTGAGTTCTTCGTGCCGGGCGCAGTACCCGTTGTTTTCAGGCACTATGGTCCGGTCCTGCTCAATACCGCGGTCGCATCCAGTTGGACACAGGCGTTCATTGTCGAAGCCAAGAGCGGAGCCGCGTGTGTTTGGACCGGGATGGGCACCAGTGGTCTGTTTCAAGTAAGCGGACCCGGCGACCCGGGCTGGAGCGACAATCGCGCGATCGGCTTGAGCAAGTTGTCGGGCGCACAGCCAAAGAGCGGCATCTTCCGGCTCCGGCCGGTCCCGGGTGCGATCTTGAGCGACATGGTGACGGGCAATCCCGAGGTTATCTGGGATCACCTGTCCTGCGATGATGAGCCGTCGTACGAGTTTCGTATTCTGCCCGATTGCGATCTGGACGGAACACCGGACCATGACGACCCGGACTTTGTGTTCTGTCCAGTCAACTTCTGCGCGGCCGACTACGACGACAGTGGCGGTGTGTCGGTACAGGACATTTTCGACTACCTCACCGCGTACTTCGCCGGACAGCCGTGCGCCAACTTCAACGGCGTAGGCGGACTCGGCATCCAAGACCTCTTCGATTTCCTCGGTGCCTATTTCTCCGCGCCCACGGGTCAGCTATGCGACCCCGCCGCGCGTCCGAACTGCCCCAACTGCAGTCCGGTTTCGCCGCCCAACTGCCAGTGAATCTCCTTTGGTCCCAAGCAATCCCCTCAAGTGGGTGTAGTCCGATTGCCGTCGCTCGATCCGGGATGCAGGGTTCTCAATTTCTGTCAAACTTGCGGGTAGGCCCTTGTCGTGAGAGCCTGAGTGGGTTAGTGTTTGTTTGGCATCGGTTGTGCCGATGTCGTTGTGGCCGGGGCGTGAAAGCCCGCGGCCGGTTTCCCCCTCCCCAGGGAGTCGCGGCCAGGTGAATCAAACGAACAGTCCCTACCAGCGATGCCCGGCGATGCGTGCTTGTGCGCGCGGCCGCGCATCATGAGTCTGGTCTTCACCGCCAACCCCACTTTGCATGAACGATCGATGGCATCGCGGACGCAGCGTGCGCCCGCGGGCCTGTGACCATTTCGCACTTCAGGAGTCCCGCCTATCCCCCCGCCCCGCCCGTTCTCACGCGATGACCGCAACGTCCGACGCACGCGCGTCAACCACCTGATCCGCATCACGCCCATCCGCCTCATCGGCCCGAACGAGGAGATGATCGGCGTGATCGAAACGCAGGAAGCCCTGCGCATGGCCGACCAGGCCGGCATGGACCTGGTCGAGATCTCGCCCGATGCCCGGCCGCCGGTCTGCCGGATCATGGATTACGGAAAGTTCAAGTACGAGCAGAGCAAGAAAGAGCAGGCCAGCCGCGCGGCGAGCAAGGTCACGGAAATGAAGGAAGTGCGCCTCGGCCGGTCGGTCAAGATCGACCCGCACGATGTGCAGATCCGCGTCGATCAGTCGCGCCGGTTCCTCATGGCCGGGCACAAGGTGATGCTCACGCAGAAGTTCCGCGGGCGCGAGATCGCCCACAAGGACATCGGCCTGACCCGCCTGCGCGAGATCTGCGACTCGCTCGCCGATGTCTCGAAGCTGGAGCAGACGCCGCGCTTCATGGGCAAGCAGGCCAGCATCATCCTCGCGCCCGACAAGGTGAAGATCGAGGCGATCAAGCGGAGACTCGCCAAGGAAAAGGCCGCGAAGGAAGGAATCTCCGAAGAGGCCGCGCTCAAGGCCCACGAGGAAGAGAACAAGAAGGTTCTCGCCGCCGCGGAGGCTGCGGGTGTGGGGGCGGGGGATGATGATGGGGATGATGACGAGGAATAGGTCCTGAGTCTGTTGCTCTAACCGCAGCAGCGGTTCCATCAAAGCCCCCTCCGAGGCTGTTGCTCCGGAGGGGGCTGTAGCTTGCGAGAACGGGGTTCTGACGAGGTCACTACGGGCACTGTCCATTGATGCCCACGGCGAAGTACGCGCTCAGGAAGTCGAAGATGTCCTGTACCGTGATCGTGCAGGTGTTGTTCACATCCGCATCGCCCAGACAGCCTGAGGGCAATGGGCTGGTACACGTTGAACTTCCGGGGATCGGGCCGATGCAGCCGCCGAAGTACCCCGCGAGGAAGTCGAAGATGTCCTGCACCGTTACGGTTCCGCTGTCGTTCCAATCGGCGATCGGGCAGTTGGAATCGCAGTCGGAAGTGCAGTCCGAAACGATCTTGAAAACGTACCCGCTGCGTCCCTCGTTTTCGGCTTCGTAGTCGCATGCGATCGGCCACACGGCCGATGGGAATTCCGTGACATCGTTGCACAGCACCGCCCCTTCAACCGTCGGCATGACGAGGTAGAGACCCGGCGAGACGTGGTACCCGCTCTTGCGTCCCAGCGAGATCGTGCGCTGGTCGGAATAGCCGGAATCGCCCGGCCCCTTGATATCAAACGAACTGGTCGCGTCGTACCAGAAGCACTCGTCGATGCCGGGGCCTGGAAGCGGCTGCATCTTGACCTGCACATTGACGTTCCACGGCGATGAGGGGTAGCCCTTCTTGATCGGCCCATAGAACCTGCACAGCACGCGGTTGTTGGCCGTCGGATGGTTGAAATCGGTCTCGGTGATGCTGTCGGCCGTGCCATCCACGCTATGGTCGGGCGAGCAGTCGGTCTCGTAAAGGTGAAACGGAGCGAGGCCCACCGCACCGCCGCCGATGCCGGTGGATGTGCGTGTGTAGTACGGCGCGATGTCGGGCGACGATGACGCTGGAGAGAGAACGATCGGCGAGCCTGTCCCGTGGCCGATGACCACCTGCCCGGACCACAAGTCCGCCGCGCTGTCCGTCGTGTTGTCCTGGTTGATGATCACCTGTCCGGCAAGGCCCGTCGCGGAGGCGATGCGGATCGCGCCTTCGTCGGCGATGCCGATCGCACGCGGCGAAGAGTCATCGACACCCTCGGGCGGCCAACCGAAAGCCGTCTGTAATGCGCAGTCGTTTGGGGTCAGATGGGTCGGGCATGGGCAGGTGTCGGCGCCCGTTCCCGTGCCTGTGCCGAGACGCTGGCCGATCCAGATCTTCTCCGTGCTCGCGAGCGTGGGTAGGAAGAACTCTCCAAGCAGGTGGTTGTCAACCGTCGCGGTCGCCGTCTGCTTGAACCACAGGTCGGCGGCCGGGCTGACGCACCCCAGCGTGAGTACGCCGATCGCCGTGTAGTCGTCGGTGTAGTCCTGCACTTCTTCCAGAATCGGTCGGTCGTTGGCGTCGAACTGGATGTTCCCCGAGCCGTCGAGGTCGTACTCGATGTTGCCCGACCATACGACGCCCTCTCGCATGTTGTCGATGATGAGCGTGCCGATCTCGGGCGACTCGATCCGAGGGGCATAGAACTTGTCGGCTGATCGGAACATGCCCGACATCGTGATGGTGCCGATGGACGCGGCCGAAACGACGCTATCGGGCTCTTCGGGTCCGGCGGGCCGGGCTGCTTGTCGGCCTGTCGTGGACAACTCCCACGGAACGAACGGTAAGGTCTGCGGATCGACGTGCGTGCCCACGAATCCGGCGAGAGTGTTGGCCGAGTTGGGGTTGCGGCCGACCGAGAGGTAAGGAATCTCGCCCGCTTCGCCCGTCGCCACTACCGCGCCCTCCAGCGCGTGGTCTATGACGATGTCCCCGTCGAAGCTCGCGGCCGCGATGCAGGCGTCCCGCACCGAGTGGCGGATGCGGATGTCGCCGGTGAACGTGCCGCCGACGAAGATACCCCAGTTCGGTCCATCGCCGCTGGGTGGCTCGGCTTGCAGGAAGTCGGTGTCGATCGTGCCGACATAGTCGCCCCCAGTCTGCAGGAGGTGTAGCGACCGCGAGATGAGGAAGAACGTGTCGACTTCACCCGCAAGGTTGGTCTTTACGTCGGCGAAGAAGTCGCGGTCAAGCGCGTTGCCGCTGCCGTCGATCGCCCTGATCTGCGTGATCCCGAATCCGGAGCGGATCTGGGATTTGGCCGTGCTGCTGGTTCCGATCTTGCCGGTGGTGATGATGCTGGTGATCGCGCCGCGCTCCGCTTTGATGTCGCCGGTGATGCCGGGATCGGTGGCGGTGGCGAGCGTGACGCGGACCGAGCCGATCTCGGCGCGCCGGACATTCGAGTCGAAGAACCCCGGTGCGTTGATCGTGCCCTGGATGCTCTTGGCGGCGGTGACTTCACCGACTGCGATCGAGCCGTAGGGCTGACCGGGGCTACTCGCGTACGTCTTGCCCGTCACGTCGGCGTAGATGTTGCCGCCGACGAGTGAGCCGGAAACGGTGCGACCGTTGGCCTGTAGGCGATACACCTGACCGGCGACGACCTGATCGCGCGGGCTTGCGGTGGACGAACCGACATCGCCGGTAACGGCGATGGAAGCCGCGACCGCGTTCTCGTAGGTGCTCGGCGTGATGGTGACTGAGCCGAGGTTGACAGCGCCGGGTGGGATGTCCGTTGCCGGGGACGCTTCGAAGTCGGGTTGTGAGCGCGTTGCACCAGAGAGCGGCGCAGGCGCCACCAGCACACGCATGATGCCGAAGAACCCCGCGTTGGCGTCGATGGTGATCGAGCCGATACTCTCGTCAGGGTCGGTCGTCGTCGCATCCGTGTCGAAGACCCACACGATGTACTCGGTGCCCGAACTGTTGCCTGTGGCGGCCGACAACGCGGCGGGCGTGATCGTCACATGGTTGCCGCTGGCAACCGCTCCAGTGATCTGCACGGGCGTGGTCGATCCATTCCGGTCGCGCGCCCACACCTCGATGGCGGCGTGCGACACCTGACTGAGCGCGAGGGCGCTCAGCGTGGTCACGAAACTGAACTTGTTCATCTCTCTATCTCCGGCGTCTCAGGCATCCGAGAATGAATAACACAGCCGCGCCTGGGATGCCGGTCGTTGGCGCGGGGACAGAGCTTGCGAGCCGCAAGCCGTTTGAAAAGTCTGCGATGTGTGGAAAGTCGGAGCCTGCGACGGCGAAGACGCCATCTACAGCTTGGAACGACTGCGACAACGTCCAACTGCTGCCATCGTGAGGCCGCACCAAGAATCCAAAGTCAAAAACCTCTTCGGTCCACTCGCTCGTCGCCCCCGCGACATCCAGCAAGCCCCAGGGACTCTGCGTGGTCGCCGCATACGCCCCGAGCGGCACGCTGAACGCGCCGGTGCTAAACCCGAAGTTGGCCTGCCCAACGCCCGGCGGTCCACCCTGTAGCGGAGTGTCGGTGCCGTTCGAGTACACCCACCAACCCCCCGTCGTCCCGTCTCCGTTGACTTTGTTCGGGTCATAATGCGCCGACTTCAACCATTCATCCCACGTCGGAATCCAGTAACGGGCATCGGGGTGGTGGGCCAGTTGGTCCGTGAACCTGTTGCCCACGAATCCAAAAGTTGAGACGTCGTAAGCACCGTTGAGGAACGCAGCCCGGTCCAGGCTCTTGCCGTTGTGGTACCAGTTGGCCAGAATCGCGCCCATCCTCCAGGTGATGTCGCCGACCGGGTACAGTTCCTGACCCGGCCGCGCCCTGAACCGCTGGCCCTCGGGGTTCATGGGCGGCGCTGATGCGCCCCCCCAGAACTGCGGGACCGAGATGAACGGGATCGAATCGCCTGCAGGCCGGTCCAGCGCGGCGTTCAGAAACTCAACCCACTGCGCTGTGGTGACTTCGAGCCGCCCGATCGAATACTCGTAGCTCACCCCGCCGCGGCCAATCGCCCTGTCCACAGGCTGCCCATTCCCCGGCCAAGGCGCGTTGCCGACGGCTCCGATGCGGACGAAGTCGATCCCGCTGAGCGGGTCGATGTCGGCTTGAGCTTCACGGGTGCTTGTGATGGCGAGCGAGGCCATGCAGGCGACTCCCCAAGAGACCGATGGGCAAACCGACAGCCCTCGAAACAGCCTGTTCAGGCGGCTGGTCGAATCGGCGCGAATCACAACGTCAATTTCTTCACACGGCATGGAGCCGACCTCACCTGGGGCTCGACGGCGTGCTTTCAGGAGCGCGCCATCGGGCGGGGCTATGGGTCAGCTCTCTCCTACCAACAGACTCTAACTCTACCGGATCAATACGCGGCCGCAACACGGAAACGCCCGAGAATCCAAAAAAAAAACGAACAAAGACACCCGCCGGGTTCTGAGGTACGAGTCGCGCTATGTGGGAGCCGAATCAACTCGCCCGATGCCGGTGCGATCGTCCACCAGAACGGGCCTCAGTCATGCCGCAGGGCCACGATCGGGTCCTGCTTCGCGGCCTTCATGGCGGGGTAGATGCCGAAGACCAGCCCCGTGAGCGCGGCGACGCAGAAGGCCAGCAGGATCGACCACAGCGTCAGGTGCGTCGGCATCTCGACGTTGCTCTTGAGTCTCTCGGCGATGTAGGGCGCCAGGTGGTCGAGGCCGATGGAGCCGCCGACGCCGAGTGCGACACCCGCGAGCCCGCCGATGAAGCTGAGCACGCTGGTCTCGACCAGGAACTGCTGGGTGATGTGGCGGCGCGTCGCGCCCAGGGCGCGGCGGATGCCGATCTCGCGGGTGCGCTCGGTCACGCTGGCGAGCATGATGTTCATGATCCCGATGCCGCCGACCAGCAGGCTGATGGCCGCGATCGCGCTCAAGACCACCTGCCGGTTCAGCGCATCCCGCTTGGCCGACTCCAGCAGTTCGTACGGCACGATCATCGTGAAGTCGCCCGCCTTGTCGTGCCGCACATCCATGATCCGCCGCGCCAGCGAGGCGTACATCATCACGTCATCACGCGTCGGGGCGGTGAGATAGATCTCCGAAACCTGCACCGTCGCGGCCTGAAAACTCCCGCTCGACCGCTTGAACACCTGATCGCCGAAGAACGAGCCCGCGGTCGAGATGGGGATGTGGACGTCGAAGTTCAAGTCGCGACCCACGAGCGCCACGCCCGCCCCGCCCGAGAGGCCCACCGGCGCAAGCACGCCGATGACCTTGATCGCCTTGTCGTCGATCTTGATCGTCGAATCCAGCGGATCGTCGAACGGAAACAGTTCACGCGCCAGTTCGTGTCCGAGCACCGCGACCGGGGCGCGGTCCTCGATATCAGCGGTGTTGAGGTACCGGCCGCGGGCGACGCGCAGGTTGGCGACGCGCTGGAGTTCCGGCGTGGTGCCGTAGGCCTGGCTGGACTTGCGGCGGTTCTCGCGCTGGATCGTGCCTCCGACCTCCTTCAACGGCACGATCGCCTCCGCGTGCGGGAAGTTGTCGCGAAGAACTTTGAGGTCCTCACGCGTGATGCCGTAGCGGGTGCTGCGGCTGCGGTTGCTGCTGGCCGCGGCGGCGGATTCCGGCGGCTTGGTGGACCGCACGATGATGTTCTTGGCGCCCAGCCGCTCGATGCGGGCCAGCGCATCGCGCTTGGCCCCTTCGCCGATCGCGACCATCAGGATCACCGCCGCGACGCCGAAGATGATGCCCAATGCGGTAAGCAGGGAGCGCAGCCGGTGCAACCAGAGGTTGCCCAGACCGAGCCTGATCATGGCGAAGAGGAAGGACATGGCGGGGAGGTCGGAAGCCGGAAGGCGGATGGCGGGGCATCATACCGACGATGCCCGTGCGGGTGGCGAGGTCGTATAGTCCCGCACCATGAGCACGTCGCGGCCGAACGATGCCGATGCGATCACCGAGGTCTCGGTCCAGACCGAGCGGGAGGTCGATCGCGGCTGGGTGTTCGAGGTCGTGGTGCATCGCGGCGAGTCGCAGGCCCGCCACGATGTCTCGCTCTCGTGGGTGGATTACGAGCACTGGTCGCACGGCGCGGCCGCGCCGGAACGGGTCGCAAAGGCGGTTGTGGAGTGTCTGGTGGCCCTCGATCCATCACGCACGCTGCCGCGGGCCTTCGACGCGGCGACCGCGCGGCGGTGGGCGGCGGGGTTCGACGAACGGCTGCGGGACCGGCTGGGCGACGGCATCGGCTGATCCGCCGCGAACCCGCCGATCACTTCTTCACGGGCTTGGGCGCATCCAGGTCGTACGCGATCCTCAGCCACCTCTCAACGAAGTCGTCGATGTCGCCGGGCTTCTCGATCGGGATGCGGTGGGTGATGCGGTCCTTCTTCTCGCGTCCGCCGGTGTCGATGATCCGCTTGGGGATCTTCGACTCGGGCGTGAACATCGCGAGCGCCAGGCCGAGGTCGATGCGGGTGTTGGTGCTGGGCTTGACCTGGGCGAAAACGCGCTCGCGATAGAACGGCATGATGGTCTTGCAGGGGCAGGCCTTGACATCCTTGCCGATCGCCAGTCCGAGTTTGAGGAGCGTGTCGTAGAGCGGACGCAGCGGCGCCTTCTTGCCGGCGTACTGGTCCTCGATCCACCGGGACGCGGTCTTGAGGTAGCCCCCGGGTGAGTCCTCGTCGAGGCTGGACGGGCCACGCACCGCCTTTTCGGCGAGCCACCACGCGGTCATGGTGCCCTGCTTGTGCTCGGCCTTGAGCCACTCGCGAGTCGTCTTCTCGTCGCGAGGGTCGGGGCTCTGCTTCTTGATGAACGCGAACCACTCATCGAGCGATCGGCCCGTGCGGTCCTTGAGTTCGCCGATCCATTTCTGGGTCTCGGCGATGCCGGGGTGGAGGGAGTAATGAGATCTCGTGGGCACGATGGAATCCGATCAACCCATCAGCGTCGCCAGCAGGCCCATCTGGGCATCGAGCCGGTTCCACGCCTGCTTGAACACCCGCGATCGTGGCCCGTCGATACCCTCCCCGGTGATCTCGACGCCGCGGCTGGCCGGCAGGCAGTGCAGCACGATCGCGTGCTTGGGGGCCTGTTCGAGCAGTTCGTTGTTGACCTGGTATCGCGCGAACACCCGCAGCCGCTGCATCCGCTCGCTCTCCTGGCCCATCGAAACGAACGTATCGCAATACACCGCATCGGCCCTGAGCACCGCCTCGACCGGGTCCTTGCAAAGCCGGATCGCCCCCGCCGGGGCTCGCCCCGCGACATCATCCACCCAGGCCGGGTCGAGCTCGTAACCCGGCGGCGAGCAGATGTTGAACGTCAGCCCGAGCCTGCCGCAGATCACCGCCAGCGAACGCGCCACGTTGTTGCCGTCGCCCACGAACGCGAGCGTGCGCCCGCCTATCCCGCCCACATCGCCCGGGCTGAACTCGTCCACCATCGTCAGGATATCGGCCAGGGCCTGCGCCGGGTGCGCCAGGTCGCTCAGGCCGTTGATGATCGGCACGCGGCTCACCGCCGCCATGCGCTTGAGCGTGTTGTGGTCCTGCACGCGGGCCATGATCGCATCGACCATGCCGTGCAGCACCCGCGCGATGTCCTCCGGCGACTCGCGCCCGCCGATCCCTATCTCCGCACCGAGCATCGTCATCGCGTGCCCGCCCAGCCGGCGCATCGCCCCCTCGAAACTCACCCGCGTCCGCAGGCTCGCCTTCTCGAGCAGGCAGACCAGCGTCTTGCCCGCCAGCATCGTCGGCCGCGGGTTGGCCCGCAGCTCGATGGCGGTATCCAGCATGTGCCGGATCAGAGGCGTCGGGGTGTCGGAGATGGAGAGGAAGTGGTGCATCTGCTGGGTGGGGTGAACCGGACCTCCCGCCGGGCGGGTGGAATCGCAATGGTACCACCAACCCGCGTCGGACTGTCGGTCGTTGTCGCACTCCGCAATCGGCTCTCGCTCAGGGCTGGCGGGCTCGGCGGCTGGAGTCGGGAACCTCGCCCACCGGCAGCAGCGCAAACCGCAGCACCGCGGGACCGATCTGCACCGTCAGCCCCGGTTCCACCGCCGCCTCGCTGATCTTGACACCCTCGACCATCGTGCCCAGCGTCGAGCCCAGGTCGCGGATTACCCAGTCCGAGTCTTCGTCAACCTCGACCGCGCAGTGGTGCCGCGAGATGCTCGCCGCCCTGATGCGGATGTCGCAATCCGCGGCACGTCCGATCAGCAGCCGCCCGGTTCCCAGCCCGGTTCCGGCCCGTGTCGCGTGCCCGGTCGTCCCCAGGCGCGACAGATCAAACCGCCTGAGCGGTGTTCCATCGCGCGTGGTGATGACCAGCTCATACATGCGGCGACTCCACGGTTCCATATTGTATTTCGACGCCCGGTTATGGCTGCCAAGAGATTTCGCGGTGTCCGACGCCCCCGCCGCGGACCCTCTGCCGGTGGTGACGGCGGGCGCGGAAGAGACGCCCGGATAACGCCATCCCCGGCCGCGTCATCCGCAAATCGGGCGCACGCTGCCGGGGTCGCCCGGGCCGCTCAGTTGCCCGAGACGGCCCAGCACTTGCGGTCAAGGCCCTCGCGTCGTGTCTTGGGCCAGGATCGGGCAATCGCCCCGGCCAAGTCGCCGATGAGAGTCTCAGCCCCTCGGAGTGGTGGGACGGGTGATGCGGATGGGGGAGAGAGAGGCGGCCCGGGGTCGGGTCGCTGGGACGGGAGACGGGGGACAGGGGTGGGATGGGGGAGGGGGGGTCTGAGCAGACCGGATGTGTTGATCGACGAGCGTCGGCCCGCGCGGCCGCGCTCCGGGAGGTGGTTCTTCATGCGTCTACCGATCGGCGAGCTTCTGATCCAGCAGGGTGTCCTGACACGCGAGCAGTGCGAGCAGGTGCTGGAGCGTCAACGCACCACCCAGCGTCCGTTCGGCGAGATCGCCGAGGAGTTGCTGGGCGTATCGGGTCGCGCCGTTGAAAAGGCGTGGGCCGAGCAATACTCCACCGAGACCCGCTGGCTGGATGCGGCCATCGAGCACGTCGATCCCGCCTCGCGAGAGCTGGTCACGCGCCGACAGGCCTGGCAGTTCCGAATCCTGCCCTTGGGCTACGACGGCAATGAGCTGATGATCTGCACGACCAAGGACTTCCTGGTCCGAGCGATGAACTTCGTGACGCGCCAGTTGCCCGTCCCTTGCTTCTTCGTGCTCAGCGAGCCGGAAAGCCTCGGAATCGCGCTCATGCGCCACTATCCCATGGACGGAATGAGCGTGGAGACGATCACGCGCGGGATCGCGTGCTGAGGTCGCGTCTTGACGACGCGGTGTTCAGACCCACTGCAGTTGAAACCGGTGCCATGCGACCCATCCCAGCGCGATGGCGATGCAGTACCACCGGCATCTGACGAACACGAAGTAGGCGAGTCGGTCGTGCCTCGGAAGCACGTAGCTCAAGCCGAGCAGCGCCAGAAGCACGGCGGCGACGAGCCCCTGCGCCAGGTACTCCTTGACTTGGAACGCGATTTCCCAATCCGAGTGTGCGCTCGGGTAGTGGGGGCGGTACTCAGGGCTGTACGCCCGGTCGGCTCTCGCCATCTGAGCGAAGAGCTCGTCGTTTCTCCGAACCGACATGCTGTGTCGATGAGCAGAGGCCATGCCATCAACCAGGCACAGGAGGAGCAGCAGGGCGATCCAAGGCGCGGAGTCACCGATCGAGTACCGGGTGCGAGCGATGAGCGTCAATGGCTCGCCGCAATCGGAGGACAACGTGCGCTTAGCGGCCTGGACCTCGAAGTTGCACCGGGGACACATCTACGGCTCCGGCCGATCGGTCGCCGCCTCCTTGGCCTGGGATTTCATTCCGGGTTCTACCGTGCAGGCCAAAGCTGAGATGCACGGATGCTGGGCCGCACGGTGACGATGCCGATCGTTCTATCATTCCCGTCCATGCCGTCATCCGCCCCACGGGCCACCAAGTCAGAAATCCGCACCGTCTCCTTCGTCAGCCTCGGCTGCCCGAAGAACCTTGTCGATTCCGAGAAGATGCTCGGCCTGCTCGCCGAAGACGGCCTGACCGTCGTCTCCTACGACGCCTGCGCCTTCAGCGAGGAGCCCGGCGTCGATGCCGGCACCGGACAGATCATCAAGTCCGCGCCGACCAAGGGCGCCGACGCCGTCGTCATCAACACCTGCGGATTCCTCGAAGCCAGCAAGGAGGAATCGCTCCAGGTCATCCAGGATGCCATCCGCGCCAAGGAGAAGGGCAAGCTCAAGCGTGTCATCGTCGCCGGATGCCTCGTCCAGCGCCACCGCGCCAAGATGCTCGAATGGGCCCCCGGCATCGACGCCATGGTCGGCGTCTTCGACCGCGACCACATCGTCGAGGCCGTGCGGGGTGGTGCCGCAACCGCGAAGCGAGAAGACATCGGCAAGGATGCCGGTGCCACGCCCAAGTACTGGATCGCCGGCAATGCCCTCGTCGCCGCCAAAGAGCGCGGCATGAAGACCACCGGCCTCACCGTTCACGGCAAGGATGGTCAGGGTGTCGGCTATTTCGAGGACGACTCGGCCCGTCTCCGTATCACGCCGCGCCACTACGCCTACCTCCGCATGAGCGAGGGGTGCAACCAGAACTGCGCCTTCTGCACGATCCCATCCATCCGAGGCAAGATGCGCTCCAAGCCGCTGGAGGCGATCGCCCGCGAAGCCAAGGAGCTCGTGGCCGATGGCGTGTTCGAGATCAACCTCATCGGTCAGGACACCACCAGCTACGGCGACGACATCGGCGTCGGCATGGCCGGCGCGAAGTCGGGCAAGGGCTTCACCCGCGGCATGCCCGCCGTGCTCAAGACCGTCTCCGACGCCTTCAATGCCGCCGGTGTCGATGGCTGGGTGCGATTGATGTACGCCTACCCATCCAACTTCTCCGACGAGATGATCGACGCCCTCGCCGCGCTCACGCACCCGTCCTGCGGCGGGAAGGGCAAGAGTGGCGGCAAGGTGCTCCCTTACATCGACATCCCCCTCCAGCACGCCAGCGACCACATGCTCCGCGCCATGAAGCGCAACGTCTCCGCCGCCCACCAGCGCGAGCTCATGCTCAAGCTCCGCGAGCGCGTTCCCGGCATGGCGATCCGGACCACCTTCATCTCCGGCTTCCCGGGCGAGACAGAGGATGACCACAAGAAACTCCTCGAGTTCGTCGAAGAGATCGGGTTCGATGCCCTCGGCGTCTTCGAGTACAGCCACGAGGAGGGCACCGTCGCCGGCACGATGGAGGATGACCCCAAGCTCGCCGTCCCCGCCGAGGTCAAGGCCCGCCGCCGCGGCGAGGTCATGGCCCTCCAGCAGCGCATCGCCTTCGAGCAGAACGCCTTCGTGGCCGAGCAGTTCGACGAGAAGAACCCCGCCAACACCGGCGTCCGCTTCGACATCCTCATCGACTCAGCCACCCGCACCAGCGGCAAGAAGACCTCCGGCGTGACCGAAGGCGGCGGCCTCTACACCGGCCGCACATACTTCCAGGCCCCGCAGATCGACGCAGTCACGTTTGTCCACTCAAAGAAAAATCTCTCCCCTGGCGAGCTGGTCCGCTGCACCACCGTCGGCAGCGACGGCTACGACTTCATCGCCCGCCCCTGCGAGGAGCTCGAAAAGAAGGTCGGCCTCAAGATCCTGCGCTGAGGCCCGCTTGGGCCCCGTCGTTCGCCGTGGTATGCTGTCCGAGACGTGAACCTCCAGTTTCTCGACACCGTCGGCCTCGTGCTTGCTCAATCCGAGCCTTCTCGCCTCGACGCCCTCGCCAGGCTCGGCGGTCGCCTGCACGTGGTCGTCGTCCACTTCCCCATCGCCCTCCTGATCGTCGCCGGCCTGTTCGAGTTTCTGCGTTCCCGCAAGACCGACAGGAAGCCATCCACGACCGCTCTGCGGTGCCTGGTCGTCGGGACGATCGCCGCCGCGATCGCCGCGGGCATGGGCTGGCTCAACGCCGACCGCGAGATCACCGGCACCCCCAGCGCCGTCGTCACATGGCACCGCTGGCTGGGCGTCGCCGCCGCCGCCGTCGCCTTGCTCGCGTGCCTTGCCGCGTGGCCGGCCTCGCGCAGGCCCGACAGCGGCGCGTTCCTTGCCTATCGCCTCATCCTGCTCGCCGCCGCCGGGCTGATCGGCGTCGCCGGTCACTTCGGCGGGCGACTCACCCACGGCGACGACTACCTAACCGACGCCCTCGCCGCCGTGCTCGGCGACTCGCAGCCTTCTCCCGCCGTCGCCCCACCGCCCGCCAACCCCGACACCCTCGAAGCCCGCGCCATCGCGATCCTCGAACACTCCTGCACCGAGTGCCACGGCCGCGCCAAGACCAAGGGCGGACTCTCTCTCACCAAACGCGAGTCCGCGCTCCGCGGCGGAAAGAACGGCCCGGCAATCACGCCCGGTCAGCCCGAACTCGGTGAACTTGTCCATCGACTCACCACCGACGATCCCGACCTGCGCATGCCCTCGGACGCCGATCCGCTCCCCGACGAACAGATCCGCACACTCGAAGAGTGGATCAAGGCGGGTGCGAAGTGGCCCGACGGTGCATCGCCCGCCGCGAAGGCGCCCTGATGCTGTGGGGTCGGCATCAGTGCCGATGAGGTCTTCTCGCGGACCAACCTCGCGAGAAGATGTACGCTTCCAACCAGCCGCGCACGAAACCAGCCGCGCACGAAGCAAGCCGCGCACGAAGCAAGCGGCGCCGTGACCCCACCTCGCTCCATTACCACGGACCCGCCGAAGCGAGCGCACGTCCCCCCAAACCTCAAACTCCCTGAATCCCTCCGGAAACAAGGCCCGTTCCTCAAGCCACCCCCGCGCAACCACCGCAAAGCCCACGTCGCGCGCAAAGCCACGCTCAACGCTCCGGCCCGACGCGCAAAAGCCACCGGGAACTCCAGTGCGATTCGTGTTCTGCCCGCGCCGCGCGCCCCACAAATCACACGCCGTAATCCCTTGCCCTACAACGGCTTGTCCCTCGGCGCGCGCGATCATGCCCATCGCGCGGAACTCTGAAAAAACTTGAACCTAAACACAACAGCGACTTACCGCCGTTCCTGGCCACCACGCGATCCGATTTGTGCCGCACAAATCCAGCCGACCGCCCCCTTGGGTGAAGCAGCACCCCAATGCTCGAACCAGCCGCCACACGCTCATCACCCCGATACCCCTTCACCCCGCCACCACGACACCGCCATCATCCCCTATCTCCTCCACGCCCCGGCTCGACCCTGCTCCGACCTTGACTTGCTCTCCGGAGCACGCGGCGCGCTTTCCCCCGCTGCCCCGGAACTCACCGGCTGCGACGGAGCCAACGCCTCACTCCGTGCCTTGCTCATCGCCGGAGCCGCTGCCGGGACAGGACGCGGTGCTGGCGCGGCCGCCCGCGGAGCCTCTCGCATCGGCCGGAACGCTTCCAAACGCGGCGCAACCGGCTTCGGTGCCGACATGGGCATCGGTGGCGGCTGAGGCGCCACCCGCATGGCCGGCAGCGGCGCAACCGGACGAGGCAACTCCCGCTTCACCTCGCGCGCGGGCAACGCTCGATCAACCTTCGGCCGTTCCGTGGGCCGCGCCACAGGCGGCGCGGTCGGAGGGGCGACTGGTGGGCGAGTGGGCGAGATCACCGGCGTCGGCGCGCTTCGCGGCTTCGCATCCGCCAACTCCGTTCTTGCCGGTCGCTTCGGCGGCTCTTGCCCGCGAGGCGGCGGTTCCGCCGCGCGTGCCTTCGGTTTCTCCACCTTCGGCGGGGGCGTACTCGTCGGTGGCGGCGAACTCGGCGGTGAAATCCGCTGCGCCGGCGGTGCCGACCGGGGCGGCTCGGCTTGTCGAGTTGGCGGCGGCGATGCCCGCCGCGGTGGCGGCGGTGGTTCATCGCTGGGTGTCGCGATCGGGGGTGGCGTCGGGCTTGGTGAAACCGGCCGTACCTGTTCCGGCGTTTCGTCCCGCGGCGCCTTCCGCGGCTCGGTCAATCTCACCGGTGGGGGAGGAACGCTCTCGATCACAGGTTTGGGCGCAACACCCACCACCCTGTCCCGCGGCCGTCCGCCCGGCGATCCCGGCTTCCGCTCATCGCGCACCACCGGCTGATCCGGTGTCAGCGGATCCGGCTCCGGCCTCACCAGCCGCTCCTCGCGCGAGCCGTTGCGTTCCGCCGCCCGCGGCGCATACGCAAACGCTTCGCGATCGCGCCAGCCCCCGCGCCCGTGGTGATCGTGATGCCGATCGCGCCGGCAGTAATCCCACCACGTCCAGTTGTACGGCCGGCACACCCGCCGATACCGCCAATCGCAGTCGTAGTTCAGCCACGAGCCCACCAGACATCCCGTCGAGTATGTGTAGTACGAGTACCCGCCCCAGCGCGTGCAAGGTGTCGTGTAAACCACCGACCAGTCGTACGTCGGGATGTACAGGTACTCCGTTACGGGCACGATCCGCACATATTCGGTCTCGGTGTACACCGTCTGCCGCTCGTTGCTCCGTAGATTGCCGATGGCCGCCGCCTGCGCGCGCAGCCGCTGCACCGCATCCATCACCTCTTCCTGCTGCTCCAGGAACGCCTGCCCCACGCGCTCGGTCCACTCGATGTGCTCGTCCATCAGCAGGATCACTTCCGGGTACCGCGCGAGCGACTTCACGCTCACATCCAGGTCCGTCGCATCGATCTCCTCCGCCGTCGCCGCCCTGTCCAGCATTCGCCGCGCCCGCACCACCTCGACCGGATACGTTGCCGCCGGCAGCATCTGTGCCAGCAGCGGGTCCGGATAGAGCGCCACCGGCGACATCAGGTAGTCCATCCACTCCGCCGTCAGCGCCTCGCGCGGCCAGGGTCCAGCGAACGCGCTCGCCGGCGGCGCGGTTTCCACCGCGCCGACACCTGCCACCTCCAGCACGCTCCTCGCCGCGCATCCCGCCGACACCGCCCCGACCACCAGCACGCAGCACCATGCCCGGTTCATCGTCCGGCCTCCCAAACCCACCCCATCCCACCGCCAGTTTGTACCGCAACCACACGCCCGCGGATTCTCGTTCGCCCCATGTAAGCGTTCCCCAATCCGGTCGGTATCCGGCCTCCGGCCCACGCTCTTCTATCATCCCCGCCCAAGTCCCCCAACTCGGCTGCTTCCCGCCGCACACGCCCCCATGCCCGCCCCCTCCGAACGAACCAACATCAAGGTCCAGTCCGAACGAGCCATCCTCGCCGCCGTCCGGCTCCCGGAATCCGTCTACGACCAGGCCAACCCCTTCGGAGAACTCGCCGCGCTGGCCGAGCAGGCGGGCGCGATCGTCGTCGGCGAGATGGAGCAGCGCCGCCAGAAGCCCGAGGCGGCCACGTTCATCGGTTCCGGCAAACTCGAAGAACTGCGCGACATGTGCGACGCGCTCGACGCCTCGCTCATTGTCTTCGACCACGACCTCTCGCCGCGGCAGATCCGCAACATCGAAGAGATCGTCTCCGCCATCCCGCCGGAAGACGATGCCGACGACAACCACAAGACCAGCGCCCGCAAGAAGGAAAAGCCCAAGCGCCGCGCCGTCAAGGTCATCGATCGCAGCGAACTCATCCTCGACATCTTCGCCTCCCGCGCCACCACGCACGAAGCGAAGCTGCAGGTGGAACTCGCCCAGATGGAGTACACCTACCCGCGACTCCGCGCCATGTGGGACCACCTCGAGCGCATCGTGGGCGGCGGGCCCGTCGGCATCGGCTCACGCGGCCCCGGTGAGCAGCAGCTCGAGATCGATCGTCGCCTGGCCCAGGCCAAGAAACTCGACCTCAAACGCGAACTCGACGCCATCTACCAGCGCAAGCGCCGCATGGTCCGCGACCGAAAGAAGGACCATTTCACCGTCGGCATCGTCGGTTACACCAACGCCGGCAAGAGCACGCTCTTCAACGCCCTCACCGCCGGGGGCGCCTACGCCGACGACCGCGTCTTTGCCACGCTCGTCACCCGCACCCGCGAGTGGGACCTCGGCGGCGGCATCATCGTCATGCTCTCCGATACCGTCGGCTTCGTCCGTGATCTTCCCCACCACCTCATCGCGAGTTTCAGGGCGACCCTGGAGGAAGCGACGCACGCCGACCTCGTGCTCATCGTGCTCGATGTCTCCGACCCCGCCGCCGAACTTCAGTACAACACCGTCGTCGAGACCCTCGACGAACTCGAGTCCGAGGTGCGAGACATCGAGGAGCGCGAGGGCAACCTCCCCGAATCCCACGCCTGGGGCGATTCGGAAGGGTGGAGGCCCGCGCCCCGCATCCTCCTGCTCAACAAGGCGGACAGACTCGCCGACAACCGCGACCTGCTCGTCTGGCAGCGCAAGCACCCCGGCGCTCTGGCCATCTCCGCCATCCAGCCCCCGCCCGATGGTCTGGGCCACGAGCAACTCCGCCGCATCGTTCTCGCCGCGGCCCAGTCCGGTGTCGTCGAGATCGACGTCACCGTCCCCCACGCCGACGGAAAGGCGATCCAGCGACTCGAAAACCGCGGCCACGTGCTCGAACGCACCTACACCGACGACGGCCTCGCCGTGAAAATGCGCGTCCGGCTCGGACGCCGGCAACTCGACCAACTCAGGTCCGGTTCGCCGGGTCTGGCGATCACCGAACGTGCCCAAATGTAACCCGGACTGGAAATCCGCCGTGACCCCGCGCATACTCTCTCTCCGCGTCCGGCTCGGCCCATTTGGGGTCCGTCAGGATTCGTGCCACTTTAGCTCAGCGGTAGAGCGATGCTTTCGTAAAGCATAGGTCCAGGGTTCAAATCCCTGAAGTGGCTCTTTGCGCCCATGACCGACATCGAAGCGATCGACATCGCGATCATCGGCGCCGGCGCGGCGGGCTTGATGGCCGCCATTTCGGCCGCCCAACACGGTGCACCGGGCCAGACCGTCCTCGCGCTCGATGGAGCCCGCACGCTCGGTGCCAAGATCCTCGTCGCGGGTGGCGGCCGCTGTAACGTCACCCATCATGCCGTGGATGAGTCCGCGTACGCGGGGGGACCCGGGTCCTCGCGCCACGCGATCAAGAAGGTGCTGCGGGCCTTCGATGTGCCGCGCACTCGGGCGTTCTTCGCCGAACTCGGCGTCGAACTCAAGCGCGAACAGACCGGCAAACTCTTCCCCGTGACCGACGATGCCCGCACGGTGCTGAATGCGCTGCTCCGCGCAGCGCGCGAGGCCGGCGTCGGTTTGCACCATCCCTGGCGGGTCGAGAGCGTGGAGAGCCGGGACGGCGGCTTTGTCATCCGGCGCGATCGCGCTGCCGGGCAGGAGGCCACGATCCTCGCGCGCCGCGTGATCCTGTCCACCGGCGGCATGGCCCTGCCGCGCACCGGCTCCGACGGCCGGGGCTACGACATGCTCCGTAACCTGGGCCACACCACCACGCCGCGCATCTTCCCCGCGCTCGTGCCGCTCACGCTCGACAAGTCGCGTTCGTTCATCACCGAGCTCTCCGGCCTGACGCTCCCGGCGACGATCACGCTCTGGTCGGGCACCGGGAAGAAGCTGGTCGAGTTCACCGACTCCACGCTCTGCACGCACTTCGGCCTTTCCGGCCCGAGCGTGCTCGACATCAGCCGCTACTGGCTCGACGCCCGCGCGTCCGATCCCGGCGCGACGCTGACCATCAACTGGCTTCCCGGCCGCACCGAAGAGTCGCTCGATGCCGAACTCACCGCGGCGCGGGGGTGCGGGGTCGCGGCGTTCCTCGCGCAGGCTCTCCCCGAGCGTCTCGGCCGCGCCCTCTGCGCCGCCCGCGGCCTGGATCCCGCCACGCCGCCCGACCAGCTCCGCAAGGATGATCGCCGCGCGCTCGCCCGCGCCCTGGTGCGCACGCCGCTGCCTGTCACCGGCGACCGCGGCTTCACGCACGCGGAGGTCACCGCCGGCGGCGTGCCGCTCAGCGAGCTCGATCTGGCCACGATGGAGAGCCGGATCTGTCCGGGCCTGTTCGTCTGCGGCGAGGTCTGCGATGTCGATGGACGGATCGGCGGGTTCAACTTCCAATGGGCCTGGGCGAGCGGGCACCTCGCGGGCCGCGGCGCCGCGCTCGCCTCGCGAGAGCCAGGCTCCGTCGCCGACCCGTCTGCCAGCTACCCTCCGCCATGAGCGCTGCCGGCCTCGAACCGCTGCTGTTCTCGCCCGTCCTGCTCCCCAAAGTCTGGGGCGGGCGTCGCCTCACGCAGCTCGACAAGGCCGTCCCTTCCGACGAACGCATCGGCGAATCGTGGGAACTGGCCGACCTTGCCGCCACCAGCGCGGCGGGCGCGGGCGGGCAGGCCGTGCGCACGCTCATCGCCGACGGCCCGCTCGCGGGCCGCACGCTGCGCGAAGCGATCGAGAGCCACGGCGAGACGATCATGGGGACGGCCGAGCGAAGCAAGGCCGCGCTGGCCGGCGGGTTCCCGCTCCTGTTCAAGTTCCTCGACGCTTCGCAGAACCTCTCGGTGCAGGTCCATCCCAGCCCCGGACACGCGTCGCGCACGCCCGGTGCGCACCTGAAGACCGAATCGTGGTACATCCTCGCCGCCGATCCCGGCGCTCTGCTGTACATCGGGATGAAGCCCGGGATCGCCCGGACGGCGTTCGCGCTCGCGGCGCGAAACAACGACCCTCGCATCATCGACATGCTCCGCGATGTGCCCGCGGTTCCCGGCGACTGCCACACGCTCCCGAGCGGCACGATCCACGCGCTGGGCGCGGGCGTGCTGGTCGCGGAGGTCCAGACCGCCAGCGACACCACCTACCGCATCCACGACTGGGGACGTCGCGGCCGCGAACTGCACATCGCCGAGGCCCTGCGCTGCTGCCGGTTCGAGGATGACCCGGTCGAGGCCCGCATCGGTCCCGATGGCCCGCCCACGGTCGCGAGGCTGGGCAAGTCCGAGGCGCGGGCCCGCATCGCCGCCACCGACCGCTACTTCATCGACGAGGTCCGGCCGAGCGATGCCCGCCCGCAGCCGCTCACCGACGAGCCAGCGCCCGTGGTGGTCATGGTTCTCGACGGCGCGGGCTCGCTCAACGCGAGGCCCGTTTCACGCGGCCAGACGTTCCTGGTCCCCGCCGCATCGTCGCGGAGCACGACGCTCAGCGCGGTCCGCGCGCTGGTCGTGACTCTCCGCGGGTGACGTTCGGCATCGACCGTCGGGTCTGTGTGCGCGGCGCATGAAAAACGCCCGTGCCTTCCTGAGGCCCGGGCGTTCTCGACGGGAAGTGGAGGCGACGAGACTCGAACTCGTGACCTCTTCCATGCCATGGAAGCGCTCTACCAAAACTGAGCTACGCCCCCGTCTGGGAAACGTGAACTGGATGTCGAACGCGGCAATCGTAGAGGGGAAACCCGCCGAATCAAATCAGGCCGGCGCAGGCCTCGCGGACCGCGTCGAGGGTGATGCGGTCGATACGGCAGCGGTCGGGGTGGTCATCGGCGAGCTCGCCGGGCGGGAGGTGGGGCTCGGCGAGCAGGTCGATGCGCCGGACCTGTCCGTCGGAAGTGTGCGGGAGTGTCGTCCAGCGCGGGTCGGTCGGGCCGAAGAGCGTCACGGTGGGGATGTCGAACGCGGCGGCCAGGTGCCGCGGGCCGGTGTCGTTGGTGACCATGATGGCCGCGCGGCGGACCAGGCCCTTGAGCGCGCCGATCGTGATGCCCAGCGCGGGCAGAGCGACCACGCGCGGCGACCTCGCGTCGGCGGCGACGGCTTCGGCGAGTTCGCGTTCGGCCGGGCCGCCGTTGACGAGCACGGGAAGCCCGCGCTCGCGCGAGAGCCACGCGGCCAGCGCGGCGAAGCGATCGGCGGGCCAGCGCTTGGCTGGGTCGTTGGCGCCGGGGTTGAGGATGGCGAACCGTTCACCCGGCGCGACCTGCGCGGCCGCGATGATCGCGTCGGCACGGGTCTGCTGCTCGGACGTGACGGCGAGTTCCAGTCGCGGCGGGTGCGCAGCGTTGGGAACGATCTCGCGGGCGAGGCGAAGGTAGTAGTCGATGGCCGGCACGCACTTGTAACCGCGGTGCGGTGGGGGGCGGCGTTCGGCCTTGACGCGGTCGGTGAGGAGCACGCCGCGGCCGTCGCGGTCGTACCCGATCCGCCGGGGGATGAAGGCCAAGCGGGTGATGAGCGCGGTGGAGAAGGAGTTGGTGAAGAGGATCGCGACGTCGTAGCGGCGCGGGCGGATGCGCGACGCGACGAGTTTGGGGCCCATGACTCCCGCGGCCCGCTCGATGTGCAGTTCATCGAAGAAGTCGGTTCCCGCGAGCAGTTCGTCGATGCCCGGACGGACCAGCCCGCCAAGAAACGCGCCCGGGAGCCCGCCGCGGAGCGTCCGCAGCGCGGGCGTCGCCATGACGACATCGCCGAGCCAGCTCGGGCAGACGACGAGCACCTTGCGCGGACGGTTGAGCATGGATCGGTGAGAGGGCGGGGCCGACGGACGCGGAGAGGGTAGGGGAGCGCCGGGGGCGTGCGAGGTGATCGATGCGCAGCAGAACGGCCGTGCCGGGTGGAGAAGCCGGCACGGCCGTGGGTTGGAGAGTGCGAGTCAAGCCGTGCTGCCCGGACGAGTCAGCAGCCGGAGAAGTACGCGGCGAGGAAGTCGAAGATGTCCTGGATGGTGACTCCGTTGGGGGCCCCGGGTCCGGCGGCGCTGTCGTTGGTGTTGGCGCACGGGTCGGCGCCGAAGTAGGCGGCGAGGAACTCGAACAGGTCCTGCACCGAGACGGCGAGGATGCCGCCGGAGTGGTTGAAGTCGCCGCGGCAGCAGGGGGTCGTCGGGCTGTACGGCGAGCACGAGGTGCCCTCGCCGGCGAAGGCGGTGCGCGGCGCGTTGCAATCGGCGGCGATGGTGAGCGTGCACGAGGAGCCGCAGCAGCACGCGCCGAACGCGGGGCACGGGGCGGGCACGCAGGGCGAGGAATCGCCGTGGTAGACGCCCGAGCAGTTCGGCGGGGTGGTGGTGAGGCAGTCTCCGCCGATGCAGCAGGCGCCCATGGGATCGGACTCGACGTAGTCGATGTAGAGAACCCCGTCGGCGGGGATGAACGGGCCGTTGCCCAGCGAAAGATCGGTGAACACGTCGAAGAAGCTGTCGATCTCGTACATGCCGGGCGCCGCGTCGATCGGATCCGCAGAGAAGGCGCCGGTCGAGACCTGGGAGAACGTCCGACGGAGCGAGACGGGGATCGGGCCCTGATCGGAGAAGAACGTGCCGACGAGGTTGAGTTGGACGATCTCGATCGCGAACTCGGACTCGATCTCTCCCGGATTGGAGAGGACGAGCATGTTCAGGTTTCCGGCCAGGTCAACCGGACCGGAGGAGCCGTTGAGACCCAGGGCCGCGGAGGTGGCGGTGAACTGGGCGGACAGGTTCGCGGGCCGTGAGTAGACCGTGCCCCGGGGATGGGGCGTGCCGGGCGCGTCGGCGAGTTGCAGGCGCAGGTCGGTGAGCGAGTAACTCTCTCCCGGCGCGTTGTAGTCCGCGTGGCCCGTGGCCAGCGAGCGGTAGGGCACGTCGGAGCGGAGAAGTTGACGCTCGCCGCGGACGGGCCGGGGTTCGACGTTGAGGATGGTCCAATCGAACCGTGCGCCGGCGCCGTTTCCGAACAGGCCCTCGATGGCCGTTCGCGCGGCGCGAACATTGTCCCGGTGGAAATCGAGCACGAACGGGACGATCAGGGCGGGGAAGCTCTCGTCGAAGGTGATGCGGACATCGGGATTCCGAGCGTTCCAGCCGAACGCGTCGTTCATCGGTGTGGCCTCGAACGCGCCGGCCCGCTGGTTGACGACCTGGTTGGGGCGCATGATGGTGTTGCCCTGGTTCACCGCACCGACGCGCTTGTCGGGGTCCGCATGGGTTGTCTGGGCGGTGAGGATCACGCGGAGGTTTCCGTTGTTGGCGCCGTTGTCCATGAAATGGCGGTCGCCGTTGGCCTGCACGACGATCTTGTTGCGGAAGTCGGTGTAGAACGCGGCGTAGCCCATGCCGTGGAGCAGTTCGTGCTCGGCGGTGTTGCGGGTGTCGCGGTTATTGCGGACATTGAAGAAGCGGGTCCGAGCGCTGATGGGCAGTCCGTCGCGACGGTTGACGGCGGCGGTGCGGAAGGTGTCGGTCGAGGCCGTGTTCTGCTGGGCGCTCGCCTGCCCGGACGCGGCCAGCACGAAGCACGCGGCGGCGAGCGCCGGCGCAACGAGACCTGGGCGGGTGGAGGGGTGCGATCGGAAGTGGCGGCTCACGGTTGGTCCTTTCGTTCAGGCCTGGGGGATGGGGGGCTCGCAGCCCCTCGCTCGCGCCCCCCCGCCCCCCATCTCACGCAGCGATGCGAAGACCGGGAGCCCGACTGACAGGGCACGAGCCGGATTTGTGGCAGGGCCGGGGTCGTGCGCTCGGCGTACGCTCGGCAGGATGACGCACGTGCAAGGGGCGCAACTCCGTCCGGCGGTGTTTCTGGATCGCGATGACACGCTGATCGCCAACCGCGAGGTGACCGCGGGAACGCCGTACCCCGGAGACCTGTTCGATCCGGAACTGGTGAAGTTGCTGCCGGGAGTGGGGGAGGGGTTGAGCGCGTTGAAGCGTGCCGGGTTTGCGCTGGTGGTCGTGAGCAACCAGGGCGCGGTGGCGCGGGGTCGGTGCACGATCGCGCAGGTGGAAGCCACGAACGCGCGGATGCGGGATGCGATCCGTTCGGCGGCGGATGTCGAACTCGATGCGGTCTATTTCTGCCCGTATCACCCGCGGGGGGCGGCCGCGCCGTTCGATGTCGAACATGCCTGGCGGAAGCCCGCGCCGGGGATGATCCTGCACGCGGCGGGAGAGTTTGGCCTGGACCTGTCGCGGTCGTGGATGATCGGGGATGCGGCGCGAGACATCGAGGCGGCCGTGAACGCGGGGATCGCGCCGGAGCGGGCCCTTCTCGTCGGGGAGGATCTGGACTTTTCTGGCGCGGTGCGACGCGTGCTGGGAGCGTCGGGTTGAAGCCCGGTCACTTCACGGCCTGATCGCGTGACTTGAGCGTGACGCGGACGGTGGTTTCTTCGTTCTTGCGCTTGAGCGTGATGTCGATGACATCGCCGGGCTTGTGCTCGCGCAGGAAGTCCATCATCGCGGCGGGGCCGGGCATCTCCTTGCCGTTCCAGCGCGTGAGCAGGTCGCCGGGCTGGATGCCGGCCTCGGCGGCCGCGGTGCCCTCGGTGACATCCTCGACGACGACGCCCTCGCCCTCGTCGCCATAGCCGGGCCGGACGCCGAAACGCACGCGGACGGGGGGTTTCGGCGGGGCATCGGCGGCGGGGTCCGGCTCGGGGCGCGAAGGCTGCCGACCCTTGTCGGTGGAGGTGAAGGTCAGGGGCTGGTCGAGCGGCCTTGAGGCGAGCGAGCGGGCGGTATCACAGACCAGTCGCACGATGTCCACGGCGTCCTCGCAGTTGATGAGGTCGGCGGTGTCGCGCGGGGTGTGGTACTCGTCGTGAAGGCCGGTGAAGAAATGGAGGACCGGGACACCCTTTCCGTAGAACGTGGCGTGGTCGCTGGGCCCGCGGCCGGTCGCGGAGGTCTTGATGTTCAGCCCGGACGAGTCGAAGAGAGGCTTGAGCAGGTCGGAAAACTCCGCCGCGGTACCGACGCCGAGGACCTCGAGGTGGCGGTCGCGGGCGCGGCCGATCATGTCCATGTTGAGCATGGCGTAGAGGGCTGCGGCGGAGATCGGCGAATCCTTGACGAAGTGGGCCGAGCCGAGCAGGCCCATCTCTTCGGCGGAGAAACCGAGGAACATGATGGATCGGCGCGGGCGATCGTCGGAGGCGTACTCGCGGGTTAGGATCCGGGCGGCGAGGAGAACGCCGGATGCGCCGGAGGCGTTATCGTCCGCGCCGGGGTGGATGATGCCGTACTCGCCGCTGCGCGAGCCGCCCGTGTTACCGTAGCCGACGTGGTCGAGATGGCCGCCGATGATGATGAACTGCTCGGCGAGCGGGCCCCTGCCGGGGAGCACACCCCCGACATTCCAGGTGGTGCGCGGGGCACGCTCGATGCGGGTGTTGACGGCCAGGCGAACCTTGCCCAGCGGGATGAGGCGCGAGGCCTTGTCGTCGGCCGTGCGCGGGGCATCGGCGATCTTTCGGAGCGCGAGCAGCGACTTGTCGGTCTGCCCCGGCATCTCGGCGAGCGCGAGGAGGCGCTCGGCGGAAGCGGTGCTGAGCATGATCGCCGGGCCATCGAGCGGGCGGCTCCAGTTCTCGGATGCGGCGGTGGATTCCAGGCGCGAAGCGGCCGGATCGGCCGCGCCGGGAGGAGGAACGACGAGGACGCCCGCCGCGCCGCAATCGAGCGCGGCGCGGATCTTCGGCGCGATCGCCGCCGCGCTGGACCACGCGCCGTTCTCGGTCAGGCGCGAGCGTCCGGCATCGTTCATCGGTTCGTAGCGGAACATCAGGGCGAGTTTGCCCTTGAGGTCGTCGAAGTCTGAATAGGTTGCGTACTCGGCCTTCACGCCGTCGCCGGGCCGATCGCCCTCCAACTTCGGGATCGAGTAGCCGACGAACACGATCTCGGCCTCGGCGCTGGTCGCCCCCGAGTTGCCGAGCACGTTGAAGTCCGAACCCGCGACGAGCGGCTCCCGCCGGCCATCCGCGCCGATGATGGCGACCTCGGAGCCATCGGATTTCGCCTGCCGACCGGCCGCGAACTCCTGGAGGTAGGTTGGCGCATCGCCTCCGAAAGCGGGTCGGAGCCCGAGTTGGCGGAAGTGCCACTCGAAGTACTCGGCGGCCATGCGGTTGCCGTGGGTACCCAGGCCGCGGCCTTCCATGAACGGGTTGGCGAGGGTGAGGACGTGCTGGCGGTAAACGGCCAGATCGGCGGCGGCCTGCTGGGTCGTGGTGCGGGATTCGGTCTGGTTCAGGAGTGCGATCGAGAGCGCGGCGGCGGACAGCAGGGTCAGCATGGGTGGTTCCAGTTGGGTAGCGGGATGGTACGGTGCGGCGGACGGGCGGTTGTCGGTTGCTGGTGGGCCGGAAGCAGGCGGGGAAAGCGGTAACGCACTGAACTTTGAGGTTCGGGTTCCTACGATGATCGAGTCGCCCCAACCCGGCATTCGGTTCGGCGTTTGCACGCCTTCCAACCTGTTTTTCGCACCCATGAACACCACCACCAACGCTCCTCGATCGACCACGGCCTCGAACGGACGCCATGCCCCCAACGGAACGAGCGGAGGGGGAGAGTCGGGGACGGTGAGAGCGGATCCGTTCGCGCCGCTCGATACGTTTGCGCATCGGCACATCGGGCCGAACGATGCGGAGATCGCCGAGATGTTGGGTACGGTTGGATACGGATCGCTCGATGCGCTCTCCGACGCGACGGTGCCGGCGGCGATCCGCCTCAAGTCGCCGCTGACGCTCAACGGTCTGGCGGGTCGGGCGATTTCCGGGGAGTTCGAGCTGATCGGCGAGCTGAAGAAGATCGCGTCGCAGAACACCGTGATGCGGTCGTTCATCGGGATGGGGTACCACGACTGCATCACACCGCCGGTGATCCTGCGAAACATCATGGAGAACCCGGGGTGGTACACGCAGTACACGCCGTACCAGGCGGAGATCAGCCAGGGGCGGCTGGAGGCTCTCCTGAACTTCCAGACGATGATCGCGGACCTCACCGCGCTCCCGCTCGCGGGCGCGAGTTTGCTCGATGAGGCGACGGCGGCGGCGGAGGCGATGGCGATGTGCCACGCGATCGTCGGCGGGCGGAACACGTTCGTCGTCGCGGCGGACTGCCATCCGCAGACAATCGCGGTGTGTCAGACGCGCGGCGAGTCGATGGGAATTGAGGTGCGGGTGATTGATGGGGCGGCGCTGCGGGCGGGCGATTGGGGCAAGGCGGGCGGCTCGGAGAGCCGCCATACCTCGCCATCGCAGGTCTGCGGCGTGCTGGTGCAGTACCCGACCACCGATGGGCGGATCGAGTGCTACGAGAAGTTGTGCGAAACGCTCCACGCGGCGGGGGGGTTGGTGGTGGCGGCGTGCGACCTGCTCGCGCTCGCGCTGTTGAAGCCCCCGGGGGAGTGGGGGGGCGGCGGGGCCGATATCGCTGTGGGCTCCGCCCAGCGGTTCGGTGTGCCGATGGGCTTCGGCGGACCGCACGCGGCGTTCATCTCGACGAAAACGGAGTACGCTCGCAAGATGCCGGGTCGGATCATCGGCGTCTCGCGCGATGCCCACGGCAACCCCGCGCTGCGGATGGCGATCCAGACGCGCGAGCAGCACATCAAGCGTGAGAAGGCGACGAGCAACATCTGCACGGCGCAGGCGCTTCTCGCGATCATGGCGAGCATGTACGCGGTCTACCACGGGCCGGAGGGGATCCGGGCGATCGCGGAGCGAGTGCGGGCATCGACGCAGACGCTGCGGGTCGGCCTCAATGGACTCGGGCACGCGATCGGCGAGGAGTTGGTGTTCGATACGTTGCGGGTTCGAGCGGTGGGTCGCTCGGCGGGCGAGGTGATGAAGGCGGCGCGGGATCGAGGGCTGAACCTGCGCGACTTCGGTGACGGCACGCTTGGAGTCACGCTCGACGAAACGACGACTCCCCAGGACCTTTCGCGGGTGCTCGCGGCGTTCGGTGGTCCGGAATCCGAGCGTATCGACGTACCGGCCGGCGATGCGAGATTCACGATCCCGTCCACGCTCAATCGCGCGAGCGGGTTCCTCACCCACCCCGTCTTCAACACCCACCACTCCGAATCGGAGATGCTCCGGTACATCTTCAAGCTGCAGGGCCGCGACCTGTCGCTGGCGCACAGCATGATCCCGCTCGGGTCGTGCACCATGAAGCTCAACGCGACCAGCGAGATGATCCCGGTGACATGGCCCGAGTTCGGGCGCATGCACCCGTTCGCGCCCGCGGAGCAGACCAAGGGCTACCACAAGCTCTTCGCCGACCTCGAATCCTGGCTCGCCGAGATCACCGGCTTCGCGGCCGTCAGCCTGCAGCCCAACGCGGGTTCGCAGGGCGAGTACGCGGGCCTGCTCGTGATCCGCGCCTACCACCGCTCTCGCGGCCAAGCGCACCGCGATGTCTGCCTGATCCCGGATTCGGCGCACGGCACCAACCCAGCCTCGGCGGTCATCGCGGGCATGAGGGTTGTCGCCGTGGCGTGCGACGAGCAGGGTAACGTTGATCTCGGTGACCTCCGCGCCAAGGCCGCCGAGCACAAGGACGACCTCTCCTGCCTCATGATCACCTACCCCAGCACGCACGGCGTGTTCGAGGAGGAGATCCGCGAGATCACCTCGATCGTGCACCAGCACGGCGGGCAGGTGTACATGGACGGAGCGAACATGAACGCGCAGGTCGGTCTGACCAGCCCCGGCAACATCGGCGCGGATGTCTGCCACCTGAACCTCCACAAGACGTTCTGCATCCCGCACGGGGGCGGCGGTCCGGGCGTGGGCCCGATCGGCGTGGCCAAGCACCTCGCGCCGTTCCTGCCGGGGCATCCCGTCATGCCGCCGGTGCTAGCCGCCGGGAGCACGCCCATCGGCCCGGTCTCGGCCGCGCCGTACGGCTCGGCGAGCATCCTCATGATCTCGTGGGTCTACATCGCCCTCATGGGCGAGGCGGGGCTGAAGAAGGCGACGCAGGTCGCGATTCTCAACGCGAACTACATGGCCAGGCGGCTGGAGTCGCACTACCCGGTCCTCTTCCGCGGCAAGAACGGCGCCTGCGCCCACGAGTTCATCCTCGATTGCCGGCCGTTCGAGAAGAGCGCGGGCGTCAAGCCCGAGGACATCGCCAAGCGGCTGATGGATTACGGCTTCCACGCGCCGACGATGAGCTTCCCCGTGCCGGGCACGCTGATGATCGAGCCGACAGAGAGCGAACCGAAGGCCGAGCTCGATCGGTTCTGCGATTCGATGATCGCGATCCGCGAGGAGATCCGGGCCATCGAGCAGGGCAAGGCCGACAGGCTGGACAACCCGCTGAAACACTCGCCGCACACGGCCGCGGCGGTGAGCGCGGACGAGTGGAAGCACGCCTACCCGCGCTCGCAGGCGGCGTTCCCGCTCCCCTGGGTCCGCGAGCACAAGTTCTGGCCCATCGTCGGCCGGATCGACAACCCCTACGGGGATCGGAACCTGGTGTGCACGTGCCCGCCGATGAGCGAGCACGCATGAGGTGTTGCACATCGGGCGGCTTGCGGTAGACTGGACGGCATGTTCCGCGCGTTCTTCGGCGACGACTTCCTTGCCCGCGTGGGGGCGCACGCCCGCGCGCTGCACTCGCGATGGCTCACCCGGGCGTTGCGGCACGGCGGGGGCAAGGGTGTGCCGCGAATCCCGACGCGGCGCGTGAGCGAGGGCGGGTATGGGCCTCTGGTGGCGACGGTCGAGGGGCGCGAATGGGCCGATCAATGGTGGTCGGACACCCTGCAGAACGATCAACTCCTGTGACGGCGGACCTCGCATGAGGGTGGCACGGCTCGCCGCACCAAACTCCTCTCAAACCGGCACGCGATCCTGCCGATAAGTAGACTGATACCGAACCAACCGCTCGGCGAGCGGCTATCCGTCCGCTGGGGTGGTAAGTCCGCGTCCCGAGACCGCACGAGGCTGCCGCATGTCCGATCCCACAGAACCGACCAACCCGCCCCCGCAATCGGAAGAGCCAGCGCCCCCGAGGCCGGTCGCGACCACGACGAGTCTGGGCCGCAACTGGCTGATGAAGACCGGGCTCTTCCTCGTGCTGCTGTTTGGATTCGGCACGTGGGGGCTGGCCGATGCGCTCTACTTCTACCCGCGGCGCGGCGAGCTCGACGCCTCGATCCGGTTCGCCCGGCATTTGCAGGCCGCGCAGGCGGATTCATCGCTCACGCCCGCGAAGCTCAAGTGCGAGAATCCGCGCGAGGAGTTCGCGGCGTTGAAGGCCAGGGCCGGCGAGATCGAGCAGCGCCTTGGCAACCCGCTGACGCAGAGAACGGCCCAGTTCGAGAAGACCCGCCTGGTGTGGCTCGATTCGCTCGGGTTGATGTGGCGGCTGAACAGCAAGCCGAAGTTCCTGGGTAAGGACGATTCAACGCCGCCGCGCCGGCTGTATTTCAACATGGCGCAGGGCGAGGGCGAAGCGGTCGGGACCGACGGCGCTCGCACCAAACTCTCGCCGATGGACCTGCTGGCCAGGCTCGCGCCGAAACTGAATACCTCCAACAACGTCACGCCGCTGTCGGGGCTCGACATGCTCTTCCAGTGGATCTTCGTGATCGTCGGCTACGGCGGCGGGGCGTACGTGCTGCTGTCGCTGGTGCGGGCGGTGCGGAAGAAGTATTCGTGGGACCCGCAGGCACAGCGTCTGACGATGCCGGACAGGTCGTCGTTCACGCCCGCGGACATCAAGGAAGTGGACAAGCGGATGTGGCACAAGTTCTACGCCACGGTGAATCTGAGGGATGGCCGTTCGCACCGGATGGACCTGCTGCGGTACGTGCCGCTGGAGGAATGGGTGCTCGCGATGGAAAAGACGGCCTTTCCGGATGCCGCGCCCGCCGCAGAGCAAAACCGTGACGAGCCGGCTCCCAAGTAGGTGGTGTCGGTCCGCGCTGTGGTGCGCGGTCGAAAGTCCATGACCATCGCCGTCGCCATCACCATCGTCTTCACCTCGCTCCTGGGCGTCGCGCTCACGCTGTTGACGCTGCCCGGCATCTGGTTCGCGATTCTGTGCGCGGGGCTGGCGCAGTGGTGGTCGATGTCGGGCGGCCGGTGGGGGGGCGGGGGCGAGCAGATGTTCGCTTGGTGGGTGCTGGGAACGTGCGTCGGCCTGG
Organism: Phycisphaerales bacterium; assembly: GCA_020846975.1. Taxonomy (GTDB): domain Bacteria; phylum Planctomycetota; class Phycisphaerae; order Phycisphaerales; family UBA1924; genus JADLCX01. Next base: position 33,879 of record JADLCX010000088.1, read on the forward strand.
GCGTGTGCGCGGAACTGATCGAGTTGTTCGCATCGGCGGCCGGCGCGGCCAAGGCCGGCGGGACTCGGCGCGGCGCCATCGGCTCGGTCATCGGCGGGCTGTTCGGCGCGCTGGCCGGAACATTCCTGATCCCGATACCCGTGGTGGGCACGCTCGTCGGCGCGGCGGCGGGCGCGGGGCTCGGCGCGCTCCTGCTCGAGCGGGCGGGCGGCCAGAAGACCTGGAAGCAGAGCACCGTTGTGGGGGCCGGCGCGGCCGCGGGTCGGCTGGTGGCGACGATCATCAAGGCCGGCTTCGCCGGCGCGATCGCGCTCATCCTCTCACTTGATGCGTTCCTGTGATCGAGGCGGACTCTCCGCGCTCAGCGGCGAGCCCGCCGTGTCGCGAGCAGGCCGCCCATCGCCATGAGGCCCACCGCGCCCGGCGCGGGGATGAAGATCGAGATGGTGACGCTCGGCGCGGCCAGTTCCTGCGTCCGCAGGTTGCCGAACTCGTCGCGCAGCAGCACAACGGCCCGGAGATCGCTCAGCGTCACCGAGACTTCACGCCCGATGTCCACCAGCGATTCGAGTTCGACCTTGAAGAAGCGAGGGTCGCGCCCGGTGTCGGTGAACACGCCCCGCTCGTACGTCGTCGGGTCGTTGATGTCGAACGCCATCGCGCCGACCATGTTGCGGACGAAGTAGGTTCCCGCGGCCGCGCCGCCGGACTCAAACTCTCCGACCGAGTTGCCGGGGATCGCCGGCGGGGTGCTCGGTGCGTAGCCGTCGTTGAAGTCGCGGAACGGCCACATCAGCCCGACCCACGGTCCGGCCGAGTTGTTCGGCGGCGGGGCGTCGTAGCCGTTGGGAAGTCCCAGGCCGTAGGCCCGGTCCGGTCCGAGGTTGCCGCGAGTCACCGCCAGGCCGAACGGGACGGGATCCTGGATCCGAAGGGTGGCCGAGACGATGCGCACGATCGCTTCGGGCTCCTGTCCGCCGCCCGGCTCGGGCTCGCCGATGGGGTTGACGTTGATCTTCGTGGGCGAAGTCTTGGGCTCGACGTTGAGTTTCGCGATGAGCGTCGCCCCCTGCGCGAACGCGCCGGATGCAACCCACGCGACCGCCGCCAGCGCAGAGCCACCCCGGACTCGAGAGATGAAACGCATGTCTCTGGATCCTCCGAAAACACGATTCCGTCGGTTTGCGACCCTTCGATCGCGTCACTGCCCAAACCTACCACATGTTCGATCGGCACACAAGGGTTCTTTTCGGGATTCTTCAGGTAGCCTGCTTGTGCGTTGACAGGATCCAAACGCTTTCAGAGTTCGGGGCTCGTCAACTTCCTGAGCCGATCGCGCCATGGAGCGGCCGCATCACCGTGGCCGCATCGCTCCATCGCCCGGATGAGCCGTTCGATGATGCGAATCTGAACCGAGCGCGGCGCGGCTCGATCGGTGCTCACGGCTTCGGCCGCCGAGGAGAGCGATCGTTCGGCCTGTTCACACTTGCCCAGCCCGGCCGCGGCCGCGGCCCCGATGCTGGCCGTGCTGTGGAGTTTCCAGTGTCCATCGGGCAGGGTCCGTTGGCGGATGAGCAGGGCGCGCTCGGCGAGTGACTCGGCCTCCTGGAACTGTTCGCGCCGGACCAGCACATCGGCCAGGCCGGTCATCGCCAGCGCGGCCGTCGGCTCTTCGCGCACCCGGGGCGACAGGGCGATATCGAGCTGTTCACGGTACTGGGCCTCGGCGCTCTCGAGGTTGCCGCGGTCGGCCGCGAGACCCGCGGTGACATCGAGTGTCTGCGCGAGCAGCAGCGAGCCGGGCGCGATCGACCTTCGGGTTGACAGGGCGGCCATCGCGTACGGCTCGGCCTCGTCGATGCGGCCGACATCCCGGAGGGCCTGCGCCAGGATGATCTGGATGCCCGCCAGGGTCGCGGCCGGCATGTCCGGAGCCGAGGCCGCCAGCTCGAGCGCCTCGGAGTAGGTCTCGATCGCCCTGTCGGTCGAGCCGCGGCCTCGATACACGCGGCCGAGCGTGTTCAGGGCCGTCACGTGCAGGAAGATGTTCTTGTCGGCCCAGCGTTCGGCGAGTTCGACGGCTTCCTCGGCCGCGCGAAGGGCCTGGTCGCGGCGGTTGGGCACCTCGCACAGCCCGAGCGCCAGCGAGATCAACGCGTTGCACAGGACCTGCCCGTTCGCCTCGTCGGGCGTGCCGATCAGCCGGATCCCTTCTCGCAGCGCCTCCTCGGCCTCGCCAGGGCGTTGGACACGGAACAGGCCGCGGCCCTGCGCGACCAGCGCCTGCGGCAAGAGGTCGCGGATGTCGCCGATGCGCCCCTCGCGAAGGTCCGGGATCAGGCCCGTCAGCATGTTCAGACCCTCGGCGGTCTGGTTGCGAGCGAGGAGCAGTTCGGCGAGTTGGAGCGTGGCGCGCGCCAGGTGCAGGCTGGAGGAAGGGTGCTCGCCCTTGAGATTCTCGATCGCCTTTCGCAGTTGCTGCTCGCCCTCCTCGGCCCTTCCGAGCACGATGAGGATGTCGCCGAGTTCGCTGCGGGTGGCCGCGCGGTCCTCCGCGGTCAGTCGCCGCGCGGGGTCGTCCACGTTCCGGGCCATCGCCTCCACGAAGTCGATGAGTGTGTACGAATCGGACTTCACGGCCTGACGCACGTGCCGGATGGAGTCGCGGACGAAGAGGTTCGACGCCTCCGCCCGCGATCGGGCGGCCCGTTCGATGATCCCCGCCTCGATCGCCCGATCCCGCTCGACCAGCGCGAAGATCAATCCTGTCACCAGCCCGCTCACGGCGAGCGTCGAAGCGCCAACCAGCAGCTTGCGCCGCCGCACGAACTTGGAGACCCGGTACGCCGCGCTGGGCGGGCCGGCCTCGACCGGCTCGGTCCGCAGGTACCTGGTGATATCCGCCGCCAGCGCGGCCGCGCTCTGGTAGCGGCGGTCCCGCGACTTCTCCATGGCGCGCATCACGATCCAGTCGAGGTCGCCGCGCAGCCGGCGCCCGAGTGTCGCGGCCCCTCCTTCCGGCCCGGTCGCCTCGAACGACCCCGTGCGCGCCATCACCGACACCCTCGCGCTCGGCCGCGGCGGCTCGACCTCGCGGATCATCCGCATCATCTCGAGCACGGCGTGTTTCCACAGTTCCTCGCGGGCCACAGGCAGCACGCCGGTCAGCAGTTCGTAGAGCACAACGCCCAGCGAGTACACGTCGGTGCGCGTGTCCAGATCGGCCGCCGCGCCCCCGCCCGCGGCCTGCTCGGGGCTCATGTACTCGGGCGTGCCGATGAAGTTGCCCGCCCGCGTGACCTCCGGCTGATCCGCCCACGACCCCGAGAGCGTCTTGGCGACTCCGAAGTCGATGACCTTCGGTATCGGCGCGCCGGACTCTCCGATCCGCGTCACGAGGATGTTCGACGGCTTGAGGTCGCGGTGGACCACGCCCTTGGTGTGGGCGTGTTGAACGGCCTCGCACACCTGGATGAACAGCCGCAGCCGATCCTCGATGTTCAGCCGATTGTCGCGGCAGAACTCGTGGATCGGCTTGCCCGCCACGAGCTCCATCACGAAGTACGGGCGGTTGGCGCCGAGGCGCGACCCGGCCGGCGTCAGCCCGCCGTCGAGCACCCGCGCGACGTTCGGATGATCCATCAGCGCCAGCGCCTGCCGCTCGAGCTCGAACCTCGCTACGACCGAGGGCGTATCCATGCCCGCCTTGAGCACCTTGAGCGCGACGGCCTGCACGTACGGCTCGCGACGCTCGGCGAGATAGACCACGCCGAACCCGCCCTCGCCCAGCACGCTGACGAGGTGGTATGGACCCACCGCGCCGGCTTCAACGCCCGCGGCGATCGCTTGATCGCTGGCCATGCTCACACCCAAGCATACCGGCTCACGACGCGGAACCCTCGGGTTTTCCCGGTTCGCTCGGCTCCCGCCCCTCGATCGTCAACCTCGCCGGGTGTCCGAACCACGGGAGCACGCGGTCTTCTCGCCGGTAGTGCCTGTCCAGCGCGGCGGTCACGTCGCCCATCGTGCCGAGCGCGGGCGCCCAACCGTTCTCAAGGTCGGGGAAGTCGATCCGGCAGTTATCGCATTTCTTGTCGCTGCGGAATCGGATCGGGCACCAGAAACTCTCGACGTTGCGCAGCATCTCGCTGCCCAGGCTCCAGACGCCGGTCATCCAGTCGCAGTACAGGCACCAGATCAGGTCGTGCCCGACCAGCCCCTCAAACTTCTGACGCGAGACGTTGACCCACTCTCCGCTGTTGTACTTGGGGAATCTCACGAGCACCGTCAGCGGCGGGTAGACCACCCACTCGGCGACCCGGATGATCCAGAACACCGGCACCGCCAGCGCGGTGAGCCAGACCGCCGTGTGGTTGCGCCAGCGGCCGACCAGGCGGTTGAGCGTGTGAACGATCCGCGGGCCCTTGCGACCGGCCGGGTGCGCCAGTTCGTGCAGCGGCGTCCAGATCAGCACCGCCGCCACCTGCGCCGCGATGCCCGCCAGCAGCCCGCGCCACCCGTGGACGATCGCGCCGACAACCGGAGGAGCGATGGTGAAGTACGTCACGACAAGGTCCAGGCCCGGCGCGCGACAGCACGCGCCGGCCGCGGCCTTGCTCACACGCGGCAACAGGTGCAGGAGCCCCGCTCCGGCGAGCAACGCGCCGACCAGCACGCCCAGGAGTGCCAACAGTTCCGTGAACATGCCGGGAGTCTAACCGTTCCCGGGCCGGCGCGGGTTCGGCTCGGCCGTTCGCTCGTTCGAGCGCCAAGCCTGCTGCTCTCGAAAGCAAAGACCCGCGCCGGTCAGCCGGCGCGGGTCGTGATGAAGGGCATGTTCAAGGCTTCGGGCGATTCACGGCTTGGCTTTGCTTCCACCGCCGCCGCCATCCCCGCCGCCGCCGCCACCACCTCCCCCGCCCCCTCCGCCACCGCCGCCGCCACCCGCACCGGGGACGACCCCACTCACGGGCTGTGTTCCGAAACCATCGATCGTGGAGATTCCGGTATCCATGTTGAGCGAGACGTAGCGACGACCGGCCGTGCGGCTCACGCTGTACGAGGACCAATACGGGTACCCGTTGATCTGCCGGTGCATGTAGTCCGGGGCGTTGACGATGAGCGAGCCGTTGTAGTACGTGATCGTGCCGCCCTCGCCGCCATTATCACGCCACTGCTCGGTCTCGACGATCGAGGTGAGCAGGTTGACCACATCCTGGGCCTTTTCAGTTCGCGGACGGCGATCCTCCTGGTTGGCCTGTTGGTTGTCTCCCCGGAACGGGCTCTGGCCGCCGCCGCCGCCCTGGCTCTGCTGGAGCACCGAGTTCAGATCGATCTGGGGCACATCGAAGTAGGTGTTGATCGTGAACAGCAGGTCGTTGATGTCGTAGATCACAACCCGTCGATCACGGTTGAGCGCTTCCTTCGGGCCGATCTGCATCGTGCCGTGCGGAGTCATCTGCCAGGTGTTGTCGCTGCCGAAGTCCGACTTGGCCTTGGCCAGCACCGCCTCGAGCGCCTGCAGTGCGGACTGGTTCTTGATGCTGATGGTGATCTTCTTCTCTTTGTCGAGGCCGGGCGAACTGCCCGAGTCGCCCGCCCACACCGGCTCGATCTCGGCGTTGGTGGTCTCCTGGAAGAACCGGATCACATCCGACAGTTTCGAGTCGGTGACTTCGAGCGTCAGTTTCCGCGACATGCGTGCCAGCGTGTCGCGCCGGGGGTCGCCCGTGGTGCGGAACTTGGGCTGGCTCGCCGCCGCGGGCGCGGACTTGGAGGCTTCCGTCGCGGGGGTCGAGTTCTGAGCGAACGCGGAACTCGATACCAGAATCGCGCCGCCGCAAACCGTCGCCGAGAGTGATCGACGCACCCAGCCGACGTTGTGAATGTACGTTCTCAGTTGCATCGCTTCGGTCCTTCCTTGTTCTTCCCGCGACCACCGCGTCAACTCTACGGGCCGAACCGCCGAGCTTGGCAGTCTTGTTCCCACCGACCAGTCGAAGGCAGCACGGACCTCTGCCCACGGCTGGTCCTGAAGATCGTTCCGCACCCTTCTATTCGACGCCCGAGCCGGGGCGCAGTTCCCGATTTGCATTTATTCTTGTTTTGTTCGGGATTCGACGTGAGCGTTCGCGAAAACAGAGATTGTGCGGCGGACCTTGACATCGCCGCAAGGGACGTTACATTGTGCGTAGTCTGATCTGAGAACACCCATTTAAAATGCAAACGGAGATCGCGATGCGTCACTTGCGCCTGGCTGGATCACTCCTTGCCCTTTCCTCGCTTTGCTCGACGAGCCTCGGTCAGTGGTCAACCGACCCCACGGCCAACACGCCGATCTCGACCGCTCCGAGTCAGCAGGATGTGTGCAAGATGGCCGCACGATCCGACGGGGGATGCTGGATCGCCTGGTTCGCCAGCGTTCCATCACCCACGTTCTATAACATGCGCATCCAGCGCCTGGATCGCACCGGCGCCCCGCAGTTGGGCGCCGACGGCCTGCTCGTGAGCGCCAACACCTCGGCCTCGTTCACGGCGGGTGATTGGGACCTTCGCGTGGATTCGGAAGGCAACGCGCTTCTCAGTTTCAACGACCTTCGGGGCGGGGCAGATCGCGAGATCTCGGCCTACCGCATCGGCGCGGATGGAACAATGCTCTGGGGCGCCGACGGCGTGCAGTTGAGCGACGACGCCGTGGATGAGTTCGACAGCCGCATCTGCCAGACCACCGACGGCAACTTCACGGTGGTATTCAGCCGGTCCAACTCGGGCGCCACGCCACCTCGGGGGCTGGTCATGCAGCGTCTGGATGCCGGCGGTAACAAGCTGCTGGCTCCAGAGGGCGTGCTGATCGCAGGTTCGGGTGTTGGCGGAGCAGGCCCGAGCGACGGTCCCGCCTTCTTCCACATGGTTCCTTCGGACAACGGGTCGGTGATCTGCCTCTTCGCCAAAGACGCTCGGACCGCGACCAGCGCTCGCTATCCCACGATCCAGAAGTATGGAACGGACGGCACGGGGCTCTGGAACGGGGGCGCGGCGATCCAGCTTCAGGCGAACGCGTGGCCGATCGGCTACTACCCGAACCTGGTATCGGACGGAGCGTTCGGCGCGGTGGTTTCGTGGCATGATTCCCGTGTCGGAACGCTGAGTTCGTGGGTGCAGCGGGTCAACGCCGCCGGAACGGTGCTCTTCCCCGCCGGCGGGGTCGCCGCTTCGATCGTCAACACCGGCCCGACGCGGTTGCACGTTTCACCCTCGGTCCCGGTTCCCGGCCCGGCGGGTGAGACGTACGTGTTCTGGAGCGAGCGAGACAGCGGTCAGGGCACGCGCGACCTGCACGCGCAGAAGATCGACAGCGAGGGCACTCGGACGTGGGGTGACGGCGGCATCGCCCTCACGCCGTTCGACACGGACGTCGAGGACTTCATCCGCGCGGCGCCCGCGCCGTGCGGCCCGGGCGCGATCGTCACGTACAAGCAGACCTCGACCGGCTCGACAGCCGATACGGTGCGGGCCATCCGCGTAGATGGTTCCGGCGCTCAGGTTTGGAACGCCGGCGCGCCGGTTGACGTCTCCACGGTCGCGAGCACCAAGGGCCGCTTCCCCCTCGCTTCGCTCGCCGATGGCTCGGTCGCGCTGGTCTGGTCCGACTCGCGCACCGATGCCGGCGACATCTACGCTCAGAAGATCAACCACGACGGGTCGCTCGGGGGCTCGGTGCTCTGCCCGGGGGATTTCAATCGGTCCGGCGGGGTGAGCGTTCAGGACATCTTCGACTTCCTCGCGGCGTACTTCTCCGGTGACCCTTGTGCCGATGTCAACAAGTCCGGTGCGGTCAGCGTGCAGGACATCTTCGATTTCCTGTCGGCGTACTTCGCTCCGTGTCCGTGACGGGCGTTCTCGGACTTGTGCACCTGAAAAATCGTTGGAATTTGACGAAAGGGATGGAACCGCCCCCTATTCTGGGTATATTGCCAAAACGGGAGTCATGGCCTTGTCTGGCCACTCCACTCCCGGTTGGAGGCATACCCATGGCGAAGTTTGTGCAACTCACGGCGGTTTCCGCGGCCGCGCTTCTGGTGCTGGCGGGCGCTGCCGCGGCCCAGAACGTGACGGGATCGACCACGGTTGGAACCGACACGGGCAACCCGCAGCAGACCAACGGTCCGCTGATCGGGTTCATGACCACCGGCGCGGACATGGGCGGGTTGTCGGTTCGTGCCTACTTCACCGACGGAACGGATGAAACCGCGCTGTGGACGCCGCTGATCGGGACGGCCGGCGCGGCGGTGGGGACCCATTGGTTCCTCTCCAACCTCGGCGACACGTTCATACTGCCGTGGCGCTTGCAGAACCTGACCGGCAAGGGCATTGCCCGGGTCGAGATCGACGGCGCGCCCGGCAACACCCTGTTCGACCTGACGTTCGGCGACGTTGAAGGTTCGCCGGGCTCGGACCTGGGTCGCACGTTCGAGGTTCTCTCGGGCCAGGGGTTGCTCGACCTCCGCGCGACCTACGCGGATGTCATCAGCGTTGACGGCGCGCCGCCGGTGGGAGACCTGTTCCGCCGCCTGACCATCGAGGTGCTCGACCCCAGCGGCCTTCCCTCACGGCTCACCGCGCTGCGGTTCCTCGCGGACACCGACAACGCGGAACTCGCGGGCGACTATGTGGCGTGCTGCCAGCCCTGGGACAACGGCCGGTTCGACGAGCGCAACGCGCAGCAGTCGCAGGAAGGGCTGGACGAGCAGACCTACCTGCCGTACCGGCGCGTCACGGCCGACGACTTCTATCTCTGCGAGGGGCAGGTCCACCGGATCGACGTTGTGTCCGGCATCATGTGCACGGACTCGATCATTCCCAAGGCCAAGGTCATCATCTATGCCGATTGCGACGGGCTGCCGGGCGAGAAGATCGCCGAGGCCAGCGCGGTCCGCGCCCCCGATGACGGCCTCGATGGCACGGTCTACATCAGCGAGGCCGGGCGCGCGTTCGAGCAGTTCCGGCTCATCAGCGTCGAGGCACGTTTCGACAAGCTCTTCCTGCGCGGCGGGGTCTACTGGGTCTCGCTGGTCGGCTTCAGCGGGACCGGCGATGCCGACGAGCAGTTGTTCTGGGGAACGGCGAACAACAACATCGTGCGGGGTCGGCCCGGCCAGTTCTATGACTCGGATGTGGGCGCGTGGCAGAGCATCGAAGAACTTTGCTGCGGCTGCACCGACTTCAACTTCTGCGTCCAGGGCGAGAGCTGCAAGATCCTGCTCGACAACGGGGCGCCCGTCACTCCCGGCATGGCCGCCGGGATCAACGGCGCGCCGGGGTTGCCGAGCCTCCAGAACGGCCAGGGCACGGCCAACCGTTCTCGCGCCGCCGACCAGTTCGTCGTTCCGCCGTGCAACGACCTGGTGCTCTGCCACGTCGAGGGTTACGTGTGGACGAACTGCCCGCGGGTCGGGCTGGAGTTGTACGTCAACGACTGCCACTGCCCAGGCGAGTACGAACCGGTCGTTCAGATCGAGACGGACTGCCTGATCGACCAGAAGCAGACCTACGGCTCCGGCTCTTCGGCCGTTCGGCTGTACAAGGCTGTCTTCGCCGAGTTCCTGCCCTACCGCCTCGAGGCTGGCAAGAACTACTGGTTGAGCCTGTACGGCATCGGTGACGGTCGGCAGAACGCCCGGGCGTATTTCGCCCGAGGCGAGCGGTGCGACCGTCCGTGCGGCAACTTCGACCCGGCCTGCGCCAAGGTCGCCCCTGCGGGCGTCAACCCGTGGGAACCGACGGACGCCGAACTGGCCTTCACGGTTGCCGTCGCGGTCGAATCCATGCGTCCCGAGGATTCGTCGGATGACGATCAGGCAAACAACGGCCCGACCTGCGCTGTCGATCTCAACAACGACGGTGTCGTCAGCATCCAGGACCTGTTCCAATACCTGTCAAGCTTCTTCGGTGGGTGCCCGTGACCGCGACGGGCCTCGCTTGAGATGCCGCGAGATCCATTGAGTTTCTTGACGACACGGGCCATCTCGGCCCGTGTTGTTTCTTCGACCGACTGCTGAGCGCCGTGCTCGCCTTCTCGCACCCCACGCTCGACCCGCTGACGTCACTCGAGGTCGGGCTCGTCCGTTTCGTGCTGCGCCTCCGGCGCGGCGGGAAGGGCCGGGGTGCGCCGGATGAGCCGCGCGGTCCACTCGATCGCTCACGTGCGCTGCCCGGGCGTCAGCGAAGGCCGGACCGCGGAGCCACGCCGCGCGCGGCCTATGCTGGCATGTGGATGCACGAACCCAGTTGTGGCAGCGGGCCGTCTCGTTCTCGGCGTGGAAGCACCGTCACCAGATGCGCAAGGACGGTCGCACCCCATACGTCGCCCACCCGTTCCGCGTGGCGATGACGGTGCGCGATGTCTTCGGCTGCGACGATGCCGAGGCGATCGCGGCCGCGCTCCTGCACGACACCATCGAGGACACGCTGACCGACTTTGACGAGATCGCCGAACGCTTCGGCGAATCGGTGGCGGGCATCGTCGCGGCGCTCACCAAGAACATGGCGCTGCCCGAGCCGGCGCGCGAGGCCGAGTACGACGCCAGGCTCGCCGCGGCGGACTGGCGGGCGCGGCTCATCAAGCTCGGCGATGTCTTCGACAACCTGTCGGACCTGTCGAGCCTCTCCCAGGCCGAGCGCGACAAGATGGCGGACACGCCCGACAAGTGCCGGCGCGCCGTCGCCCTCGCGGAGCGTGACGCGGGCTCGCACCCCGAGGTGAAGCGGGCGATCGCCTCGGTCCGTGCCGCGCTCGCGGCCGCCGGTGGCCGCGCTCAGGGTTGATCGGGCGGGGTCTTCTTGTCGCCATCGTCGTCGGGCGACGGATCGACCTTCACAGAGTCTTTCGCCGCGTCCGGCGTTTCGCCGTGCTCGGCCATCTCGGCCCGCAGGGCGCGGACCTGCTTGTCGATGATCTCCAGCGTCTTGGAGGGGCTCGCCGTCGAGCCGGGCACGTTGCGGTTGATGATCACCGGCTGGTTCGCGCCGCCCGGGTTGATGCGGTCGAGCCGCTCGCGGTCGCGCACCAGCGCCAGGCGCGAGGCCTCCATCAACTCCAGTTCCTGCCGGCGGGTCATGCCCGGCATGGTCGGCTCGGCGTTGGGGTCCCAGGCCATGCCGCCGGCCCAGACGTTCTGCTGCCAGATGATCTGCTGCGCCGCCCTCGGGTTCCGCACCTGCCCCTGGGCCATGCGCTGCGAGATCGCGTCGATCGTCAGGTCGGCCCCGCGCGGCAGCCCGCCGCCCACCGCGCCGATTCCCGCGTTGTCCACGCCCTTGCGACGCAGCGACTGGCTGCGGTTGAGCCCGACGGGGTTGACCGGCCAGTCCTTGGCCCCGAGCGCGGTCGTGATGGGCGGGGCCCTGTCCGGCTCGATCATCGCCCCCACGCGCTGCTGCCAGGCTCGGATCATGATCGCGTCGGTCAGGATCGCGTTGGCCAGGTCCTCGCGCCGGCCGAGGGTGACCTCCAGCTCCAGCAGCTTCTCGCCGCGGCGGATGACCAGCGAGACCTTCTCGCCGGGGTCGTGCGAGACGATGACCGCCTGCAACCGCTGCTGCGCGGCGGGGCCGTCGATCTCGCGCCCGTCGGCCCGCACGATCATGTCCCCATCCTCGATCTTGTTCGAGGCGTCGAACTCCTTGAACGTCTGCTCGACCACCACCCGCGACGAGAGCCCGTTCCAGAACTGGATCCCCATCGCGCCCCGCGGCGTGCGCCAGAAGCGATCGCGGGCCGTCGCGGTCAGGCGCGTGCGGGCCTCCAGCGACATCGTCCCGCGCCCGTCGCGCAGGGCCTTCTCGATCATCGCCAGCGGGATGCCCCGGTCGTCCTCGAGGTTCCTCGCCGCCTGCTCTCGGATGCGCACATCGCCCGAGCCCAGCCCGGCGATCAGTTCCTGCAACCGCGCGGGCGCGGCCGGGTCCTCCTCGGCCACGAACCGGCCCTTGTCGAGGCTGATCGGTATCCCATCGCCGCGGAAGATGACCTGCGGCTGCGGCTCGACGATCACGATGCGCCCGGGCTGCTGCGAGGCCGCGGGCACGGCCGCGCCCGCGAGCATCATCGCGCCGATCACGAGCAGCGGGGATGTGCGGGCAATCCGGATCATCGCTCCCACAACACTAGGTCACGCCTCCGCCCCCCCGCCCGCCAGTGAAACCAGCCGCTCGGACTCCGCGCCCGTCCACCCGGCCGCCCGAGCCGTCATCGCGAGCGCGGCCGCGGCCGGGAGTTTCCCGAACCGGCCCGTCGCCGCGATCGGCGCCACCGTCTCGACGATCATCGCCTCGATCATCAACCACGGGAGTACCGGGGCCAGCCCGGCGGGGATGCGGTAGCCCTGGAGGAATGCGGCGAACCGGTCGGGGTTGAGCGTGATCGTCGGCCCGGCCTTGCCGGCATCGGGGCCCTCGGTCCGTCGCGAGACCGCGAACTGGAACGCCCCGTTGGCCGCATCGAGGATCGTCGGCCCGACCCGCACCGCGTCGAAGTCGAGCACCGCGGCGATGGTGGGGGGTGTGGGGGCGGTTGTGAGCGAGGGAGGGGGAGTGGGAGCGGGGGCGGGGGGTGCGGGTGGGGGTGGGGGGTTGAACAGCAGGTTCCCGGGGTGCCAGTCGCCGTGGATCGGTTGGGTCGGGAGCGTCCCGATCCGGCCGAGTTCCTCCGCGCGCCTCGCGGCGAGCTGGTACGAAACGCTCAGCCTCTCGCACACCGCGCCAAGGCCCGGATCGGGGCTCCCGGACCTCGCGGCCAACCTTTCGGGCAGTTCCGCGATGGTCCGCGCGGCGGCGGGGTGGTCGTGGTACGTCGGCGGGCCGGGGACCGGCGTGCTCAGGCCCGCGGCCCGCAGCCGCTCGTGCAGCACGGCCAGGAGCGAGCCCGCCGCGCGCGCCTGGGCGGGCGATCGGTCGAAGCGCATCCCGCGGATGAACCCGAAGACCTCGTAGTTGAACCCGTTGAGCGCGAGCGTTGCGCCCCCTCCCCCCCGCCCCTGGCGGGGCGCGATGATCTCCGCGACGGGAAAGCCCCCCGCGCCCAGCGTCATCTGCACGCGGTGCGCCAGCGCGATGCGCTCCGCGGCCGCCTCCTCATCCCCACCGGCCGGCGGCGCCCGCCGCTTCAGGAGGAACAGCCCCCGGTCCGACTCGATGAGGACCTTGGGCGACTGCCTCGATCCGCCCCTGAACCGCCGCAGCGAACGGATCGCGCCGAGATCGTAGCGAGAGCAGACCAGGACGAGCTCGCCGGCCGTGATGCGTGTGAGCGAGGGCGGGTGGGGCGTAGGCACCACGTGAGCGTAGGGAGCAGGCCGTTGGAGGGGATGGGTCGCGCCGCCGCCGCGCGTGCCCGTGCGCTCGGCGCGTTCGTGCCGAGATCCGGAATCCGCGCCTGCCCCGTTGCTCCTCACTCCACGTTCTGCACCTGCTCCTTGATCCGGTCGATCGCGCCCTTGATCTCGACCGTCCACTTGCTGATCTCGGCATCGCCGCACTTGCTGGCGATGGTGTTGGCTTCGCGGAGCATCTCCTGCGTGAGAAAATCCAGCGTGCGGCCGATCGGCTTGGGGTCGGCCGCGCCGAGCATCTGCTCGAACTGCTGCATGTGGCCGGTGAGGCGGGCGATCTCCTCGGAGATGTCGGAGCGCTCGGCCGCGATCGCGATCTCGCGCACGACATCAACCGGCTGCACGGTCAATCCCAGGTCCTTGAGCATCTGCTCGATGCGGCCCTTGAGCCGCTTCTCGAACTCGCCCGAGACCGTGGGCGAACGCTCGGCGATCTTCGAGAGCCGCTGCGAGATGATCGCCGCGTGGGTGCGCAGGTCGGTGAGCACAAACTGCCCCTCTCGCTCTCGCATCTGCACGACGCGGTCGCAGGCCTTCTCGACCAGTTCGTGCATGGTGGCGCGGGCGTGGGCGATGCGCTGCTCTTCATCGGCGGGCGGCTGCAGTACGCCCGGGAGCGTGAGCATCGCGCCCATGTCGATCTTGGCCTTGCCGCTGGCGACCTGCGGGACCTTCTCGAGCTGAGCCAGGTAGTGGGTCAGCGCCTTGTCGTTGATCTGGTGCGCGAACTCGCCGGTGACATCCGAGTAGTTCGCGGTCATGAACACCGAGCCGCGCTGCAGCCGGTGGCGGAGCTGCGTCTCGATCTCCGCTTCAAGGAGTTGGAACTCCTCGGGCAGCCGGATCACGGCCTTGAAGTACTTGCTGTTGAGCGAGCGGACCTCGACGAAGTAGTGCGCCCCCGAGACTTCCAGCGAGGCCTCACCGAACCCGGTCATGCTGCGGATCAAGCCCGACTCCTTGCTCCTCCCCGTGACGAGATCAACGTACCCGCTCCCCTCCAACGTCCCGGCCGCGGCCGGTCAGAGGCCGGGTGTCGCGGGAGGGGTTGCCGGGGGGGTTGCCGGGGGTGTGGCGGGGGGGGTTGATGGGGTTGTCGCCGGAGGGGCGGGGGCGGGCTCGGGTGAGGTGCCGGGCGTTGTGGCCGGGGGGGTCGTTGCGGGGGGGGTGGTTGTGTCGGCGGGCGTCGCGGGAGCCGCGCCCGATGCGGGAGCGACGGTGCCATCGGCGGGGGCGGTGCCGTCGGGCGTCGTTGTGGGGGTGGTGGGGGTCGGGGGGGTCTCGCCCGGGGCCGCCGTGGCGTCGGGCACGTCGTCGACCGCCGCCGACGGCCGCACCGCGTAGTTCAGGCCGATCGCGAAGACCACGTAGACCACGAACATGCCGATGGTCGCGATCGTCAGGGCATCGCCCGTCTTGGCGCCGAAGGCCGTCTGGCCGGAGCCGGAGTTCGAGCCGAACGCCCCGCTCAACCCGCCGCCCTGCGGCCGCTGGATGAGGATCGTCAGGATCAGCACGAGGCAGACGAGCAGAAAGACGGCGACGAGCAGGGCGACCGCCCAAGAAGCCAGACCGAGCGTGAGCATCATCGAAGGACTCCTCGAAACAAGGCCGCACCCTCCACCCGGAGAGCGTGGTTGGGGAGACGACCGCCGGCCGTTCAGGGCCAAGAAGGAAGTCTAGGCAACGCGTCGCCCGGACTGATCCCGATCAGCCGTGCGAACCAGCCCGCGCGCCGGCGGATCGGCGCGCCCGAAACGATGGTCGGAACCCGGCAGACGCATTTCCGAAGCCTTGACCTTCTACAGTCTTCTCCTTATGTCGCAAACGCCCGTACCCCCTTCTCCCCCGAAGTTCGACCCCAACGCGGCCCATCAGCAGAGGCCCAGGCTCCGGCCCATCCGCGGGTTCGCCGCGCAGGGGCAGGGGCCGGACGGTAAACCAATGCCAGTGCTTGGGTTAGCGGATGCCCGGCAGATCTCCGAGCGGGTGGTGTTCACGGCTCCGGCCGTGCAGGCGATCCTGCCGCTGATGGATGGGAGCCGGGACATCGACCAGATCGTCTCGCAGGTCGGCCGCGGCCTGATGCCCGACATGCTCAAACAACTCGTGGCCCAGCTCGATGATGCCGCGCTGCTCGAAGGGCCGGTGTTCGAGGCCCTGCTCGCCAAGACCCGTGCGGCGTTCGATGCCGACACGATCCTGCCGCCGGCCGCGACAGCGCAGTTCGCCGACCAGGTGGTGATGCAGGCGACGCAGGGCAAGGCGACCGAGGAGCAGCGGGCCGCGGAGGGGCCCGGGAAGATGCGGGAGCTGTTCGACGCATGGATCAAGCAGTCGCTGGAGAAGGCGGAGAATCCGAGTTTCGATGCGCTGCCGCGCGGGGTCGTCGTGCCGCACATCGACTACGGGCGAGGGTGGATGAACTACGCGGCGATCTACGGACGGATGCGAGTGTGCGACCGGCCCGACCGGGTCGTGGTGCTGGGGACCAACCACTTCGGCATGGGCACGGGCGTGGTCGGGTGCGACAAGGGGTTCTCGACGCCCCTGGGCGAGTGCGAGGCCGACAGTGCGCTTGTTGCGAATCTGCGGGCAACGCTCGGAAGTAAGTTCTTCGAGCATCGTTATGATCACGAGCACGAGCACTCGATCGAGCTCCAGGTGCCGTGGGTCCAGCACATCTTCGGCAAGGGCGATGACGACCGCTTCCCCACGGTCTTCGGCGCGCTGGTCCATGACCCCGCCGTGAACAACGGCGAGGCCTACGACGGAAACGGCGTCTCGCTGGCCGCTTTCGTGGGCGCGATGAAGCAGGCGATCGCGAACCTGCCCGGCCGCACGCTGGTGATCAGCTCGGCCGACCTCTCGCACTGCGGCCCGGCTTTCGGCGACCAGCAGCCCCTCGCGGCCCAGGACGAGCCGACCGAAAACCTGCGCCGCCAGATCGTGCAGACCGACATGCGGAACCTGGAGATGGTCGGCAAGAACAAGCCGCAGGAGTTGATCGCCGCCATGCAGTGGTCGCAGAATCCGACGCGGTGGTGCAGCACGGGCAACCTGTGCGCCGGGCTGATGATCGTCGAGCCGAAGGATGTCAAGATGCTGAACTACTCCGCCGCGATCGACGGCCAGGGGATGACGTTCGTCTCAAGCGCGGCGATGGCGATGTGGTGATCTTGTTGATGGCGACTATTCGAGCACAAGGTAAGTTCTCATGACCATATGGCAAATGCTCGGATGCCTGCTCGGTGCGGTTATGCTCGCCGCCGGACTCCTGTGGATCGGCGGCGGCCGGTGGCGGTGGCTCCCCCGCCCGCGCGGCGGTCGGCTCGGCGGCCGGGCACTGAGCGAGCCGACGCGGATGGTCGTGGGCCTCGCGCACCTGGTCATGGGCTACCACCTGGTTGTTTGGAGCGTGCCCTTGCGCGAACACCGGCCGATCCAGTTGCCGCGACAGAACTGGTACTGGCTGGCGATCGGCTGCGCCGTTGCCATGGCCGGCAGCATGGCGATCGACCGCTTCGCGCCGCTCGATGACGACCTGCCGGATAGCGACCAGACTTGAGTTGCGAGCCTGTCGATCGGCCACCCGACCAACCACGGTGGGTTCGCGAGTTCGGAACCTGTCATGGCTGTCGGTCGTATAGCTGCGAGATGGGGACAAGTGCCCCTTCGCGGCCATTGTTCCGTCGGTGCGACGGCGTTCCGGGTAAACTCACCGCCCCAAGCGGAGGAGGGTTTCGCCGCCGGGGGTTGGAGGTCGTCAGAGGGCCAAAGGGGGGGTGAGCCGAGCACGGCTTGCAGCGGCAGGTCTCTGAGGATCAATCGCGATATTTGCGTCGTCGCCCGCGGGCGCGGCTCGTTCAGGGAATCCACTCATGCCATCCTCCAACATCTGCTGGGGAATCGAACTCGGGGCCGGCGCGGTCAAGGCGGTGAAGCTGCAGCGCGACGGCGATGAACTCAAGGTGCTCGAGTTCGCCGTCATCCCGCACACCAAGGTCCTCTCAACGCCCGAGCTCGACCAGACCGAGGCCACGCGCGTCGCGGTCGGGTCGCTGGTCAGCAAGTTCGACCTCTCCGGCGCGGCGATCTCGATCGGTGTCCCGGGCCACTCGGCCTTCGCCCGCTTCGCCAAGCTGCCGCCCGTCGAGCCCAAGAAGATCCCCGACATCGTGAAGTTCGAGGCCGTCCAGCAGATCCCCTTCAACATCGACGAGGTGGAGTGGGACTACCAGACCTTTACGACCCAGGACTCGCCCGATGTCGAAGTCGGCATCTTCGCCATCACCCGCGACCGGATCATGGAGCGGCTGGCGCTGTGGAACGATGTCGGCGTCACGCCCGACTTCGTCACGCTCGGCCCCATCGCCGTCTACAACGCCCTGGCGTGGGACATGCAGTTCGACGCCAAGACGCCGGGCACGGTCATCCTCGACGTCGGCACCACCAGCACCGACCTGATCGTCTGCGAGCCCGGACGCCTGTGGGTGCGGACCTTCCCGATCGGCGGCCATCAGTTCACGCAGGCCCTGGTCGATGCCTTCAAGCTCAGCTACTCGAAGGCCGAGGCCCTCAAACTCCAGGCCGAGCAGAGCAAGCACGCCCGCCACATCTTCCAGGCCATGCGCCCGATCTTCGGCGACCTGGCGCAGGATGTGCAGCGGTCCATCGGCTACTACCAGAGCAGCCACAAGGATGCCAACCTCACGCGCCTCATCGGCCTCGGCTCGACGTTCAACCTCCCCGGCCTCCGCAAGTACCTCAGCCAGCAGCTCCAGATGGAGGTCGTTCGGCTCGAACAGTTCAACCGCATCAGCATCGACGGACCGCTCGCGGGCGAGTTCCACGCCGCCACGCCCAACCTCGCCACCGCCTACGGCCTGGCGCTTCAGGGCCTGGGCTTCGACCACGGCGTCATGGTCAACCTCATGCCCGTGCCGGTCGTGCGCGAAGCCCTGTGGAAGCGCAAGACCAAGTGGTTCGCCGTCGCGGCGGGCCTCTCGCTCGCGGCCGGCGGTCTGACGTTCATCCGGCCCATCACCGCTCAGCCCGCGGTCAACAAGCCCAAGCCGCAGGATGTCACCGACGTCTCGAGCCTCATCAACCAGCTCCGCGGCGAGTGGACCCGCGTCTCCAGCGAGTTCAAGGCCGACTTCATGGCCGCCAACAGCGCGGAACTGTTGAAGGGCCGCAACGTCATGCCCCACATCGTCGATGACCTCTCGCTCGTTCTGAAGAGCGCGGCCGACATGGCCGAGGGCAAGCCGGGCCTGAAACTGCTCGACTTCACCACCGCCTACGTGCCGGCCGCGGCGATCGATCCCAACGCCGCGCCGCCCGAGGCCTCCGGTCCCGCCGCGCTCCCCGTCGGCACGGGACGCATCCACATGGAGATGGAGCTCGAAACGACCCGTGACCCGCAGCAGGCCGAAGAGTTTTTCGTGCGGAGCGTGAGAACGTGGTTCGATGCCCATGCCAACCGCCCCGGCATCCCCTACGTGTTCGATCCGGGCTCGATCAGCTACACCAAGCGAGAGATCGTGGCCGATGCCGCGCAGAACGCCGCTCCGGCCCCGTCGCTCCCGAGCTCGCTTCCCGGCGCCCCGCCGCCGCGGCCCGGCCAGCGATCCGGTGGCGCTCGAATGCCCTCGGACAACCGGGATGATCGCCTCGCCGGAGGCGGCACACCCTCGCCGGTTCCCGGCCAGGCCCTGCCCGGCGCGTCGGACGTTGAGAAACTCGCCCCGATCCCGCGCCCGCCCTCCGAGGCCGCGCCGGGCTCGAAGATCACCCGATTCAAGATCAAATGGGACGCGGTGCTTCGCGCCGATTCGCCCGCGGAGGCCAAGTCATGAAATGGTTCAAGTCCAACTGGGCGATCGTCGTGCTCGGGCTGGTTGCGCTTGCCGCGCTCCCGACCATGTGGTTCTTCTCCAACGGGTGGAACAAGAAACTCGTCGATCAGCTCCAGACCACCGTGTCTGGAGACTACAAGAACGTCACCAGCGCGCAGAACACCTACCGCCTCACCGGCCTCACCGGGGAGCCGCTGCTCGAAAAATCGGGCGTGTTCAACGCCGACCTGACCAAGGCCTACGAGGAGCTCGGCAAGGTGCTCACCGCGCAGAGCGGCACCGTCGGCAAGACCGCGCTGGACTTCAACCGCGGCCTGCCCGACAACGAGAAGAAACTCCTGATCGACGGGCTCTTCCCCGAACCCTCAG
The DNA here is from genome assembly GCA_020846975.1 of Phycisphaerales bacterium. GTDB lineage: Bacteria > Planctomycetota > Phycisphaerae > Phycisphaerales > UBA1924 > JADLCX01. The sequence goes on from JADLCX010000088.1 coordinate 53,497, forward strand.
CGCAGGAGGCCGCGCTCAAGCCCAACCAGTTCATGGCCGCCTACAGCCGCAGGCTCGCCGAAATGCTCAAGACCGCGCGGGTCGGGATGCCTCCCCCACCGACGGAGCTTGCCGAGCAGCTCACGCAGATGCTCACGCAGAAGCAGGAGCAGTACCGGCAGGAGCACGGCCAGACCGAGATGGACGCCAAGGCCATGCAGACCCTGGCCGAGGAACTCTTCAACTTCCGGCTCGGCCGCTACCAGGCTCGTGCACGCGAACTCCAGGTCTACGGCGATGTCAACGCCTTAGAGGGACTGCCCTCGGCCGACGGTTCGGACAAGCCCCAATCGCTCTCGCAGCGGTTGACCAACTGCTGGGACATGCAGGAACGGCTCTGGGTCGTTCAGGACGTGCTCAAGGCCATCTCTGTCGCCAACGGCGACAGCGGCGGCGAGGGCGTTCCCGGCTCGATCGTCAAGCGCATCCTCCGCGTCGCGCCGGCCGAGTTGAAGTATGGCCGCAACGTTGACGGCACGGCCCAGCCCGCCGGCTACGAGGCCGGCACCGACAAGGCCCCGCTCGACTACACCCGCACCCTCACGGGGCGCTTCAGCGGCCCGCTCTCCAACAACAAGTGGTACGCGGTCCGCAACGTGACCGTGGACATCATCGTCGATTCGCAGCAACTCCCGAAGTTCATCGACGCGCTCGCGAAGGTCAACTTCATGACGCTCATCGGCGCCAACATCTACGACGCCCGTCCGGTTGACGACCTCTCGATGGGGTACTACTACGGCAAGGCCCACGTCGTCCGTGCCGAACTCACGATCGAGACGATCTGGTTCCGCGATCTCTGGAAGAACCCGGGCTACACCCCGCCGGCCGAGGGCGCGCCGCCCACCGATGCGTGGAAGCAGTACTACGTCCCCAGGGACCTCCAGGCCGCGATGGCGATGCTCGAAGGCGTCGCCGTCGAAGAGGCCCCCGCGGCCGCTCCCGCGCCCCGTCCCCGTCCCGCGCCGGCCGCCGGCGAAGGGGAGGACTCTCGCCCCGGCCGCGGTCGCCGGCGCGAAGGCGGCGATTGATCCCGTCGTGAGGACCCCGCGTTTCCCCATCCGTCCGGCTCGAAGCTTCCCGCCCAGCCAGTTCACCTCCCTCCGAGGCTCCCATGCGTCTTAAAGGCATAAGTTGGATCGAGCAGAACTTCGAGAAGGTCTTCGCCGGCCTTTGCGGCGTCGCGGCCCTCGGCGTGCTCACCTGGCAGTTCGCCGGTCCCGCCAACACCGTGACCGTCGGCAAGGAGACCGTGCAGATCGATCAGGCTTTCTCGGAAGTGGCGAAGGCGGCGCGCCTCACCAAGGGCAACATCGAGCGTCAGATCAAGCCCGAGGACATGCCCGTGCTCCTGCCCGAGCACAACCCCGTGGCGAAGTTCAACGACTCGTACCGAGCGCCCGTCTCGCCAACCCCTTCTTACGCCGCCGCGCTCGGCAAGCCCGTGCCGCTGCCCGAAACAAAGGGGCTTGTCGATGTGAAGGCCGCGGCCTTCGCCCCGCTCAAGATCGCCCCGCCCGGCGTGCCCTTCGCGCTGCCCTACGTGACCACGGTCGATCCGAGCGAGGCCACGGAAGAAGTCAAAAAGGTGTTGCCGCCCGCGATTCCCTACGACAAGGCCCACATCACGGTTGAGGCGACTTTCGACGGCAAGGCGCTTCGTCGCACGCTCGCCGCCGATCCGGACGATGCCGGCCCGCTTCGAGCCCTCAACCCGCTCTGGTGGGAAGGCATGCAGTTGCTCGCCGTCGAACTCGAGCGGCAGGAACTCGGGGCCGACGGCAAGTGGGGCAACGACACCAAGGTCGCCGCCATGCCCGGTCGTTTCTCGCAGCTCGCGGAGATCAACGCCGGTGTGCCCGGTATGGACGAACTCCTGCACTTGAAGGAGCAGGGCCGCGACCGCTTCGCCGAGGTCCGCCGACCGACCTACTACCGCGAGATGCTCGGCGAGAAGTGGATGCCCCCGAGCGAGCGAGTCGCCCAGGATGCCAAGGACGCCGCCGCCGGCCCCAACGCCGAAGCCACGCTCCGCCGCGAGCTCGCCGCCAACGACCGCGATATCGCCCGTCTTGAAGATGCCCTCTCCAAACTCCCGCCCGCGACCTCCGGCGACGGAGGAGGCGGTGGTGGTGGCGGGGGCGAGCGGCGTCAGCCTCCTCCTCCCCCCCGCGGTGGTGGTGGGGGCGGTAGCCGAGGGGGCGGCGGCGATGGCGGCGGACGCCAAGCGCCGCAGCCGGCGCAGCCCTCGAAGGAGAACGACGCCCGCCGCTTGACGATCGAGAAGAAGATCGGGCAGCTCAAGGCCCGCAACGAGGACATTCTCAAGACACTGGGTCTTCCGCCTCGCGATGCCGCCAGCGTGCCCGCCGCCCCGACCACCAACGACGCGGCCAAGAAGACCGAGCCGCTTCTCGACACCGAGTCGCTCCGCGTCTGGGCCCACGATGTCACCGTCGAACGCGGCAAGGTCTACCGCTACCGCATGACGCTCGTGTTCGACAACCCGATGTACGGCAAGGGCGCGGTCATGCTGCCCGAACAGGCCGAGTGGTCGCGCACGCCGATCGCCCGCAGCGAGCCGAGCGAGTGGTCGGACCCGGCGAGGATGTTCAACGAAGTGATCTACTTCGTCACCAGCGCCTCAACCCCGAGCGATCCGACCAGCGCTTCCAACCGCGGTGCCGACGCCCGTGCCGAACTCGCCACGTTCACGACCGGTTACTGGCGCCTCGGCGCCTCAACCGTCGAGCCCGGAGACACGCTCCAGGCCAACATCAACGTGCCCGACCTCACCAAGCTCCCGGCTCCCGATCCCAACGCCCCGCCACCTCCCGGAGCGGTGCCCCCGCCGCAGATTCCCGGTGAGCGCAAGGGCGGCGGCTTCGCCGCTCCGCCCTCCGCGCCGCCTCCGCCCCCTTCGGGCCCTGCCGCGACGCCGCAGGCGCCCTTGCCGACGGTTCAGCGCACGCTCTCGGTCGATGCCATCCTTCTCGGCGTCGAACGCGGCGTTCTCGCGGCCGACGATGGCCGCGGCACCGTGCAGGCGTTCCTTCGCCGCGGCGATGGTTCCATCGAAATCCGCTTCCCGGAAGCGGAAAAAGACGACGTGCTCTACGCCCGCATCGTCAAGTCGGCCGAGGAGTCCAGACAAGCCACCATGCCGCCACCTCGAGCGGCAGAACCAACCCCAAACGAACGGGAAGATCGGCGCCGTCCGGACCCCTCGCCGAACCCCGGTTCGGGTGGTGGCGGCGCTGGCTGAAACGCGGTTTCTGCGCTGATTTGAGGGGTGGGCGAATCTGTTTGCGAAATTGTCAAACCCGGTGTTCATCGGGTCTTGACTGAGGGGGGGGTGGGCCTAAACTCCCCTCCCACCTCGCGGGAAACCGCGGGGTTGCCACGACGGGCCCAACGCCCGCCGCGGGTCGGAAACGGGTTGATCCCGGCTTCGACAGGCTCTCCTTGAAAACCGAATAGATCAGGTCATTTCCGTGCCTTGGCGTGGCGCGGGCCTTCGGCCCGTGGTGCATCAAGGTCACAGAAATGCTGCAAGTTGATAACACCGAAAACAAAGCTCAATCGAGTAGTATCGTTGAATGAGATTGGCCACACCGGCGCCGCAAGTGATTTCAGCGGAGCCCCGACCGCAAGGGAGGGGACTCCGAAGGGTTCACGACGTGGGGTTGGTGTGATCAAGCCAATAAGGGCACACGGTGGATGACTTGGCGTCCAGAGGCGATGAAAGACGTTGGAACCTGCGATAAGCCCAGGGGAGCTGGTAACCGAGCTGCGATCCTGGGATCTCTGAATGGGGCAACCCGCCCGCAAGGGCATCTTGTTCTGAATGCATAGGGACAAGAAGCGAACGTGGAGAACTGAAACATCTCAGTACTCACAGGAAAAGGAAGCAACAGCGATTCCGTCAGTAGCGGCGAGCGAACGCGGACAACCTGACAGACCGGATGAACGCGCTGGAATGCGCGGCCCAAGAAGGTGAAAGCCCTGTAACCGGAAGTTGGGATCGGCCTTCAAGTAGGCTCGGGCTCGTGAAACCCGGTCCGAATATGGGGGGTCCACCCTCCAAGGCTAAATACTCCTGGACGACCGATAGCGAATCAGTAAGGCGACTGAAAGTTGACAAGCGCCCCGACGAGGGGAGTGAAAGAGCACCTGAAACCGTGTGCTTACAAGCGGTGGGAGCCTGCCGGCATTGGCCGGAGGGTGACCGCGTGCTTTTTGCATAATGAGCCGGCGAGTTAGTCTGTACGGCGAGCCTAAGGCCTACCGGGCCGGAGGCGGAGCGAAAGCGAGTCTGAATAGGGCGCTGAGTCGTACGGGCTAGACGCGAAACCTAAGTGATCAACCCATGGTCAGACTGAAGTGCGGGTAAAACCGCATGGAGGGTCGAACGCGTGACCGTTGAAAAGGTCTGCGATGAACTGTGGGGAGGATTAAAAGTATAATCAAACTGGGAGATAGCTCGTTCTCTCCGAAATAACTTTAGGGTTAGCCTCGGGAAGCAACTGTTGGGGGTAGAGCTACTGGATGAGGATTAGGGTCTACCCGACTACTAACTTCAACCAAACTCCGAATACCAACAGCCAAGCCCCGGGAGATAGACGGCGAGTGACAATATCCGTCGTCAAAAGGAGAACAATCCAGACCACCAGCTAAGGTCCCGAATTGATGCTCAGTTCGAAAGGAAGTTGGATTGCAGTGACAGCCAGGATGTTGGCTTAGAAGCAGCCACCATTTAAAGAGTGCGTAATAGCTCACTGGTCGAGGAATCCAGCGCCGATAATGATCGGGAATAAGCATCAAGCCGAAGCTGTGGGCACAGCCAAAAACTGTGCGGTAGGAGAGCGTACTTGCCAGCAGCGAAGAGATCGGGAAACCGTTCTTGGAGCGGCAAGTAGTGCATATGCCGGCTTAAGTAACGATAAACAAGGTGAAAATCCTTGTCGCCGTAAGCCTAAGGTTTCCTGGGGACGGTAAATCCGCCCAGGGTTAGCCGGTGCCTTAGTCGAGGCCGAAAGGCGTAGACGATGGATAGCGGGTTAATATTCCTGCAGCCATGTGTGTGGAGCGATTGGAGGGACGGCATCCGAAAAGTATGCGGACGACTAGAAATGTCCGTTGCTTGGTTCTGAGAATGGGGGTTGGTAAATCCGCCCTAATAGTTTTCTTCGGAAAACTTTACAGGTTCAAGGTACCGAGCTAACAGCACTTAAGATCTGGATGATGCTGGAAGGATGTCCAAGAAAAGCTTCTAAGCTTCGAAGCACACGTGACCGTACTAAAACTGACACAGGTAGGTGAGACGAGTAGTCTAAGGCGCTCGGGAGAACGGTGATTAAGGAACTCTGCAAATTGGCCCCGTAAGTTCGCGATAAGGGGCGCCTCGAAAGAGGCCACAGAAAATCGGCACTAGCGACTGTTTATCAAAAACACAGGACGCTGCTAACACGTAAGTGGATGTATAGCGTCTGACGCCTGCCCGGTGCTGGTAGGTTAAGGAAGGCGGTTAGCTCCCTCGGGAGTGAAGCTGGCGACC
>JADLCX010000089.1 GCA_020846975.1 Phycisphaerales bacterium
GCACAACGCTCGGCGCGCTGCTCGCCACCTACTTCAACCACCTCGCCGTCAAGAGCGGGACCGAGACCTGCTACAAGCAAGCCCGCCGGTCGCTCGAGGAGCACTTCGGCAAGGACCGGCCGCTCAATCGCATCACAACGCTGGATGCCGAGCAGTGGCGGCAAGCCATGAAGCGGGAGGGCCTGGCCGAGGCGACCATCTCGAAGCGCGTCAAGGTGGCCCGACAGGCGTTCAGACGCGGTATGAAGTGGAGGATGGTCACCGAGAACCCGTTCAGCGAGGTCAAGGCGGGGGTTCAGAGCAACCGCAGCCGGATGTTCTTCGTCACGCGCGAGATGGCCGAAGCCGTCCTTGATGCTTGCCCCGACCTCGAGTGGCGCGTGCTCTTCGTGTTGGCCCGCTACGGCGGCTTACGAACGCCCTCAGAGACGCTCCGGCTGCGTTGGTCGGACATCGACTGGGCAAAGGGCCGGATGGTCGTCTGGTCGCCCAAGACCGAGGGGCACGAAGGCCGCGAGTTCCGGCAGGTGCCGTTGTTCCCCGAGCTGAAGACCCTGCTCCTCGAACTCTTCGAGCAGGCCGAGCCCGGCGCCGAGTTCGTCATCACCCGATACCGCAGTGCCGAGAGCAACTTGAGAACGCAACTGCTGCGAGTCATCGCCCGCGCGGGCCTCTCGCCGTGGCCGAAAGCCTGGCAGAACCTGAGGTCCTCACGCCAGACCGAACTCGCCGAAGAGCACCCGCTCCACGTCGTGTGCAGCTGGATCGGCAACAGCGTGGTGATCGCCCAGCGGCACTACGTGCAGGTCACCGACGCGCACTTCGCCAAAGCGATTGCCGGAAGTTCGAGCATCAAACCGGCGCAAAAAGCGGCGCAGCATGATGCAGAACTGGCCCGCACCGAGCCGCAACGCGCTCTCGGACAGGTCGCGTAAGCCGCGATTTTGCAAAGCCTTGCGGCTCTGTTCCGCTCGGTGCGAGAACTCGAAATGACCCCGATGGGATTCGAACCCATGTCACCACCGTGAAAGGGTGGTGTCCTGGACCAGGCTAGACGACGGGGCCGTCAGCGAGCGAGGATCTTACGCCTGTTCGGTCTTGGTTTCGAGTCCGGCGAGACCCCTCCACTCCGGACCTCCTTGCCCCTGCTCACCCTACGAAAAGGTTATTGGCTCAACCTTCCGCCTCCGCCAGCCGATACCCGCGATATGGACAGCCACGCCCGCGAGACGGTGCACCCATCGCTCGCTCTCCCTCACGCCGCGGACGATGAGACGGCCCCTTCAACACGCCTTTGGGCGCGTGTCGGCGTCGGCGCGGCGGGAGGCGCGGCCTTTCTGCTGCTCGCCAGCGTGTTCGACCCTGGCCACTCGTCGGCGAACGACAACCACGTTCCCGGAGTGATCGATCTCGCTCGCCACCGCGCCGCCAGCGCCACCGAGGTGCTCCGCCGCGCCCACCCGCAGGGCTGGCCGACGCTCGGCATGCTCGAGGGCGCCGAATACCTGGTCATCGTCCACGCCTCACCCTCAGGGCCTCGCTACACCGTGTGCAATACGATCGGCGAAGTGCTCGCGACGGACCTTGCGGCCGACGATGTCTACCGCTCGTTCCCGGAGCTCGACATCCCGGGCATGCTTCTGGACCCCGAAGCCAACGATGGTTCACCGCCGATGATGCTTGCCGACCCGGCAAACTGAGCCGGCGGCACCTCGCGCGCATCCCATCACCCCATCGGTCCGCGTGCCCGCGGCAACGCTCAACGGCCCCGGCTTATCCTTGCCCGGTGAGTCCTCCCCTCCCTGAACATCCGCGCGTGGTCGTCCTGTGTCCGATGCGGATCGAGCGTCTGGCGATCGAGCGTGAACTGTCGCGCGCCGGCCTGAGCGCTGTCCGGGTCATTCAGACCGGCATCGGAAAGCAGGCCATCCTCCGGACTCTGGAAGCGCAGGCCGCGGCCGGAGATTCGATCATCCTTGCGGGCACATGCGGCGCGCTGCGGCCTGTCGAGGATGTCCCGATCATCGCCCGTATCATCGACACAAGCGGCGGCGAGTGGCCGTGCCGCTTCCGGCCCAGGCCCGAGAGCCCCAACGCCGCACACACGCTCGTCGCGGTCGATCACATCGTCAGCGCTCCGGCCGACAAGGCCGAACTGGCGCGCCGTACCGGCGCGGCGGTGGTTGATATGGAATCTCACGTGTTCGCCGCCGCGTGCGAGGCTCGCGGAGCACGCTGGCATGTCGTACGCGGCGTCAGCGACACGCCCGACCAGACGTTGCCCGACGAGGTGCTCGGTTGGATCACGCCCGAGGGCAACACCCGCGCGGGTCGTGCCGCGCTGGATCTGGCCTCACGCCCGCGGCTGATTCCCCACATCGCCGCGGTCATCCGGCGCAGCAACCGCGTGCTGCCGCTGGTCGGCAAGGAGGTCGTCGCCACCATCCGCGCCTGGAGAACCACGCCCCACGCGACGACCGACCGGCCGTGATCCGCCATGCCGCAGCACCGCACCATCCCCATCACCCCGATCCAACTGCCTCGCGGCCTGCGCGGCATTGTCGTGTTCGGCGGAAGCTTCGACCCGCCGCACCTCTGGCACACCCACATCGCGTCGGCTGCACGACGCCGGGCTTTCGGGACGGGCTCGGGGAGGGATGGGGGCGCGATCGTGTTCGTTCCCACATTTCGATCTCCGTTCAAGTCGCGAGGCCCGTCCGCCTCCGATGCCGATCGGATCGCGATGCTGCGGCTCGCAACCCGTCGGCTGACCGGTGCGGTGGTCTGGACCGATGAGATCGACCGCGCCGCAGCGACGGCCTCACCCGAATCGAGCTACACGATCGACACTCTGGTGCGACTGCGGCGCCTGCTGCGCCGCCAATCGCCGGGAATGCCCATCACGCTGCGCCTGCTGATCGGCTCGGACCAGGCCGCATCCTTCCACCGCTGGCGAGAGGCTCGCCGCGTTCTGCGCATCGCCGAGCCCCTGGTCGCCCTCCGCCCGCCTCATCACACGCGCGACGATCTGCGCCGCGAACTCGAACGGACGGGCGCATGGTCCGAACCGCAGATCGCCGCATGGCTCTCGCGGATCGTCCCAACCGGGATCCGCGGCCATTCCTCGACCGCGGTGCGTGCCGGCATGTCCGCGCGGCCGCGCGCGGGCTCATCAAGCAGAGCAAACATCGTCAGCACACCCGTAAGGAACTACATCGCCAAGAACGGACTGTATCGCGATGCCCACCGCGCAAGCCCGCGTCAGGTCGTCAGACCGCGGAATGTCGGGGTGTAACCCGGGAAGACCGTGGACAGGTTGGCGTTGTTGCCCAGCCGCAGCGCGACGACCTCCGCGAGCACATCGCGGAAGTCCGTCGTCACGTGCAGGTCCTGGTTCTGGTACAGGCTGCTCAACGTCGGCCATGTGCCGTGCACCAGGCCGCCGTTGATGTTCCGGCCCATCAGGAACATCACGCCGCCGTGACCGTGGTCGGTGCCGAGGCTGTCGTTCTCGGCGGCTGTGCGCCCGAACTCGCTCATCACCACGACCGTCACGTTCCAGTTCTGTTGCACGATATCGCGGTGAAACGCCTGCAGACCCGTGGCAAGGTCCGTCATCGTGCCGTACAGCGAGCCGCCGACCAGGTTCCCCTGCGCGCTGTGCGTATCCCACCCGCCCCGGTCGATCGCGACCGCCTCCACGCCAACATCCGCCTTGATCAACGCGGCGGTCGTCCGCAGCGCACGCTGAAAACTGCTGTTGCTGTACGCCGCGCCGCCCTGCGGCACGTACGAGCCGAAGTTGATCGAGTTCAGCACCGAGATCGTGTTGTAGGTGTTGGCCGCGGATGCACGCAGCGGATCGGTCGCCGCCGCGTACGCGGTGTTGAGATAGTTCAATCGCGCCGTACGCGTGCCCGAAGGCCCGGTCAATCCATAGTTGGTCAGGTCCGGGATCGGCAGGCTTTTCGGCCCGCCTTGCAGCGTCATCTGCAACTGGTAGCCGATCCCGATCGCCCTCGCCACCGCGTTCGGGTCGGCCTGGTTCGCCGTGATCAGGTGCCGCCCAAGCCATCCGGTGTAGAGCGACGGATCCCTCGGCTTGCCCACCTCCATGAACCGCTGGGCATCAAAGTGCGACCGCGAAGAATCGGGAGAGCCCGCCGCGTGCACGATCGCGAACGTGCCCGCCTGATACGCTTCGAGCAGAGGCGCCATCGCCGGCGCCAGCCCGAAGTACCCGTTCAGATCGATCGCACGCGGGTTCGGATTCGCCAGATCATCCGGCCGCGGGATCGCCAGTGTCGGCCTCAGCGTGTAGTACGCCGGGTCACCGAACGGCGGAACCAGGGTCAGCCCATCGGCCGCGCCGCGCAGGTAGATCGAGACGATCACATCCCGCCCGGAGATGTGGCTGCTCGCGAAGGCGACGCGCGGCAGCCACGCCGGCGCGGCCAGCGCGGAAAGCCCTGCCAGTCCGCTCACCCCCAGGAACCGCCGCCGGTTCAGCATCTGGTACTCGTGGCACGCGTTGCAGTCCTGAGACATGGTTCATCCCTCGTGATTCGCCGACTCGAACGGTTGACTCGAACCCCGACGCGACCGACAGCCCGCGCTACGCCCATTGGAACGCGGGCGACCCGACCGCCAGCCCGAACGCCTCGCGGATCTTCGCGGATGTGGGCGCGTTCGGCAGCAGGTACGTGGTGAGCGCGATCTGCTCGTTCGCGGGCATCGTCCCGCCGAACATCAGGTTGTTGATGCGGCCGACGATCGCCACCGCCGTCAGCGGCGCGGGCAGGCCCGCCAGCAGCCCCGTCACCGTCGCGTCCACACTCACCCCCGAGAACGAGCTGTTCATCAGCGACGCCCCGAAGTTCCACCGCGGGAGCAGCAACCCCGACCACGCCGCGATCGTGTCGGGATAGCCGTCCGGCGTCTGCCAGTTGAACGGCAGATGCCCCGACGAGGTCATCTGCGTCTGCAGGTTACCCGGCGTCGTGACCGTCGCGCTCAGCGCGCGCAGGGCCGACGCCATGTGATGGAACGGCCTCTTGAGCTTGGCCTCCCACGGCTGGTTGAACGGCGTGTTCAGCACCGCCCGCATCATCGCCCGGATGTCGCCCTGCGTCCGCGTATAGATCGCCGCGATCGAGGCGATGTGGTCCGCCGACGGGTTCTCGCCCCAGAAATGCCTGAGCATCTTCTTGGCGATGTAGTTCGCCGTGCTGGGGTGCGCGGCCAGAATCTGCAGCACCGTCTCCCCATCCTGCTGCCCGCCGCCCGCCGGGATGATGTTGCCCAGCACGATCTTCTGCCCGTTGTCGTGGTTGCCGGCGTTGAACCGGAACGTGTAACGGATCGAGCTCGGATTGGTCGAGCCGCCCCAGTACGTCCACCCCGTGAAGCACCGGGCCACCTGGATCACATCATCCTGCGTGTACCCGCCGTCCACGCCCAGCGAGTGCAGTTCCATCAGCTCGCGGGCGTAGTTCTGGTTCGGTCCCGTCGCGGTGTTGGTGTTGTTGTTCAGATAGTCCAGCATCGTCGGACTGTGGGCGCTGGCGCTCAGCATCGCCGGAAAGTACCCAAGCGCGTGCGGCCTGATCACCGTCGAATCGTCCCAGGTCTTCTGATTGCCCGCGATACCATCCTCGAACAGCCAGATGTTGAAGTGGTCCGACCAGAAGTCCACCATCCGCTCGAACAACTGCCGCCTGCTGAACACCGCCCGGATCAGCCTCGACCGGATGATCTGGTTCTGCACATCCGACGTGTTCACCGCGGACAGCAACTCGGGCGTCATTGCCAGTGTCGGAAACTCCGCGCCCGCCAGCCTTGTGTTCAGCGTCGAGTCGTCGATCGTCTCGTGGTTGAGCTGCTCGTTCAGGTAGGCCGCGTGTCCCATCGCCAGCGCGCGATGGTGCTCGGCCTGCGTGAAGCCGAACGAGGTTCGGTTGATCATCCCGACAAGCGAGATCGGGATGCGCCCGCCCGTCGGCTTCATCTCCGGCGGCGGTATCAGGCTGTAGTGCTTGGGTGCTTGCAGGATGCTCATGAACGTGCCCCTCTGCGTTAGGCTTCATCGAACGCATGGACCCGACTTCCCCCCTTGCCCCGTGGTCCGCGCCGGCCGCTCCCTTCATCCATCGTCCTTGATCGCGCCAACTCCGCCGAACCGGTCGGCCATCTTCTCCAATCTAACTCCGCGGCGATGAAACGCAAGTTTCCACCCTATCCTCGCCCATGGGCTCGAATCATCCACATCTGGGATCAACCCGCTCTGAGTACGTCCTCGGCACCAACCCAGCCGAACTTGCGCGTCTGGGTCTCCAGCACCGCCTCTGGTCCGATTCCGCCCACACGCTCTGGAGGCGCGCCGGCGTACAGCCTGGTTCGCACGTTCTGGACCTCGGCTGCGGCCCCGGTTTCGCCACGGCCGACCTTCTGCAGATCGTCGCTTCGGAGGCGCCCGGAGCACCGCGCGGCTCGGTTGTCGCTGTGGATGAGTCACAGCCGTATCTCGATCACGTCCGCTCGCTCTCCAACGATCGCGGGCTTGTGCCCGCGATCACCATCCGCGCCGATCTCAACCAAACCGGCTCGCTCGCTCCCCTGCGCGGCAGGGATCTCGACGCCGCCTACGCCCGCTGGGTCTTCTGCTTCGTCAGCAATCCGCAAGCCGTCGCCGAAGGTGTGCGCGACGCCCTCCGACCGGGCGGGCGGCTCGTCGTCCAGGACTACTTCGACTACGAGGCGATGACCGTCGCGCCGCGATACGAGTCGTTCACAAAGGCCGTTATCGCCACCGGAAAATCCTGGCGTCTCCGCGGCGGCGACCCCGACATCATGGGTCGCCTCCCCATGATGCTCGAACGATACGGCTTCCGCGTCACGCACCTCGAAGCCCACCAACGCCTCGCCCGGCCTCACGAACCCATGTGGCACTGGCCGCAGACGTTCTGGTACAACTTCCTACCCGTGCTGGTCCAGCTCGGCCTGCTCACCGAAGCCGACCGCGAACAGTGGCTTCGCGATTGGGCTGAACTCTCTCGCACGCCGGGCGCGTTCGCCAAACTGCCGCCGCTGTTCGATCTGATCGCCGAGAAGGAATAGAGCCGGTGCTTCCCCCCAACGGGGCGCCGGACTCAGCCTCCCAGGGCGTGTGTAAGGGCCGCGAACAACTCGTCCGGCTCGCTCATCCGCCCCGACCCGACGTTCCGGCAAGCCTGCCATCCGTCGTTCGGCCCAACGATCACGAAGCCGTCTCTCTTGAGCGTCGCCACGTTCCGCTGATTGCTCGCCTGCGCCCACATCACCGTGTTCATCGCCGGCGCCAGCAGCACCGGCGTTTTTCGTCGGTCGATCGCGCTCACGATCAGCGTCGCCACATCATCCGTCCGCCCGGTCGCCAGTTTCGACAGGCAGTCCATCGTGCAGGGCGCGATGATCGCCGCATCCGCCGCCCCCGCGAGAGAGATGTGCTGCGGATCGTTCGACTCGATATGCTCCCACGCGCTGGTGTACACGGGTCGCCCGGACAGCGCCTGAAACGTCAGCGGCGTGACGAACTTCACCGCCGCCTCCGTCATCGCCACCGTGACCTCAGCCCCCGCCTGGGCCAGACGGCTCACCAGCATCGCGGTCTTGTACGCCGCGATCCCTCCCGTCACCCCCACGATGATTCGCTTCCCGCGCAGCACACCACCCGGCGCATCCCCGCCCACCGCACCCTTGCCGGTTGAGGTCCGCTTGGCCATGGTCTGCTTTGAGTCAGCCCGCCTTCCGCTCGGCCTCACCGGCCGCGCGGATCGTCCGGCAGGATCTTCTTGAGGTCCACCTCGCCCGCCGGGTCAAAGTCGTACGTGATCTTGCCCTGCGCGATCTCCTCGATCACCAGTTCCAGATCCGACCGCCCATTCCGCTCGACCAGCGGCCGCGCGCCGTCCATCAGTTGCACGATCCGCCGCTGGATCAGCGAGCAAAGCTTGAACCGACCACCGATCCGATTGACAATCTCGTCGCTCTTGAGCGCTTCAATCATGGGCCGCGAAGCTCCTCGAACCGCCCCGGTATTCCGCCGCCGCCGGCCGGGGCCGCCTGACCGTTGAACACACCCCCCATGTCCGCTCCGCCGGGAACCGCCCGGAAGATTGGGGCGATAATGGTAGGCAGCCGGCAACCCACCCTCCACCCGCCTTCCAAACATGCCCGTCACCGCCACGCCGCCGCGTTGCCTTTGTCTCCAGACTGCGAAACAAACCACGCCGCAGCCACCCGCTCCGACACCCCCCATCGGTGCTACGCTTGTGCCGATGGGTGGGCCCGATCGAGCGCACCGCGCTCGCGGCCACGCCCCACACGCACAGTGAGCTGGAGCCGGGTGTTGCGCGTCCTGATCGCGCTCCCCGGCCCTCCACAGCCCACGCCTCCGGTCGGGCTTTGCCGATTCAGCAACGCCGCCGGTCTTTCGGTCCGCTCATGGAAACATCGCTCACGCAGCAGATCTGGTCATTCGGCGACAAGGTTGTCCATACCGCTAAGCCCGAATGGGGCGCGGGGGTGGTCACGGCCGCGTCCTCCACAACGCACGAAGGCCGACCCTGCCAGTCGCTCACCATCCGCTTCGACCGCGCCGGCATCAAGACCATTTCCACCGCCTTTGCCAAGCTGGTTTCGGCCTCCTCGCTCCCCACGTTTGCCGCCGCATCCGCGTCAGAGCCGGCTGACGCCGAGCCCGCCCCAAGCCCCCTCGATTCCGACAACCCGCTCGTGGCCAAGGACCCGCGAGAGGTCATGAGCCGACTCCCCGACGCCGCGACCGATCCCTTCGGCACGCCCGAGGGACGCCTCCTCGCCACCCTCGCCCTCTACCGATTCACGCCGACCGGCGCATCCCTCCTTGACTGGGCCGCCGCGCAGTCCGGTCTCGCCGACCCTATGTCCCGTTTCAATCGCCACGAGCTCGAGCGCTTCTTCGAGTCCTTCGTCATCGCGCGCGACAACCACCTCAAGAAACTCGCGACCGAAATGAAGCGCACCAACCCTACAGCCCTCGCTCGCGCCGTTGCGCAGGCTCCAGCCTCCGCGCAGCAGGCGCTGCGACGCATCGACGCGATGCGTTGAGCCGCGGCAACACGCGGCGTGCCCGGCACCGCCCGCGCACGGCCCCGCGGCCAGCCATTCCCCCACCCGCCCAATAAGAAGCCCCCCGGCCCGCCCCCAACGCCCCCGGTTCCGACGTTTGGGGTCTTATCGCACCCCGACAGCCCGCATCCTTGACGTGCCAGGCCACCGGGAACGCCGGTTGTTTCTCGTTCCTTGTTGTTCCCCTGCTCCCGGGCCGCCCCGGATGCCGGGGTGTGTGCGTCCCCTCGCCGGGGCGGTTGATCCCAGACCACCGGTCCTCCACAGGCCGGTTTTCGCTGGCACCAGCCTCATCCGGTGAGACAATCCAAAGAACGGAGATGTGTTGCCATGAACGAGCAGGACTTGCAGGCCCGACTCAGCGACCTCATGCAGCAGCTCGGCGGCCTGCCCTCGCCAGCGCGCGAACACTTGCAGCAACTCGCCGCCGAGACCCAAGACCGGCACAAGCGCATGAAGAAGACCGTCGCCGAGCTCCAGGACTCGCTCGACTACCTCCGCCTCAGCATCAAGTACCTCGTCTTTGACCTCGAAGCCACGCGCCGCGAGAACCAGTACCTCCGCAAGCTCCTCGATTCCCGCGCCGGCGGCGGCGATCGCGGTCGCCACGACCGCGGCCACGCCGACGACACCGCCGAAGACTCCGGCCCCGAGCACGGACGCGACTGAACACATCCTCGAATCCGACTCAAAGCACGACCAGCCGCTGCGGCTGGTCGTGCTTTCGCGCGCTCGTTGAGCAGTCACCTCGCCTCGATCCTCGGCACCCCCCACCCCGGGGGATGATCCGCCACCGAAGACTGCCGCACGCCCTACCCCGATCGTGGGATTGACTCCACCGCGATCTGTGAGAACCTAGGGCAAGGACCGCCCCGCGCAGGCGGTGTCACCCCAAGGAGCCCCACAATGGCCAGTCTCCCACTCGGCAGCATTCGCCCCGCGTGCTTCGCGATCTTCTCGCTCGTCTTCGCCGCCGCCGCGGCCTTCGCGGGCGATCGGCCCGACATCTACAGCTTTACCGCCGCGCAGCGCGCCGACCTCTTCACCCAGATGTCCAACTACATCACCAAGACCGCGATCGAGGGTCACCTGTGTCCTCCCGCCGACAAGCACGGCTCCTCTCGCTTCGTCGTCTGGCACCGCGACTACATCAAGGGCATGGAGGACTACCTGATCTCGCAGAACCGGCCGCAGTTCGTGCCGCTGCCCAAGTGGGTACCGAGCACGGCCATCCCGGCCGAGTTTCTGGTCGGAGGCGGGGTCGACCCCAACTGCGCCGCGGTCGCGGCGTGCGGCGGCAATCCCGCCAACTGCGACCCGCTGGTCGATTCAACGCCCAACGTCGCGCTGCCGGCCAGCCTCTCGACAAACCTGTGCAGCCAGACGCCGTTCACCAGTTTCAGGGCGACGCTGGAGAACAGCTACCACAACGGCGTGCACGGCGCCATCGGCGGTGTCATGGGCTGGTACGAGAGCCCGGGCGCGCCCATCTTCTGGCTCTGGCACGCGCACGTGGACGACATCTGGTTCGACTGGCAGTGCGTGTGCGGGCTGGATGAGGGCGCCGCGTTCGACACCTACACCGCCGCCGAGAGGATCACCAACCTCGACGCCGGCATCGCCGATGCCTGGATGCGCGACTCCGACGCCGATGTCGCAAACGAACCCAACAATGAGACCGGCTCGGTCCTCTGGCAGAGCAAGGACATCTGGGTGCGCAACAGCGCGGCGACACCCGTCGGCTCGACGCGCTACCTCAACGAGCACCAGCACCAGAACCCCGAATACGCCGCCCTCCCCGCCAACCGCCCGTACATCTACGTCAAGGTCCGGAACCGCGGCTGCACCACCGTCAGCGGACAACTCCATGTCTACTGGGCCAACGCTTCCGTCGGGCTCACATGGCCAACCAACTTCACCGAGGTCTCGACCTCGCCCGTCACGCTGACCAGCATCTCCGCCGGGCGGGAGCATGTCGCGCAGTTCCACTGGCTCGACATCCCCGTGCCCGGCGGCTCGGCCGGCAACCACTTCTGCCTGCTGGCCCGATTCGAGGCCACGCCGAACTCGGCCGACCCGATCACCGGCGAGGCCGTCAACGTGAGCGTTGGCCAGAACGTCAAGAACAGCAACCAGATCGCCTGGAAGAACGTAACCGTGGTGGACAACATCACCAACAACTTCGCCGTCTTCGTGCGGAACATCAGCACGCTCGGAAACCTGCTCAGCCTGCGGTTCTCCGTGCCCGCCGCGCAGGCCGACGACTCGATCTTCCGCCACGCCAACATCTCCATCGACCTGGGCTCGGTCCTCTTCGGGCGCTGGCGTCAGAACGGGAGCATGGGCAACGCCATCGAGATCGGTCCCGCCGCCAACACGCTGCTCATCCTCGGCCCGGACGCCTCCATCGACGGCCTCCCGGTCGCGTTCAACGAGCAGTTCCTGGTGAACATGCGCTTCGGCGAGGGCCAGGTCCCCGCGCCCTGCTCAGATGACGACACCACGTTTGACCTCATCGTCACGGCCACGCAGGGCCAGAACGTCCTCGGCGGGAACAACTACCATTACATCCCGCGATCGATCCGCCCCAGCCCGCCCGTCGCGTACGCGGCCCCGGGGCCGCGCGTCGCGTGCGCGGTCGGCCAGGGCGTCCTGCTCCAGGCCGTGGCCTCCCCGCCCCCCGGCGCGACCATCGTCTCTTACCAGTGGTTCCGCGATGGCCTCCCCATCTCCGGCGCTACGCAACCCTCGTTCCTCGCCAACACCTCAGGCGAGTACAGCGCTCGCGTCGCCTACAGCAACGGCTGCGACGCCATGTCCGATGTGGTCGAGGTCTACATCGGCACGCCCCCGGTCAACGACAACCCGTGCAACTCCACGCCGCTGCTCCTCGGGATCCCCGCCGACTTCGACAACTTCTGCGCCACCGCGCAGCCCGGCGAGGTCTCGCCGGGAGCGGGAACCGGCCCGCTCGACGGGTGCAACTCGACCAACGGCTGGTGCGCCGACGAGACCGCCATCCAGAACTCCGTCTGGTACCACTTCGTGCCCCCCAGCACCGGCATGTACTCGATCCACCTCGGAACCCACACCGGCCACGATCACATGAACGGCCAGCTCGCGGTCTATCGCGTGGGCGTGTGCACCGACTACGGCTCGTTCGCCGAGGTCGGCGCGAACGACGACGCCCAGCTCCACGGGCTCTGGGGCGCTGACCCGGAACTCGAGCTCAACCTGCTCGCCGGGACGCGCTACTACATCCAGTTTGACGGCTACCAGGGCGATCGGGGGCAGGGAACCATCGTCGTTGAGCCGGGCCCAACCACCGGCGCGTGCTGCTGCGGATCACACTGCGGCATCACCACCCCCACCGCATGCACCGGCCCCAACCGCTCCTTCGCGGGCCTGGGCACCGTCTGCACCCCCTTCTCCACCACCTCCCCCTGCTGCCGCGGCGACTACAACAAGTCCGGAGCACCCCCCACCGTCCAGGACATCTTCGACTTCCTCTTCGGTTACTTCTCCGGCGACCCTTGCGCCGACACCAACGACAGCGGCGGCGCCAACTCCGTCCAGGACCTCTTCGACTTCCTCGCCGCCTACTTCAGCGGTTGCTAGCGGCATCGGCATCTCTGCCGACGCACGACTCCCCCGCCTCGGGGTACCCCGCGTCTCCGACGCGGGCGCCTTCGATGCCCCTCCTCCCTCCCACCCTTCACCCCGACATCCCGCCTCTCCACACGGACACCCCCCCACCTCATCACCCCGACATCCTCAGTTGACCCCCTCCGCTCGCCCGCTACTCTCTTCCCGCTTCCAGTTGGGGAGTAGCCACCCGCCACCTGTCCGGCGGGCCGCGGAATCGTCAAGACGGGGCCACACCCCCGGTTCCGTGGAGCGCATCGGCTGTTTCACGCCGCGCGAGCGCAAGACCAACGTCCAACCCGAGCGCTCGGGCCCCGCTCTCGTGATGCGGCCGCCCCGACCGCCCGAATCGGAAGGACTGGTCTCCCATGGTCTGGCTCTGGATCGGCTTCATCGCGTTTGTGCTGGTCATGCTCGCGCTCGACTTGGGCGTGTTCAACCGCAAGGCGCACGTCGTCTCCGGCAAAGAGGCCATGCGCTGGGTGCTCTTCTTCGTCACCCTCGCCCTGCTCTTCAACGTCGCGGTCTACTTCATCTACGCCCACGACTGGCTCGGCATCGGCTCCCGCTACCGCGAGGTCGTCGCCTCCAACACGCTCGTCCAGGTCGATTCCGCCCCTCACGCCGTCGAGCCCAAGACCTACTCCGACCATCGCCTCGGCCTCCGCGCCGCCGGCGAGTTTTTCGCCGGCTGGCTCACCGAGTACTCCCTCTCGGTGGACAACATCTTTGTCATCTCGCTGCTGTTCACCTTCTTCGCCGTCCCCGCCAAGCACCAGCACCGCGTGCTCTTCTGGGGGATCCTCGGCGCGCTGGTCATGCGCGGCCTGATGATCGGCCTCGGAAGCGAGATCGTCCGCCGGTGGGAGTGGGTGCTTCTGTTCTTCGGCGCGTTCCTGCTGCTCCAGGGCGTGAAGCTGCTCAAACCCTCCGACGAGCAGTTCGACCCTGAGAAGAGCCGCATCATCCGCTGGATCCGACGGGTCATTCCCGTCACCACCGCCTACCACGAGCAGAAGTTCTTCGTGCGGATCGACGGCCGCCGCTTCGCAACCCCGCTCTTCCTGGTCCTGATCATCGTCGAGTTCACGGATGTCATCTTCGCCGTGGATTCCATCCCGGCCATCTTCGGCATCACCCGCGATCCCTTCCTGATCTTCACCTCCAACGTCTTCGCGATCATGGGCCTGCGCTCGCTCTACTTCGCGCTCGCCAGCCTCGTCGGCAAGTTCCACCACCTGCACTTCAGCCTCGCGGTCATCCTCGCCGGCGTCGGTGTCAAGATGCTCGTCGAGAACGCCCACCACGCCCGCAAGCTCAGCCGGTGGGTCGGCGAGGGCGCGGTCTCGTGGCTGCCCGACCACTCCATCCACGTCCCCACCGCCCTCAGCCTCGGCGTGATCGTGGGCTCGCTCGCTCTCGGGGTCATCGCCTCGCTGGTCTTTGCCGCGGAGCACCCCGAGCCCGCGCCCCGCGCCGACAATCACTGATATCCGCACGCTCCGGCTCCCAACCACTCTCCCGCCGCCGGCTCCATCCGCGCCCGCCTCACCCTACTCTCCGGCCGAACGACGATGATCTGGCTCTGGATGGCTTTCCTGGTCCTCGTGGGCGTGCTGGTCGTGGTGGACCTCGGCCTCATCACGCGCCGGCCCCGCAGCGTCACCACCGTCGAGGCCCTTCTCTCGTTCAGCCTCTGGGTGCTCTCCGCACTCGGGTTCAGCCTGCTCGTCTGGTACGTCTACGAGAAGAACTGGCTCAACCTCGAAGAAGCTCTGGCCGGAGCGATCGGGCCACGGCCCAACGACCTCGACGGCGACCACGCCTGGGTTCAGTGGGTCACCGCCTACGTCGTCGAACTCGCGCTCAGCCTCGACAACATCGCCATCGCCGCCCTGCTGCTCCGCCACTTCAAGATCCCCTCCAACCTCGTCGCACGCACGCTCTTCTGGAACACGATCATCTCCCTGGTCGTGCGGCTGGGCATGATCCTCGGAGGCGCCTGGCTGCTCGGTCAGTACGAGTGGATCAAGTGGGTCCTGTGCGGCGTGCTCGTGGTCGCCATGCTCCGGACGCTGCTGGGTCCCGACGAGCACACCGACCTGGACCGCAAGCTCCTGGTCCGCGCCGTCCGGCGCATGTTCCGCATCAGCGATCAGGGCTACAGCCTGCGCCTGTTCGCGGTCGAAGACGGCCGGCTCAGCCTCACGCCGCTCGCCGTCGTCGCGCTGGTCTCGTGCATCGCCGACCTCACCTTCGCGGTCGATTCCGTGCCCGCGCTGTTCAGCGTGACCCGCGACCCCCTGCTGGCGTTCACCGCGAGCACCTTCGCGCTGCTGGCCCTCCGCTCGCTCTATTTCGCGCTGGCCGGCGTGCTCGGCCGGTTCCGCTATCTGCGCCTCTCGGTCATGTTCGTCATGCTCGCCATCGCGGGCAAGATGTTCCTGGTCAGCCGCGATGCCGCGTACTACGGCGCCGCGCCGACCCTCGTCACGCTCGCGATCGTCGCGGGCGTGGTCGCGCTGGGCATCGGCGCCTCGGCCCTGCGCTACCGCCTGCGCCCACACGAACTCCAGCGGCCGCCGGCACAACGCCCCAGCCCGCTCGAGGACCTCACCGACGCGGTGGATATCTCGCGCCGCAACTTCCGCAAGGCCGTGATCCTCATCATCGGCTCGTGCATCGCGCTGGTCGGCATCGCGGTCGTCGGGCCGCTGCCGGGGCCGGGGGGCATCCCGATCGTGCTTCTGGGCCTGACCATCCTCGCGACCGAGTTCATTTGGGCCCGGCGGCTGCTGAACCGCATGAAGGAACAGACCCGCGCGATCGCCCAGAGGGCCGACTCGGTCGCCGCGCGCACCTCGCCCTGGCTCGTGCCGCCCGCGGTGGTCGCGTTCGGCCTGTGCGTGCTCGCGTTGATGCACTTCTTCCCGAGCCGCAGGCTGCTCATCGCGCTGGTGGCCATCGGGCCCGCGCTCGCTATCGGCTACTGGGCGTTCGGCACGCTGCGGGCCGCGTGGAAGGCCCGCTCCGCGCGGTCACCACATCCCCGCGTCGATCCGCTGCGGCCCGATCCGCTCAAGCGCGAGTGAGCTCGCGCTCGGCCTGCTGCCAGTCGCCGTCAGGAGTGCCCGCCATGCCGCTCGCCGCACGCTTGCAGTACAACTCGTACGCCCGCCACCGGATCTGTTCCTGCGATGGCTTGAGTTCGATGGCCGACAGCCGCCCAGCAGACCCGTTCGGCTTCGTGGACAACGCCGCGGCGGGCGTCGTTGTGGATACGTTTGATTTCTTCTTGGCCATAGGCCCGGCTCCCCGGCCCGCTTGAACGGGCACGCCCGAGTGTAGTCACCCCTCCCGTCCACCGCCAACAGTTCTCAGCCATGCCCACACCCACTCCCACGGACTTTGAGCGCCTCGGCGTGTTCTACCTCGGTCGCGAGTACGACCTCGATGCCCGGACGCGCCGAGATCAACCGCTGCTCTACGACTCGCGCGACCTGGTCACCCACGCCGTGTGCGTCGGCATGACCGGCAGCGGCAAGACCGGCCTGTGCATCGGCCTTCTCGAAGAGGCGGCGATCGACGGTGTGCCCGCGATCGTGATCGATCCCAAGGGCGACCTCACGAACCTGCTGCTGACGTTTCCCAACCTCGAACCCGCGGACTTCGCGCCGTGGGTGAACGCCGAGGATGCCCAGCGCAAGGGCTTGAGCGCCGACGACTTCGCCGCGCAGCAGGCCTCGCTCTGGAAGAAAGGCCTGGCCGACTGGGGACAGGACGGCGCACGCATCCAGCGGCTGCGCGACGCGGCCGAGTTCGCCGTGTACACCCCCGGCTCGAGCGCGGGGATGCCCGTCTCGGTGCTCAGGTCGTTCGACCCTCCGCCTCCAGCGGTCATCGAGGACACCGAGGCCTTCCGCGAGCGCGTGTCGAGCACGGCCATGAGCCTGCTCGCGCTGGCCGGGATCGAGTCAGACCCCATGACCGGGCGCGAGCACATCCTGCTCAGCACCATCCTGGGCGAGGCCTGGGCGGGCGGCAAGGGCGTTGACCTTGCCGGACTGATCGAGCGCATCCAGAAGCCGCCGGTGCAGCGCGTGGGGGTGATGGACCTCGAGACGTTCTATCCATCCAAGGACCGGTTCTCGCTCGCGATGGCGATCAACAACCTCGCCGCATCGCCGGGGTTCTCCCGCTGGATCGACGGGGAGCCGCTCGACATCGGCGCGATGCTCCGCTCGCCGCGCGGCAAACCCCGCGTCGCCATATTCTCGATCGCGCACCTCAACGACGCGGAGCGGATGTTCTTCGTTTCGTTGCTGCTCAACCAGACACTCGGATGGGTCCGCACGCAGAGCGGCACATCAAGCCTTCGTGCGATCCTTTACATGGACGAGATCGCCGGGTACTTCCCGCCCACCGCCAACCCGCCGAGCAAGGGACCGCTGCTCACGCTGATGAAGCAGGGCCGGGCGCTCGGCATGGGCGTCGTCGTCGCGACCCAGAACCCGGTCGACCTCGACTACAAGGGCCTCTCGAACGCCGGAACGTGGTTCATCGGACGGCTCCAGACCGAGCGAGACAAGGCCCGCGTGCTCGACGGGCTCGAAGGCGCGGCGGCCAACGCGGCCGGCGGCTTCGATCGCGCCGCTTGCGACAGGCTGCTCTCGCGGCTGGGCTCTCGAATCTTCCTCATGAACAACGTGCACGACGACGGGCCGGTGGTGTTCGAAACGCGGTGGGCGATGTCCTACCTGCGCGGACCGTTGACCCGCGAGCAGATCAGGCAACTCGACGCTGGAGCACCCGAACCCGGGTCTCGGGGCGTGGAACCGCCCGTTGCCGAGCGCACCACCCCCTCGGCTTCCCCGGTTCTTGCTTCCCGACCCTCGCTGCCCCCCGATGTCCCGCAGTACTTCATCCCCGCGCGCTCGTCCGGCGAGATCGAGTACCGCCCGATGCTGCTCGGATGCGCCAAGGTGTACTACTCCGACGCCAAGGCCGAGATCGAGACCGAGGACGTGTGCTCAACGCTCGTGCCGATCGGCGACGGTCCCGTGACGATCGACTGGGAGCACGCGACCGCGACCGATATCGCCGACAGCGATCTCGAACGCGAGCCCATCCCGGGCGCTCGCTTCGCCGCGGTACCGCCCGAGGCGACAAGGGCCAGGTCCTACGAGGCCTGGAAGCGGCAGTTCGCCGACTCGGTCTTTCGCACCGCGCGGCTCGATCTGTTCCGCAACGCGGCGATGCGCGAGGTCAGCAGGCCGGGCGAGAGCGAGCGGGATTTCCGCGCGCGGCTCGATCAGGTGGCCCGCGAGCAGTGCGACGAGGCCAAGGAAAAACTGCGGGTCAAGTACGCCCCCAAACTCGCCGCGCTGGAGGATCGGAAGCGTCGCGCCGAGCAGGCCGTGGCGGTCCAGAAGGAGCAATCGACCTCCGCCAAACTCGGCACCGCGCTCTCGGTCGGCACGGCGATTCTCGGGGCGTTCTTCGGCCGCAAGACGCTCAGTTCGGGCACCGTCTCGCGAGCCGCCACCGCGGCACGCGGCGTAAGCCGATCGGCGAAGGAAGCCTCGGATGTCGGGCGCGCCGAGGAGAATGTCGAAGCGATCGCCCAGCAACTGAACGAGATGGACGCCCGCTTCCAGGAGGAGATCGCCGCCCTCGGTGTCAAGTCCTCCGAGGTCGCCGCGGAACTGGAGAAGATCTCGCTCAAGCCGAAGAAGACCAACATCGCCGTCCGGTCGGTCGTGCTCGCGTGGGCGCCGCACGCCGGCGGCGATCCGGCATGGTGATAAAGAGCGTCGGCCGGCGCTAAGCCCCGCCGGCCGACACGGGTGTTGCATGGATTGAGCAGACAGAAACGGGATCAGTTCCGGCGGCGACGCGCGACCAGCAGCCCGCCGATCGCCAGAAGGCCGGCCGCGCCGGGCGCGGGCACGACCTGCTTGAAAAGCAGATCGGTGAGCTTGGTCGGGACAATGTCGATCTGGCTGAGGTACACGCCGGTGATGCCGTTGTAGCGCTCGATCTCGCCGGTCTGGAACGCCAGGTACAGGTCCAGGCTCACGGGATCCCACGCGAAGCCGTGCGGGCCGGTGCCCGTGTTGACCTCGCCATCGGCGAACAGCGTCCACGCGCTCCCCGAGTAGCGGTACACGCCCGCCGGGAGTGAGGTCGAGGCCTGGTACAGGTTCGCGGCGTAAAGGGCCCCGTCAGGTCCGATGGCGAGTTTCTGCGGCTCGAAGGGGCACGCGATGTCGGGACCGGCCGACAAGCCGCTCGCAAAGAAGTTCTGCTTGATCGCGAAGCCGAACGAGCCGGCCCAGTTCGACGTGTACATCAGGTTCCCGTCGAACGCGTGCAGGTTGTACCCGTTGCCGCTGGCATGAACGGTGCGGACGAACGCGCCGCCGGGCGTGTACTCCACCGAACCGGTCGGGCCGCCGACGACGATGTTTCCGTTGGGCGCGGTCGCCGGGCCGATGCGTGGGCCGGTCGCGAACGTTGAGATGTACGCGCCGGTCACCGAATCGATCACCGTCAGGTCGCTGAACCCGCCGAGGTAGAAGTTCTGGGCAGGGCCGGCCACGCACCCGAGGTACATGCCGATCGGTTGGACCTGGCTGGCGTTGCTGAACACCTGCGGCTTGGCGGTCCCGGCGTACGTCCCCGGCACATAGGCCCAGGGCGAGGTCCGTTCGTACTGGTAGACCTCGTTGGCGATATCGGAAGTCAGGTACATGTCCGCGGGGTTGCCCGGGAACGACGACGCGAGGCACAGCGAAGCCGTGCCGACGACGGCCAAAACAGACAAAACGCGAGAAACCATGTTCAATCTCTCCTCACTACGCATCACTCTCTCGCCGCGGGCCAGTCCCACTCCGGACGTGGCCAAACCGCCGCGAGTCTCTCTCGATATCAACTGCGAGCCCGAACCATGAATCTAACAGGGCGGGAAGGAAGTTTGTGGCCTCCGGCGATTCTCCGCACCGTCAAGCGGGTCAAGCCGCGGTCTCAAGCCCGTGCAGGGGCCGTCCGGGCGATACTTGCGGCACCATGAAGCGTGAGATCCGTCGGCTCGGACTTCTCTCTGCTGATCGGCGGGTCTGCACACACGCGGCTTCGCCTCGATACACTCAAGCTACCCGAACGCCGCGGCAAGTTGCAAGGGATTGACGGTGGAATGTGGGTAATCTTCGCTCGAATTGCCTATCGGCGAGGTTGATTTGATCCGATTGAGGACACGGGCGGGTGTTTTGGCGGCTTCTCCAGATCACGAGGCTTACCCATGCTCACCCTCGACTACGCCAACTGCCTGTCCGATCGCGTCGGCCCGCACGGGGTTGATCCCGCCGACCTTGACGCTTCGGGGGAGGCTCGCGAGGCCCTGTCCGGGCTGACCCGGCGCCTGAACGAGAGCCGCGGCCGTGGCTGGGAGCGATGGCGAGACCTGCACCGGGACCCGATGCGCTCAGATCATCTGGGGGCGATCAAACCACTGGTCGAGCGGATGCGCGGGAAGTTCGACAACCTCGTAGTCTTGGGAATCGGGGGTTCGGCGCTCGGAAACATCGCCCTCCAAGGCGCGCTGAACCCGTCAACCTACAACCTCCACGACCCCCGGTCGGCGGCGGGAAAGCGATCCGCTCCCCGGCTGTTCATCGTGGACAATGTCGATCCGTACTACTTCAGTTCGGTGCTTGAGCTGTGCCAAGCGACCGATCCCAAACTGGAACGGACCCTGTTCAACGTGATCAGCAAGAGCGGCGAGACGGCCGAGACCGCCGCCCAGTTCATGGTCATCCGCGACCTGCTCAAGAAGCACGGCCGCAAGGGACCGGAGCACGTGGTCGCGGTCACGGACCCCGCCAAGGGCACGATGCGTCAGATCTGCAACTCCGAAGGATACTCGACGTTACCCGTCCCGGACGGCGTTGGCGGCCGGTTCAGCGTGCTCAGCCCCGTCGGCCTGTTCAGCGCGGCGATGTGCGGGATCGACATCGAGGGGCTGCTGGATGGCGCGGCGAGCATGGATGAGCCCACGACCCGCGACAACTTCCTCAAGAACCCGGCCGCGATGATCGCATTCCTGCTGGTCGAACTCGGGACCCGCAAGGGGAAGGTCAACCACGTGATGATGCCCTACGCCAACGGGCTGTACCTGCTGGCCGACTGGTTCCGCCAACTCTGGGCCGAGAGCCTGGGCAAGAAGAGCGACCTGCAGGGCGACACGGTGTACGCGGGGTTCACCCCCATCAAGGCGCTCGGCACGACCGACCAGCACTCGCAGGTGCAGCTCTACCGCGAAGGACCGAACGACAAGGTGTTCTGCTTCGTGGAACTTGAGGATGCGGGGTTCGCGAGCCGGGATGTGCGTATCCCGACCGGGCTCGGCGTCGAAGCGATCGCGTACCTCGAAGGCAAGAGCATGGCGACCCTGCTGAACGCCGAAAAGCGTGCGACCGAGTATGCGCTGCTCGAGAGTCAGCGGCCGAACTTCACGATCCGCTTCCCCAAGCTCGACGCCTTCCACGTCGGCCAGTTCATCTACCTCTGGGAGATGGTCACGGCGTACGCCGGGCTGTTGCTGAACATCGACGCCTACGACCAGCCGGCGGTGGAGTTGGGCAAGCAGGCCACGTTCGGCCTGATGGGCCGCGCCGGGTACGAGAAGCACCTGCGGGCCGTCAACGCCGCCCTCGCGCCCACGGGGTACGTCATCGGCTCGTGAGCGGCCGCGTACCATCGACCTGCTGACGATCATTCCGCCATCGGAGTTCGAGGCCCCGCCATGCCCATCTACGAGTACACCTGCCAGGCCGACGGAAGCACGATCGAGCTGCTCAGGCCCATGAGCGAGGCCGACAAGCCGGTCGAAGACCCCGAAGGACGCGGACGCACCTTCACGCGTGTCCATTCGACGTTTGCGGCCCAAGGCGCGGGCACCGACCCCAAAGGCCGGTCGCATTCGATCGGCGGAGGGTGCTGCCCGTGCGGGAAGTCGCACGGGGGCTGCTCGAAGCCCTGAGGCGCGGCACGGCGATTGCGATTCTCCCAAGCGAGCCGGTTCGGGCGCTGCCCGACCGACTCGGGAGGCGCAAATCGTGCCGATCGAGCAGGAAGCCACATCGACGGATTCAGCCGCCAGCGCAAACCCTGACCTGACGCGCGCACTGGCGTCACTCGCCTCGAAGTTCCCGGCCGATCAGGCGCTCGGGCTGAGGCTCCTGGCCGTCGCCCGCGCCGCGGCGGCGATGCACATGGCGGATGGCTTCCGTCGGACACCGCTGGCCAGCACCCAGGCCGCCGGGCTGCTGCGGGAGACGGCGCCATGAGCGTGGAATACGGCTACAACCTGGCCGCGGCGGGGATGCTCACGGCGATGTTCCGGCAGGAGGTGGCCTCGAACAACCTCGCCAACATCGAGACCGTCGGGTTCAAGGCCGACATGGCCTTCACGGTTCCGCGGCAGGCGGCGCGCGTCGAAGACCGGTTGTTCAACCTGCCCGCGAACAAACTTCTGGAGCGTCTGGGCGCTGGCGTGCTGCTGGGACCGACGCGCACGAGTTTCACCCAGGGCGCGCTCGAACGAACGGGGAACCCGCTGGATATCGCGATCCGTGGCGATGGATTCCTGACCGTGTCTTCGGGAGGAGGTCGCAGCGCGAGCGGCGATCAGATCCGGCTCACCCGCGACGGACGGCTGACGCTCGATTCGCAGGGAACGCTGGTCACGGTCGCCGGCGGAAAGCCCGTGCTCGACGATTCAGGGCGCCACATCGGTCTGGATCGGTCGATCCCGATCGAGATCGACTCCGACGGTACGATCTACCAGGGCGACACGGCGGTGGCCAGACTGCGGCTCGTGGATGTGCCGAACCGGCAACTTCTGCGCAAGGAGGGCGAGGGGATGTACGCCCTCCCGAACTCCGCGGCGGAGAACCTGCGCGATGCCACGGGCGATGTGGTGCAGGGGAGTGTCGAGAAGTCTGCGGTGGACGCGATCGACGCCATGATGCGCGTGCAGAGCGCGACGGGCGCTGTGACCGCGACCGGGCGGATGCTCTCGATCCACGATGAGCTCACCGGACGGATGATCAACGGGCTCGGACGCGCGACGGCGTAACAGGAAACGGGAACACCATGGCGATCATCGCACTGCAATCCGCCGCTTCGGGTCTCACCGCGCTGAACACGGCGATGGACGTGATCTCGAACAACCTGGCGAACGTGAACACCGCGGGGTTCCGGGCCAGCCGGGCCAACTTCCAGGACCTGCTCTATCTCGAGAAGGCTCAACCCGGCGTGCGCAACGCCAACGACGACCAGCGCCCGACGGGCCTGTACATCGGCCTGGGCACGCGGGTTTCGGGCACGCAGCTCAGCTTCGAGCAGGGCTCGCCGATCAAGGGCAACAAGCTCGACATGATGATCGAGGGCAACGGGTTCTTCCGCGTGGCCGTGCAGGACTCGCTCGGCCCCGGCGGGATCGCCTACACCCGTGCCGGGCAGTTCACGCTCAACTCCGACGGCGAGATCGTGCTGGCGACCGACCAGGGCCGCCGCCTCGACCCGCCGGTCACCATCGACGGCGACGTGACGGACATCCAGATCGATTCGAGCGGGCAGATCTTCGTCGAGCGGCCGGGCCAGGCCGAGCCCGAACTGGTGACGCAGATCCAGATCAGCAACTTCGTCAACCCCACGGGCCTCAAGTCGCTCGGCGAGAACCTCTTCGCCGAGACCGGCGCGAGCGGGCCGCCGATCGACGGCAACCCGAGCGAAGACGCCTTCGGTGAGATCATCCAAGGCTACTACGAGAGCTCGAACGTCGACCCGACGACCGAGCTCATCAACCTCATCCGCGTGCAGCGGGCCTTCGAGATGAACTCGAACACCATCCGCGCGGCCGACGAATCGCTCCGTACGATCGCGCAGCTCCGCCGTTAGTCGGCCTGATCCCGCGCCGGCTCAGCGCTCGATCCGCGCGGCACGCGGCTTGCGTCTGGACGGGCATGACCCTGCGGCTTTCATCGGCACGTTCGCTCGCCCGCCTCGCCGCGGCTTGCCTCGCCGGCCTCGCCTCCGCCGCACCGGGTCAAACCACCATCTCGCTGCGCACGAGCGCACGGCTTTCGCCCGATGCGCAGGAAGTGCGCCTGGCGGACATCGCCGAGATCGCGGGCCAGAACGAGTCCGAGTTCGGTCGGACGGTGATCGTCCCGGAAACCGAGGCCGCGAAGAGCACCGGCTGGTTGAAGGTCGAAGTCGCCGAGGTCCGCGACGCCCTGGACCGCGCGCTCGGCGGAACGAACTGGGGACGGGTCTCGCTGCACGGCGGAACCTGCACGGTGCGGTTCACCGATGCACGCCTGAGCACGCGCGAGAGCGTGGGCGCCGATCGCGCGGCCGCGAACCGGCCCGCGGCACGAATGGAGACGATCGACACCGACGGACTCCGCACGATCAAGGCGGAGGTCGCGGTTCGCCTGGCCGCGGTGTACGGCGTCACGCCCGACCGCATCCAACTCGCGTTCGATCCGGCGGATGCCGAGGTCCTGGCGACCCTGGTCGGAGCGCGGCAGGTCGATGTCTCACCCGGCGGGCTGGGCACCTCCTCGAGACTGCCCGTCACCGTCACGCTCTATGACGGCGAGCGCGTCTCGCTCTCCCGCACGATGCAGGTGAGCGCGCTGGTCTACCGGAGCGTCATCGTGGCGTCGGAGACGCTGGATCGAGGCCGGGCGATCACGGCGGATCAGGTCAACCAGGTCGAGCAATGGACCGCGCCCCCGGCGCGGCCGCCGGTCACGATCGGGCAGGTTGTGGCCGCGACCGCGCAGAAGCGGATCAACGCGGGCGAGATCATCGAGGCCGAGGACATCGCTCCGCCGCTGGCGTGCAAGCGAGGCGATGTGGTGATCGTCCACTGTCTCAGCGGATCGGTGGTCGTCAAGGTCCAGGCGCGGGCCATGGCCTCGGCTCGCGACGGCGAGATCGTTCAGTTGAAGTTCGAGATGTCGGAAGCGCCGATCACGGCCCGGATGTCCGGGCCCGGCCGCGCGGTGGTTGTGGCGTCGGCGCAGGGTGGGTTCGCGGCGAAGTCAGCACGCAACTCCAGAGGGACAGCACGACGATGAATACCCAACTGCGAAGGTGGACGATCCCGTTGGCCGCGATGCTCGGCGCCTGCACGGGTGGTCGCGCGCTCGGCCAGAGCCTGATGGAAGACGCCGTCACCAGCACGCCCCCATCTCCGCCGGCGATCGCCAACGGCGCGCTCCCATCCGCCTCCCCGTCCACGGCCCCCGCCGCGCCCGCGCTGGTCACGGCGCCCGCCTCCGGCTCGGCGGCCGAGAAGCTCCAGTCCATGAGCCTCTTCGCCGTCGTGCCCCCCAAACCCCGGACCTATCAGAAGCACGACCAGATCGAGATCATCATCAACGAATCGAGCGCGGCCAAACTCAAGCAGAAACTCGACACCGACAAGAGTTACGACTTCTCCGCCGAACTCTCGGCCTTCCCGTCTCTCGAAGCGCTGATCGAGGCCCAGCTCCGCAACAACCCCGCCTCGCAACTGCCCGCCAAGGTCGGCGTGAAATCCGACGACAAGTGGGAGGGCGAGGGCACGATGGAACGAAAAGACACGCTGACGGCACGCGTCAGCGGGCGCGTCGTCGATGTCAAGCCCAACGGGCTGCTCGTCGTGGAAGCGAAGGAGTCGCGCCAGCAGGATGAGGAAATCTACACGCTGGTGCTGTCGGGAACCTGCCGCAGCGAAGACATCACCAAGAACAACACGGTGCAGTCGAGCCAACTCGCCGACCTGACGATCCGCATCGACAACGAGGGCCAGGTCAAGCGGGCCTCGGAGAAGGGCCTGATCCCCCGGTTCTTCGATTTCTTCTTCAACTTCTGACCGCGCTGGCGGTCTCCCATCGCGGCACGCAGGTTGCTCAACTCCGCGTGGAACGTGGATGTCCTCCGCAACAAGGCAGGAAGCCTCCCATGACTCGCACGCTCACCCTGATCCTTGCGGTCTTTGCGCTCGCTTCGGCGGTTGTTGCGCAGGCACCGGCTCCGGGCGCGCCGGCGGTCCCTGCTCCGACGGCCCCCGAGCGGCCGCGGCGAGAGAACCCCGCGATCAGCATCCAGGACCTGGTGCGCATCGACGGGCAAGCCTCATCGCTCCTCCGCGGCGTCGGGATCGTGACCGGCCTGCAGAAAACCGGCGATAGCGCGGCGGAACTCGTGGTGGCACGGCCCCTGGCCAAGATCTACGAGAATGGCGGGCTGCTGACCGACGATCTCTCCAACCTCGCCAAGGGCAAATCCGCCGCGCTGGTCACGCTCTCGGCCGAGATTCCCGAGACAGGCGGGCGCAAGGGCGACCGCTTCGATGTCTTCGTGCAGGTCTCGCACAGCGCCAGCAGCCTCAAGAACGGCACGCTGGTCATCAGCCCCATGCTGCACCCGCTGCCGAACCATCCCGATCCCGTGTACGGGTTCGCCGCCGGGCCCATCATCATCGAGGCCGATTCGCCGACGACCGGGCGGATCCGGAACGGCCTGCACCTCATCAAGGACATCAAGCGTCGCACGCCGATCACCGACACGTTCGACCTCATCGTCGAGCCGCACTTCCGATCGGTCACGACGACGCGCATGATCGCCAGCGAGATCAACGGGATCACCGCCGACCTCGAGAACAGCGACGAGAACGCCAACCAGATCGCTACGCCGATCGACGACACCGTGGTGCGGGTGACGATCCCCGAGCACGAACGGGGCACACCGTCAAACTTCATCGCCAGCGTGCTGACCAAGCGGTTCAGCCCCTCGTTGATGGACCTCCCGGCCCAGGTGATCGTCAACGAGCGCAAGGGCACGATCATCGTGACCGGCGATGTCGAGATCTCGGCGGTCACGATCGGGAGCGAGCGGCTGGTCATCACGACCACCACGCCCCCGCCGACGCCCACGCCGCTGGACCCGCTGATCACCACCACCAACTGGGCCGCGGTCGGCACGACGACCACGGGCGCCGAGAGCGCGAGGATCCAGGACCTGCTGGAGGCGTTCAAGCAACTCAACATCCCCGTGCTCGAACAGATCGACCTGCTCGCGGAGATCCACAGGACCGGTCGATTGCACGCACGATTCGTCCGGGACTGAGCGGCCGCGGCGGAGCGATGACCTGACGGGGGATTGAGACCTGTTCCGATCGGATTCGCCATGACCACCGCGATCCAGAGACAACCCCTGACCACCCCAGCCCTCGACCAGCGGCTGGACTCCGCGCTGTTTCCCCGCGGTCGGAGCGAGGTCTCCCGCGAGGAGTTCGCGGCGGTGCTCTCGCGTTCTCGCGAGACCGAGCCAAAGACCCCCGAGCAGAGCGCCCGGTCCGGCGCCGAGCAGTTCGTCGCGATCGCGCTCATCCAGCCATTGCTCAAGCAACTCCGCGACAACAACCACGCCGCCCCGCCGTTCGCGCCCTCGTCGGCCGAGAAGCAGTTCCAATCTCTCTACGACGGTCAGGTCGCGCAGCGGATCGTCTCGTCCGCACGGTTCCCCCTGGTCGATCGCCTCGCCCGGGACCTGCTCAGCCGCGGCCGTCCCGCCGCACAGCCCCGCGTCGCCGCGCCAATCCACCCGAACTGACTCGCTCTCGCCTGCTTCGTCCGCCCCATCCCCCCACTGCCGGAGGCCATGACGTGCCCCCCACCACCACAAACCGACGACCGGCCCAGCCGCCGAGCCGATCGAACGCACGCCCAGCGCACACCGCAACGGCGCCCGCCGGCGCGGTTCGCGGCGGCGCCGAAGCCCAGCCGTCCGCGCGCACCGTCGCCTCTCTCGACGAGCGGTCTGCCACGCTCGAACAGGTCCTGCGAAGCCTCATCAACGAGCATGAAGGACTGCTGAAGATCGCGAAAACCCACCGAGCCGCGATCGCGGCCGCCGACCCCCGCGCGATGGCCGATTGCCTGAACGCCCAGGCCGCGACGGCCGCGCGGGTCGCGGATCTGGAGAGGCAGCGTCAGGCGGCGGTGATCGCGCTGACCGGCGCCGCGCCGGCCCGATCCCGCGTCACGATCTCGCAACTCGCGGCGAGCCTGCCGGAAGCGGCGCGGGTACGGCTGCTCGCCGCCGCGGATGGGCTCCGCGAGATCCTCAACCGCCTTCACGGCGAGCACACGGCGATCCGCACCGCGGCCGAGACGCTCTCCTCGCACATGGAGGGGCTCATGCGCCAGGTCTGCCGCAAGCTCTCGCACGCGGGCACCTACGCACGAACCGGAAACGTGGATGGTCACATCGCGGTCACCACCGCGCTGGATGTTCGAAGCTGAACGCCGCTGGCGCGGCCACGGAGCCCGCGCACGGAGAAACCCATGGGACTCAACTCCAGCCTGCAGATCGGACGCACCGCCCTGACCGCCAGCCAGGTCGCGATCCAGGTCACCGGCAACAACTTCGCCAACGCCTCGACTCCGGGCTACTCGCGGCAGATCATCGGCCTGACGCCGAACCTCGACGCCCGCCAGGGCCCGTACTTCCTCGGGCGCGGCGTCGGTATCCAGGGCATCACACGGCAGGTCGATTCCGCGCTCCAGGCGCGGCTCTGGAGCGGGCTGTCGCAGGAGAGCTTCGCGTCCACGGTCTCGCAGATGCTCTCGGGCGTGGAGTCCACGCTCAACGAACTGACCGACAACGACCTCTCCAGCGAGTTCGCGCGGTTCTTCGACGCCTGGAGCCAGCTCGCCAACAGCCCCGATCAGGACGGGCGACGCTCGATCGTCATCCAGCAGGGACGCACGCTCGCGGCGAGCATGCGCTCGCTCCGCAACGACCTGGGCGAGCAGCGCCGCCAGCTCGACAATCAGTTGCAATCGACCGTGCAGGCCGTCGACAACCTGCTCACGCAGATCGCCGACATCAACACCGAGATCGTCAACGCCGAGGGCGGCTCGTCAACGGCCAACGGCCTGCGCGACCAGCGAGATGAACTGATCGGGCAGCTCAGCCAGCTCATCGACGTGTCCACGGTCGAACAGCCCAACGGCACCCTGGATGTCCTCGTGGGTTCCACGCCGGTGGTGCTCGCGGGCGTCTCTCGCGGCGTCGAGCTGCAGCGCCGGACCGTCGACGGCGACCTGCGGGTCTCGGTCAACCTCAAGAGCGACAACACACAGCTCGATGTCGCCTCGGGAGCGATCGGCGCCCTCCTGGAGCAGCGCACCGACACGATCGACACCACGATCGAACGGCTCGACCAGATCGCCTCGCAGTTGATTTTCCAGGTCAACCGAATCCACAGCACCGGCTACCCCAAGAGCGCGTTCACGACGCTGACGGGCACGCAGCGAGCGCCCAGCGCGGACGCTTCCCGCGCGTTCAACGACCCCGCCAACGAGACGTTCGCGGGGCTCCCGTTCCGCGCGGTCAACGGCGGCTTCCTTGTCACGGTCACGAACAGCGTGACCGGCGCGAGCGAGACCACCCGCATCGATGTGGACCTTGACGGCCTCGACGCGACCGGCGCGCCGGGGTTCGCGGACGATTCCTCGGTCGCGGCCATCGCCGCCGCGATCGATGCCCTCGACAACATCTCGGCCTCGGTCAACGCCGACGGAACGCTCAGCATCGACTCGGACACCGGCTACAACTTCGCGCTCGGCGAGGACAGTTCCGGCGTGCTCGCTGTGCTCGGCGTGAACAGCTACTTCACCGGGTCCGACGCGGCGGACATCGGCGTCCGACAGACCCTGATCGACAACGCCGGCCTGCTCGCCGCGGGACAGACCGTCGCCGGCCAGCCCAGCGACAACGGCGCGGCCCTGGCGATCCTCGGCCTCCGCGATCAGACCAACGACGCCCTCGGCGGACGCTCGATCACCGGCTCGTGGCTCGACGCCGCGCAGGATGTCGGCACGCGGTCGGCCGCGGCGGCCAATCGCGCCGATGCGACGCGGCTCGTGCGTGAGAGCCTCGACGCCCAGCGCGCCGCGGTCAGCGGCGTGAGCATCGACGAAGAGTCCATCAACCTCCTCAACTACCAGCGCCAGTACCAGGGCGCGGCACGCTTCATCTCGGTCGTTGACGAAATGACGCAAACCCTCTTGTCGCTGGTCAGTTAGTTCACCGTTCTCACCCCGAGACCCCCTCACCCCGACACCCTGGCATCCGATGTCTTCCATCCCCGCCAACCTCTCGCGCGTTCCCAACCTGCTGTCCAGCCAGTTGCTGCTGTCGAACATCACGCGCAGCAGCATCGGGCTGGTCGGCGTGCAGAACCAGATGGCGACGGGCCTTGCCGTCAGCCGCTTCAGCGACGACGCGATCAGCGCGTCGGCCATCTCGCTCCTGCAGGACCGGCTTGCCCGCACCGACCAGCGGCTCTCGAATCTCCAGAACGCACAGGGGTCGCTCGACTACCTGGACAGCGCCATCGGCTCCGCCTCCGAGTTGATCCTTCAGGCCAAGAACATCGCGTCCGACCAGGTCGGCGTCCCCAACGACGCCACCACGCGCGAGACCCAGGCGGTCGTGATCGACGGCATGATCCGCAGCCTGCTCGAGATCGCCAACCGAGAGACCAACGGCCTCTATGTCTTCGGCGGATCGACGGCCACGCGCCGCCCGATCGACGAACTCCGCGGCGGCTTCCGCTACGTCGGACGCGGGTCCGGGCTGTACGCCGATCTGGACCCGTCCGACGACATCCCCATCACCATCGGCGGCGACAACTCGATCGGCGATACGTCCGGACGCCTGCAATCCACCATCGACCTCAACCCGTGGATCGGCGCGGACACGCGCCTGACCGACCTCCGCGGCGGCCGAGGGCTGGGCGTCGCGACCGGGAACGTCGAGTTCAGTTTCGACGGCGGGCCCTTCGTCTCCGTTGACCTGACCGATGCCGACACCGTTCAGGATGTCGTCGATCGCCTGACCGCCGCGATCAACCAGTACGAGACCGACAACGGCGTGACCATCCTCGGTCCGGGCGGGGTCGCCTACTCGGTCGGCGCACTTGGCTTCGACATTGTGGCGGGGGGCGGAGGCGGGGGCGCGGACCAGCAACTGGTCTTCCGCGAAGTCGGCAACGGAACGACCGCTCAGGACCTGGGCCTCTCGCAGGGCGCGTTCGAGGCTTCCGTGCCGCAGGGCGCCGACCTCGACCCCGAACTCACGCTCCTGACGCCGCTCAACTCACTGCCGGGCCTCACCTACCCGCTCGAGTCCATCCGGTTCCGCTTCAACACGGGTGGCCAGTCGCAGCTCGTCGATGTTGACCTGTCCTCGGCCGAGACTGTCGATGACCTTCGCAGCATCATCCAGACCGCCGTGCCGGGCGTGCGCGTCGAGATCAACTCCTCCGGCCGCGGGTTGAGCATCTACAA
This sequence comes from Phycisphaerales bacterium, assembly GCA_020846975.1. Classification (GTDB taxonomy): domain Bacteria; phylum Planctomycetota; class Phycisphaerae; order Phycisphaerales; family UBA1924; genus JADLCX01. The sequence goes on from JADLCX010000089.1 coordinate 31,212, forward strand.
CGAGGTCTCCGGCCCCTCGATGTCGATCGAGGAAGTCCCGGGCGGAGTCGATACGGCCACCGAGCTCGGCATCCGCACCCTCGCGGCCGAAACCTCCGTTTCCGACTTCAACTCCGGGCGCGGCGTTCGGATCGTGGACGGCCAGGCCGATCCCGTCTCGGGCGCGGTCACATCCGCCTTCAACACCGACTTCCGAATCACGCTGGGTAACGGGCAGGCGTTCGACGTCGATCTCCGGCCCCAGGACCTGGTCAACGTGCAGACGGTCATCGACCGGATCAACCAGGAGTTCACCAGCGCGCTGGCCCTGCCCCCCATCAACACCTCGGCCCCGGCCCTCGCGGCGGGAGACTTCACCGCCGGCCTGACCGACGGCCAGAACGGGATCGCCTTCACCCAGGCGGTCGCCGGGGGAGCGATCACCGTCGGGAAGCTCAACAACTCGGCCGCGGCCGAGGACCTGGGGCTGCTGGGCGCGAGCTACGACACCGCCAGCGCAACTCTGATCGCGCAAGATCGAGCGGCGGTGCGCGTGAACAACCTGTTCACGGCGCTGATCGACCTGCGCGAGTCGCTCAGGAACAACGACAGCTCTGGCATAACACTTGCTGGAGAGGCACTGGGCGATGGAGTCGACCGTCTGGCCGCCACCCGCGCCCTGGTCGGTGTCTACGCCAACCGCGTCGATCGCTCGACGCGGCGACAGGAAGACCTGCAGGTCAACGACGAGAAGGTTCGGTCGCAACTACAGCACCTCGACTTCTCGCAGGCTTCGATCCAGTTCAGCCTTCTGCGCACGCAGTTGCAGGCCGCGATGGCCAGCGGCGTGCAGGCGCAGAACCTGACACTGCTCGATTTCCTGTCGTAACCCGCGATTCATCTCCGGCGCGTCAATGGCCTCGCGCCGGAGTTCAGACAGGATGTCGCCCGGTATTGGAGCCGGGTCGGAACCAGGACGAGTCGTCTCAGGCCAAACACGCGGAGCGTAACGATGCAAGTGCGAACGACCAGATTCGGCAACGTCGAGATCGCGGACGACCGCGTGATCACGTTTCCCAAGGGGCTCCTGGGCTTCAGCGAGCAGCGCAGATACTGCCTGCTCGAGCCGCAGGAAGACTCGGCGTTCTTCTGGCTCCAGTCGCTTGATGACCCGAACCTGGCGTTCGTGGTCACGGACCCGTCGCTGTTCGTGCCCGAGTATTCGGTCCCGATCCGGGCCGAGCAGATGGGCGACCTGGGGCTGGCGAAGCTGGAGGATGCTCAGGTCTTCGTCATCGTCAACAAGGTGGACAGCACGCTGACCGGCAACCTTCAAGGGCCGGTCGTCGTCAACACGCTGACGCGCACGGGCGAGCAGTTCGTGCTTGCCGAGAAGCGCTGGACAACCCGCCACACGCTCATCACCCTCGGCAACAGGCAGCAGAACCAGCCGCAGAAGGCCATGTCGGCCTGACGCGAACACCACGGAACTACCTCTCCTGCCGCGGCGTTCCGGGGTCACGGACGACCCCCGAGCCGCACCGACCGCACGGGCCAACACCCCCCCACCCCCGCCCCGCGGCCGCGAACGCCTGAACCGAGGAAGGAGCCTACCCCATGCTGGTCCTCTCGAGACAGCGAGACGAAACAATCATGATCGGCGACGAGATCGAGATCACCGTCGTCGATATCCGCGGAGACAAGGTGCGGCTGGGCATCACGGCCCCGACGCGCGTCTCCGTGCACCGCAAAGAGGTCTACGAGGCCATCAAGGCCGAGAATCAGAGGGCCTCGCAGATCAACAACGCCGACCTGCCCGCCGTGCGGAGCAATCCCGCCGCGGGCGCGCCGATCGGACCGCAGCGACTGCGGCCGCGCACCGCGCCGGGCGTGATCGGCTCTCCCCCGCCCGCGCCAACGCGGCTCCGCCCGCCCACGGGCGAGCAGAACCCCGGAACGAGTTTCGGCGGAGCACAGACCGCCTAGCACGCCGGAACGCACGGAACCCCCTTCCCTCAACGCCGCGAACGCACGGATCGCCGCGGCCGACCGAACCAGAGCGAACAGACCAACCGCTCACCCAGACGCACAAACCCGCAATCACGGAGGATTGCCATGGCCAGGATCAACTCGAACATCCCGAGCCTCATCGCCCGCTCGAACCTCGGGCGCGCCAACTCGGAACTGCAGGTCCATCTCCAGAGGCTCTCGACGGGCCTCCAGATCAACCGCGGCGCGGACAACCCCGCGGGCCTGATCATCTCGGAGCGGTTGCGCTCCGAGGTGTCGGGGCTCAACCAGGCGGTTGACAACTCGGACCGGGCATCGTCGGTCATCGCGACGGCCGAGGGCGGCCTGTCCGAGGTGAGCGACCTGCTCAGTTCCATCAAGGGGCTGGTCGTCGAGGCCGCCAACACGGGCGCGATCTCGGACGAGGAACGCAAGGCGAACCAGTTGCAGATCGACTCGGCGATCGAGTCCATCACGCGGATCTCCAACTCGGTCTCGTTCGGCGGGCTGAAACTGCTGAACGGATCGCTGGACTACGTGCTCTCGGGCCTCCAGGGCACCGACGTCAACAAGGCGATCATCCACGGCGCGAACTTCGCCGGCCAGAGCAACATCCAGGTCAACGTCAACGTCATCAACTCGGCCCAGACGGCCTCGCTGTTCCTCTCGGCCTCGACGGGCACGTTCCTGTCGAGCGTGTCGATGGAGGTCGCCGGCCCCCTGGGCGTGCAGACGCTGCAGGTCCTCTCGGGCCAGTCGGTCGCGAGCATCGCGGCGGCGATCAACGACTTCCGCCAAGCCACGGGCATCTCGGCGGCCCTGATCAACCCGGCCGACGCGACCAGCGGGCTGAGGTTCGACTCGATCGAGTTCGGATCGAGCCAGTTCGTCTCGGTCAGGCGGCTCAACGAGCCGCCGGGCGGCGGGTTCTTCCAGACGTACGCCGTCAACTCCAACGCCAACCGGGGCGCGGTCTCCTTCTCCGACTCGACGTTCTTCGCCTCGCTCACCAGCGCGAACCGCGACGAAGGGCGCGATGTCTCGGCGATCGTCAACGGCAACGTCGCGACCGGCGACGGCCTGCGGCTCTCGCTGGAGAACCAGACCTCGCTCTCGCTGGAGCTCTCGCTCACCGAGACCTTCGGGACGACCAACGCCTCGACCTCGACGTTCTACATCACCGGCGGCGGCGCGCTCTACCAGCTCGGCGGCGACATCAACACCAGCCAGCAGACCAACATCGGAATCCAGTCGGTCGCCGCGAGCAGGCTCGGCGGCACCCTGATCGGCAGCAACCTGAGTTTCCTGGCGAGCCTGCGATCGGGCGGGGCCCACGACCTGAAATCGGGCCAGTTCGAGAACGCCTCGAAGGTCCTGTCCACGGCCATCGACGAGGTGGCGGTGATCCGCGGCCGGCTGGGCGCGTTCGAGCGGAACACGCTCCAGACCAACGTGCGATCCCTGCAGGCCGCGATCGAGAACCTGACCGCTAGCGAGTCGCAGATCCGCGATGCGGACTTCGCGGCCGAGACCAGCAAGCTGACCCGCGCCCAGATCCTTTCGAGCGCTTCGACGAGCGTTCTGACGCTGGCGAACCAGCAATCCCAGCAGGTTCTGCAACTGCTGGGCTGACGACTTGAGCGAGAGTCGAGATTTCACGGCAGATTCCCCCGAGAATCCCGGCGCAGGCCGGGATTCTTCACTTTTGGCAAACCCGGAAATTCTCGGATTCTCCGACCAACTCGACTGAACCTGAGCCCCGGACCGGTCGATGCTGCCTGTGCGTGCGACTCCGGCCCTGAAATCCGGGAGAGCACGCCTCGCCCGGTACGGACACCGGGCGTGGGGCGTTCGGTTTCCACCGACACCCGCAAAGCACGCGGCCGCCACGCAACGCGACCGCGAGCGAGACTGCCCTTGGTTGGGCACAGGCCGTGAGCGCCTGAACCGGCAAAGACTGCACGGAGGTTTCTCAAATGAGTCGGATCAATACGAACATCCAGTCCCTGATCGCGCAGCGGAACCTGGGCCAGAACAACAAGGCCCTGGACCTGTCCCTCGAGCGTCTGTCCACCGGCCTGCGGATCAACCGCGGCAAGGACGACCCCGCGGGTCTGATCGCTTCCGAGAACCTGCGTTCGGAGAAGGCGTCGATCAACGCCGCGATCTCCAACGCCGAGCGCGCCGACCAGGTCGCGAACATCGCCGAGGGCGGTCTGCAGGAGGTCAGCAGCCTGCTGACCGAGCTGCAGGGCCTGATCACCAACACCGCCAACGACACCGGCCTGTCGGACGACGAAAAGAAGGCCAACCAGCTTCAGATCGACTCGATCCTCCAGACCATCGACCGCATCGCGGGCGCGACGTCGTTCCAGGGCAAGAAGCTCCTGAACGGCAACCTCGACTACACGACCACCTCGGTGGACTCGGGCGTCGAGGACTTCCGCGTCAACGGCGCGAAACTCGCCTACAACGGCGACATCGACGTGAAAGCGATCGTGACCACCTCGGCGCAGCAGGCCGGCCTGGTCCTCTCGACCAACGGCGCGTTGAACCTGAACAACGGCGTGAACTCCGCGTTCACGATCGAGATTACCGGCACGCTCGGCTCGCGCCAGTTGCAGTTCGCTTCGGGCACGACCGCGCAGAACATCATCGACGCGATCAACACCTTCACCGACGTCACCGGCGTCGAGGCCGCGTCGATCACCGGCACCTCGTCGATCAAGCTGAGCAGCGAGGAGTTCGGCTCCAACGAGTTCGTCTCGGTCCGCGTGGTCGATGACGCGAACATCCAGGGCAGCGGCGTGGGCATCTACACGCTGGAGTCGCAGGACTTCAACACGGCCGATACGTCCAGCGTGACGGCCTTCAACTCGACGACCGCCAGCAACGGCGTCCGCGACACCGGCCAGGACGTGGTCGCCACGATCAACGGCATCGTCGCCACGGCGGACGGCAAGACCGCCCGCATCAACAGCGACTTCCTCGATGTGTCGATCACGCTCGACACCACGACCGCCCAGGCCCGCGGCACGGTGGATGCCTTCACCATCACCGGCGGCGGCGCGAAGTTCCAGCTCGCCGGCAACGTGGACATCGCCGGCAACGTCTCGATCGGCATCTCCGACATCGCGACGCGCAAGCTGGGCAACACCACCCTGGGTTACCTGTCCGACCTCTCCAGCGGCAACAACAACAACGTTGTCGATGGCGACCTCAACGGCGCCCAGAAGATCGTCTCCGAGGCGATCAACCAGGTCTCCGGTCTCCGCGGCCGACTCGGTGCGTTCCAGAAGAACACCGTCGGCGCGACGATCCGCAGCCTGAGCGTGTCGCTCGAGAACACCACGGCGGCCGAGAGCAGCATCCGTGACGCCAACTTCGCCACCGAGACCGCGGCGCTCACCCGCAACCAGATCCTGGTCTCGGCCTCTACGCAGATTCTCTCGCTGGCCAACCAGCAGCCGCAGGCCGCCCTGCAGCTCCTCGGCTAAACCCGAGGGCGTGAGCAACGCAGTCTGATTGCCCGCCAACCGACCGCCCCGAAGGGAGACCTCCGGGGCGGTTTTCGTTGCGCGCTCTCGCGGCACGCGGCGCAGCAAATTGATTTCAGAACGCGCTTGATCGGCCGCCGGGCCGGGTCCAAGATGGAACGTCTCCACCTCATCACGACAGGACCCGGCATGCCAAGGCGAAGCAAGTTCATCATCGCCGCGAACAGGCTGCCCGCGCACCGGGTGGGCGACGGCCGGGCCTCGCGCTGGGTGCGCAGCCCCGGCGGGCTGGTCTCGGCGATGGCGCCCGTGCTCGCCAAGCACACGGGTTGCTGGATCGGCTGGGACGGCGCGGTCGGGCGCGCCTCGCACGCGAACGTGCTCGACGGCCTGACGCTGGCGCCCGTCGGGCTGACGCGCGGGCAGGTCGATGCGTTCTACTCGGGCTTCTGCAACGGGACCCTGTGGCCGCTCTACCACGACGCGATCGTGACGCCGCAGTTCCACCGGGCGTGGTGGGAGTACTACCGAGATGTCAACGCGAGGTTCGCGGCGGCGATCCTGAGGCGGGCGGCGCGGCGCGCGATGGTCTGGATCCACGACTACCACCTGCAACTGGTGCCCGCGCTGCTGCGGCAGACAAGGCCCGACCTGCGCATCGGCTTCTTTCTGCACATCCCCTTCCCTCCCGAGGAGCTGTTCGCGTGGCTGCCGTGGCGTGCCGCGATCCTGCGCGGACTGCTCGGCGCGGACCTGGTCGCGTTCCAGACCGAAGCCTCGAGCCAGAACTTCTCTCGCGCGGCGAGACGCTGGACCAACGGCGAGGGCACCGACCGCGAGGTCAAGATCGATTCTCACACGGCCCACGTGCGACCGATCCCGATCTCGATCGACGCGGCAACGATGGAATCGCTCGCTCGCGAGCCCGAGGTGATCGAGATGGCCCGCCTGATCCGCGAGCAACTGGGCAACCGGCGGATGATCCTGGGCGTGGACCGCATGGACTACACCAAGGGCATCCACGACCGCCTGATGGCGTTCGAGGAACTGCTGTCGGAGCGGCGGCTGTCGGTCGATGACACGGTGTATGTTCAGATCGCGGTCCCGAGCCGCGAGGAATCGCTGGGCTACCGCGAGGTTCGACGCGAGGTCGAGGAGCGCGTCGGGCGGATCAACGGCCAGTTCTCCGAGCCGGGGAGCGTCGCGGTCCACTACTTCCGGCGGTCGCTCTCGCACCGCGAGCTCGCCGCGTACTACCTCGCCGCGGACGTGATGCTGGTCACGCCCCTGCGGGACGGGATGAACCTCGTGGCCAAGGAGTATGTGGCGTGCCGGCACGACCTGGGCGGGGTGCTGGTGCTCAGCGAGTTCGCGGGCGCGGCATGGGAGTTGCGTCGCGCCCTGCTGGTCAATCCGCGGGATATCGAGGCGATGAAGGCCGTGATCATCCAGGCCCTGCGCATGCCGACGCGCGAACGGCGGATGCGGATGTCGATCCTGCGCGTGCAGGTGAAGCGGCACGACGTGTTCGAGTGGGCCGATGTGTTCCTCGAAGAACTGGGAGCATGAACCGCCATGCTGGCCGACCGGATCAAACTCGTCGCCCGTGCTCCGGTGCTGCTCGCGGCAACCGACTTTGACGGGACGATCTCGGAACTGGTCGACGAACCCGATCGGGCGACGATGCGCCCGGACTGCGAGCGTGCGCTCGAGCGGCTGGCCGGCCTGCCTCGAACTCGCATCGCGATCATCTCGGGCCGTCCGCTGGGCTGGCTGCGGGGGGCGGTCGGCGGTCTGGACGGCGCCCTGCTTTTCGGCAGCCACGGCGCCGAGGATGGCTCGCGAAACTCCGCCTGCCCGAACGTGGATCGAGGCCCGATACTGGCCGCGCTTCGCGAGATCTCGTCGCGGTTTGCCGGGACGATGGTTGAGGACAAGCCGTTCGGCGGCGCCCTGCACTATCGACGCGCGGGGGTCAGCGTCGAGGCGGCGATCCGTGGCGAAGCGGAGCGTGTATCGCGCGAACTGGGCGTGTTTGTTCGACTCGGTTCGATGGTGGTGGAACTCACGTGCTCGCCCGCGACCAAGGGCGAGGCCCTGGGGGTCGCGGTTCGGCGCACCGGGGCATCGCACGCGGTGTTCATCGGCGACGACCTGACGGACGAGGACGCGTTCGCGGCGATGCGCGGGCAGGACCTGTCGATCCGGGTGGGGCCCGGCCCCAGCCGCGCCATCTCGGCTGTTGCCGAACCGGACGAGGTCGCCGATGTCCTCCAGCGACTCGCGGAAGAGCGGGAACGGTGGCTTGGCACGCTGCGGTTCGACCCGATCCAGGACCACGCCCTGCTCTCGGACCAGCGCACGACCGCGATCGTCAGCCCATCGGGACGGGTGGTGTGGATGTGCGTGCCGCGGATCGATTCGCCGGCCATCTTCGCGGAACTGATCGGCGGACCGGCGGCGGGCGCGTTCGGCATATCGCCGGCCGACGGCGGCCTGCCGTTGTCGATGCGCACGCGTGGCGACAGTTTCGTGCTGGAAACCTCGTGGAGCGGACTGAGCGTCACGGACTTTCTGGACTGTTCCGGCGGTCGCGCCTTTCAACGGTCCGGGCGGACCGACCTGGTGCGGGCTTTGAGGGGCAAGGGCCGAGTCGCCATCACCTTCGCTCCGCGCCTGGATTTCGGGCGGATGGAGACGCGGCTGCGAACGACACCGCAGGGACTCGAAGTTGAGGGTGGGCCCGACCCGATCGTGCTGATCGCGAGCGGTGTGCAATGGAACGTAGTTGAGGATGGCAAGCACCAGACCGCGACCGGGCTCATCGACCTGGATGCGCACGGCGGGGAAGCGGTGCTGGAACTGAGGTACGGCACCGCGAACCTGAGGGCGTCCGAGGCCGCCATCGACCGGCGGATCGAAGAGAACACGGGGTTCTGGTCGAACTGGGCGGCGAGGCTGGTCGTGCCCGCGCGGCGGCGGGATGCGCTGGTGCGGTCGGCACTGGTCATCAAGGCGCTGTGCCAGGGACCAACGGGGGGAATCGCCGCCGCCGCGACGACGAGCCTGCCCGAGCACCTGGGCGGGTCGCGGAACTGGGATTACCGCTTCTGCTGGCCGCGGGATTCGGCCATGTCGGCCACCGCGCTGCTGCGGCTGGGTTCGAGCGGGCACGCGATGAAGCTCGCGGATTGGCTGCTGGACGTGGTGGATCGGCTGGAGTCGCCGGAGCGGCTGCGCCCGATCTACACCGTCTCGGGCAAGCCGCTGGGGAGCGAAGCGGAACTGTCGGAACTGAGCGGGTATGGCGAGAGCCGTCCGGTGCGCATCAGCAACGGGGCGGCGCATCAGGTTCAACTCGACGTGTTCGCGCCCATCGTGGAAATGATCGCGCTGATGACCGAGCGAGGCGTGCCGGTCGGACCCGACCCGTGGCGGCTGGTGCGGGCGATGGCACAGGCGGTGGAGGCGCGGTGGCGGGAACCCGACCACGGGATATGGGAGTTCCGAACAGCGCGTCGGCACTACGTGCACTCGAAGGTGATGTGCTGGTACGCGATCGACCGCGCGCTGGTCGTGCACGAGGCGGTGTTCGGCAAGTCGCACGCCGAGTGGACGCGTTTGCGGGACGAGATCGCCGCGGATGTGCTCGCACGCGGGTGGAACGAGCGCGTCGGCGCGTTCACGCTCGCCTACGACAGCGATGAACTCGACGCGTCCGCGCTGATGGTGGGCTTGAAGGGGCTGGTCTCGGCGAGCGATCCGAGGTTTGTCGCCACGGTGGAGGCGGTCAACCGGGACCTGCGACGGGGAAACAGCGTGTGGCGGTACAGGCACGATGACGGCCTGCCCGGACCCGAGGGCGGGATGACCATCTGCGCAACCTGGCTGGTCGAAGCCCTGGCGCTGATTGGACGGATCGAAGAGGCCGAGGAACTCCTCGATGGAGTCTGTCGAACTGCGGGGGTGCTCGGGCTGATGTCCGAACAATGGGACGAGGACTCGCGGCAGGCCCTGGGCAACTTCCCGCAGGCGTACTCGCACCTGGGGGTCATCGAGGCCGCGTTGAGGCTGGAGCAGGTGCGTCGTCGCGAGCAAGATCGGTAAAAAGTAGCCATTCATATACCGATCATACACCTGAACGAACGATCGTCCAGCCATTTGTACGGTTTTTGATGGCAGATCATATACCAATTGCCCTATTCGGGGGTTGCTAGACTCGCCCGATGGCCAACCCTCCCCGGTTGGGGGTCTCTGTCACCGGCATGAGTTGGAACAGCCGGGACTGAGGGCTGAACCCCGGCATCCCGCAACTCGATGGAGCAAATGGGGCGAGACTCCGGGCGGGATTGAAGCAAGCCCATCCGAGACACGTTGATCAAGCACGTTTGCGCGGGCGCGGTGATGCTAAACGCCACAGGGGTCGGGCTGCCACCGATCTAAGGCATGGGTGAGGGGCGATCACGAGTTCATCGCAACTCCCGCCGCCAGCCCTGTCACGACAGGACGAGATCGATGGGCGGACGCGAACGGTCCGGCTATCGGTTCTGCGAGGGATGCCCGGCGCGCCGTTGCCCGAGGAGAACCGACCGAGGGCGACCGCGCTGGTGAATCTCAGCGGGTACGGGAGAATCGGCTGATCCGCGTGCCGATGGGTTCGGTGCCGGCGCACACCGAATCGCTGCCGTGAACGCGGGATATGTGCGCGGTCGCGGAGCGAACGGCCGAAACTGAGACCGTGTCCGCGCCCGCCGCCAAACCCAGAGCGCGAATCGAGATCGCGAGCACGCTGGATGCCCTGCGCCCAGCGTTCGAGGCCTTCGTGCGCGTGGAGTGCGGGCTGGCGGCCAATACGGTCGAGGCGTACGGACGCGATGTGCGCGACCTGTTGGCGGCGATGACGCAACGGGGCCGGAAGTCGGCGAGCGAGATCCTGCCTCGCGATCTGACCGAACACCTGGCCGCGCTCAACCACGAGCGCTCGCTGTCGCCGTCGAGCATCGTGCGGAACCTGGCGACGATCAAGGTGTTCTTCCGATGGCTGGCGGCGACCGGGCGGATGGAGCAGAACCCGGCGGACTACCTCGACCGGCCGACGCGGTGGAAGCGTCTTCCCGGCGTGATGACACCGCGGCAGGTGAGACTGCTGCTGGAAGCGCCGAAGCCGGGACCGGAAGACGACGACTCGGGCCTGAAGCTGCACCTGCGCGATCGTGCGCTGCTGGAACTGTTGTACTCGAGCGGCCTGCGCGCGAGCGAGGTGTGCGGCGTGCGGGTGCGAGACCTGCACCCGACGCTGGGCGTGATGACCGTGACGGGCAAGGGAAACAAGCAGCGGTTGGTGCCGATCGGCAAGCCGGCACAGGAGGCCGTGCGGCGGTACATGGACGAGTGCCGGCCAACGCTGGCGCGGGAGGCGATCAGGACCGATGCGCTGCTGCTCTCCCGCACGGGCCGGCCGCTGGAGCGTGTGGCGGTGTGGCAACTGGTGAAGAAGAACGCGGCGAGGGCGGGGCTGAGCGGGATCCACCCGCACCTGCTGCGGCACTCGTTCGCGACGCACCTGCTGCAAGGGGGCGCGGACCTGCGCGTTGTGCAGGAACTGCTCGGGCACTCGGACATCGCCACGACGCAGATCTACACGCACGTGGATTCGACGCGGCTGCGCGAGACGCAGCGGAAGTTTCATCCGAGGCCTTAGCGCGCGAACTTGTCCCGCGGCGGGCCGGCATCGGCGGGGAGCAGACATGGCCGACCACGACCTCGCACCGGAGGCGGGGCGCACGCAGGGCACATCGGCGGAGATGCCGATGCCACGGGTCAGATCAGGCGACGGAAGCCGGCATCGGCCACGCCGCGACCGGCCGACGGGCTGGTTGCATCTTCCGCCTCGCTCGCCAGGGCCGCGGCCATCGCGGCGGCCTCATCGACGGCCTGCTCGACGCTCAGATGGCCGTCGGTCTCGGGCGTGTGCTTGGAAGCGGGGATGGGCTTCATCGGCGCGGCCATGGGGCTGACGGGCGCGGCCCCGACGGCCCGGTTGAGCACGCCGAGCGTGCGCGGCGCGCCGTTGCCGCCCGCGGCCACTCCGCGCTTGGCGATCGTGGTCATTTCCTTTTCGATCGCGGCGTCGAACTGGTTGACGCTTGTCGCGATGATGCCGCGCTCGACACCGGTTCGGAACCAGCCGCACACAAACAGCGAGAGCACGCCCGTCATGAACGGCATCACCAGCCACTGGAAGATGGCGGCGGTTTCGCCGACAGCGCCGGGCAATCCGTCGGCCGCCGCCGTCAACGCGGCATAGCTCGTGAACACACCCGGGACCTTGAGCCCGGGGAACGCGCTTGACCATGGGATGCACAGGAGCCCGAGGACGATGGACCAGAAGCCCGCGGTGACGGCCTTCTCGACGCCGGGGACGTTGCCCCCGCCCGCGATGACAACGCCCAGGAGCGTGAGCAGGCAGAGCGATGCGCACCCCAGCACACCGACCGCCGCGGCCGTTTCCGAGACCGTGCCCAAGACCGAATCGAGGTTGGACTTGACGCGGGTCGGGGCGACTTCGCGGCCGTGCTCGATGGCGTGGGAGCGCACGCCGCCGGTGGCGACGGGCGTATCGGACTTCTCCGCCGCCGCCTCGCTCGCCGCGGCGGCCTCCGAGGGGGGAAGGACTTCGAGGCGTCGCTCGCCGTTGGGCGTGGCCTTCTGAACTTCCTTGAAACGGACATCGGTGTAGTTGGCGAAGCCGTAAACGAGCATCTGCGAGACGGCGCAGATCGCGACGACGAACGCGACGATCGTGATCCAACCGCGCAGGTGCTTGACCGCCGCGCTGACGTGATGCTGAACCATCGTGTGCCTCGACTGGAATGGGAATCGCCAAACCCGGACGCGCGGCGCGACCGGCATCTCTTCGCGAGATCGGCGCATCGGCCGGGCATCTGGAGTAAGGTGGCAACGCGCCCGCCCAAACCGCTTCCCGAACGCTTCCCAGAGTGCCCAACCCGCACAAGCGTCAGGGTCGGCGCGCCCGATACGAAGCGTGTTCTTGAGGCCGCGGCACGCTACAGTCGGGAACCGAGATCGTCGGCCATCGGTCGGCGGAACCGGGCTCTCTCAGCTTTGCCGAAGAGACTTGAAGTGAACGCACCCCCCACCGCCCTACATGGTTCCAACTCGCCAGCGGCCAGCGCGACTTACCGCGCCCCGCCCACGCACCCGACTCTTTCCGGACAGGATGAGGGGCTTCTCGCGGCGGTCGCGGCGGGCGAGGTTCGACTGACGGCGAGCCAGGCGCTCGACGCTTTCCACGGGCTGCCCATCCAGACGCTCGGACGATTCGCGGACTTGCGGGCTCGGACACTCCACGGCAAGCACATCCGCACGTACGTGATCGACCGGAACATCAACTACACGAACGTGTGCAACGCCATGTGCACGTTCTGCGCCTTCCGGCGCGATCCGGACGATGTCGATGCGTACACGCTCGACCCCGCCGCGATCCACGACAAGATCGCCGAACTCGCGGCCGTGGGCGGTACCCAGATCCTGATGCAGGGGGGCATGAACCCGGCGCTGCCGCTGGAGTGGTACACGGACCTGCTGCGCGGGATCAAGTCAAAGTTCCCGCACATCCACATCCATGCGTTCAGCCCGCCCGAGTTCATCGAGTTCGTGCACTTCTTCGATCCGCCGGGCGAGAACCTGGCCGAGAAGATCCGGTGGGTGATGGTTCGGCTGCGCGACGCGGGGCTGGACTCGCTGCCCGGAGGCGGGGGCGAGATCTTCGCGCCTCACGTGCGCCGAAAGATCGGGCTGGGCAAGTGCGACGCCGAGAGCTGGCTGACCTGCATGGCGGTCGCGCACTCGCTGGGCATGTTCACCAGCGCAACGATGATGTTCGGACATCTCGAGGGAATCGCGGACCGGATTGGGCACCTGGAGATGGTGCGGCACTGGCAGGACCGCTCGCTGCTCGCCAGCAGCCCGGAGAGCCGGCAACCCGGCGGCCACTACAAGGCGTTCATCGCGTGGCCGTTCCAGCGCGAGAACACGCCGCTGGGAAGGGTGAAGGACTGGGCGGCGGAAGAGGGCGAGTTTCCCGGCGACCTGGTGGCCGCGCTCGACCCCGAGATGCCGGCCGAGGAGGTGCTGGCGCGTGTTCCCGGGTTCGGTCGTCGCGTGCGGATGTCGAGCGCAACCGACTACCTGCGAACGCAGGCGTTGAGCCGGCTGTACCTCGACAACGTGTACTCGATCGGGGCGAGCTGGGTCACGATGGGGCCGCACATCGGGCAGGTGGCGCTCGCGTATGGCGCGACGGACATGGGCAGCGTGATGATGGAAGAGAACGTGGTCTCGAGCGCGGGCACCACGTACTGCCTCGACGAGGCGGTGATCTGCCGGCTCATCCGCGAGGCGGGCTTCATCCCCGCCCAACGCAACAACACCTACGACCTCATCCGCGCGCACACCGGGCCGGAGTCACCGGACCTGCGCGTGACCGATTGGTCGGAGCACCGGGCTCAGCGCATGCACCAGGAAGCGCCGAGGGCGGTGGGCGTGAAGCGCGTGGCGAAGGTCACGATCGGTGGCGTGTCGCGCTGACCATCCAACTATTCGGAATCGTCCTCTGCCGGTCCGATCGTTCCAACAGGAACCGCCCGGACGCGAAGTCGCTTCGCGTCGGCGACTTCCGAATCCGCGGTCAGTTCGACCGGGCCGCGCCAGGCCTCCTCAACCAGTTGCATGACGATCGCGTAACCGGGCGCGATGACACCGATCCGCACCGGTCGGCCGGGAATGAACTCGACCAGCGCCACACCCGCCGAATCCGTGGATGCGGAGGTCCGAACCGGACCGGTCTCGCCGAAGAGCGTCTGGATGGAGAACGGGTGGTCCCGGCTGGGGGTCTCCGCGATGACTTCCGCGCCCGCGATCGGGGCCTGGGAAGAGGCGTCGGCAACCAACACCCGCAGAGATGCGGAGGTCGTGTCGGCGGAACAGCCGACCAGAGCCGCCGCGAGCACACAAAGAAAAAACAGACCGGTTCGGAGCATCAGCGGAGCATACCGCCCTCGGCGGACGGGATGATCGCGCCTAGTATCCCGCCCAACCCAGACACCAACGATTACCGAACGAGCACCTCCACGGGTGCCATGATGACGAGGCGACAGACATGAAGGCGATTGACCTGCGGCCGGGCTACGGCGTGAAGATGGACGGCAAGCTCTGGGTGATCTCGGGCTACGAGTTCCGCAACCCGGGCAACCTGCGCTCGTTCGTGAACGTGAAGTTCAAGAACGTGCAGAGCGGCGGCCAGATCGAGAAGCGCTGCCAGCCCAGCGAGGAGATCGAGGTCATCGACCTGGATCGCAAGACCTGCGAGTACCTGTTCAGCGACGGCCACGGCGCGACGTTCATGGACACCGAGTCGTACGACCAGTTCGTCATGCCCAAGGATGTCCTGGGCGATGCGCTGATGTACCTGCGGCCGAACACCCAGACGATCGTGCTGATGTACAACAACAACCCGATCTCGCTGGAACTCCCCGGCTCGGTGGAACTGACCATCACCGACTGCCCGCCGGGGATCAAGGGCGCCACGGTGACCAACCAGACCAAGGACGCCGAGATGGAGACCGGCCTGGTGGTGCGCGTGCCCGGCTTCATCGAGAACGGCGAGACGATCCGCGTGAACACGGCCGACGGGTCGTACGCCGGACGCGCGAAAGAGTGAGTTCGCCGGCCTGACCGACAACGCAGGGGTCGCCGAGTGCGGATGCACAGAGCGCGGAGTGCAACCGCTGCTTTGCACCGATTGGCTTCTCCGCGCCCGCTGTGAGTCCTCCGCGAACTCCGCGTTGTCCGAATGGGTCGCGGCTACGCTTGCGCAATGGGTGCCGCGCCGATCATCGTGCTCATGGGGTTGCGTGCTTCGGGCAAGACGACCCTGGGCAGGCTGCTGGCGGCGCGGCTGGGGCGGCGGTTCATCGATCTCGACGATCTCACGGCCGCGAGGCTCGGCGCGGCCCGCGCGGGCGATGCGCTGGCGCAGCACGGCGAGCCGGCGTTTCGCGCCGCGGAGGTCGAGGCGCTGCGCGGCGTCCTGCGCGGCGGAGATGTCGTGCTCGCGCTGGGCGGAGGAACACCGACGGCGCGCGGCGCGGCGTGGATTCTGCGTGAGGAAAAGTCCGCGGGGCGGGCCGTGTGCGTGTACTTGCGTGCCGATGCCGCGACCCTGCGCCGACGGCTCGCGGCCGATCCGACGCCGCGGCCATCGCTCACGGGCAAGGGCGTCGCGGAAGAGGTCGAGCACCTGATGCGCGTGCGCGAGCCGATCTACCGCGACCTCGCGGATGCGGAAGTTCCGACCGGCGGGATGGAGCCCGAAACGGTCGTGCGGCGGATCGAGGCGGCCCTTCGAGGCGGACCCGGCGGGGGCGGCCGGGCGGTGCGGGAGCCGGCCTCGGCAGAGGGTGAGGGGCCAACGCTGCTCGGTTCGGCGGAGTGAAGCGGCCGAGAATACCGCTATTCCAGCGTGTGATCCGCCGCGCGCACCGCGCGGCAGAACTTCTCGATGAGTTCCGCGTCCTTGACCCCCGGCTCGCTCTCGACACCGCTGGACACATCGACCGCGTAGGGTCGGACGATGCGGATCGCTTCGCCGACGTTGTCGGGTGTCAAGCCGCCGGCGAGGATCAGCGGCTTGGCGAGGTTGTCGGTGTGCGCGGCGAGCGCGTTCCAGTCGAGCGTCTGGCCCATCCCGCCCGACGAGCCATCGACAAGGATCGCATCGACTTCATCGACGGCGTCCCACCGCGCCAGGTCCTTGCCGATCGTCTCGGTCTGAAACCGCACCGCCTTGATAACGCCAGGCCCGCACTGCTTGACGAGCTCGACCGGCTCATCGCCGTGGAACTGCGCGAGCGTGGTCGGGCAATCCTCTTCGAGTTCCATGAACTTGTCGAGCGTGGGATCGACGAACAGGCCGACGCTGGCGACCAGCGGGGGAAGCTGGGCGATCAGTTCCCACGCCTCTTCCGGGTCGATGTAGCGCCGAGAGTGCGGGTGAAAGACCAGACCCACGGCATCCGCGCCGGCTTCGGCGGCGGCGAAGAGGGCTTCCTCGGTGCGGATGCCACAGATCTTGATTCGGGTGCGCGGCATGACGAACGAGCGTAGGCGAAATCGCCCCGATCCGATTCCTCGAGAACGGAGCGACGAACTCGGATCACGGACAGTTGAAGGTGATGTCTATGGGTTCAATGTCGACGTTGTTGTTGTTGTAGGGCGGATTGCTGCTGGGCTGGCTGCAACCGTCAGCCGGCACTCCGTTCGGAGTGTCGCCGCAGTTACCACACACCTCGGCCTTGATGAACTGAGTCTGCTGGGAGGCATTACAGAAAATGAGGTAGCCGCCGGACACGAAGTCACGAACCTGATAGTCCCTGAAACTCTGGGCCGGGATAGGCTCGACGGTGATGTTGACGATGCCGAGGGTGCAGCCCCACACAAACGGCGTGTCGTCACAGTTGACGCCCGTAAGCACATGCCGCCGCGGGGAAGGTGCGTTACCTGTGTTGGTCACCCGCACGGTCCAGTTTATTCGGGTGCAAGGCGCGGCGCACGATGGTTCGGATCGAATGGTCGGCCTGAGGTCAAAGAAAGCGTCTTCGACCTGAACGGTCGAGTTCTGGCAGTTGTTGCCGGAGTCGGGGTCGCCCGGCAGATTGACGCACACACCGAGCGGGAGAGGATCGAGGCCGCCGCAATCCGCTTGTGTGGCCGGGATCGTCACCGAGCAAGAGACATCGACCGTGCTGTTCGCGGGGAGCGTGATGTTTCGGGTGCAGCACACACCGCCGAGGCAGGCCGACGTGGGCACGTTGAAGAAATCGCACGAGCTCGGGTTGTGGACGCGCCACGAGACAGTCGCAGTTTCGCCGCTGACGAGGTTCGGGGGTGCGATCGACACATTCGATACGAACGCGTCAGCGAACAGAACCTGGCGCGGCTCGCCGCGGCAGTTGTTCGCCGTGGTCCGCTCGAGCAGGGCGTCATTCGAGTCAACGCAGAAGAAAAGTGTGTGCTCCCCAATGAACACTGGCGGTTGGGCGAACAGATTGCTGAGGGCAGCGGTGTACGTCGCGCCCGGCGCGAGCGTCGGCAGCGTGGCAGTTCTCGTGCCGACCCACAGGTCGAACGGGTCCAAGCTTCCGTCGATGGAGAGCCACCCTGATATCGACACCTGATGCGGACCGAAGATCGTGCAGGTGCCGGAGTTCTCGATGACGGCGACAGCCTCGAAGCCGCAGTTGGGCACGATGTACGCGCCGTCCGTGCTGAAGTTCATCAGGGCCAGGTCCTTGTACAGATCACAACCCGCAAAGTACGCCGCGAGGAAGTTGAACAGATCCTGCACGCTGGTCGCACCGCCGCACTCCAGGAATGAGCCGTCGCCGTTGAAGTAGTCGGCGAGGTAGTCGAAGATGTCCTGAACGGTCAGCGAACAGTTCTGGTTCCAATCGGCGCGGCAGGGAAATGGACACGGTGGCGGGGCCGCGAGAGATGTGCTTCCGGACAACGCGGCAAGGGCGGCGGCCAATGTGTATCGCGAGCTGGTTCGGTTCATCGATCGTCCTTTCACGGGTGCAGAGGTTTTGACACAGGATCCACTCGATCCCGTCTGAACAGAACGCGGGAAACGCGGCCGGGTCAGGCAGTACGGCGGCCGTAAATTCGAGGGTTGGGACTGACGACATTCGGTATACTGCCGTTCATGGCGCCACCCGACGACAAACCCGTGCATGGCGAGCAGGATGCCCCGTCGCTGCTCAAACGTTTGGAAGATGGCGACCGCGAGGCATCGGAGCAGCTCTTTGCGCTCATCTACTCGGAGCTCAAGCTGCTGGCCCGCAACGCACTGAGCGGCGAACGACCCAACCACACGCTCACACCGACAGACCTGCTGCACAACACCTACACCCGGATGATCGGGCAGACTCGCACCGAGTGGGCGGGCCGCGGCCACTTCATGGGGATCGCCGTGAAGGTCATTTCACGACTGCTGGTGGACTATGCGCGGGAGCGGGCCACGCTGAAGCGCACACCGCCCGGCCCGCGCGTGGACCTTGACCAGGCGGCCCAGACACGCGAAGTCTCGATGGATCGGCTGGTCGAAGTCAACGAAGCGCTCGGGAAGCTCGCTCGGCATCACCCGCGGCCGGCCAGCGTGGTAGAGCTGAAGTTCTACGCCGGCATGACCAACCCGGACATCGCTCGCTGGTTGAACGTTTCGGAGAAGACCGTCGTGAATGACTGGGCATTCGCCAAGTCATGGCTGGGAAGGGAAATCCAGGGTTAGCGATTGCCTCGGTCGGCCTCCAATCCCGCGTTGACGGAAGGGGAGTTAGCATGAGTGATGCGACGAACACCAGACCGCCGGACGATCGGACAGCGCCCACCTCCGAGGCGGATTATGACACGCGGGTGTACGACTTTTTCCAGCGGCTCGCCCCGCTCTCGCCCGACGAGCGGTCGCGGGTGATCGACCAGGCACTTGCCACCGACCGCCAGGTTGCGCTGGAGGTGCGTGAACTGTTCAGCCACTCTGACCGCTCGGACGCCACGGAACTGCTGGAGCAGCCCCTGCGTGCGGTGGAACTGAACACACTGAGCTCGTCGAGCGAAGGTCGCTGGCGCCTGCCGAGACGAATCGGCAGTTACGAGATTCTGAATGAGCTGGAAGGGGGAGGGATGAGCCTGGTGTACCTTGCGCAGCAGGCCAAGCCAAGGCGAACGGCCGTGCTCAAGCTCCTCCCGTCGTGGTCCGCCACCGCAGACGCTGTGCGGCGGTTTGAGTTGGAGGCCGAAGTGCTCGGCTGGCTGGACCATCCCGGGATCGCGCGAATCTATGAGGCCGGCGCTGCAGATACAGAGGCCGGGCCGCGACCTTTTCTGGCGATGGAGCATGTCACGGGCCAATCACTGTTGCAGCATGTGAAAGAGAAGGTGCTATCCGATCGGGAACGCCTTGAACTGTTCGCGCGGATCTGCGATGCAGTCGCCCATGCCCATCAGAGAGGAGTCATTCACCGCGACCTCAAGCCGGGCAACATTCTCGTCACGACGGACGGGCAGCCCAAGATTCTCGACTTCGGCATCGCGCGCGTGATGCAGGCGGAGCCGCAGAGCGTCATGCCCAGGACGCACGCCGACGCCATCATCGGCACACCTCGTTATATGAGTCCCGAGCAGCGCAACCCGGCGGATGTCACGCTGCGCAGCGATGTCTACACCCTGGGAGTCATTCTCTTCGAGATGCTCACCGGCGAGTTGCCTTACCCGGCGGCGGACAAGCCGGTTCTCGAGACTCTTGAAATTGTGCGCGATGCGCCGGCCAAACGGCTTGGGCAGGTCCGCAGATCGCTGCGCGGCGATATCGAGGCGATCGCGGCGAAGGCCTTGCAGAAAGACCCGGCGCGGCGATATCTGAGCGCGGGCGACCTTGCCGAGGATGTCCAGCGACACCTACGCGGCGAAGCGATCGAAGCGCGCGGGCCGAAGGCGATGTATCAGCTTGGGCGATTGCTGGCGAGGAACAAGGGGGTGGCCGTCACCACCTCCATTGCGCTCGGGGCCATCGTGACGGGGGCCGTGACAAGCACGATCTTGTGGCAACGCGCCAGCCACGAAGCCGCTCAGAACGCGGGCTCGACGGCATTGCTCAGAGTGATCGCAAACAACCCGACAATCAAGCGAGCAAGTGGCGGCGAGATAAAGCTTCCGGAGTTTCTGTTGTCCTTCGCGGATGCCGTCGACAGAACCTCGCAGGCACATCCGACGCTCGGTGGCGAAGGATACGAGTTTGTGGCCCGTTCATTCGAGGATCTCAACGACTCCATGAACGCCGTGATGTATCGAGAACGCGCGTTGGAACGGTACAACGCTGTTCTCGGTCCGGAGGACGAAAGGACGCTCGAGGCAATGCGTCACTGGGCCTTTGCACTCGCCGAGAATATCGGTCGGCCGCGCCCGACTGGAGGCCGATCCGATGAAGAACTCAGTCAACTGGCATGCTCGATCATGGCCGACCACAACCGGCTGATCGCTCGCATCCACGGACGCGACTCGGACAAGTACATCATCCATCGCGACTCTGAGGCGACCGTACTGGCCGACGCCGGCCGCACCAATGAAGCGCTCGCGATCCTCGATGAGATCACCCTTCAAGCCGATACCAGAACAGGTGCGAGCCGGAAGGCCGTGGCATCCGCGCTCTCGCACCGCGGCTACGTGCTGAACGTGGCCGGCCGATTCGCGGAATCAGTCCAGGTCTATCGGCAAGCTCTGCCGCTCCTCGCGGAGGTGTATGGCGGCGACAGCCACGAGTACGCGGTTGCCAACCTCAACTTCACAACCATCAGCCTTCCCAACGCCGGCCTTGACGAGGAAGCCCTTCCTCGCATGGAAGCGATGTGGGCTCTGATCATCGCCGGGAACGCTGTTCCTACACCCGATCAGCTCAGTCGTGTCCGTGGATTGGCAACGCTGTACGGAAAACTCGACAGGTGGGAGGATTCCGAGCGGCTCAATCGCCGCATCGTCGAACTCTCGGATGCTCACTTCGGCAAACTCAACAACGATGCCCTCAAGAGTCTCAACAACCTCGCGGCGGTACTCTGTCACCGCCGATCAAACGCTGAGGCGCTTGCCGTGACCACTGAACTGGTATCCCGCCTCGACCAACTGCCCGATACTCCGCCCGAGCACGCGCTCACGTTCCGGCGTCGCCATGGCACCACGCTGCGACTGAACGGCCGCCTTTTCGAGGCCGAAGAGGTACTGCTCGGTGTTGAGAGATTCCATCGTGAGGGCGGGTACGAGCGCATTGCGCTCACATTCGATGCGCTGGCGGACCTTTATGAGGCCATGGACCGTCACGACGAAGCCGCGAGGTGGCGTGGAAAGGCTGATGCTGCTCGCCGCGACGCACGCGGACCCGGCAACCGACCAGCGTGACAGCCTCCAGTCTTCTCACAGCACCAGCTATCCCAGAGCCTCCAACTCCCGCCTCGCCATCGCCTTGACTTCCTCATCCCGCAACCCCGGCATCGCCTCGGCGATCAGCGCCTTGGCCCGCACGGGATCGTTGAGGTATCGCGCGTTGATCTTGCCCAGCAGCAGCCGCACCTGCGGAGCCTCGGGGTCCGTCGGGTAGCCTTCGAGGAACCGCTCGTAGGCGTACACCGCGGCGTTGTGGTCGCCGGATTGCAGGTAGTGGTTGGCCAGGTCATAGAGGTGCCGGCGACTCAGCACCGTCGCGCCGCCGGCCGCCGCGTGCTCCTCTACGAGCCGCTTGTACGCGACGGCGGCATCGGGGATCGACCCCATGCCCATCAGTTTGGCGACCTCAGCGCGAGCGGCCGCAAGCGCGGCCGACCTCGCCGCATCCTCGGAGGGCCGCTTTCCCAACGGAGCGCCCGCCGCGGACGGCGAGCCCGACCTCGCCTTCTCCCAGCGTCGTGCGTTCGCCCGCTCCCCCGTCGTCACGGCCTGCTTCAACTGCTGCCGCCGGTACATCTGGCGTGCGGAACTGAACACATCGAACGGCTCCCGCGGGAGCACCTTCGTCCAGAGCAGGACAAAGCTCACCCCCGCGCCGAACGCGTACCCGCCGAGGTGGGCCAGGTGGGCCACGCCCTGCGAACCGGCCGTCTGCGAGACGATGTCCCACACGATCGAGAGCCCGATCAGCCACCACGCGGGAATCTGGAAGATCCCGATCATGATGAACAGCCCGAAAACCTTGACCATCGTCCGCGGGAACATGATCAGGTACGCGCCGGTGCAGGCCGCGATCGCGCCCGAAGCGCCCAGCGCCGGGCTCGACTCAAAGGCCGCGTGCATCCCCCCCGCCGCGGCCGCCCCGCCGAAGTAGAACGCCACAAACCCCAGCCGCCGGAAACGGTCCTCGATGTTCGGCCCGAAGACCCACAGAAACGCCATGTTGCCCGCGAGGTGCCACCACGATGCGTGCAGGAAGGCGTGCGTGAACAGTTGCCACCACCGGAAGTGCCCCTCCGCCCCCCCGAACCCCCAGACCATCAGCCCACGCTCGATCGGCCGCCACTGGTCGGCGTACATCGTCCGCCCGATCACTTGCACGATGAACACGGCCACGGTCACCGCCAGCAGCAGGTGGGTGACGATCGTGCCGCGAACCAGCGGCCTGTCGGTTCCGAGGGGGATCAGCATTCGGGGGATGGTAAGGGCCTCGGGCGGCCCACCTCATTCTTGACCAGGGGCGCGAGGCCGAGACGTACAGGGATTCATCCCTGATTCGACGACAACCCGTCCCGAATCCGACGGTTGCCCACCTATAGTCGGCTCTGGCTCGATTCCCCCTCCCACGCACGTTCCGCCCCCCTCCCCCGGCACCGCGCCTCCCTCCGCCATGTCCACGACCATGACCCCCCCCTCCTCTCCCTCCCCCACCTCATCCCCCGCCGGTGCAGTCGCTGCCAACCCGCCCGCCCCGACCTGGAGCAAGGGCCTGGAAGGCATCATCGCCGCCGAGACGAAGATGTCGTTCATCGACGGCGCGAAGGGGATCCTCGAGTACGTCGGCATCCCGATCGACGACCTGGCGCGCAACTCGTCGTTCGAGGAGACGGTCTACCTGCTGTGGAATGGGCGCCTGCCGAAGAGGGCCGAGCTCGAAGCGTTCACGCAGGAACTTCGCGGCAACTACGAACTCCCCGCCGGCTTTGTTGACCGCATCCAGACCTGCCCCAAGGCCGCCGCCCCGATGCACATGCTCCGGACGATGGTCTCCTCGCTCTCGATGTACGACGCCAACCCGGATGCCAACGACATCCCGACCGCCCGCAAGAAGGCCCTGGCGATCCTCGGCCAGACGCCCGCGATCATCGCCGCGTTCGATCGCCACCGCCGCGGCCTGCCCTTCGTGGCCCCCCGCAAGGACCTCTCGTTCGCGGCCAACTTCCTGTACATGCTCAACGGCAAGGAGCCGACCGAGGCCGTCACGCGGGCGTTCGATGTCTGCATGATCCTGCACGCCGACCACGGGCTCAACAACTCGACCTTCACCGCCCGCGTCATCATCAGCACGCTGAGCGACATGTACTCGGCGATCACCGGCGCGATCGGCAGCCTCCGCGGCCCCCTGCACGGCGGGGCCAACGAGGAGGTCATGGAGATGCTCAACGAGATCGAGCAACTCGCCAAGAGCCAGAACAAGGCGCCGATGGACATCATCGAGCCGTTCATCATGGACCGTCTGGCCCGACGCAACGAGGGCGCGCGGATCATGGGCTTCGGCCACCGCGTGTACAAGACCATCGACCCGCGTGCGACGTTCCTCAAGACCTTCAGCAAGCAGATCGCGACCGACACCGGCAACCTCAAGCTCTACGAGATGTCGAGCAGGATCGAGGACATCATGAAGCGCGAGGTGGGCGCGAAGGGGATCTACCCCAACGTCGATTTCTACTCGGCCACCACGTACCACTCGATCGGCCTCAAGCTCGACCTGTTCACCCCGATGTTCGCGATGAGCCGCATCTCCGGCTGGGCCGGGCACGTGCTCGAGCAGCTCGACGGCAACCGGTTGTTCAGGCCGACGACCAAGTACGTCGGCCCGCACGATGCGCCGTACGTGCCGATGGACAAGCGGTAAGCCGTGGCATCGGCATCCCTGCCGATGTCGGCCCGCCTCGGGCCGAGCTTTACGGTGTATCGTGCGCTGATCGCTCGGCCGCCGAGCCGGCCGACATTGGCTGGAAGCCAATGCCACTCCTAGCACCCCGCGAAGTACGCCGCGAGGAAGTCGAAGATGTCCTGCACGCTCCACCCGCCCACGCCGTTGAAGTCGCCGGCGGGCTCGCCCGCGAAGTAGGCGGCGAGGAAGTCGAAAATGTCCTGCACCGTCAGATCGTGGGAGCAGTTCACATCCGCCGGGCACGCGACGCACCGCGGGTCGGTCCCCGAGGCCGCGGTGAGCGTGAAGTCGGTCACCGGCTCCCACTCCTGCGCCGCTTCATTGAACTTCTCGACCCGGATCGCGCCAATACGCACCAGCGAGGTCAGGGCCACCGAGCGGGTCAGCGCCGGGATGAACGGCTGCCAGTTCAGTTCCGCGAGCATGCGTGTGTCGTTGACACCCCACGTGCCCTGCGTGGCCGCCACATGGATCGGCGTGACGCCGAAGGTGAACCCCACCGCCGGAACCGTGAGCGTTCCCTCGGGCGGGACGGGAGGAGCGGTCAGTTGCTCCAGGTGCTGGGCTCCCTCCACCAGAAGCTGGAGCGTGTAACTGATCGTCGAAGGGTTGCCGCTGAGCACGAACTGTCGCTCGAACGAGACGGTGACCCGGCCGCTGCCCGTGTGCCCGCCGATCGTCCAGATGTCGCGCCACTCGCTGTTCACGCCCAGCCCGTTGCGGTCGGCGGGCGGCCACGCCGAGCCGGTGACATCGACCCGCGAGCGGCCGTAGGCCGTTTCGCAGCGGGCCTCGCCGTTGAAACTCCATCCGGTGGCCGGCACAAAGTACCCGCACGCCGCCTCGGCCGCGGTGAACCCGAGGCCGCCCTGCGAGCACATCGGCCCCACGCCCTGCCAGCCGAAGCCCGAGGCCGAAGCCGACTTGAGTTCGGCATAGGACCTCACAAACGGCGGGGTCTGCGCCGGCGCGGGAAGGCACACCGCGCCCAGCACCCCGAGGCCGGCCGCCCGCCGCCAGCGCGGCCTCACCCCCGAGGCGGCGGAGGGCAGGTGGCCCAGCCTGCAACCAACCGCGTGCCACAGGGTCGCGGCGGCTTTGAGCCGCGTCCCTGTGGTGTGCGTTCGGGGGTGGCTCGAGCGCGGACTTGATGCGCTTTCTTGACAGGGTCGGGCCTCGGAGGCGTAACGACTCGGGTCATCGCCCGGGCCGGACCCACGAAGGCACCCCCCCAGCGGCTCCGGCGCGATGTCTCTGGTTTCGCCTGGGGAGAGCACCAGAGGCCCCCCCGCTTCCCCTCTCGTACCCGCGAATCCGGGCCGCGCGTGGTCGTAGAGCCGCGCAGCCGCTCGGTTGACCCGCGCAGCGACCCTCTTGACGAGCGCAGCAGCTCTGTCGACCCGCGCAGCAGGAGCGTTGACCCGCGCAGCAGGAAGCTCGACGAGCGCAGCAACTCCCTTGACCCGCGCAGCAGGCGCCTCGAGCCGCGCAGCAACTCTGTTGAGCCGCGCAGCAACGACCTTGAAGGGCGCAGCAGCTCCTGCTGCGCCCCTTATTGGACCTTCACCGGGTGTTGCGAGGGGGCCGGTTGTGCGAAAAAGAGCGATTGTGCGGATTTTCATGGGTGTGACCTCAAGCCGGGTTCGCGGCCGGTCGAACCACTCTACCAGACTTCGCCGAAGCCGCAAGCCTCCTCCCCCCGCTCCTCCCCCCCGCGGGGTCGATGTCGGATGTCGGGTATCGGATGGCGGATGTTCAGGACACAACGCAAGCGGCCCGTGCACGGGTGTGCGCGGGCCGCTTGTCTTTAGTCTTGACAGCCAACATCCGACATCCCACTCACGGACATCCCGCGAAGTACACGGCCAGGAAGTCGAACAGGTCCTGCACCGAGGCCCGGCCATCGCCGTTGAAGTCGCCGCGGCAGACCGGCGCCGGGGGCGGGGGCGGGGGGGGAGGCTCGGAGCCCGCGCCGGCTTCCGGGAACTCGTTCTCGCGGATCGCCACCAGCAGGGCGTGGTCGTTGCCCTGGATTGAGGTGCCCGGGAAGTCGTTGGACCGCCACTGGTTCACATCGAAGGGCGCAGCGCGGAAGCAGCCGAAGCCGTCATCGCACGGGCGGTCGCAGCGATCGCCGAAGGCGAAGTAGGCGCGGGCGTTCTGGCGGTTGTCGCCCTGGCCGACCAGGCTGATCCACACGTTGCCGTCCTGCACGCGCTCCAGCGCGAGCAGACCGCGGACCATGTCGGGGTCGAAGAAGAACTGGGCCTTCTTGAGCGTGATGGTGATCCCGGAGTTGTCCTGCGCGGTGATCCCCGTGTCCATCACGCAGTCGGCGTCGATCAGCACGGTGCCGGCATCGGCATCCAGCGGGCAGTGGCAGCCGTCGCGGAAGAACTGGAGCGAGATCCGGTCGCAGTTGGTCCACATCCAGCCCTCGATGTAGCAGATGTCGAGGTCGCGGCACGGCGGGAGCACGAGCTTGTCGGCCGCGCGGGTCTTGGTGGCGATGTTGCCCCCGTTCTGCAGGCTGGCGATCGCCGTCGGATGGATATTGCCGAAGACCGCGATCGGCGGGCCGTTGTCGAGCAGGATCTTGCACGAATCGCCCTCGATGCAGAAGTTGTAGTCGGTGCACCCGCAGCAGAGTTCATCGCTGGTGCGGAAGGTCTCACCGTCGTAGAACACGCCCGGCCGCCCGCGGACGATGCGGTTGCCGGCGGTCTGCCAGAAGAACTCGTCGGTCGGGTTGAGCGTCGCGCTCACGCCGAAGACGGTGATCCAGTACGCCCCGCCCCTGAGCACGAGCCGCTTGGCGTCGAACACCGCCTTGGCCTCGATCAGGCTGAACCCGTCGGCATCCGGGCCGGCGTGGACATCCTGCTCGATGCGTCCGAGGACGAACGGCACATCCTCCTGATCGACCTCGAAGATCGTGCCCTCCAGCCCCGCGACCGCCAGCGGGTGGGTGATGTCGGGCAGGCCGTCGCAGTCCGGGAGGATGGCGATGATGAACTTCGGCGTGGCCGAGTTGGTGGACACGACCGCCGAGGCGTGCTCGATGCGGTGTACCTGGCCCTCGCAGAGCCAGAAGTCGTCGAACGAGACGTGGGCCAGCGGCCGCCAGTCCTCGCCCGCGCCGATCTGGCTGGCCTGCCCTCCGCGGCCGTCGGCGTAGCCGTTGTCCCACGGGCGGCAGCAGCAGGGCTCGCCGGCGCAGGTGGTGTCCAGGCCGAGGTACTCGCCGCGCTGGCTGATGCAGGCGATGTAGCCGGAGATGATGCAGGAACGGTTGAGCAGGCAGCACGCGCCGGGGCACTCATCGGGCGTGCACGGTCGGTCCAGGCCGCGGTACGAGCCGCCGCCCGAGGCGCAGATCGTGTTCGACGTGAACGTGCACTCGCCCGAGGAGGCGCAGCACGCGCCGGGACAGGTCAGAGGCTCGCACGGGGCATCGGTGGCGCGGAAGGTGCCGCCGCCCGAGACGCACGCCGCGGCCGAGACGAACGTGCAGTCGCCGGCCTGCGAGCAGCACGCGCCCGGGCAGGTATTGGCCCCGCAGGCGGTGTCGGTGCCGCGGAAGATGCCGTTGCAGGCCGTGGCCGAACTGATGCTGCACGCGCCGGCCGACGAGCAGCACGCGCCGGCGCAGGTGTTCGCCCCGCACGCGACCGAGACGCCGCGGAAGAACCCGACGCAGTCGGGCGCGAGCGTGATCGTGCACGCGCCTCCGGTCGAGCAGCACGCGCCGGTGCAGGGGTTGGGCTCGCAGGCGGTGTCCCCGCCCATCCACACGCCCGAGCACTGGGCCTCCTGCGTGCTGGTGCAGGAACTGTCAGCCGCGCAGCACGCGCCGAAGGGCGCACCGTACATCTGCGAGAGGCAGGCGATGTCGCCATCCGAGAGGTGGTCGCGCTGGCCCATGAGCGCCTGGAAGGCCTCAAAGCCGGGGCGCGCGGTGATCGTGTTCATGCCGTTGGTGCTGAAGGCATCGCCCGGGTAGTGCATCACTGAGTCGAAGTCGTAGGTCCCGCAGTCGGTGCCGCCGGCCTGGTCGAAGTTGTGGTTGCACGACCCGCCGCTGCAGCAGTCCTGGCAGACGTTGGCGAGCGTGATGATGACGAAGGTGTCGCGGTCGTTGCGCGACTGCTCGTGCTCGACACCCAGCGTGTGCATGAGCTCGTGGCACATGATGAAGCGGCGGTTCCAGTTGAAGATGTTGATGGTGCGCTGCCCCGAGCCCGGACGCCCGACGCCCGAGCTGTTGCCGTCATCATCCTGGATGTGCACGAACGGGTCCTCACCGGCCCGCGGCCGGAAGGTCACGTTGCAGACCGCCTCGAGTTCATCCATCGCGGCCCGCATCGCCGTCTGCTCGTTCGCGGCGACGTTGGCGTCGAACTCGTAGGGGACGATCCCGCCCGGCCAGAGGTTGGCCTGCCAGTGGGCGCGGTCGCTGAAGCGGCCCGGCTCGGTCGTACACTGGCGCGAGGGCCGCATCGCCACTTCGGGGTCGAGGCCTTCGGGCGTCCAGCCGCGCGGGTCGCCCGGGGGGGCGGGGGGGTCGGGGGGGCCTTGCGGCGCAGCGCCGGGCTGAGCCCGGCACGCCAGCGACACGGCCGCGACGGGCGCGAGACAAGCGGTCATCCTGCAGCCACGAACGATCAGGGATAGGAACGACATGCGTGCAACCTCCGGTTGATCCGCGCGGGCCGATCGTCTCGGACGGTCGCGGCGGTGCGATTGGGTGTAGCAGACCAGATTCCGACCCCAAAAGCAACCCCCCACCTCGGGGCAGGTGGGGGGTTGGAGGAAGGGGGGAAGGCTGGAGGGGGAAGGGTTGGAAGGGGGGAGGGACAAGGGGGGCGAAGGACGGGGGGTTCAACACCCGCCGAAGTACGCCGTCAGGAAGTCGAAGATGTCCTGGACCGAGACGCCGCCGCCGTTGATATCGGCCCAGGCATCGCCCACGAAGTACGCCGAGAGGAAGTC
This sequence comes from Phycisphaerales bacterium, assembly GCA_020846975.1. Taxonomy (GTDB): domain Bacteria; phylum Planctomycetota; class Phycisphaerae; order Phycisphaerales; family UBA1924; genus JADLCX01. Next base: position 60,438 of record JADLCX010000089.1, read on the forward strand.
GAAGATGTCCTGGACGCTCACCCCGCCCGACTGGTTGAAGTCGGCCGGGCAGCACGGGACGGTCGTGGGGAAGGCGTTGCACGAGGTGCCGTTGCCCGCGTACCGCTGGTTGGCCTCGATGCACCCGTCCGCGCCGACCACGGTGCACACCGCGCCGGAGCAGCACGCGCCGAAACTGTTGGAGACCTCGACCGCGAGGCGGATGGCCCCGCCCGCCGGCACACCAACCAGCGACCACTGCCCCACCTCGATGTAGTAGGTCTCGCCCGCGTTCATCGCGACGCCCGGCGTCCGGCTGGCGACGCCGCTGGCGGCGCACCCTCCGGCATCGTCGTTGCACGCGATCTCGACCAGCGACAGGCAGTCGCCGCGGTGCACGGCCAGGAGCGTGTCGATCGCGCTCCCGCAGGTCGTGAACTCGTACCCGGCCGAGGCCGGGGGCGTGAAGCGGTACCAGACGGTCTTGTGGGTGTTGGCCGGGCCGCCCGAGGCGCACGAGATCAGCCGCTCGATGGTCGCGTTGCAGTTGCCGCCGACGGCCGCGCTGCCGAGCGTGACCGCGATCGCGCCCGAGCAGTTGTCGTTGGCCACCGCGCCGCACGCGGCCGTCGCGCACGTCCCCGCGATGTACGTGCCCCCCAATCCCGAGCAGGTCGCGAGCGTCGCGGTGGTGCAGCACGAGGAGGCGCAGCACGCCCCCGGGCAGCTGGAGGCCGTGCACGCGCTGCCGACGCCGTTGAAGGCGCCGTTGCAGTTGGAGGGGCCCGTCAGCGTGCACGTCCCGCCCGAGGCGCAGCACGAGCCGCGGCATACGTTCGAGGTGCACGTCGTGCCCGCGCCGAGGAAGTCGCCGCAGTTGCCCCCGGCCTGGATCGAGCAGGTGCCGTTGGCAGCGCAGCACGCGCCGGTCGCCGCGCCGCACGGGTCGGCCGAGCACGAACCTCCCTCGAACGAGCCGCCGGCGTTCTCGCACGCGCTGAGCGTGCGCATGGTGCAGGAGGTTCCGATGCAGCACGCCCCGACCTGGGCCCGCGCGGCGGAACAACAACACAGGATCAAGACCATCGCCAGCACGGGCGCAGACACGGTGGAACGAAGCTGAGAACGGTTCATGGTGAAAACTCCCTGATCTGGGGGTGTGGTTGGTTGGACCGGTTATCCATCCAGGCGCAGGGAAGCTTCAACAGCGGCCACACGTCGTTGCGATACGGCAAGATCAGATCGCGCGGCCAGCGCGGCGACATCACCCGGCCGGAGAGCGTGACGCTCGGTGTCCGCTTCGGCGCCGGGGCGGGGCGGCGGCGGGCTCACCTTCGGCATCGTCGAGGATGCCCGGGGCGGGCAGCGCAAGGCTGCGGCCCGAGCACTCGGACAACGCAGAGGGCGAGAAGGGAGCGCGGAGAGCGCGCGGACAAACCACCCGAGTGTTTTCTCAGGCATCGTCTCCGCGACCTCCGCGTTTGCTCTGCGTTCTCTGCGTTGTCCGGCTGGGCCTCGGCAAGAGCGCCGACGCCACCGCTCAACCCTTGGTCGCGGCCTGCTTGGCCTTCTTCCGGGCGTTGCTCGCGCTGGCCGCTTCCAGCGTCGTCTCCTCGATGTACAGCATGCACCGGCAGCTCGGGCAGTTCACCATCCGGCCCTGCATGATCGAGCTGGCGACCTCCACCGGCACGGCCATCATGCACGCCGAGCACGAGTACTCGTGGCTGCGGCGGTCGAGCACCTCGACCGGCGCCAGGGCCTCATCGCCCCGCAGCTTGACCAGTTCCTCGAACGCCCGCAGCTCGTGCGCGGGGATGCCGGTCGCCAACTGCTGCCGCTGCGCGGCCAGCTCGTTCACCCGGTCCTTGATGTCGGCTTCCTTCTGGTCGCGGTCGGCCTTGGCCTTGGCGACGATCCCCGTCCGCTCGGTCTTCTTCGCGGCCAGGTCCGCGAGCTGCTTCTCCAGGTCCTCGGACCTGGTCATCCCGTCCATCTCGCGCTCTTCCGCGGCCGACTTCTCGGCCTTGTAGTTGTTGAGCTCGGTCTGGAAGGCGTTGTACTCCTTGCTGGTCTTGGCGGAGTTCATCTGCTCGCGGAGGGTGTTGATCCGGGCATCCAGCCGGGCCGCCTCGCCGTCCTCGTTGGAGATCGAGGCCTTGATCTGGCGGTGCTGGATGGTGAGCGCCGCGTGCTGCTTTTCGAGCTCGGCCAGCTGGGCGGCCTGCTGGGAATAAAAACGCTCCGCACCTTCGAGTCTGCTGCGAAGGCCACGGAGCTGCTTGTCCACGCGGAACAGTTCGAGGAGCTGCTTGGTCGCTGTCATTCAGATGCCCCGGCCCCGCCGCCCCGGATCGCCACGCCTGATGCAATCATAGCCCGCAAACCCGCCCGTGCGAGCCCGGATGCCGCGAATCGCGCGGGTTCACTTGAGCATCCAGAAGGCCACCGGCGCGACCAGGAGCACCGAGTCGAGCACATCGAGCACACCCCCGAAGCCGGGCAGGGCCTTCCCGGAGTCCTTCAGTTTCGCGTCACGCTTGAGCACGCTGGCCAGCAGGTCGCCGGCCTGCCCCATCAGCCCGAAGAGCACGCCCGTGAACGCGGCGGAGGCGTAGCCGCGGTCGGCCAGTTCGGGCGTCACACCCTGCCCGTGCGCGCGGGCGAGCCACTGGGCCAGGCACGCGGCCGCGCCCGCGAACGCAAGCCCTCCGATCAGCCCCTCCCAGGTCTTGCCCGGCGAGACCCACGGGATCAGTTTGTGGCGGCCGATGAGCGTGCCGGTGAAGTAGGCGCCGATGTCGCACGACTTGGCGATCGCGATGACCGCCAGGACGACCCAGGCCGAGTGCTCGCGGCGGAGGGCGAGGATGAAGCCGAACATCAGGCCGAGGTAGATGAACGCGAAGACCGCCGCGCCGACCGCGGCGGTGGCCCCTTGCAGGTTCCGGCCGCGGATGTGCCAGAGCAGTGAGGCGATGAGCACCAGCGTGCCCACGGTCGAGACCATGGCGACGGCGTTGACCGAGCTGGACGGCCGCGGGACCAGGGCGGAGACCAGGAGGCCCGCCATCGCGGCCATGGCCAGGAAGCGGCGCGAGGCCTGCACGCCGCCCGCGCGGAAGATGCGGCCGAGTTCGCGGGCCGCGATCGGCACCAGCAGCAGCCCGACGGCGAGCAGGACCGTCCCCGCGGGCCACGTGCCCGACTCGCCGGGCCACCAGCCCGCCCAGCCGGCGGGGATCGGCCGGGCGTCGAGCCACTCATCCAGCCAGAGCAGGCCGAGGAGCAGCGCGATCATGACCGGTCCGAGTGCGAGACGGTGCTTGAGCAAGGCGGGAATGTACGCCGACCACCACGGCTCAGGCCGGTTCGGCCAGGCCGCCGAAGCGGCGGCTCCGCTGGGCAAAGTCGCGGATGGCCTTGTGCAGGTCCTCGACGGCGAAGTCCGGCCAGAGCACGTCGGTGACGTGCAGCTCGGCGTACGAGATCTGCCAGAGCAGGTAGTTGCTGACGCGCATCTCGCCCGCGGTGCGGATCAGGAGGTCTGGATCGGGCAGACCGGCCGTGTAGAGATTGCGGGCGATCACGGACTCGTCGATCTCGGCCGGGCGCACTTCGCCGGCGGCGACGCGGTCGGCGATCCTCCGCACCGCGTCGACAATCTCGGCCCTCGCACCGTAGTTGACCGCGAGGCAGAGGGTCGGGCCGGTGTTGCGGGCGGTGAGCCGGGCCAGCCGATCGGCGGCTTCGAGGACTTCGGCGGGCAGCCCCTCGCGCCGGCCGATCTGCACGAATCGGATGTTCTTTCGGGCGATCTCCTGGGCCTCGCCGTCGATGTAGGTCTTGTAGAGCTCCATGAGCGAGCGGACCTCGTCCTGCGGTCGCTTCCAGTTTTCGAGGCTGAAGGAGTAGAGCGTCAGGCACTCGACGCCGAGCTTGCCGCACTCCTCGACGATGTTGCGCACGACCGATGCGCCGTTGCGGTGGCCGAAGATGCGCGGGAAGCCCCGCTGCTGTGCCCAGCGGCCGTTGCCATCCATGATGATGGCGATGTGGCGGGGGATGCGGGTGGGGTGGACATCCGGCAGCCGGGCGGCGGGGTCGGCATCGGGCGAGCGGCGGCGCATGGCGGCGACGGCGGCAAGGCCGGCCGCGTCGAGGGGGATGTCGAGCGTCGAATCGGGCATGGGCTGGAGTCCGACGAACGATCTTATGCGGACCCGCGCCGTATTCATCGGAAGAAGCGAGGTCGCGGTTTCAGTCACGGTCTACGACCGCTGCGCGGGCCCGGTTCACATCTCCACGATCGTCTGAGCACGGTCCGGACCAACGCTGACGATGCCGATGGGCACGCCAACGGCCTGTTCGATGTGGTCGAGGTACGCCCTGGCACCCGAGGGAAGGTCGGAACGCTTGCGGCAGGCGGTCAGGTCCTCGGACCACCCGCGGACGGCGGTGTAGACCGGCTCGGCACGGTCGAGCAGATCGGCATCGGGCACGAAACGGTCGGTCTGCACGCCATCGACCCGGTAGGCGGTGCAGATCCGCAGTTCGTCGAAGCCCGAAAGCACATCCAGCAGCATGATCGAGAGGTGGGTCGCGCCGTTGAGCATGGCCGAGTACTTGACCGCCACCAGATCGAGCCACCCGACGCGCCGGGGGCGGCCGGTGGTCGTGCCGAACTCGCGGCCGCGCTCGCGGATGCGGTTACCGATGTCGTTGATCTGTTCGGTCGGGAGCGGCCCGTTGCCAACGCGGGTCGAGTAGGCCTTGACGACGCCGAGCACCACGCCGATCCGTCCGCCGGGGACGCCCGTGCCCGCGGGGATGCCGAGTACGGTGGTGCTCGAACTGGTGACGAACGGGTGCGTGCCGTGATCGACATCGAGCAGCGCGGCGTTGGCGCCCTCGAACAGGAGCCGCTTGCCCGAGGCGAGCATGTCGTGGAGCAGGTAGGTGGTGTCGCGGATGCAGGGCTTGAGACGCTGCCCGAGCGGGATCGCCCAATCGAGCATCTCGCGGGCCGAGAAGGTCGAGGTTGATCCGAGCCCCTTGAGCAGCGCGTTCTTGATGAAGCAGGTCGGCTCGAGCTTCTTCTTGAGCATCTCGGGACGGAGCAGGTCGCCGACCCGGACGGCGGTGGCGCGATAGGCCTTGTCGGCGTAGCAAGGGCCGATGCCTCGCTTGGTGGTGCCGATGGCCTGGTGCGACTCGGGGTTGCCGATGCCGGGCGCGCCGGCGAAGGATCGCATTTCCTCGCGTGCGACATCCTCGGCCTTGTGGTAGGGCATGACGACGTGGGCGCGATCGGAGATGACCAGGCCGGAAACATCGACGCCGCGCGAGGCAAGGCCGTCGAGCTCCTTGAGGAGCACCTCGGGGTCCACCACGACACCGTTGCCGATGACCGCGAGTTTGCCGGCCGAGAGGATGCCCGAGGGGACCAGGTGGAGCGCGTATCGCTCGCCCTTGACGACCACGGAGTGGCCGGCGTTCGCGCCGCCGTTGTACCGGACCACGGCGTCGAAGCCGGGCGTGAGGAGGTCCACGACCTTGCCCTTACCCTCGTCGCCCCATTGGAGACCGACGACGGCGGTGCAGGATCGGCTCGGGAGGTTCACGTCGGTTGGGCTGGGCATGGTCTGTCCGCGGTGCATGGTCGGGTGGGAGCGGGACACCGATCGTATGGAGGGTCCGAGAATGTGACGTGCTCGGGCGCCGTTGAAGTCACGGCATGGACGGGTCGATAAACGGTTGTGCAGAACGGTCAGCCATCCAACCCGCCCGAGCACATCCGCATCATGTGCCCAAACCTGACGTGCAAACGCATCCTCGCGGTGCCGGGGGCCTCTCGCGGCAAGAACGTGCGGTGCAAGTCGTGCGGGGCGACGATCCGCGTGCCGCAGAAGAACGCGAAGGTTGAGCCGCCCAAGCCGCAGCCCGACGCCAAGGCCGCCTGAACGCGGCGGGTGATTCGTGTTTTCATGGTGCCCCCTTCGGATCCGGCGAGTTCCAGGATTCATGGGTCGTGGTCTGAGACACACGGGCGGGGACGCCCGTGCCACCTACTTCGCATCGAGCGCGACATCGAGTTCCACGGTTTTCGACGCGAGACATGCCTCGTCGGTGCATGGCTGGTACGTGACGGCAAGGATCGGGCGGCCGGTCCACGGCCCGGACCGTTCGAGCAGGAGCGGAAGATCGAACGTACCCGTATAGACCAGCAGGTCGCGGTCAGCGCCGTAGGGCTGGCCCTTTGGATAGTCGGCGTACACCTTGAGGCCCCCGCCATCGACGACCTGAACCCGGAAGGGCATGAGCCCGGTCGTGCGCCGCGTGCCGCCGGGGTCGGCGGCGGTCAGATGAAAGCCGTCGGCGATCCGAACGCGGAGCGTGAGCGCGGCCTTGCGCTCGGCGGAGAGTTCGACACGATCGGCCGAGGCGAGGATCTCGACGGGAGCATCGGAGACTTCCCGTGGGGTGGTCCGATCGGCCGCTTGGGCGGCCGAGAGCGCATCGTCGAGAGCATGACGGTCGGTGGACAGGACACTCATCAACGCTCGTGTCGCCGAAACCGCTCCGAGCGGCGCGGCGGCGATCATCGCGCTGCTCGACACCAGCCCGCGAATCGCCCGGGATCGGTACGAGGGCTTGCCGGTAATCTCGGCGAGCGAGGCCAGGTTGCGGAGCATGAGGCCTGAGGCGCTGGGGATCGCGCCATCGTGCCAGGAGCTGGTCCGCACGAACAGGTCGGCCTGGTTCGCGGGCGTGTCGAACCAGTTTCCCTGGTCATCGCAGAATCGCTCGGCGGCGAGTTCGCAGAGTTCTTCCGCGGCAAGAAGGAAGCGACCCGAGGGATCGCTGCCCGTGCGGTGGAGTTCGATCAGGCCGCGGATGACCAGGGCGTAGTCTTCGAGGAACGCGGGAGTCCTGGCGATACCGGCGCGGAAGGACCGCAGAAGCCCCGCGCGCCGCATCTCGGGCCCGACCTCGCGCATGCGTGTCAGGACAAACTCCATGGCCCGCACGGCGGATCTGATCGCTTCGGGTTCGTCGAGCAGCACGCCGCAGGTGGCCATCGCGGCGATCATCAGGCCGTTCCACGAGGCGATCGTCTTGTCATCGAGTCGCGGCTGTTCCCGCGTGTCGCGTGCGGCGAGCAGGGCCGCGTTGACTCGCACGAGCCGCGCGCCGAACTCGGCGGAGTCCATCCGCATCGCGGCCGCGACGCGCTCCGGGCGGTCGTTAAGCCGGAGGACATTTCCCGCGACTTCGCCGGGCGCGGGTGTGTGGTGCGGATCGCGGAAGTTTGGGCCGCGGATGACGCCGTACACGGCCGCGGCCCATTCACCGTCGTCCCTGCCGAGAGTCTCGATGAGTTGGTCGCGGGTCCAGAGGTAGTTCAGACCCTCGCGTCCGCGGACCTCGGCATCCTGAGCGCTGTAGCACGCGCCCGTCGCGGGGTCGGTCATCTCTCGCCGCACGTAGAGGAGGATCCGGCGGGCGATGTCGGCATAGAAACCGTCCGAATACACGACCGACGCCTTGGCGTAGACCTCCGCGAGTTGGGCGTTGTCGTAGAGCATCTTCTCGAAGTGCGGGACGGTCCAGGTGGCATCGACGCTGTAGCGATGAAACCCGCCGCCGACCTGGTCGAACACGCCGCCGATGGCCATCTTGTCGAGGGTCGTCCTGATCGCGGCGTCGATGGCGGCGGTGGTGCCGTCGTCGGCGGAAGCCCGGCGCGCGTCGAGCAGGAGTTCGAGATTGACCGGCTGGGGAAACTTGGGCGCGCCCCCGAAGCCGCCGTGGTTGCGGTCGAAGACGCGCAGCAGCGCACCGACCGCGGCGATGACCTGCGCGTCGCCGATCAGGACCGGGCGTGCAGCGAGCGAGAGCCGCTCGCGTACGGCGTCGGCGAGGTCCTCGGCCTGGGCGAGCACATCCCGGCGATGATCGTGCCACGCGCCGGCGATACCCGAGAGGACATCGGGAAACGTCGGCGTGTTCTGAAACCGGGGCTCGGCGGGGAAGTAGGTGCCGGCCCAGAAGGGCTTGAGCGACTTCGGTTCGAGGAAGACGCTCATGGGCCACCCCCCACCACCGCTGAAGGCCTGGACCGCGGCCATGTAGATGTCGTCAACATCGGGGCGTTCTTCGCGATCGACCTTGATGCACACGAAGTGGTCGTTCATCTGCGCCCCGATGGCGGCGTTCTCGAACGACTCTCGCTCCATGACGTGGCACCAGTAGCAGGTGGAGTAGCCGATGCTGAGGAAGATGGGAACGTCGCGGCGGCGGGCTTCGGCGAAGGCCTCGGGCGACCAGGGCCACCAGTCCACGGGGTTGTGGGCGTGCTGGAGCAGGTACGGGCTGGTTTCGCGGGCAAGGCGGTTGGCGGGATGCCTCGCGTGGGAAGGCAGGTTCATGCGGCCTCCGGCTTGATGTTCATCTCGCGGACGATGAGCGTGAAGCGGCCGAAGGCCGGCTCGGCAGCGGAGGACGACGGCGCGGATGGCGTGTTTCGCCACGCCCCCCCACCCCCCCACTCGCCACCCGCGCCTCCCATGGAGCGCACGGCCGCGCCGCTGGAACGCAGCACGGCGTCGGCGGGCATGCGCATGCACATGAGGCCGACGAAACCGGGCACGACGCGCCGGCCGTCCTCGTCATCGCCGGCGGCGAGGCCGGCATCGACCCAATGCGAGAAATCGGCGACGTATTCGGCAACGGCGGAGTGGAGCCGGGCGGAATCGACGACGCCGGCCGAAACCGCGTCGAGGATGACCGCGCGAAGGCCTTCGAGGGATTCCTCGAGATCCTCGCGGAGCGCGAGCACGGTCTGGCCGCCCGCCTGAAGGAGGACGGGGATGCCGACAGAGAAGAGTTTGGAGCCAAGACGGGTCTCAGCTCGCTGCGCGATGGAGCTGACGGCGCCTCTCGCAAGAACCAGCCCGTGATCGGCGCTGAAGCGTTCGAGCGCGGCGTTGATCGGGATGCTGATGCCGGGGTCGGGCCCACCCCGCAGGAGATCGTGGCTGACCGCGTCGAGGAATCGCGCGGAGTTCTCGTCGCGGAGACGGTCCATCTCGCCCAGCAGGGGGCGGAGGTTGGCAAACCCAGGGACGGCCTTGACGTCGCGGTAGACCGCTTCGAGGGAATCGCCGGGCGTCTGGCCCTGGATCGCGGCGGAGATGATGCCGGCCTTCCAGAGCGGCGTGCTCCATCGCCATGATTCGAGGAGGCGGAGGTACCGTGGCGATTTCTGAACCGCCTCGAAGACTGCTTCGCGCGATGTGCCCGCCGCGGGATGGGGAAGGAGCGTGAGAACGGTGGAGCCGAGCAGGAGCGCGGCCATCGCGGGCGGCTCGCGGGTGGCGAGGTGGTAGGGGCTGACGGCGATGGCGAGGTGGGATGACATTCGAGGCTATCGCGAATAACCCGTCGGGTGCTTCTGGAACCAGCGCCACGCGCTGGAGACGATCTCGTCGAGATCGGTGATGCTGGCGGACCAGTTCAACTCGGACTTGATCTTGCGAGGATCGGCGAAGAGCTCGGGCGGGTCGCCGGGCCGGCGCGGGCCGTGCTTGACCGCGAAGTCCTTTCCGGTGACACGCTTGACGGACTCGATGATCTGCCTGACGGAGTAGCCGCGACCGATGCCGAGGTTGTACGCTCGCTGATCGCCCGGCTTGAGGGCGTTCATGACGGCAACGTGGGCGTCAACCAGGTCCTCGACGTGGACGTAATCGCGGATGCAGGTGCCGTCAGGGGTGGGGTAGTCGGTGCCAAAGACGGTGAGGGCCTCGCGCTGGCCGAGGACCACCTGCAGACAGACGGGGATGAGGTGGGTTTCGGGCTCGTGGTGCTCGCCGATGAGGCCGGTTCGGTCGGAGCCGGCGACATTGAAGTAGCGGAGGCGGGCGAGCGCGAAGGGGCGGCCGGCGCGGGCCGCCTCGGTCGCGTAGTCCATGAACATGCGCTCGGTATGGAGCTTGGACCAGCCGTAAGGGTTGATGGGTGATTGGGGGCAGGTCTCGGGGATCGGGATGAACTCGCGGGAAGGCTCTCCGTAACTCGCACAGGTGGAACTGAAGACGAGCTTCTCGACCCTCGCCTCATCGCACGCCTCGATGAGCGAGAGCGAGGCGGCGGTGTTGTTGCGGTAGTAGCGGAGGGGCTGGGTCACGCTCTCCCCCACATAGGCGAGGGCGGCGAAGTGCAGGACCGTCTTGACCCCGTGCTCGGCCATGAGTTGGGCCATGAGGGCGCGGTCGCCGACATCGGCGGCGACGAACGTGAGGCGGCCGCCGGCTTTCTCCTTCAGAAGGTCAATGGCCTCGGCGTGGCCACGGAAGAGGTTGTCGACCGCGACAACCTTGTGGCCATCGCGAAGCAGGCGTTGGACGGCGTGCGATCCGATGTATCCGGCACCGCCGGTGACGAGGATGGACATGGGTGGAACTCCGGGTGAGCGAGAACGGGTAGCATACCAGAATATCCAAACACTGTCCAGACAAAACTGGACGAATTTTGGAATATGTTTGCATATCTACCCAAACTCTTCGCGAATAATGACTTACGAATCGTCCTCAAACTGAGCGGTCGGGGATTGAAACCACCACATCTGGGGAATGCCGACTTCCGCGTGTGGAAAGACCGTACTCAGGCGGCGGTTCGGGGGTTCGGCCGCCACCATCCGCCGAGTCTGAGGACGGATCGCCGCGAGACGAGGGCGAGGGCGACGAACCCCACGGCGACCATGAGGGCGCTGAGCCATTGGCCCATGGACAGACCGTAGGGACGGCCGGACTTGAACTGGTCGGTGATGAACTGGGCATCGGGGAGGCGCCAGAACTCCGTGGCGATGCGACCCATGCCGTAGATGATGAGAAACCAGCTTCCGATGACACCGGGCTTTCGCGGGCGCGACCAGATGAGCAGAAGACAGAGGCCGACGACGATGCCCTCGGCGGTGGCCTGGAAGAGCTGGCTGGGGTACCGGCTGTTGAGCAGGGGCTTGAGTTGAGCGGAGTAGCGGTCGGCGTGTTCGACGATGTAGGCGAGTTGGGATCGCGGGGTCGATCCGGGCGCCTGCGCGACGAGGTCGCGGAGCGCGTCGGTCTGAGCGGGTGTGAGGGTTGCATCGCTGTGCAGCAGTTCCTTGGGGAACTGCACGGTCCACCACGGCCCCTCGATTCCCGCGGGCGAGTGGATCTTGCCGAGCAGTTCGGCGTTGATGAAGTTGGCGATGCGGCCGAAGAACAGGCCGAATGTGCAGACGAGCGCGGTGATGTCGAGAACATGGAGCCAGGAGGTCCGTCCGACGATGACCGTCGTGAACGACTTGCCGTCGGACGCGGGGCGGCGATCGGTCCAGCCGCGAGAGATGCGCCAACTCGCGAGGATGACGCCGATCATGCCGCCGTGGCTGGCCATTCCGCCGCGGTTGATGGCGAGGACACCCCAGAACGGAAAGGCGTCGTGGAAGCGGAGAAGGGAGCGGTCGTAGACGAGCACGTAGAAGACGCGGCCGCCGATGAGTGTGCCGAGGATGAGGAGCATCATCGCGTCGCCGACGCGATCGACGGGGACCTGGATGAGTTTGCGCTTGGCGAGGAATCGCATGACGACGAAGGCCGCGGCGAATCCGGCGATGTAGGAGAGGCCGTACCACCGGACGCCCATGTCGGGACCGAGACGGACGGCGAAGGGGTCGAGGTGGTGGAACCAGGCGGCGAGGGTGGTCATGCCGGGTGACGGAGTGTCTGGGTGTCGGGGTGGCGGGGTGAGAGAACACCGAAAAAACGCTGGGTGTTGGCGTTTAGCTGAGCGTGGAAGGCATCGAATGGTTGGCCGCGGATGTCGGCGAGGGCGTGGGCGGTGTGGACGACCCAGGCGGGGATGCAGGGGCGCTTGCCGCGGTGGGGCACGGGCGGAAGGAAGGGAGCGTCGGTCTCGACCATGATGCGTTCGGGCGGGACGAGCCGGGCGGACTCGCGGACATCGCCGGCGTTGGGATAGGTGACGACGCCGGTGAAACTGACCGAGGCGCCGAAATCGAGGACTTTCCTCATATCGGCGGGCGTGCCGGTGAAGCAGTGGAAGACGAACCGGTCGGGATCGAGGGAGGTCCGCCTGAGGATCGGGATGAGGTCGTCGAAGGCTTCGCGACAGTGGAGGACGATTGGAAGGCCGCCGGGCTTGCCGATCCCGCCTTCGTTGGCGTGGTTGATCGATTGGATGTACGCCAGTTGCTCGATGAGGACGGCGTGCTGGACCGCACGGGGCGGGTCTGGGTAGTGGTTGTCGAGGCCGAGCTCGCCCCAGGCGACGCAGCGCGGATCGGAAGCGACGGTACGAAGGTTGGCCCAGATGTGTCCGGTCTTTCCGCCGTTTCGGGTGATGGAGTCGGGATCGGCGGCATCGCTGTAGAGCGGGTGGACGCCGGCGGAGCACCAGACACTCGCGTGGCGGCGCGCGATGGCGAGGGCGTCGAGGCAGTCGTGGGTGGTGGTGGAGATGGTGATGACCCCGGTCACGCCCGCGGCCGCGGCGTCGGCCAGAACCTGGGTGGTCCGGTCGGCGAAGTCCGGGAAGGTGAGGTGGGCGTGGGTGTCGATCACGCGGGGACGGTAGGATTCGACACGGAGACCCGACCATGATGCGAGCCGTTGCCCTGATGCTGGTGATGATGATCGGTCTGCCTGTCCGCGGCGACGATGCGGGCGGGGAGCGGTGGTACATCGTGCAGATGCAGGGCAAGCGGTGCGGGTGGATGCATGAGCAGGAGAAGAAGGATGGCGAGAACTGGCGGAACGAGAGCGAACTGAAACTCGAGATCAAGCGCGGCTCGATCACGGTGACGATCAGCGTGGAGTCGAGTTTCGTGGAGACGGCGGACTTCAAGCCTGTCTCGATGAGCAGCAGGATGATGATGGGGGCGATGCCGCAGGGCAAGCGGTACCGGTTCGGTCCCGATGGCGTGGAGGTCGTCGAGACGGTCCTGGGGCAGAAAGAAGGCAAGCCGACGAAGGAGCCCCTGCCGGATGGGCAGTGGTTGACGCCGCGGGCGGTGGAAAGACTTTCGGCTGAGAAGATCGCGGCGGGCGAGAAGGAGATCGTCGTGAGGACGATCGATCCGAGCATCGGGCTCAAGCCGATCACGGCAACGTCGAAACTCCTGGAGCAGACGACGCTGGAGGTCATCGGCAAGACCGTTCCGGCGTACAAGTGGGAGTCGAAGATCGACCTGTACCCGACGATCAGCACGACGACCTTCACGGACGAGCGTGCCCGACCGCTGCGGAACGAAACCGACCTCGGGGGGATCAAGCTCACGATCGTCCGGGCCGACCGCGACCTGGCGATGGCGAAGGTGGAACCGCCGGAACTGCTGCTCTCGACGCTCATCACGCCGGACCAGGCGATCGCCAAGCCGCGCACGCTGAGCAAGGCGGTGTACACGATCGAGTCTACGGGAGATTCGCTCGCGGACATCCCCACGGAGGGCGGGCAGAGGTTCGAGCGGATCGGTCCGAAGTCGGGCCGGCTGATCGTGGACGCGAAGACGGCCGGGCGAGCGTGCGCGCCGCAAGCCGAGGTGAAGGACGCCGGGTTCTCGGACTGCACGACGATGGTTACGTGCGGGGACGCCGAGGTGAAGGCGGCGCTCGGGAAGGCCCTCGGGGCTGATGCGCCGAAGGACAGGGCGGCGCGGGCGGAAACGCTGCGGAAGTTCGTGTTCAACTACATCGACAAGAAAAGCCTGGATGTCGGGTTCGCGACGGCGGCGGAGGTCGCGCGGACCAAGTCGGGCGACTGCTCGGAGCACGGCGTGCTGCTGTGCGCGCTGCTGCGTGCCGACCACATTCCGGCGCGGGTTGTGGCGGGGGTGGTGTATGTGGACGAGTTCGCGGGCAAATCGGGCATCTTCGGGTACCACATGTGGACGCAGGCGCTGCTGGACGACGGGAGCGGGCCGAAGTGGGTGGACCTCGATGCCGCGCTCTCGCGCGAGAGCGGGTTTGACGCCACGCACATCGCGCTGACGACCTCGAGCCTGAGCGAGAACGAGATGACCAACTCGCTGGTGCAGCTCGCGCCGCTGATGGGGACGATCAAGATCAAGGTCGAGAGCGCGGAGTGAGCAGGGAACGCGGGGTTTGGAACTCGGAACTCGAATCTCGGGACTCGAAGTGTTTGAGAGCATATGGCAAATCGCGAGGAAACCGACTCCGGTGTTTCAACTGACCTCCCGCGCTTGCCGCGGCGGGGGCGGGATTCGCACAAGGGGACGTTCGGGACGGTGGTGATCGTGGGCGGGTGCTGTGAGCGGACGGTGATGATCGGCGCGCCGGCGCTGGCAGCGCGTGCGGCTCTGCGCTCGGGCGCCGGGCTTGTGAAGTTGGCGATGCCGGCGCCGATCCTGCCGCTGGGCATCTCGATGTGCCCGAGTGCGACGGGCATCCCGATCCCGACGGACGCGACGGGCGCAATCGAGGCGCACGAGGCTTCCGCGGCGATCGACCGGTGCGTGGCGGAGGCGGGATGCCTGGTGGTCGGGCCCGGGCTGGGCGTCTCAGCGGGTTCCTGTGCGGCCGCGCTGCGATGCGTTCAGCAGGACGAGACCTCGCTGGTGATCGACGCGGATGCGATCAACTCGCTGGCGACGCTGCCGGAGTTCATGCGGGATTTCCGGGCCGCGGCGGTGTTTACGCCGCATCCGGGCGAGTTCAAGCGGCTCGTGGCCGGGCTGGGAATGTCGGGGGACCTGGGGCTCTCGGAATCGCGCGAGGCGGCGGCCGAGCGGCTGGCGCAGCGGCTGGGCGCGGTGGTGGTGCTGAAGGGCGCGGGAACGGTGGTGACGGATGGGCACCGGACGTGGACGAACACGACCGATCATCCGTGCCTGGCGACGGCAGGGACGGGCGATGTGCTGACGGGGCTGATCGCGGGGCTGATCGCCCAGTTCGTGCCCACGCCGCAGCGGGTGCTGTTCAAGACCAAGGTACCTCAGTTGCCAGCGGACCCGGCGCGACCCCTGGACCTGTTCGAGGCAGCGCGGATCGGTGTCCACGCGCACGGGCTGGCGGCGCGGTTGTGGGCGTACGCTCGGCGCGCGGATGCGGGGCTGCTGGCCAGCGAGTTGTGCGACCGACTGCCGCGAGCGTTGCAGGGGTTGCGGGTTCCGACGCGGGCAGACTGATCTGGCGGGCTATCGGTCACTACTCGAGCTGCCGCGGGACCGCGCTGGCGACGAGCCGGATGGTGGGCGTCTCGTCGCCGATTCGCACCTGCACGGCCTGGTCATCGTTGGGGTTGATGGTGAGATCGACGGTAGCGCGGACCAGGCGCGGACCCGGCTCGTACTCTAGGATGAACATGGCCTCGGCGACGTTTCGGATCAGCGGTCGCTGCTCGATGATGGTCGCCGGCTCGGTGCTGGTATCGAGCAAGACGTACCAGAGTTCGTACGGACCGTTGGGCTCGCCCGCCGAGCGCCGCTCGATCCGCGTCACGCGGCCGTTGTCGGCGATCCGGTCGGCCTCGGCGATGAACTCGATGCTGTTGCTGGTGAGCGGGTTCTGGCTGGAGTCGTAGACGTCGTCGGGGAAAGGCCCGAACTCCGCGCCGGTGCGGATCATTCCGAGGAGTCGCGTGGCGACGATGCGGGAGACGACGTGGCTGCTGGCGGCCTCGGTGGTGTAGCGGTAACTTCGCCAGGAGGCATCGAAGGCCGCGAGGGTGGCGGTGAGCAGCGTCGAGGTGATCGCCAGGGCGATGAGCATCTCGATGACCGAGAAGCCAGCGACGCGGCGTTGGGTTCGGATCGCGGGCTGGTTCATCACTTGCCCTCCTTGTAGGTGAGCCTGGTCGGCGTGATGCTCAGGGGGAGCATGATGCCGTCGGGCATGGGCAGATCGGGGTTCCACTTGAGGTCGATTCGCCCGTAGCCATAGAAGGGCACGGCGGCAGCGCCCGCGGCGAGTTCGTCGGCGGTGGGCGTGTAGTCGTGGGGCTTGTCGGCGATGCCGTCGCCGTCGAGGTCGTAGCCGGTGATGCGGCGGCCGTTGACGATCGGGAGCGTCTCGGGGTCGAGCGACTCGCCGTCGCCATCCTCGGGGCCGAAGTAACCGAGGGAGATGTTGAAGTTGGCCGGGTTGCCGACGGCCACGCCGTTCTCCTGGAGAGGCCCCTGACCGGCGGTGGGGGCGAAGGTCATCATGAGCGTGCCCTCGATCGAGGTATTGCCGCGGGCGTCGAGCACGCCGGCGACGATCGTGCCCTTGAGCTGCATGTTCTGGCCGGTCGGGGCGTTGTCGCCGGTGTAGGTGTCGGTCGGGCTGTTGAAGGACCCGACATCCACCGAGTAGTTCGGGAGCATGAGCGAGCTCTTCTCGATTTCTTCCATGTCGTCGGCGTCGGGGTTGAGCGTGGGGTCGTCGGGGTTGTCGGGGTTGGTCTGGCTGAATCGCGTCGAGCCGGTGAACTGCATCTTGTTGCGGACGTGGGCGTAGGACGCGGGCGTGTCGCTGACCATCGAGCCGACGAAGAGGCAGTCGTGGAAGCGGATGTTGTTGGAGTAGAGCTTGGTGTTGCGCTCGGCGCCGGTGCGGGTCTGGTTGTTGATGACGGGCGGGTCGGGGAAGGCGGCGTAGTTCGCCGGACCGTCGATGATGTTGCCGCTGGTGTAACGCAGGAAGTCGCTCTTGTCGAGCGGGTCGGTGACCTCGACCGGTCGGCCGGAGGTGTCGTTCCACTGCATCTTGCCGTAGTTCTGCCAGTTGGTGTGCGTGTTGTCGACGTAGGACCGCACGTAGGTGACGCCGATGAACTTGCAGTTGATGAACAGGCCGTTGTTGCCCTGCGGGATCTGCACGTTGCGGAACGTCATGTTCTCGTAGCGCGGGCGGAAGTAGAAATCGACGTAGCTCGGGGAGTTGAAGGGCATGCGCTCCCAGAGGTGGCGGCCGGTGCGGGAATAGACCACGGAGTCATCCAGATCGGAGCGCCAGAAGCGGGGCGCGGTCGAATCGGCGTTGGATTCGATGTAGGTCGGGAGCTGGCTGGTCGCGACGCCGATCTGCACGGCGACCTGGCGCTCGAACGTGTCGCCGTCGGCGGCGAGCTTGAGCGGCGACTGGGTGTTGGTGAACGAAGAGGCGTCGATCGGGGGCAGGTCGCGGTCGCTGGCGGAGAACTTCTGGGCCGTCTTGCCGCGATCGGGGAGGATCGGACCGCGGAGTTGCGACTGGTAGCCGCTGTTGGCGGCCTGCCAGGCCTGCTGACCGACCTTGAACACCAGCCGTCCGCGGACCTTGGAATAGTTGTCCTTGCGGTCGATGAAGCCGTCTCGCCACCCGAGCACCTGGTCGGCGTTGCGGTTGTTGCGGACATCGGCCATGCTCTCGCCGGCATCCCACCGTCCGTTGCGGTTCGAGTCGGTGAAGCCCGAGACGCCGTTGCGGTTCCGGTCGGGGCTGGCTGAGTCGACCAGCAGCGCGAGGTCGTCGTCGGCGGTGAACTCGGGCGACTGGTTCTCGGCGATGGTGCCGCGGGTGAGCGCGGTGGAGAGCGTCACGCGGGCGTCGTGGTTGCGGTCGTAGTAGTTGACGAAGATGTCAAACTCGTCGAGGTAGCCGTCGTTGGTGATGTCGGCGTACGCACCGTCGGGCGAGCCGTCGTTGTCGGTGTCGGTGTCGGCCGGGAGCGCGGCACCCTCGCTGGGATGGTTGACGCGCAGGCGGTTGTCGCCGTCGATGTCGGAGTTCTGGAGCGCGTCGAAGAAGCGGCGCAGGCGCGTGTCGAGCTGCGCATCAAGCCCGAAGAAGTCGGACTTGATGGTCATGGGGTCGCCGTTCTCCTGCGCGACATCGTCGAATCGCGCGCCGAGCTCGCCCTCGACGTGGACGTTCTTGCCGATCAGGATTCGGCTGGGGCTGAGGATCACGTGACCCGGGCGTTTGACGATCGAGTAATCCTGCTGCACGACACGGGTGACAGGGCGGCCGCTGGCCAGGCCGCCGGCGCCGCCGAAGCCGGCGTAGCCGCCACTGGCGCCGTGGTAGGCCGTTCCGCCCGCGCCGATGCTGCTGAAGCCGGTGACGATGATGCGCACGCCGGTTCCGCTGGCGAGCGGGGCGTAGGTGATCTGGTACGCCGCGGGCATCGCGCCCGAACGATCGGCGTCGTCGTCGATGGCGATGAGCGGGGTGCGGACCCAGTCCTCATCGCGGAAGACCGAGGTATCGACATCGCCGGCGGGCGCGAAGGTGTCGGCGGTCGTCGGGTACCCGGAGACTCGCACGATGTTGGCGTCGGCGTAGTGGGCGTTCAGGAGCGCATCGGCGATGCCCCGAGTCTGGACCTGGTCGGAACGGCCGCTGGGGGCGGCGACGACCTCTACGCGGCCGTCACCGGATGAGGTCGTGCCCGACCAGAGGCGCGTGGCGAACCCCGAGTCAACGGTGCCCTTCTCGACGACGAAACGGGAGATGGCATCGGCCAGGTGCTGCTCGGCGATGGCCAGTCCGGTCTCGGCCGCGCCCTGGGCCTTCATCACGTGCAGATGGGTGTGCGCGGTGCGGACGTTGCCCTGGCTGGCCACGGCCATGGCGATGGCGAGCGAGCCGAACATGACCAGGAACATCATGGAGAGCACGCTGGCGACGCCCCGACGGGCGTGCTTGGCATCGGCGCGTCGGATGCGACGCCGGGTGTTTGGTCCGAAGCAGGGCATGTTCTGGGTTCTCTGAGTTGTCTGGTTCACGGTCAACACCCCTTGCCGCCTCGCTTGCTGCTCACTGCACGCTCGCTCGCCGCTCACACCCCGATCATGGCACAATCCAGCTCACCACAGCGACGGTCTGGTCTTCGGTGTCGTAGACGCCGCGGTAGCGAACGGTGACGGTCACACGCAACGGGAAGGCGTCGATGGCCACGCCGTTGAACCCGGTCCCGTCGGGCGCGATCACCGCGTCGCTCGCGAGCGCGACCGAGAAGTCGGCCGGGTTGACCTTCTGAACCTGAATCACCTGCGACCACCCTTGCAGCGGGAGGGGATTGCCCTCGCCATCGAGCGCGGCGGTCCCGTCGTTGTTGATCTGCGGGATAACCTGGCCGAACGCGTCGATGGGTCCGGGCAGGTCGGAATCGTCGAGGCCGGCGGTCCCGACGTAACTGATCGTCAGCCCATCGAAGTCGTCGATGTCGTCGAAGTCTCCGATGGTCGTTTCGCCGGTCTCCGGGCCCCACCCGCGCAGGGTCGCCGTGCCGCTCACGTTCTGCGAGAAGAGGCCCGTGACGGGATCGTGTCGGGGCATCCGGCGTGAGAGTTCGCGGATCTCGTTGGCAAGGTAGGTCGCGGTCGCGGCGTGGGTTGACCAGCCGTTGCTCTTGATGAATGCCTGCTGGCTCTCGACCAGGGCGAGCACGCCGACACCGATGATGACGGTGGCGAGGGCGGTCTCGATCAGGGTGAAACCCGAGCGGCGGGCACGGGGCGCGGCGCGGCGGGTGCGCCGCATCGGTCGGACGGGCAAGGTTGGCACGGATGGGCGGCGCATGGAGTGACCCCACTGGGATGCGCGGCGAGGACAACGCTCCGCGTTCCGCGCTCCGACTTCGGCGTTCGGACCTTCGGGGTATCGGCTACTTCACCAGCGAACTCATCTTGAAGATGGGCAGGATAATCGCCATGGCGATGAAGCCGACGACCGAGCCCATCAGGATGATCATAATCGGTTCGATCATCGAGGTAACGGCCTTGATCTTCTCTTTGAGCTGGCGCTGATAATACGAACTGATCTCGTCGAGCACCTCGCCGAGCTTACCGGACTCCTCGCCCGCGGTGACCATCTGGACGACGGCGCGGGGCAGGAGGGTGGTGCGCGCGAGCGGGTGGGCGATCTTCTTGCCCTGCTTCACGCTGGCGTAGACGGTGCGCCACATCGATCGATACAGGCGGTTGCCGGAGATGTCGCCGGTGATGGCGATGGTGTCGAGCATCGGCACACCCGCGTTGATGAGCTGGCCCATGGTGTGCAGCGAGCGGCCGATGTAGAGGGCGCGGAACATGCTCTTGACGATCGGGATCGTGAGCCTGGCGCGGTCGAACCAGAACCCGCCGACCTCGGTCCTGGCGAACCCGACGAAGCCGACGACGATGGCGACAAGCCCGCCGACGACGAAGTACCAGTGGCTGACCATGAAGTCGGACAGCGCCATGAGGAACTTGGTCGCCCACGGCAGGACCTCCTCCTTGCCCTGGAAGACCGCCTTGAACTTGGGCAGCACGAAGGTGAGCAGGAAGATGGTGACGGCGACGGCCATCGTGCCGATGACGCCGGGATAGATCGACGCGCCGATGACCATCTTGCGAGTCTCGATCTCCTGCTGGATGTAGCCCGCGATGCGGTCGAGCATCTTGGCGAACGAGCCCGACATTTCCGATGCCCGGGTCATGTTGACGTAGAGCGGCCCGAACAGTTTCGGGTGGCGGCTGATGGCTTCCGAGAACTGCTTGCCGCTCTCGACGTCGGTCTTGATCTGAACGATGACCTTCTTGAACTTCGGGTGCGTGGTCTGGTCGGCGATGCCGTCGAGCGCGGCCCGCAGGTTGATGCCGGCGCGGATCATGACGGCGAGCTGGGTCGTGAACTCGAGGACGTTCTTCTGCTTGGGCTTGCCCGAGTTCATCTCGGCGAGCCTGGCCGCGAGGCCCTTGCGGTCCGAGTTGCCCATCACGGCGTTGATCGACAGGACCCGGAAGCCCTGGTTCCGCAGGATGCCCGCGGCGGTGTTGACGTTGTCGGCGGCCACGACGCCGACCTGGACTTCGCCGGCGTTGTTCTTGACCTGGTATCGATAGTTGGGCATGGGGTGCTACCTGATGTCGGACGTGGGATGGCGGATGTCAGAACAACGGTCAGGCTCTCCGATCGCGGACGCTGTGTGACAACCATGTCTACGCGAGGGACGTGCCTGTACATCCGACACCGCACATCCCGCATCCAACAGGTCCTACGCCACCAGCATGCGTTCCAGCTTGTCCGGGTAGGCGGCCTGGGCGATCGCGTCCTCGCGGCTGATGAAGCCGTTGAAGTACTGCTCGGCGATCGAGGTGTCCAGGCTCATCATGCCCATGGCGCGGTTGGTCTCGATGACGTTGGGGATCTCGAAGCTGCGGCACTCGCGGATGAGGTTGCGCACGGCGGGCGTGCACAGCAGGACCTCGACGGCCGGCACCATGCCGGGCTTGTCGATCCGGCTGAAGAGCGTCTGGCTGATGACCGCCTGGAGGGTGTTGGCGAGCATCGAGCGGATCTGGTTCTGCTGGCCCGCCGGGTACATGTCGATGATGCGCTCGACCGTCTGCGAGGCGTTGACGGTGTGGAGGGTTGAGAGCACGAGGTGGCCGGTCTCGGCCGCCGAGATCGCGAGCGCGGTGGTCTCGAGGTCTCGCATCTCGCCCACCAGCACGATGTCGGGGTCCTGACGCAGGGCGTGCTTGAGGCCCGACGCGAAGCTGGGCATGTCCTGCCCGAG
The DNA here is from genome assembly GCA_020846975.1 of Phycisphaerales bacterium. Classification (GTDB taxonomy): domain Bacteria; phylum Planctomycetota; class Phycisphaerae; order Phycisphaerales; family UBA1924; genus JADLCX01. Next base: position 81,969 of record JADLCX010000089.1, read on the forward strand.
TTCTCGCTGCTCGATGAGGCAGCGGTTGCTGGTGAACGCGTACTCGACGGGGTCTTCGAGGGTGATGATGTGCTTGCGGTAGCGCTCGTTCATCGCCTGGATCATGGCGGCGAGCGTGGTGGACTTGCCCGAACCGGTGTCGCCGGTCACCAACACCAGCCCGCGGGGCAGGTAGGTGAGCCGCGCGATGACTTCGGGCAGGTTCAGCATGTTGAGCGGCGGGACCTTGGTCTTGATGGTTCGCATCGCCACGCCGACCGAGCCGCGCTGCATGTGGGCGTTCACACGGTAGCGGCTCAGGCCGGGAGCCTGGAAGCTGAAGTCCGAGTCCTTGATCTGCTCGAAGCGCGCGAGCGCCTCCTTGCTGCACATCTCCTCGAGCATCGCCCGGGCTTCCTCGGGCTTGATGACGGGGAAGTCGAGCTGCGTCATGACCTGGTGGATGCGGACCATCGGCGGATGGCCGGTCACCAGATGGATATCCGACGCGTCGTTTTCATGGGCCGTCTTGAGGATGTCCAGAAGCTTGGTCACAGGCTCGCTCCGATCGGAGAAGGCGGGAAGGAATGGCTCCGATGCGGCCGCGACGCTTCTCAAGCGCCGGACCGGCATCCAGCGGCTGTTCGATCGGCCGACGGGCGGATTGGGTTGAAGGGGGAAGCCGGCGGAGCCCGGCAAAGCGCACCGGTTGCACGGGCGGGGCGTTGCAAACGGAATAAACGGCCGAACGCATCGGCGGCTCGCGAGAACCATCGTGGACGTGGTTGCGCAAGACCGGTCTGATGCAGGCCGCGCCGCTCATCGGAAGACCGCCGCGGCCCGGAGAAGCCGGATGTTCTGTCGGCGCGGACGGCATCCGGACGGTGAATAGAGCCAAACGGCGACGATTCGATCGGCCCGTAGATGTGTCCCCTCCGGCACTCAAGCCGGATGCAGGAATCCCAGGTGCAGTTCCGCGTGGCGGAGATGCCCTTGAATCCACTCGTCGTGGGTCAACGGCCCGAAGATGATGTTCGACCCGGACGGAGGCGCCTTGACCAACCGATCCCATGCGCTTCTGAACGTGGCAAGCCCCTGATCGAGTCCCAGCGGCTCGATTCCCAGCGTACCGCCCTCGACGTTCGGAATGCGGGCCCCGCGCGGCAACGCACCTCGAAGATATCTGTTCTTCATCAGCCGCAGGATGATCTTGATGATCCACGGCGGCTTGATCGGGTAGCCGTCGTATGCGAAGTTGATCCAGGTGGCCAGGTGTCCGAGGCACTGGCCGGTCGTCCAGTTGCCCGTGCGTCGAAGGTTGCCGGCGCGATCCGCGGCGACGACGCGATCGACCTCCGTCCACATCTGCTCCGGCGTCTGGAACCTCAGTGTTCGATGCTCGGCGACCTTCGTGTCAACCACGCATCACCCCCCCTTTGGCTTCACACCGTCACGGGCCGCGAGCCGCCTGGCGACGGTCGCGCCCGAGTTCAGCCCGCCCTCCATGTAGCCTACGAACTTGTAGCACACGTGCTCGCCCGCGAAGTGGAGGCGGCCGATCCCCTTGGCCATGACGGGGCCTTGCGTCGTCACCTGCCCCGGCGCCGGGAACGAGTACGACGCCATCACCCACGGGTCGCGAGGCCAGTCCATGAACCGAGATTTTACGAAGTTCTCCTTCCACTGCGGGTAGAACTTCGAGAGCGCCTCGGCGTACTTCTCGTCGCGCTTGTCCTTCTCAAACGCGAGGCACTGATCCGCGTTCGGCCCGCCGCTGAACGCCACCAGGCAGGCGTCGGCATCACCCTCCTGGTTGTCGGTGCCGTCCCAGGTCATGTGCACGGGCCCGTTGCCGAGCGCGTCGGGCGAGAGTTTGGCTTCCTTCCAGAACTTCTTCTTGAGGTGGGCCATGTACTTGACGTTCACCCCCATCTGCGGCCTCAGGCTCGCCGGAAGGGCGGGAGCGAACTCGATCTTGTGCCAGACCGTAGGGGGAACGGCAAGCACGACGTCGTCGCACTCGATCGTGCGCCCGTCCTTGCAGGTCACCACCATGTTCGCGCCCTTGTGCGCGATCGAGGTGACGGGTAGGCCGAGGATGATCCGATCCTTGCCGATGCCGTCGGCGAGCTTGCCGGCGAGCAGGCCGTTGCCGCCCTTGCAGCGGTACACCTCGGTGTCGGTCCAGTACTTCTCTCCCCCACCGGCCTTCACGCACGCGAGCATGCCCAGCAGGCTCGACTTGTCGGGCGATTGGCCGTTATCCGAGGTCTGGTTGATGATCACGGCCTTGCGAGTCAACTCGTCACATTCCAGCGCGTTGATCCAGGAGAGCACGGATCGCTTGTCGAGATCGGCGGCGTCCTTCGAGTTCCACGGCGCATCGGCATCGATCGACTCCGACAGCGGGTTCATCCTGTTCAGAGCCTCGTCCATGCTCTCCCACAGTTTCTCCGCGGCCTCGGGCTCCAGAGCCTTGCCGTCGATCACGATCGGGTAGGTGACATCTTCCGCCTCGGTCACGTCGAGAAACTCAAGGCCGAACCTCTCCTTGTACGCGACCCAGGTCGGGTGGTTGGAACCGATCAGTTCGGCGCCGCCCTCGACGTTCCGGCCCTTGATGAAGTCGGCGAACGAGAGCACCCGCCCGCCGGTTCGGTCACGGGCTTCAACGACCGTGACGTCGTAGCCCGCGCTGGCCAGTTCGTAGGCGCACGCCAGGCCGGCGAAGCCCGCGCCTACCACGACGACTCGCTTGCCGGCCTGGATGGGCCGAAAGGCCGCGCCGGCGAGCGCACGGCCGGAGCCGGAGAGCAGAAGCCCGGCCGACGCGAGCAGCGTCGCCGTGAGCATGTCGCGGCGGCTTACGGCGTCGATCTTTGGGCCGAAACGACGGTTCAAATCTCGGTACAGCGAGCGTGACATGCAGATTGATCTCCTCCGAGCGTGCGAGCGAACAAGGTATCCGAAAAACGGCACGGGCGGATAAGCGCCCGTGCCGTGGGTTGTCGATGGGTACGGATGCCGGCTCGGAGAGCCGGCATACCAAGCGGGTTACTCGTCGTTGGTCGGTCCGATGGCCACGAGCCAGAGCTTGAAGAAGTTCATGACCTGCTGCTTGGTCAGCTTATTGGCGTTCAGCGCGTAGGTCACCTTGCTGCTGGTCGGAAGGTCCTGCCCCGCGGGGATGACATCCGCGTACGTCACGCGCCCGGTCAGGCACGGGACCGAGTTGTCCACGGCGAAGAACGCGTCCTCATCGCTCAGCTTCTCGAAGGCCGCGCCCTCGCTGCTGGCGGACGTGTTCTTCTCTTCGTTGAAGCGGATGTTGAAGTCGTAGAACCCTTTGCCGTTGCTCTTGCGGTCGGGGTCCTCGACCCACTTGATCGTTCCCGTCACGATGTCCTCGTAGTCGGCGCCGTCGAGCGAGTACTTGAAGCGGATGTTGTCCGCGAAGTAGTTGCCTGTCTCGTAGTCGTAGTCGAGCCGGCCGTTGACGATCGTGCGCGGGTAGTTCTCGCTCGGGCCCTTGGCCAGCACGAGGTTCTCGAACCGCATCGGGTCCGACTTCTTCACCTTCACCTCGACGGTCTTGCCGCCGATGATCCGCTTATAGTGGTAGCTCGCGAGGTTGTCCTTCTTCTCCGCCTTACCGACGAGCCGGCCCGCGAAGTTGTCCACGAACGCCGCGGCCTTGCCCACCGCATCGACGTTGATGCGGAGCTGGCTCTCGCTCTTGGCTCCACCGGAAAGGTCAAACGCGCCCGAGGCGGTGTCGATCGGCACCGTGCCGACCCAGCGCCCGACGTTCTTCTTCTGCTTCGTGTCCTTCGGGTTCAGGACCGCCAGGTCAACCTTGTAGAAAAGCTGGGCATCCTGCTTCTTGCGCCCGAGCGTCTTGGTGAAGAGGTTGGGCTGGCGCGTGATCTCGCCCGAATACTCGGTCGTCTTCACCACGCTGAGCGAGAACGAGTACCGATCCTTCACCCCGACCGCCGGCGAATCTTCTCGCAGGTCGCCCGAGGTGTCCTTGCTGGTCCGGGTGTTGAACTGGATGTCCATCGTGCCCGCGATCACTCCGTCTTCGGTGATCTTCTCGGGCTCGGCGTTGTAGACCGAGGGCGCGCCGATCGCGGCCGCGCTGAGCACCACACCCGACACCAGCCCCGACATCCGACCGAAACGGCGGACCTTGGAAGTCCACGGAGCATTCTGCATTTCGAGTACCCTCCTTGAAGGGCCCGACGACCCGTTGGGCGGGATCCAACACGGAACCCGCCGGCGCGCACGCCGACCCTGTGCGTTCGTTCGGGAACATGGTACCAGAGTTTCATGGAACATGTGTGCGGGATTGCGAATCTCGCGGGCCGATCTCGTGTACGCTGCGCGTCATGCTTGCGCCGACGTTTCTGGCCGCGCTCGTTTCGACCGTAACTCCTGTACCCGCTGAGGGTCCGCCGCCGAATGGCCGCGGCCGCGATCCGATGGTGTTTCGGAGTGTTTTCGAGGACCGATCTCGCGTCGTGATCCCGGCTCCAACACCGGACATCTGGATCGCCTTTGACTCCAACACCTGCGAGATCCGAAGTTTCTGGAAGTCCGGGATCCAGTTCCGCGGCAAGGGGTGGGGCTTCTCGCAGGCCAGCGGCACCGCTGCGCCGGACGCGATCGTGCTGGCGGAAGCGCCTTCAACCATCAGCCTGAACCGGGATGTAGAACCGAACGAGGGCGAGCGTTCCACGTTGGCACCTGACGCGTGGACATTCAACCGGGTGTCGTTTGACGCGGCGAAGGTGCACGACAACGCCGAGGTCAGGGACAAGACGAGGGCATCGGCGTCGGAGTCGGAGTCGGCGGGTGATCATCCCCTGCTGCTCCAATCACATCCGTCGGATGCAAACGACCCCGTCCGCTTCCGAACCATCTGGATCGTTCGGGAGTAGGGGTGGTCGAGGAGGGATTGCGTGGCTGACTCACAGGCAGTGGTCTCGACGGATCTCCAACCGATCGCTTCTGCCGTGGCCGCCCCGGTGGGCGATTCTCGCCGTCTCACCGCGCTCGATGCCACCCGCGGCTTTGCGCTTCTTGGCATCCTCATGGTGAACATCCAATCGTTCGCCGAGCCGTTCGGGCGGTTTGTCATGCCCACACCCGAGGCGACCGACCCGGTTACGCAGTCGCTGTTCTACTTTGTCAAGATCTTCTGCGAAGGCCGGTTCTACCCGCTGTTTTCCATGCTCTTCGGTGTGGGGCTGATTCTCCAGATGGGCAGCATCGAATCGTCCGGCGGCCGCTTCCGCGCGATCTACCTCCGTCGCCTGCTCGTCCTGCTTCTCATCGGCGCTCTGCACGCGCTGCTGCTGTGGTACGGCGACATCCTCTTTATCTACGCGATCTGCGGCGTCGTGCTCATGCTCTGCTCGCGACTTCGCGGCAGGACCCTGCTCACCATCGGCATCGCCGTGCTGCTGGGGGTGTCTATTCTCGGAGGCACTCTCTTCGGGTGGATGTCGCACGCCAGCCAGCACCAGCAGGCCGCGCAGGTCGAAGCGGTCCCCCACGATCCCCCAGCACCACCGGACAAGCCCGGTCGGCCCGACGACCTAGACCATCGCGCTCAGACCTCGCCCTTCTGCCGACTGATGAACGCCTACCGAGACCAGCAGATCCGTGGCGGCCCGGAGACGCCGCTGTGGATCGAGATGGAGACCCGCGCCTACCGCGACGGGCCGTGGATCGAGTCGTTTCTCTTCCGCACCAGCACGTGGGCTTTGTACCTGCTGTTCTGCCTGCTCGGTTTCGGCTGGACGGTTCTCGCCGCGTTCTTCATTGGTGCGGGCCTGGCCAAACTCAACCTGTTCTCGCCCGAGCGCCGCGCCCTGCGCAAGCGACTGATCCTGCTCGGTCTGGTTGTCGGCCTGCCCGGAGCGGCCGTCGGCGCCCTGGCGCCCGGGCTCGCCGGAGGCTCGCTCCCCCTGATGATTCTCGCGGGCATCTGCACCATGGCCGTTGGCCCGCTGGTCTCGCTGCTCTACCTCTGCACCATCACGCGAATCGTCGAGTCCGGCGCGGCCCGTGGCTTGGTGCGCGCCCTCTCGGCCGTTGGCCGCATGGCCCTCACCAACTACCTCACCCACACGCTGGTCTGCACGTTCATCTTCTACCACTGGGGCTTGGCACAGTTCGCCCAATGGTCTCGCTCCGAGCGCGTGCTGCTGGTGCTCGGGATCTTCGCCGCGCAGTGCATCCTCAGCCCGCTCTGGCTATCGGTGTTCCGCTTCGGCCCATTTGAATGGTTCTGGCGAACCTTGACCTATGGACGGCTCCAACCGATGCGCCGCGAGGCCACTCCGACCTCTCCATGACCCGTGTCACATCGCCGCGCCGATTCCGCTCTCATTGATTGCTCAGCCGATCGCCCCGCAGTTCCGTTACGCCCCGTCGATCCCCACCAAGAGGCGCCCATGAAGCTCGACTCCGCCCGCGGCCTGAAGTCCTCGCTCATCGACAAGCTTGTCAAGGGTTCACTCCTGCCGGCGACCACCATCAAGTCACTCGGCGCAACGATCGCGAGCTTCGCCGCCGCGCCGACGAGCCGGGCCACACTCGCGCTCGGGATCACCCGCAAGGGCAAGACCGAGTACCGGCTCGCGGTGCGGCTCCAGCAACGCTCACTCGACAGCGACCGCTTCGTCGCGGCGATCAGGGCCCAGGCCGGGCGCGAGGCGGATGTATGCTACATCGGCCGCGTACACCCGATGTCCACGCCCTGGCACTTCAAGCGACAGCGCCCGTTGTTGATCGGCGCATCGGTGGGCCACTTCGATGTGACCGCCGGGACCATCGGGTGCTTCGTCCGGGGCTCGAACGGCAAGTTGATGATCCTCTCCAACAACCATGTCCTGGCAAACGAAGGCGACGCGAAGAAGGGGGATGCCGTCATCCAGCCGGGCGACCTCGACGGGGGCAGGCCCGCGACCGGCACGGTCGCCGCGTTGACCCGTTTCGTCAAGTTCAAGTGGAACGGTGACAACTTCGTCGATGCCGCCGTCGCCACGGTCAACGCAGGCATCACCGCCGACCGCGGCAAACTCAAGGGGCTCGGCACGCTCGCCGGCACGGAGCCGGTTGAACTCGATATCGGCGAGGCGGTCTGCAAGGTCGGCCGTACCACGGGAGTGACCCGTGGCCGCGTGTCCAGCATCGAACTCGACAACGTCTTTGTAGACTACGACAACGGCCGCGCCAGTTTCGACAACCAGCTCGAGATCGAACCGACAACCTCCAAGCCCTTCAGCCGCGGCGGCGACAGCGGCTCGCTTATCGTCACGGCCGACCTGAGGCCCGCCGCGCTGCTCTTTGCCGGGAGTGACCACGGCGGCCCCAACGATCTCGGCGTCACCTTCGCCAACCCGATCAAGCGGGTGCTCAAAGACCTCAAGGTCAAGATCGCGATATGATCCGCCATGCCGACCAGGACCCCGATCGACCTCGCCCGCGCGGCCAAAGAGCACGCGAAAAAGGCCCTGGCCAAAGTGCCCGGAGTCGTGGGTATCGGGCTGACGAAGATCAACGATCAGTACGCGCTGAAGGTCAACCTCGAAGCCGAGCTGCCCAAGACCGTCCGCGCGCCGCTCGATGTGGACGGCGTGCCGGTGACCTACGCCGTCACCGGCCCGATCCGGCCCCGCTAGAGCGGCTCCTCTCTCAGAACGTGATCCGCACCCCGAACCCGATGCCGAAGTCCAGTTCGGCCCGGTGATCGAGGTCTTCGATCAGCGGCAACTGCACCGTCAGTTCCACCGCGAAACTGCGGCCCTCGTACATCAGCCCGGGCGAGAGTCGGATCTCGTTGTCGCCGTTGGTCTCGTAGAGCCCGTTCAGTTCGGCGATGGCGTACCACGACCCCGTGGTCGCTGATGTGTACTCGCTCGGGGCGACGCGGAACAGGTACGCCGTGTTGTACTTCAGCGCATCGCTCGACCCGTCGTTGCCGCCGAAGTTGTTGTCATCGCTCCCGCCGGTGTTGAAGGTCCAGTCGAGTTCCTGGTTGAGGCCATGCCGGCCCCGCACCATGGTCACGACCGCGCCGAAGTGCGGGTTGACGGACTGGCTGGAGAAGTCGTGGTCGTCGCCGCTGGCGACCCGGGCGCCGAAGAGCGCGGCGGCCCTCAGCGTGTCCACACCGCCCGTGTCGTCTTTGTAGAAGCGGTACTTGAACGTGAAGTCCAGATCACCGACGCCGTGGTCCGAGTCGTCACGACCTCCGGCCAGTTCCTGCGTCCGCCACTCGATCGGAACATCGAGCGTCAGCGACCACGCCCGCGCGAAGCCGTACTGCACGCTCGCCTCCGCGCGATAGAGCTCAGTCTCTTCGCTCTGGTCGCCGGGGTTAAACCCGAACCGGTAGTACGAGAACTTCGGCCTCGCCACCCAGACATCCTTCGACGGCATCGTGGCCGCGTTGGTGTTGACGGCTTCCTGCGCGCGAGACTCGCCGGCCATCACCAGCGAACACACGATCGCGGCGGTAAAGCCCATCCATCTGCACTTGATCGTCATGGTGTTGCTCCTCGCGCCTCAGCGCTTCTCGATCTTCACCAGCGTGAACCCGGCTTCGTCGACCGCCTCGCCCAGCTGAGCCGGAGACGGGTGCGAAGAACCCGGCTTGAAGCCAACATCGACCTTCCCAGCGGACAGATCGACGTTGACCTTGCCGACACCCGGCACGCGGGCGAGTTGGTGATCAATATTCGTGGCGCACAGCGGGCAGCCCAGGCCGTTGACCCACAGGATCGCCGAGTCGGACTCAACGGGCGACCCGCTCTTCGCGTAGGCGATGTCCGCCTCGCTCACCTTGTGCACGATTGCGTGCTCCATTGACGGGTTCTTGGCCGCGCCTCCGGACGGGCTGCAACCCAGGATCGAGGCCAAGAGGACAACGACACTCAAACTCAACGCAGCGGACAGACCACGGCAGAGGACCGAGTTCATGGGCAGACTCTCTCCGGCGCAACGCCGGGAAGCACGCGTCGGCAATCTCGCCGATGCGCAAGTAATCGACATGGGACGAGAGCGTCACAAGCAGAACAACCGCGAAGTCTCACGCGGCTGAAACTTCACGAGTTTCCCGCCGAGCGGAATACGATGCGCGCAAAGGATGCGCGGAACGCACTCGCTACGTTCGCCAGATGCACAGCATCGCCCGCCGCTGAAGGGCAGGCCGCGGGAAAGGCGCCCGCTCGTCCGGGACTCCGAGATCGACATGCGAGCTCGCACACGGCGGGAGCGACAGCGGGCAGAAGCCTGCGAGGTTCAGCCAATCGCCCAGTCCACGATCGCTCGATCGCGGCGCGGGAGCGCGGTCATCATCGCGTGCCGGGCCTTCGGGCGCCCCGCCGCAGCAGCAAGCCTCTCCGCCGGCTTCGTCCGAGTCCGTTCCGCAGCAACAGCAGCACTCTTCGCCGCCGCACCGACTCGCGCACTCGCCGCCCGCCACCGGTCGCAGCATGGGCGCAGGCCAAGCCGCGGCGAGCACGAGCAGGAGGATGGCAAGGGGCTTGAGCATGTGGGTCGTCGGCAGAACCGCCGCTTCGAGCCTGATTGTACCACTTCGATACCTTTGGGTTGTTCCGTCCGCAACCGCGATCGACCATGTTGCGATTCTTGGCGGTTTCGGTAAACTGGACGCGTTTCCCAGATCGAAGCCATGCCGTCCGAAACTGATGCTCAGATGCGTGCCTTGGAGGCATTCGTCGTCGAGAACGAAGATTTGCTGGCGCTTGAGGAGCGAATCGGACGGTTCAACATCTTCGATGCACTCGGCATCGTCCGCGCAGAGATACGACACTCGAACTTCTTGGCGTGGCTGCTGGACCCGGCAGAAAGCCATGGACAGGGTGACTTGTTCCTCAAGTCGGTGCTGATGGACTTGGCGAGACACGCTCGCAACCAGGGGTTCAATCCTCCGTTCAGCCCTGTCCATCTCGACGGCTCCGACATGGGCAGCGTCGAGATTCACCGGGAGTGGAAGAACATCGACCTGCTGATCCTGAGCCACGAACCTCCGTTCGTCATCGCGATCGAGAACAAGGTGGACTCGGGCGAGCACTCCAATCAACTCCAGCGATACGAAGAGACCGTAGCGGCTGAGTTTCCGGCGCGGCCTGCGTTGCTCGTATTCCTGACCCCAGACGGGGCCGAAGCCAGCGACGACGACTGGGTCTCGTATTCATATGCCGACCTCCACCGGGTGCTGACCCGCGTCAAGCGAACAAACTCGGGCGGCGTCGGTCCCGATGTCTCGGCGTTCCTTGACCACTACCTTCGACTGATCGAGAGCAGGATGATGGATGACCCCCAGATCGACGAGCTGTGCCGACGCATCTACAAGAATCACCGCGCGGCAATCGACCTGATCATCGAACGAGTCGGCGCGACATCGAATCCTGTGATGGCCGCCTTGATCGACCAACTGAACGAAAGTCCAGACAGATGGGTCATCCTGAAGTCGAGACCAAACGAGATCCGGTTCTTGCCGAAGTCTTGGCTTGAGGTTCTCCCACCTATTCGCAAGACGCGAATGAAGGACCCGAATGCACGTCGTGGCTGGCTAGTGGGATACTGGACTTGCCGGGATGACTGCCTTGAGTTCTCGATTTGGGTGCTGAAAACTGATGATCAGCACATCCGTCAGCAGGTGGTCGAACGCTTGACCTCAAACCCCGAGGAGTTTGGACTGGCTTTTCCCAAGCGACGTGCGCGGTGGATTCACGATTGGACGCAACTGCGTTGCGAGCGCGTTGCTGAGTGGACTCCGGACGCGGAGCCCGAGCTAGATGCAGTGTTGGCGGAAGTCAGGTCAAAGATGGACAAGTTTGAAGCGAGTGCTCTGCGAATTCGAGACGCGATCAAGATGTCGCTCAACACCTGAACGAATTGGTCACCGCCATGCCACGAACGAAAAAACCCCGAGCTCGCGCCCGGGGCCTTTGATTTCATGGCGTGACCGCCGCTTGCGGCCCGGCTCAGCCCGCCTTCATCTTCTCGGCCTTCTTCCGGGCATCGTCGAGCGTGCCGACGTACATGAACGCGCCCTCGGGGATGTCGTCGCCCTCGCCGTTGCACAGCCGCTCGAACGAGTCGATCGTCGACTCGAGCGAGCTGGTGACGCCGGGGAAGCCGGTGAAGATCTCGGCCACGTAGAACGGCTGGCTGAGGAACCGCTCGATCTTGCGGGCCCGGCTGACGACCTGCTTGTCGTCCTGCGACAGCTCATCGACGCCGAGGATCGCGATGATGTCCTGCAGTTCCTTGTACCGCTGCAGGATCGACTGCACGCGGCGCGACACGGCGTAGTGACGCTCACCGAGGATGTCCGCGCTCAGGATCCGCGAGGTCGAGGCCAGGGGATCGACGGCGGGGTAGATGCCCTTCTCGGCGATGCCGCGGCTGAGCACGACGAACGCGTCGAGGTGGCTGAAGGCCGTCGCGGGCGCGGGATCGGTCAGGTCGTCGGCGGGCACGTAGATCGCCTGCACGCTGGTGATGGCGCCCTTGGCCGTCGAGGTGATCCGCTCCTGCAGCTCGCCCATCTCCGTCGAGAGCGTCGGCTGGTAGCCGACGGCGCTGGGCATGCGGCCCAGGAGCGCCGACACTTCCGAGCCCGCCTGGGTGAAGCGGAAGACGTTGTCCACGAACATCAGCGTCTCCTTGCCCGACTCGTCGCGGAAGTTCTCCGCCATCGTCAGCGCCGAGAGCGCGACCCGCAGACGCGAGCCCGGCGGCTCGTTCATCTGGCCGAACACCATCGCCACCTTGTCGAGCACGTGGGCCTTGTTGCCCGCCGAGTCGATGTACTCGGCCTCGGCCATCTCGCGCCACAGGTCGTTGCCCTCGCGGGTGCGCTCGCCGACGCCGGCGAACACCGAGTACCCGCCGAAGTTGCGCGCGACGCGGGCGATCATCTCCTGGATGACGACCGTCTTGCCGACACCCGCGCCGCCGAACAGGCCGATCTTGCCGCCGCGGACGAAGGGGCACAACAGGTCGATGACCTTGATGCCGGTCTCGAGAATCTCGGTGTTGGGGTTGAGCTGGCTGAACTCGGGGGGAGCGCGGTGGATCGGCATCTGCTTGGCACCGGTCGGCGCGGGCTTCTTGTCGATCGGCTTGCCCAGGAGGTTGAACACGCGGCCGAGCACCGGCTCACCCACGGGCACCTGCACCGGTGAGCCGCGGTCCAGGCACTTCATGCCGCGGCAGAGCCCGTCGGTCGATCCGAGCGCGACGGCCCGCACCTTGCCGCCGCCCAGGTGCTGCTGAACCTCGCCCACCAGGTCCAGATCGCCGAAGGGCGTCTTCTCCTTCACCTCGACGGCGTTGTAGATCGCCGGAAGCTGGTCCTCGGGGAACTGGGCGTCGAAGGTCGAGCCGATGACTTGGGAGATCGTGCCTGCGCTGGCCATGAAGTTCGGTCCTCGTTGTGCCCGTCAGCGGCCTTGTGATTCGGGCCGGTTTTGGGGGAGGCAAGGATAGGTAGCCCCCCCTCCATAGACCAGTTCGAGGCCCTCGGCGTTACGGCCGAGACGGACCACCGGCCCCTGATCCGGGGAGCAAGCCGGGGTAGGCCGGGGGAGGCGGGGGGGGTCTGAGGGGCTCCCGGCGGCCGAAGCTGGCGGACCTTGACCGCCAATACCACCTGCTCGCGGCCCTCGGATCCGAAACCGGCGACGACCGCGACGACCGTGGACTGATCGAGGGGAAGGTCGAGTTCGGCGGCAATCGACCGCGATTGGACGGTTGGCAACCCGATTTCCAGATCGCTCGGCACGGGCTGGCCTGCCGCACCCGTGCCCGTCGCGGGGTTGGGGGTCACGCGGACTTCGACCTTGTCGAGCGAGCCGGTCAGTCGCACATCGACCCGCCCCGCCGATGATGGTGTGATGAGCACCCCAAGCTGCAGACCCGAGACCGCCTCCCTGGTCTGAGGCTGGTACGCCACCGCGCTGTTGCCGACGACCGGCACCCAGTCGCTGATATAGATTGTGGTCTCGGTGGAGACGATTCCCCCCACCCCCCTCTCCCACCGCCCGTCCCCAATCCCCCGAGCCCGCATCCGCAACATCCCCCGCCCCGCCTTCCTCCGAGTGCTCCGCTCTCCTCGTTCCTGCCTTTGTCGTGGCCGGGCCTGGCGAACCGTCGCCCGCACTCGCCACCTGACGGTCGCGGTTCGGCTCTGCTCTGACCATACCATCCCGCCTCCATGCCCCTCACCTCGCCATCCGCTTCCATCCACCCCACCGCCGAAGTCTCGCCCGAGGCCGAGCTGGGTGAGGGTGTCGAGATCGGGCCGTACTGCTTCGTGAAGGGGCGCGTGAGGCTGGGCGCGGGCGTGAAGCTGCTGGGCAACAACTACATCGCGGGCGATGTCGGGCCGGTCGAGATCGGGGCGCGGACGGTCATCTACCCCTTCGCGTGCATCGGCTACGAGCCGCAGGACTTCAAGTTCCTGGGCGCGGGGATGAAGAGCGCGGGTGTGAAGATCGGGACCGACTGCCTGATCCGCGAGCACGCGACGGTCCACGCGGCCTCGCACGATGCGCCGGCGCACCCCACGACGATCGGGAACAAGGTCTTCCTGATGGTCGCGACGCACATCGCCCACGACTGCATCATCGGCAACAACGTGGTGATGGTCAACGGCGCGGGCGTCGCCGGCCACAGCGTGCTGGGCGACAACGTCACGCTCGGGGGCAACGCGGTGATCCACCAGTTCGTCCGCATCGGACGGATGGTGATGATGTCGGGCGACTGCGCGGTCAGCCTCGATGTGCCGCCCTTCTGCATGGTCAACGAGCGCAACCGCATCGGCGGGCTCAACACCGTCGGCCTGCGTCGCGGCGGGATGGACCGCGGCGACATCACCAGGCTCCGCCGCGCGTTCCGCGACTTCCTGCGCGATCCCCTGCCGCGGAAGGCGGTGATCGAGGGCTTGACCGAACGCGGGAGGGAAGATGGCGGGTGCGCGCCCGTGGCGGAGATGGCCGCGTTCATCGCCGCCAGCACGCGGGGCATCTGCCCCGGGATGGGCAAGGGGGTGAGGGGCGCGGGGACCAGGGGCGCGGGCGGGGATGAGGACCAGGGCGAGTAGTTCGTCCGGACTGTCCAGCCCGCCCCTTGCGTGGTACTCTGCGCTCATGTCGATCACGGATGATCTCCATTCCACCGCCTCGCTGTGCGTCCTCGCCAGCGGGAGCGCGGGCAACTGCTCGGTGCTGAGGCTGGAGCGCGAGGGTGTCGCGCGGCTTGTGCTGATCGACCTGGGCCTCTCGCCCAGGCGGACGTTCAGGATGCTCGCCGATCTCGGGCACCGGCCCGACCAGATCGACCATTGCCTGCTCACGCACCTGGACGGGGACCACATGCACGCGGGATGGCGGCGGCAGATGCCGCCGCACGCGCGCATCTGGATGCACGAGCGGCACGCGCGGGCGGCGGGCACGCGGGGATGGCTGGATGATCCGTGGCGGTCGGGCGTGAGAACGTTCGAGGAGGGCGGCGGAGAGGGCGGGTTCGATGTCGAGCCCGATGTGCGTGTGCGCCCGCTGGTCATGCCGCACGATGAACTCGGCGTCGCGGCGTTCCGCCTCGACTTCACGGGCGGTTTCGGCGGGGCGTCGCTGGGCTTTGCGACCGACCTCGGCCGCGTGCACGCCGGGCTGGCCGGGCACTTCTGCGGCGGCGGCGCCGATCGGCCCGCCGTGGATGTCCTCGCCATCGAATCCAACTACTGCCCCGTCATGCAGCACAACTCGACGCGGCCCGATGCGCTCAAGCGCCGCGTGATGGGCGGGCACGGGCACCTGAGCAACCAGGAGGCGGTGAGCGCGATCCTGCAGATCGAGCCGCGCGAGCACGTGGTCCTCCTGCACCTCTCGCGCGAGTGCAACGACCCGGCCATCGTGGCCGCGCTGCACGCCGGCGCGGACTACGCGCTGACGATCAGTTCGCAGGACGCGCCGACGCGGTGGGTGCGGATCGGCCGCGGCGAGCGTGCGGGGGGCACGCCCCGCGCCACGGCTCAATCGCCCGAGACGGTGGTCCGGCCGCGGACGCTGTGGTCGATGGCTTGAGACCGCGGGCCCGCCGCGGCACGAACACGGCCCCGGCCCGGCGCATACGCTTGGCTCCGAATGAGCAAACGGACCCGCACCGCCGAACTCGAGAGCCAGACCCACGAGCGTTTTCCGACGCACAGCGCCTCGGACCCCGGAGCGACGCGGAAACTGGCGGTCGAGGCCGCGCGCCTGGCGCAGGACGACAAGTGCACGGATATCGCGCTGCTGGATGTCCGCGGCATCTGCCAGGTCGCGGACTA
The DNA here is from genome assembly GCA_020846975.1 of Phycisphaerales bacterium. GTDB lineage: Bacteria > Planctomycetota > Phycisphaerae > Phycisphaerales > UBA1924 > JADLCX01. Next base: position 97,327 of record JADLCX010000089.1, read on the forward strand.
CATCCTGATCTGCTCGGGCAGTTCGGACCGACAGATGCGGACGACCGCGCAGGAGATCGGCGAGCTCGCCCAGGAGCACGGGTACCCGCCCTTCCGCCAGAGCGTCGACGACCGCACGACGTGGATCGTGGTGGATTGCGTGGACATCGTTGTGCACATCTTCGAGCCCGACACGCGGGCCCACTACGACCTGGAGATGCTGTGGTCGGATGCGCCGCGGGTTGAATGGGAGCGGCCGGGCGAGGCCAACCGGGACCGGGCGGGTCTGCGCTGACTCAGCGAATCGCGAACAACCAACTGCGAACATCAAGTCATGACGGGAAAGCGTGGGGACCCAGATGCCGAGAGCCAGCCGGTGCCATCCCGCACCGTGCGCGTGGACGCGCCGAGCCGCGCGTACGACGTGATCGTCGGCGACAGCATCCGTTTCAACCTCGTCGAGCCTGTTCTCGCCGCCCTGCCGGGCGCGAGGAAGGTGATCGTTTTCCGCGATGCCGGCATCGTCGATGACGGCGTGGTCACGGCGCTCCATTCGTCCCTCGACGGCGCGGGACTTGATGTCATCCACGGTCCGATCCTTCAACCGAGCGAGCGCGTGAAGAACCTCTCGACGGTGGAACAACTCTTGGAGACGATGTCCGCGGCCAAGCTCGACCGCAATGATGCCGCCGTCGTGCTTGGCGGCGGGGTGCTGGGCGACCTGGCCGGGTTTGCCGCGGCGAGCTACCGGCGCGGCATCCGCTGGATCAATCTCCCTTCCACGCTCCTGGCGATGGTCGATGCGTCGGTCGGCGGCAAGACCGGCGCCAACCTGACCGTGGAAGGATCGCTGAAGAAGAACATGGTCGGCGCGTTCTGGCAGCCGTCGCTCGTCGCGGTCGATGTGGGGTTGCTCCGCACTCTGGATGACCGGCACTTCCGCGCCGGGCTGGCCGAGTGCATCAAGCACGGGATGCTCGCGGCCGACTTCGGCGATGCGGGGCTGGGCGAATGGACCGCGGTGAAGATGGCGACTCTCCTGTTGCGGGATGCGGCGGCGCTGGTCGAGCTCGTCACACGCAACATCACGATCAAGGCGGCGGTGATCGGCAAGGACGAGCGCGAGGAAGCGCCCGACGGTCAGGGCGGCCGCGCCCTGCTCAACCTCGGCCACACTTACGGACACGTGCTCGAGACCCTTCCGGGGCTCGAGCTGCACCACGGCGAAGCGGTCGGACTCGGGCTCATCGCCGCGAGCGCCGCGGCGGTCCATGCCAAACTCGTACCATCGGGTTTCGCCGAACACACCCGCCGAACCGTTGCCGCCGCCGGGCTTCCCACGCGGGCGAACGGGCTTCGCGCCGATTCCGAACTGCTCGACCTGATGATGCACGACAAGAAGGTGAGCGGTGGGACGCTGCGGTTGGTGCTCCCGCACGGACCGGGAAAGTGCCGGGTGCTTGCGAACCCCGCGGTCGAAACGGTTTTCGCAGGGTGGAGCGCGCTTCGGACGGGTTGACGAGCCCACCCCCACCCGCGCGGCGTCCCAAGCGCAAACTTGAACTTTCGGCTTTCAAGCGGGTGACTCGGCGGCTCCGATAACAGGACCGACCGAGGCGTGCCGGAGGCGGGGATCGCCCGAAGCGAGTGGGCTTGTGGATCGACCGGTCGCCCTTTCGCTCCGCGACCCCCCGAACTGGTGGCGTCCTCCGAGACGAGGAACGTCCCATGCACACGATCGCGATCGTCAACCAGAAGGGTGGATGCGGAAAGACCACCACCGCGATCAACCTGGCGGGTGTGTTTGCCGGGCGCGGCCACCGAACGCTGCTGGTGGACATGGACCCGCAGAGCCACTGCGCCGCCGGGCTTGCGATCCCTGAGAACCGGATCGACCTGCACATCGGCGATGCGCTGCTGGCTGATCCCGAGTCACCGGTCGATCCAACGCGCCTCTTGTGGCGAGTCAGCCGCAACCTGGACCTGGCGCCGAGCACGCTCAGACTGGCCGCCCTCGAGGCGGCCCGGGGCGAACTGACCGGCAAGGCCGATGCGGAGAAGCGGCTGGCGGGTGTGCTGTCCCGGTTCAAGACTCAATACGACGTCTGCCTGATCGACTGCTCACCCGCGATCGGGATTCTCGCGTTCAACGCCCTGGTCGCCTGCGACGAGGTGCTGATCCCGGTCGAGACCGGGTTCTTTTCGCTGCAGGGCGCGACCAAGCAGGTGAACACGATCAAGGCGATCGGCAAGCGACTCGGAGTCGCGCCGGTGCACCGCGTGCTCGCGACCATGCACGAGCCCGCGAGCGTGCTGAGCAAGGACCTGCTGGAAGAACTGCGTCGGCGGTTCGCCTCCCGGCTCATCCCGGTCGTCATCCGGTTCGATCAGAGCCTGCGCGAGTCCGCTTCGTTCGGTCAGCCCGTGGTCGAGTATTCCGCCGAGTCGCAGGGCGCATCCGACTACCGCGACCTGGCCGACTGGCTCACCCACAACTCGCTGCGGCCGGGCGTCCACGCGGCCGAGCGGGATCTCGAAGAGCTGGCGTCCCCGCCCCTCACCGCGGCCCAGTCCGCCGCCCCGGTGCCGATCATCGCGGAACCCGCGACGCCGCTTCCTGCGAGCCGCGCGGCGGATGTCGCATCCAAGGCCCGCAAGCTCGCGGCCAAGTCGATGGACGGCGAGGGCATCGTCGATGCTCCGTCGAGCACGCCCACCACCGGCTCGATGGTTGAGATCAAGGAGATCGAGCCCCCGACCCCCGCGTCGCCCGTCGCCGCGCCAGCCACCGTTCCTGCGCCGAAGTCCGAAATCTCGCGGCGCACACCGATCCGTGAGCCCCTGCCCGCGCAGGCTCCGCCGCCCGTGCCGACCGCCGCCCCGATCGCCACCGCCTTCGGCCCCCAGGCCACCAGTCACGGCATCATCTTCCGGCTCCCGGCTTCGATCGGACGCCAGGTCGCGGTCGCGGGCGACTTCAACGGGTGGATCCCCGATCGCACACCCATGCGCTGGAACGAGCATAACGGCATGCTCGAGGCCATGGCGTTTATGCCACCGGGCAGCACCAGCCAGTATCGCCTGGTCGTCGATGGGCAGTGGATCGCCGATCCGTACAACCCGGCCATCCTGCCCAACCCCTTCGGCGGAACCAACAGCGTCGTCAGCGTGCCGAGCTCGCCGGCGCCGGATGTCGTGGTGGCGGGTCAGCACCACCTGTCGCGGAGCCCGGCATGATGCCCCCCCCTCCTGTTCCCCCCCTTCCCCCCGCGCGCCCCGCACCTACGGAGTCTCCCGCCGACAGGGCTTCGCGCACGGCCGCGGCCCCGCCGCGACGGCTCTGGCTCAGCGGCCAGCCGGGCAGCGATGCCTCCGGCCCCGACTCCGCGCAGTTCGATGCCCTGACGGACCTGTTCCTCGGCGAGGTCTCGCGCCCGCGGCGCGCCCCGAGCGAGCCGGGTTCGCCCGGTCGCGCGGGCGATGGCCCTACGCTGCGCCTCACCGGTTTCGATGATGGCGATACGGATGATCCGGGCGAGCTCGACGCTCGCTCGACAGGCGCGAGCCCCGCGCCCGCCGTGCCGGCGCCGAGGCCGCGCACGGGCCCCGCGTTCATCGAGTGCCTCATCGTCGGCAACCTGCCCGTGCTCGCCTCGGCGTGGGCCTCGCAGTATGTCCGCGAGATCGCCGAGATCGGCGGCCGCCCGGTCGCCTCGCTCCGGCTCCAGGGCGGGTACGCGACCATCGATCTCATCGGCGCCGAGCCGCCCTCGCCCGCCGTCCCGGCCGCGGGCGCACCGGCGAGCCTCGAAGCCGCGCTGCGCCGAGCCGCCGACCTGACCGACCGCTGGGTCATCCGCGTCGACCCCGCCGATGAGCCCTCGCTGGTCGGCCGCCGGTCGGTCCGGCTGGTGACGCTGCTCACCGGCGCGGACGAGTCCGCCCGCGTCGGCGCGTATTCGATGCTGAAGCAGATCGCCGAGCGCCTGCCCGACCCCCCCACCCCCCCCACCCCCCCTGCCCCCCCCGCCACCTCCGCACCGCCCTCCGGCCCGATGCTCCGTGTGGCGATCATGAGCGCGCCCGGCCCCGAGGCGAGCGCGGCGGCCGCGAGACTGGTCGAGACCGCGAGAACGCAGCTCAACCGCGCGATCCAGCACGCCATCTGCTCGGCCCGCATCAAGGCCGCCACCCCGCCGGTCATGCTCTTCGGCGGCCGGACCGAGTTGAACGCACCGGCGATCATCGACCTGCTCGAGCGCATCGTCGAACGGCCGGGCGCGGCCGCGACAACCGAGGAGGCCGCGACGCCCGCGCCGCCGGTCGAGCCGCCGACGCTCCGAGCGGCCGCACCCGCTCGCGCTCCCTCTCCCGAGGTCTCCGCGGTCATCGCGGACCTCGACACCGCGACCGCGAACGATCCCGACCCCGGCATCTCGGCCCTGCCCGCGCGCACGCCGGATCGCCCTCTCTCACCGCCGACCGCGGAGTCGGCCGCCGTGCCGCGCATCGACGATGTCCGGCTCTGGGCCAGCGCGGGCGGCGAACCTTCCGCCCTCGCCCCCGAGCCCGGTGCGCCCGCCGACAATCCCGGCCCGCTCGCCGCGCACATCGCCGCGCTCCGCCCCGCCGCGCTGGTCTGCCCGTACGCCGGCGGTGTCGAGTTCGGCCTCGACGATCGCCACGGCCTGCACCTCATGATCCGTGATACCGATGTGGGCAACCAAGCGGAAGGGGGGAACGGGGGGCTGGGCAAGCTCATGACCGCGGCGGCCTGGGCCGAGGCCCACCGCCCGCTCATCGCCGCCGCGCTGGGAACAGCCATCGGGCCGGCCAGGCCGATGCTGCACCTGTTCACCGCCAAGCCCCGCCAGGCCCGCGGCCTGCTCGACACCGATGTGCGGTTCCACATCCTCGCCCCGGTCACGGTCGGCGGCAAGGTCGGGTGGTACTGCGCGGAGCTGAACTGAGTTCGGAGGGCGGAGTTCGGAGCGCGGAGCGCGGGGCGGGAAGCGGGTTAGGCCGCCAGCCGCCCCGTGACGCTTGCGCCGGCGTTGCCAAACTCCACGCTGCACATCGTGCTCTCCGGCCCGGCTGCGCGGCCGCGCTGGGCCTGCACGGTGTACAAGACGGGCCCGGCCGCGAGCGATGCGACGGGGAGCGTGCGGTCGGCGAAGCGCTTGGCGCCGGTGGTGGCGATCGGCGAGAACGTGGTCTCGCGAGGGAGCCTGCGCTGCACGATGTACACCGTGCCGCGGGCGTTGATCGGCTGTGTGCACGACCACGAGAGCATGACCGCGCCGGAGGCCGAGATGGTCGCCCGCACGTTCTTCGGCTGCGAGGGCGGCTCCATCGTTCCCGGCCGTGAGGTGCGGGGCGGAGCGATCTGTGCGGCGGAGTACACCCCGGCATCACCGGTCACCGTCGCCGTGTGCTTGATGGTGCGGATGGCGCTCGCGGCCGCGAAGTGCGCGGCCGCGAGCGCCCGGTCGGCGGCCTCGGTCAACGAGATCGCGGCTGTGCGCGCCGCCGAGGCGTTGTTGAGCCGCAGCCGCGCTTCGGCCGCGGCATCGATCACCTGCTGGGCTTGCTGGGGTGAGAGCCCCAGCTCCGAGGCTCGGGCGAGCCAGACCGGCCCGTGAGTGTCCAGGAACTCAAGGAGAGCGGCCGGTTGCGTGGAAGAACGCTCATGATTGGAGCGGAGCATCGACCGATGCGGGCCGTGGATTCATGACACACCCCGGTTTGACCACGCTGAATGCCCGCACCATCGTCCCGTCGGCCGTTCCCGCGCGGCTGTCGGCCTCCAGCACGGGTTATCCGGCCCTCATCGCCGCGATGGAGGCCGCCGGCGCGGCGGGAACGACCTTCAACAGTCCACCAACGCCCTCCAACACGGCGCTGGAGGCGCTCGGAACCTTGGCGATGGCGCGGGGGATGGCGGTGCCGTGCGATGAAACCCCTTCACGATCTTGCTTGATCGGCCCTCATCGCGCTCGGGGGATGCCCGCACGATTGTGCGCCTTCGTCAAGGCTCTTTTTGGATAGGGTCGGGGCTCGGAGGTGGGAACGACACGCCCCCCCCCTCCCCCCTCCCCCGCCCACGGCCCCCGTCTCATAGTGCCAGTTCATGTGTCTACACGACTCGTCAAAGGCACACTGCCTGCTCAAAGCAGCAGGCAGTGCCACACGAGCCGAGCTGATTAGTCAACGCTCGTCAATCCATCCCCAGATGTAATCCATGTCATCCTGCGACGGCGCTGTACCGGTCATTCCCACGACAACTTGCCGGGTAAGCCTGTAGAGCTCGTCCAGCCTCGCTTTCGCTTGAGGCGTATCCGGCCAAACCATGTCTGGATCAGCGTCTCCGTATGCGTGATAAGCGTCCACCAAATTGCGGAGTAGTTCGATCTGGTCGTCGAACTGCGGCATTTTCGGCTCCTTGAACTCAATTCGTCGCTCATTACGAAATCGTTCCACCTCGCGTATTTTGAGGCACAAGTACCGACCGCTTGCACGGTTCGGCTCCACTATCTCACCGTCAGCTTCGTGAACTCCCGCACATCCCCGATCTTCTCCATCGACAAGACCGCGGAAGCCAGCTTGTCGCACTTGTCCTTCCCGATCACGCCATCACCCAGGGCGTGGAACTTGACGCCGATCTCTTCGGCGGTCATCGGGTCGCGGGGGTCGCCCTTGGGGACATCGACGCGCTTGGTGAAGGACTTTCCCCCCACCGTGGTGATCGTGACCTGGCTCGGCTGGAACTTCGGGAACAGGGCCTCGAACTCCTGGTTGGCGACGACCTTGACCTTGTCCATGACGGGGATGAGCGACTTGTCCATGACGCGCTCTTCCTTGAACTGGAGCGGCGTCACCATGCCATCGACCAGGCCGACGGCCATGCAGTAGGGGAGGGAGTGGTCGGCGGTCTCCTTGCTGTCGGGGCGGTACTTGTGCGGATCGCCGAGGATGTCGGCCGCGCGGGCGATGACCTCGACCTTGATCTCGGCGACATCGGCGGCCTTGATCCCGTTCTCCTTCACGCACTTCATCATCGCGGTGAGCGGCGCGTGGCTGAGGGCCTCGATGGGGAAGGACTTCATGCCGCAGTCGATGATCTTGTAGTGATCGGTGTTGGCCTTTGGCAGGTTGCCGATCAGGAGATCGGTGTTGAACTTCGCGGGCTCACCCTTGTAATGCACGTGGCCGAACACCGCGTACAGCCCCTCCTTGCCGTCGATCATGTGCTCGGGGCCGGAGTAGCCCTTCTGCGCGAGCAGGGCGCTCTCGACGCCCATGCGCGTCGCCCAGGGGTCCACCGTGTTCTTCATGTTCGTCAGCTTGCCGGCCGTGACCGCGCCGGGTGTGAACGTGCGGCTGGCGGAGATGCCGATCGCCTGCACCATCTGATCGACCGTGAGGTTGAGCACACGCCCCGCGGCGATCGGCGCGGCGAAGGCCGTCAGCGTCGCGTGGTGCCACCCATACTCGCGGATGCCAGGCAGGCCGAACTCGCACAGCCGCATCTCCACTTCATACGCGATGATGGTGGCGAGGATCAGGTCCTTGCCGGAGAGGCCCTTGTACTCGCAGAGTGCGAGAGGCCCCGCGATGATGTCGCTGGGGTGGCACGGATCGGCCTTCCAGTAGATGTCGTTGTAGTCCATCGCCCGGATCATGTGGTCGTTGAGGAACGCCGCATCGACGGGGTTGGTCTTGAAGCCGGAGACGAAGCAGGTGCAGGGGCCGGCGGCATGGCGGCTCTCCGGGCCGCCGGCCATCTCCCGGTGGTGCGCCAGGAGAATGTGCGCATCCTCCTGCCCGCTTCCGCCCAGGGCGCAGCCCATCGAGTCGTACCAGAACAGCTTGGCGGTTTCGATGGCCTTCGCGCTCAGGTGCTCGTATCTCAGGCCGCAGGCCCACTCGGCCAGCGTGTGCGAGAGGTACTTCTTGTTGGGGTCGATGGGGGCTTTGGAGGCCATGGCGTTCTCGTCGTGGTGGGAGGAAAGATACCGGCCAAGCGGCGGGAGAGAATCGAACCACCGAGTCTATCACGGTCAGACGGGCGATCGCAGGCCATAAACCTCCACCGTCGGCGGCGCGGCCAGCAGTTCACGCCATCGCGCCAGCCAGCGGCCCATCTCCGGATCGCCCTCCACCCGCCGCTGGTCCCGCTCGTACACCTCGCGGTTCTCGTACAGCACCAGCTCGATGAAGCGGTGGTCGTCGTGCAGGTCTTCCAGCAGCCGGACCTCGATGCCGCCGGGCGACTCGTAGAACGGGATCGCCTCGCGCAGGAACGCGAGGAACTCATCGCGGCGACCGGGCTGAACGCGGACCCGGAGGTGAAGATCGATGCGGGTGGAGGTGGTGGGGGTGGTGGGGGTGGTCATGGGGTTACATCGCGACGCGCGGCAGGCCCAGGGCACGCCGCCACGCGCTGATCTGGCCGAGGTGGCCGCTCTCGTGCTTGACCATGAGCGTAACGAGCATGTCGCCGACGGTCGGGTGCATGGTCCGCCAGCGCTCGACGGGGTTCGGCGCGGAGAGGATCGCATCGGTGGTCGTGGCGAGCGCGGCCTCGGCATCGTCGTGAAGCCGCCTGTGGGCCGCGGCGAGCTCCGGGCCGGGCTCGTACACGCGCGGATCCGGCGACACCTCGGACTTCTGACCGAAGGGGTGATCGACGGGGTCGGCGAAGGGCCGGCCGCGCGCGAGCGCGGCGGCGATGGGCGTGTAGATGTTGAGGTGCGAGAAGACCCACGCGGGGTGGTTGAGCGTGCGGCCGGGAACCGGCTGGGCGGTCCACTGCTCGGCGGCGAGATCGCCCACGAGCCGGAGCGCGTACGCGCCGTTTCGTTTCCAGGTGATCAGGATGGCCGCGGCCAGGGCTGGAGGGTGTGCCATGCGGCAGGAGCATAAGCCGCCACGATCCTGCCCCGGAATGGCGGGGTACCCTCGGACCATGTGGCGCGGGATCTCGCTCGCCAACAAGTGCCTGTTGCTGTTCGGAGCGGCCGTGCTGCTGGTGGTGTTCAGCGCGCTGAGCATCCCGTGGCTGCGGATGAACGCGCTGGTCGATGAGGCCCAGAAGGAGCTCTCGCGGCAGCTGGTCGAGGCGTGGCGACAGGGCCTGACGACCACGACGCAGCCCGGACCGTTCGTGCACCCCGGCGCGCGGGCCACGCTGAGCGATGCCGAGGTGTGGTACGTCGGCCCGGAGGAGGTCTCTCCGCCGGCGCAGGGCCGGATCGACAGGTTCCTCGTCGATGCCTGGAGGGGCTTCCGCGAGAACAAGAGCGACAACGAGCGGCACGAGGCGTCGTGGGAGGGCACCAACCGCGAGTACAAGTATGCGCGCGCGGCACGCGATGCCGACGAGGGCGGCGCGCTCAAGGGCATGTTCGTGCTCAAGCGCACCTCGACCGGCGCGGCGCGGCTGATGGTCATCAACACCGCCTACCTCCTGAGCGCGGGGCTGATCGCGCTGGGGCTGGCGGTGCTGGCGTTCTACCTGATCACGACGCGGCTGATCCTCTCGCCGGTACGCTCGCTCAAGGAGACCGCCGAGATCGTGCGCGAGGGCAACCTTGCCACGAGGTCCGACATCCAGACCGGCGATGAGTTCGAGGAGTTGAGCGAGACGTTCAATCAGATGCTGGAGAACCTGACCGAGAGCCAGGACCAGCTCCGCGCGATCAACACCTCGCTGGACCTGAAGGTCAACGAGCTGAGCGAACGGAATGTCGCGCTCTTCGAGGCCAACAAGCTCAAGGGCGAGTTTCTGGCGAACGTGAGCCACGAGCTCAGGACGCCGCTGAACTCGATCATCGGGTTTACGGAGTTGCTGCTCGAGGCCGTGGAGAAAGAGGCCGAGGCGGGCGACGACTCCACGCGGTTGAGCAAGCGGCGGCGCTACCTCGAGAACATCCACAACTCCGGACGCTCCTTGCTGGAGATGATCAACGGCCTGCTCGACATGGCCAAGCTGGACGCCGGGAAGATGGAGTTGAAGCTGGGCCCCGTGAACCTCAGGGACGCGTGCGAGGGCTGGGCCGCGCTGTTCCGGCCGCTGGCCGACCGGGGCGGTGTGGAGCTGGTGGTGGATTCCGGATCGGAGCTCCAGACGATCGAGACCGACAGCGAGAAGCTGCAGCAGGTGGTCGTAAACCTGATGAGCAACGCGATCAAGTTCACCAGCGAGAAGGCGGCGGACGAGCGGGCGTCGGGCACGAGCAAGGGCGACCCGGCGCGCGTGACGCTCCGGGCCGAGCGCCTGGTGGGGCGCGGCAGCGAGGGCCTCGCGGCCGAAGATCGCGTGAGGATCAGCGTGCGCGACACCGGGCCGGGCATCGCCCCGGAAGATCAGAAGAGGATCTTCGAGAAGTTCCAGCAACTCGATAGCGGGCACACGCGCCGGCACACCGGGACCGGGCTGGGCCTGGCCATCACCAAGGAACTCTGCTCGATGCTGCAGGGCGAGCTGCAACTTGAGAGCGAGCCCGGCCGCGGCTCGATGTTCAGCGTGATCCTGCCCATGAAACTCAGCCCGGAACGGGCCAAGGAGATGCGGCTGGAGATGGCGTTCCGCGGCCAGCTCGCGGCCCAGAAAGAGCGGGCATGACGCTCCGGCTCCGCGACACCGCGGAGCCGGAGCCTGAGCTCGCCGCTACGGGATACGGCTCACTCGTTGCAACCCGCGAAGTACAGAGCCAGGAAATCGAAGATGTCCTGAACACTCACATCGCCCGAGTTGTCGATATCGGCCGCGGCGTCGTTGGCGAAGTACGCCGTAAGGAAATCGAAGATGTCCTGCACGCTTCGATTGCCGTCACCATTGAAATCGGCGCGGCAGACAGGCGTGTAGGTCAGTTCGACCCGCGAGTCCGCGCTGAACGAACCCGCGAAAGGATGCAGCTCGCCGACATCATCGAGCGGGCCCGAGAGATCGAAGCTCCAGCGGCCCGGCACGATCGTGCCGTTGAACGCCGAGGTCGGGACCGTCGCGGTGAACGTGCCGTTCCCGGACCAGCCGAGATCGGCGCCCGTGATGTAGATGAACCCGTCGCCGGGTCCGTTGACGGCGGCCGTCATGACGAACGTCAGGCCCGCGGCGTCGAACGGAGTGCCGTCGTCGAGTGAGCCGGTGGTAAAGGCCAGGTGCACGGTGCTGCCCGTGATCGTCGCGCCCTCCAGATTGGGCTCGGCAAACGTGGGGACGAAGAGCAACTGGTAGAGGCCGAACGTCTGCGGTTCATCGGGAAAGAAGTCAACGGAGTACGTGTCGGCGACAGCCGCCGATGCCGAACAAGAAAGCACGCCGAGAATCATCGCGGTACGAATACGCAAGGGAGTTCTCCAGAGAATGATGGGTTCCGACTCTCCTGCCGCACGGCCGCGACGCGCGGCACTCGGGGGGCGGCGGAGTTGTCGAACGTTGGATGCATACGACACGATCACCGTTGCGGTTTTGCGGATCGGGAGTGCAAGTACATCACGGAGGCTGATTCGGTCGGCAACCGGACGGTTCGCCCGCGCTCCCGGACACATCCGGCTTGGAAACGCCGGACTGCGAACCTACCCTTGACCTCCAATACACACAGGAGAAGCAACCGATGGAAACCACGCTGATCATTCTCAAGCCAGACGCCGTCCAGCGCGGCCTGATGGGTCGCATCATCACGCGGTTCGAGGAAAAAGGACTGCAGATCGTCGGGTGCAAGTTGATGCAGATCAGCGGCGACTTGGCGGCGACGCACTATGGAGCGCACAAGGACAAGCCGTTTTACAAGGGCCTCGTCGCGTTCATGACCTCCAGCCCCGTGCTGGTGCTCGCGATCCGCGGCAACGGCGCGATCACGATCGCCCGCAACATGATGGGCGCGACGTTCGGCAGCAAGGCCAACCCCGGCACCATCCGAGGCGACTTTGGCGTGAGCAACTCGTTCAACCTGATCCACGGCTCCGACAGCCCGGACGCCGCCGAGCGCGAGCTTGGCCTGTTCTTCGGCAAGGGTGAAGTGCTCCCGTGGAACCGCGGCGGTGACAACTGGATCTACGATATGAGCGGCGGCAAGGTGGAGTGATCGTCCGGCCGGAACTCGGAGATACGACAAGGCCCCGGCTCGAGCCGGGGCCTGTTCATTCATGGCCGGTCGAACACGCTCGGATGATGCTTACCCCGGCTGGGCCGCGACCGCCCCACCCTTGTTGATCGCCGCGATCACCTGCGGGCGATCCTCGACGATCTGATTGGCGACCTCGCGTCTGTGCACATCGATGTTTCGCGGGAAGTCGAACGCGATCCGGACGCGGTCGCCCTTGATTGATGCGATACGAACGATCCCGATCGGGTTGGCCGGATCGCCGATGACAACTTCTTCGTTTTCGCGGCGGGTGATGACGAGCATTTGGACCTCCAGTCCCCTTGCTTTCGTGGCTCCGGCTCAACGGCCTCCGACCTGTCGGATGATACCACGAGGGCCACCTGATCCCAACGAAAAACCGGTCCGTGGGCGGCCCGTGGAAAGGAAGCTGAGCAAAGACTACCCGCAAACCCCCAAAACAGGTGGCTATTCGACCGCCTCCACCCGCGTGATCTCCGGAACGTGCTCGCGGAGGTTGCGTTCGATACCGACCTGAAGCGTTACCGAGGAAGATGGGCAACCTACGCACGCGCCGTGAAGGCGAATCCGGACGACCTTCTCGGGGGTGATCTCCACCATCTCTACATCGCCGCCATCTGCTTGAACCGCGGGCCTGATGAGGTCGATGACCATCGCCACGCGATCGGCCAGGGACTCGGGCATCGGACGCCGGACGGGAGGGCTGCCCTCGTCCGGGGTGCTCTCGATCGGCTTGGAGGAGATGGTCGGTCGGAGTCGGGCCAAGGTCCAAGATGGTAGGTCGGCTTGGCGCACTACTGTTGCATCGATGATCAAGCGGAGTCAGCAACGCGGGGCGTGCGTGGTCGTGGCGTTGGTTTTGGCGTGTCCGAGCCTCGGCGGGTGGGCGCCGAGCGTCGCTCGGGCGGAGGCTCTGGGGTGGCTCGATCCGGAAGACGATGTCACGATCATCCTCGATGCGGACGCGGGCGCGAACAAGCGGACCAAGGCCGTCGATCGGCTGTGGGAAGCCGCGGAAGCCGGGCGATACGACCGTGCGGCCGCGCGTGAGACGCTGAAGACCGTCATCTGGAAGAGCAGCGCGCCGTCTCCTCTGAGGCAGGCGGTTCTGGCCAAGCTTCTTTCGGATGCGAGCCCCGGCGCGATCGCCGATACCCGTAAACTGCTGCGCCTGCGCATGCCGACCGAATCACAATGGCCGGTGATCGACGACATCTGCAGGGCGATCACGGCGAGAGCGGGCGATCAGGCGTGGCGAGAGATGACCGGTGCGCTGGTCAGGTCGTATGCGCGGCGGGTGCCGACACCGCCGGATGCGGACCGGCCCGAGCGGGGCGCGCTGCTCGCGCTCTATCCGGGCGAATCGATCGAGCAGATCGCGTTCAAGGTCTACCTGAAACCGGCCGGCGAGATCAACGGCGGTGAACTGTCGGGACAAGCGCCGGAGCTCGTCGAAAAGCAGCGGGACGCGGCGTGGGAACTTCTGGGGAGGCTGGATCCGAACGGAGGTGTTCGTGCGTCCATGATGGCCGCCGCGCCGCAGGACGATCCCGCTCTGCGCCCGATCGCTCGGTGCGCTCAGGAACTGAAGGTCGTGCCCGTGACCGGGTCCGAGTTGTCGTGGGCCAAACGGTTGATCGAGGGAGCGGATGCGGGAGGCGAGGGCGCGGCGTGGTGGTCGGAATCGAGCGCGGCGGTTGGCAAACTGAACGGCGACCAGCTCAAGGGCCTGCAACTCCGCCACATCGAGCCGGTGCGATGGGCTGCCAAGCACAAGCCCGATTGGCTCGCGACCGACCGGGACACCCTGCTCTCCGAACTCGAACGGCGGCTGGATGGCCGCCGCGTGTGGCGCAAGACCGCCGACATGGGCGACAGCGGCCGGCTGAGCAAAGAGTCATTGAAGGACTGGCGCGATGCGCTGGTGTGGGGTGATGCGCTGGCGATCCTGGTGATTGATGATGCCCTGCGGAGCGCGGGCGTCGCGAGCGAGCTGTTCGCGCAGGCCGCCGCCGACCGGGCCGACTCGAGCACGGAGTATGGAGGCGGCCTGTGGGCGGCCGAGCCCGTGCCGGGCGGTTCGACGAACCCGAAATGGACGGTGAAGGACAACTCGTTCGTGGTCAAGGGCTTCAATCCGCGGCCGGGCCAGCGCGTGAATGACCGCACCTTCGTGGCGCCGGAGGCGCTGTTCACCGCCGATGGCGCAGGCGGGCGGGTCCTGTGCCATTATCACTTCCATGTTCAGACCGACAACAACGCCGACTACGCCGGGCCGGGCGTGGGCGACATGGAGTACGCCGCCACGCACGGCCGGGCCTGCCTGGTGCTGACGAGCGTCAAGAAGGGCGTGCTGAACGCTGACTACTACCAGCGGAACGGCGTGACCATCGATCTTGGAGAGCTCAAGGAAAGCCGATAAAGGATTCGCGCTCCGCGCGAGGATCTTCGCACGAAGCGGACCCGGACCCCAGCGAAGGATCGCTTGCTCCACCTGCTGATCATCGCCCTGTTCATCGTGATCGCGCTGCACGACTCGGTGGCGGGCGGCGGTCGCTTCGGCGTGGCGCCCGAGACAGCGCCCGCGACCACCGAGGTGTGGGTGGTCACGCTCGGGCCGATGCTCACCCTGGCGCTCGGAACGGTCGTCTCGATCAAGGTTCTCGCGCGACGCGTGGCCGAACGGGGTTCGATGCGTGCTCTCGCGGCGGCGGACCGGGTGCTGGCGATCTCCCGCGTCTCGGCCTTGCTGCTCCACGCCGGCAATGTGCTCGCGCTGGGGTGGATGGGCGCGGTGCGGGGCGTGGTTGGCGATGTGGTGGCGATCGACGAGCTCCTGGCCATCGCGCCGCCGCTGCTGGTCGTCATCGTGGGTTGGTGGGCATACTTCCCGATCGAGGCTCGAGTCCGGGAATCGACGATGTACCGGCTTCTCGAGACCGGGCAGCCGCAGTACCCGATGGTCTCGCGCGGGCGGTTTGTGATGTTGCAGCTGAGGCACCAGATCCTGCTCACGCTCGTGCCGCTGTCGATGATCGCGATCTGGAGCGAGGGGCTGGAAAGGGGGCTCTCGCGGATGGCGCGAGCCGACCCGGAGCGAGGGCCCGCGGGCCGCATCGGCGCCTGGCTTGCCGATGACGCGAACCTGACTGCCGCGCAGACGCTCCTGCAACTGGCGGGCGTCGTGATCATCTTCGCGCTCAGCCCGCTGGTCCTGAGGCGCGTGTGGGACACGGTACGGCTGACTTCCGGCCCGTTGCACGACCGGCTGATGAGGCTCTGTCGCGCCAGCGGCGTCAGCATCCGCGGCCTGCTGGTGTGGCGAACGCACGGCACGATGCTCAACGGCGCGGTCATCGGGCTGGTCGGGCCGCTGCGGTACATCCTGCTGACGGATGCGCTGCTCGATCAGCTGCCTGAGCGGCAGATCGAAGCGGTCATGGCCCATGAGATCGGACACGCCCGGCACGCGCACATGCCGTGGCTGGCGGGGAGCCTGCTCGCCGGCTTCGGCGGTGTCGCGCTGCTGGTCGGAACCGCGATCTGGGGCGGGCTGCTCGTGATCGACGCGGCCGGTCACGGAGCGTTCGCGGAGTGGCTCGCGATGTCTTCGCTGCTGACCGGGGGAATGGCCGTGTGCTCGTTCGCGGGGGCGCTCACCGTCTTCGGGTTTGTCAGCCGACGGTTTGAGTGGCAGGCGGATGCGTTTGCCGTGCAGCAGCTCAGCCGAGCCATGGAGGCCGAGACCGGCGCGCGGAGCGTAACAACGTCGGCCATGCTCAACTCTCCGGGCATCATTTCGACCGTCGATCCGCGAGCATGCGCCTCAGTGATTTCCGCGGACGCGAACCTGGACATGTCGCTCGAATCGCCTGCGGCAACCGTCCGCCCCGAAGCGGTCGCGGCGATGGTCGGGGCGCTCGACAGCGTGGCGACGCTCAACCACCTGTCTCGTGCGCGGTTCACGTGGCGTCACGGCTCGATCGCCTACCGGCAGCGAAGGCTGCTCGCGATGAGCGGGCGACCGCTGGGACCGCAGAGGATCGACGGCATCTCACGCTGGCTCAAGCGCGCGGTTGCGATCGGACTGGTTCTCCTCGTGACCATGTTCGTGCTTGAGAGCACGGTGCTTCGGGGCGGTGATGGGCGTGATGATCCGAGCCTCGACTCCACGCGGCAACACGCGCCGGAACGGGGGCGGAGATGACGATCCGCTTTGTGAAGATGCACGGGTGCGGCAACGACTACGTGTACATCGACGCGATCAACCAGCCGCGGGTCGCCGCGTTGATCGGGTCGGCCGGGTGGCGTCGCCTGGTCGTTCGCATGAGCGACCGGCACAAGGGGATCGGGTCTGACGGCGTCATCGCCCTGTGCAGACCGACGCCGGCGGGCGCGAGGCAAGGCGCGTGCGTGCGGATGCGGATGTTCAACGCGGATGCGAGTGAAGGGAAGATGTGCGGGAACGGGGTCCGGTGCGTGGCGAAGTTCGCGCACGACCGGCTGGGGATCAAGGCCAGACCGATCAGAGTGCAGACGGGCGCTGGCGTGCTGGCGATCGACTACCGGCGCTCGAACGGCCGGCTGGCGGTGGCCACGGCGGATATGGGCAGGCCGGGCGTCAGGCCGATCGACGTGGGCGTGCGTCTCTCGAAACTCTCGTTCTCAGGTGTGGATCACCACTCGGGGATCGAGTGCGGACCGGAGCACGAAGTGTGGATCGGCACGTTCGTATCGATGGGCAATCCTCATTTGGTGCTGTTCAGCGATGGGAACCCCGGCCGCTTCGACTCCATACGCGCGTTGGACGCGTTTGATCTGGCCAGGTTCGGACCCGCCATCGAACGCCACCCGGCGTTCCGGGATCGGATCAACATCCACTTCGTGGTCAGGCAGGCTCGGCGCGAGGCGACCATGCGGACCTGGGAGCGAGGCAGCGGGATCACCCAAGCCTGCGGTACCGGGGCGTGCGCGGTGCTGGTCGCGGGGGTGTTGACGGGACGCCTGGGGCGATCAGCGCTGCTCCACCTTCCCGGAGGAGACCTGCGGATCAGGTGGGATGACCGGAGCGGTCACGTGCTGATGACCGGACCGGCGGAGGATGTGTTTGAGGGTGAGTATCGGGCTTGAGATGCGGCTTGCATCGAGGCAGAGGCACGAGGCATGGGACTGAGCGAGCATGAACGGACGGTGTGCGATGCGATCTCGCGGCGACGGGATGCGCTGCTCGATGACCTGCGATCGCACGTCGAGACCCCCACCGGCGGGGGCAACACCGATGGATTGAACCGAACGCGCGAACTGCTCACGCGGCGTGCCGCGAGGCTCGGTGCGACGGTCGAGCACGTACGGGGCCAGAGGCGGCCGCAGTGGCTGTTCGGGAGTCCGGGCTACGGCGACCGGGGCGCACGCTCAACACCGGATTCGCCGCCGACCGCGGTGTGCCGGCGCGAGCTCGGCTTGAAGGGCGTTCCGCTGCTGATCTCCGGCCATCTCGACACGGTGCACGATCCCTCGGGGCCGTTCCAGCAACTCACACTCACTCCCGATGGCGTTCGCGGCATCGGCCCGGGCTGCGTGGACATGAAAGGCGGGCTGGTCATCACGCTGGCCGCGCTCGAGTGCCTTGACGAGTGCGGCATCAAGCTGCCGTGGACGCTGCTTCTCAACAGCGATGAGGAAACGGGCAGCTACCACAGCGAGCGGACGATCTTTGCCGAGGCCTCGCGGGTGGCGACGCTGGGGGGGGTCGGGATCGCGGTGGAACCCGGCGCGAATGGCTCCGAGGGGGCGCTGGTGGTTGCCCGGGCCGGAAGCGGGCAGTTCTTCATCGAGGTGACGGGAAAAGCGGCTCACGTCGGGCGCGACTTCGCCTCCGGAATCTCCGCGGTCAACGCGCTCGCGGAGCTGATCCTCAAGATCGCCGCGCTGAGCGAACCCGCACGCGATCTCATCGTCAACATCGGCCCGATCGAGGGCGGAACGGCCACCAACGCGGTCCCGGATCGTGCGCGGGGCTGGGGGAACGTGCGGTTCCCCGACCAGGCCGCGGCCGGGGCGATCGAGGCCCGGCTGCGGACGCTCGTCTCCGAGGCGCAGACCGGCGCGATCCGAACCCGACTGGAGAGCAGTTTCATCCGCGCCGCCAAACCGCTGACGCCGGACACGCAACGGCTCGCCGACATGGCCCGCGCGGCGAGCCTCGACCTCGGCCGCGAACTGCCGTTCACGAAGACCGCCGGCGTCTGCGACGGCAACGTGATGCAGGCGGCGGGCCTGCCCACGCTCGACACGCTGGGTGTGCGCGGCGGGGGCCTGCACACGCCGGAGGAGTGGATCGAGATTCCCAGCCTTGTCGATCGGTGCCAACTGCTCGCGGTGTTTATGATCAGGGCGGCGGGAAGCTCGGAACTCGGACCTCTGAACTCGGAACGGAAAGGCGGGTAGGCGATGGCGACGACGATGCAGAAGCAGGGTGGGCAGGCGGGATCGCAGACCGCTGCGGCGACGACCGTTGGCGAGCGGCTCGCCGCGAGCCCGGCCTTGAACGCGGCCGTGGACGCGATCGTGTCCGAGGTCCGCCGTCACTCGGCGCTCATCACGGATGTCCAGCCCCCCCGCGCCGCGCTCAAGGAGACCTACGACAACCTCATGGCCCGCGCGGTCGAGGTCCGGGGCAAGCCCCTGCTCTACCCGTACCTGGGGTCGGGGATCGGCAACGGCGCGCTGGTCGAACTCGCCGACGGGAGCGTGAAGTGGGACATGATCACGGGGATCGGCGTCCACTTCTTCGGGCACAGCGATGCGGACCTGACGGCCGCGGGCGTGCGCGGGGCGATGGCCGATACGCTGCAGCACGGCAACCTGATGAGCAACACCGAGGCGTACCGCTTCGGCGAGGTCCTGCTGGCGGAGGCGAAGAAGAACAGCAGGTTGAAGTACGCCTACTGCGCGACCTCGGGCTGCATGGCCAACGAGAACGCGATCAAGGTCTGCTACCAGAAGGCGGCCCTAACCGGCGGAGTCGCCCCGCGCGTGATCGCGTTCAAGGACTGTTTCATGGGCCGCAGCGTGACCATGTGCCAGATCGGCGACACGGCCGCGTACCGGCAAGGGGTGCCCCTGAGCACGCTCGTGGACTACATGCCGTTCTACGACCCGGCGGTCGCGGAGCGCATGGGCGGGAGCGCGAAGTTCATCGACATGGCCGCGGCGAGACTCCGCGAGTACATCGAGCGCTACCCGAAGCAGCACGCCTGCTTCATCTTCGAGCTGGTCCAGGGTGAGGGCGGGTTCAACACCGCGCCGCGCGACTACTTCGTCGAGCTGATGAAGATGTGCAAGGAGCACAAGATCGCGGTGTGGGACGACGAGATCCAGACCTTCGGCCGCACCGAGCGGATGTTCGCGTACGAGCTGATGGATGTCGGCGAGTTTGTCGATGTCTTCTGCATCGGCAAGATGACGCAGGTCTGCGCCACGCTCTTCACCGAGGAGTTCAACCCGCAGGCGGGCCTCCTGAGCGGCACGTTCACCAGCAGCACGCCGGCGTTCACCATCGGCACGCGCGTGCTCGAGCGGCTGCGCGATGGGAACTACTACGGCAAGAACGGCTCGATCGCCCGCCACCACGCCGCGTTCACAAAGCAGGTGCGGGCCCTCGCGGCCAAGCACTCGGCCTGGTTCCCCAAGAGCACGGCGTACACCGACATCGTCGGCGGCAACGGCGGCATGATGCGGTTCACACCCTTCGGCGGCGTGAAGGAGAAGGTCACCAGGCTCTGCAAGCACCTGTTTGATGAGGGCGTGATCGCGTTCTACTGCGGCCACGGGCCGTACCACATCCGCATGTTGCCCCCGCTCGGGGTGATGAACGAGGGCGACTGGCCGCGGGTCTTTGCGTGCATCGAGAAAGGCATGGCCAGGCTGGCCGCGGAGGCCTGAGCAAGGCCCGCGCTCGCGATCGGCGCAGCGCCCACGGGCGTGCTGCGCGGTTGATCGGTCGTGCCGCGCCGACACTTGACCGTGGGGCACGGTTTTCTGGTCGTGCGACCGCGCGATTGGCCCGTGCAGCGCGGGTTCATGGGCATGAAACGCGGATTCATGCCCATGTCGCCGCGTTTCACGCCCACAGATTCCGAACACACGCCCGGGTTGGCGGCGCGAACGGCCGGAATCATCCGACCATTCGGCTACCATGCAGCCCAACCAGGAGTCCCGACCGTGTTCCTGATGCGCCGAGCCAAGCCCGAGGATGTGCCCACGCTGCTCAAGCTGGCCAAGCTCGTCCACTTCATCAACCTGCCCGCGGACAAGGACATCATCGCCGAGAAGGTGCAGTGGAGCCGGCAGTGCTTTCTGGAAGTCGCCGAGCGCGTGCGGCCGAACGGCACGCTCAGGCCCGCGGCCATCCGCGGCAGGGCCAGGGCCTCGACCAAGGGCGATGGTCACACCTCGCTGCTCGACCGCTCGCGGCTGTTCATGTTCGTGCTCGAAGACACCGAGTCGGGCGGGGTGCTCGGGACCAGCCAGATCATCACCAGCATGGGCGGGGTCGGGCACCCGAACCTGAGCTTCGAGCTCTCGCGCAAGGAGATGTTCTCGACCAGCCTGCAGATGGGCACCACGCACATGGTGGCGAAGCTGCGGCTGGATGAATCCGGCCCGACGGAGATCGGCGGGCTGATCCTCCAGCCCAGCTACCGCGGCCACAAGGCCCGCCTCGGACGCTTCCTCAGCCTGGTGCGCTTCCACTTCATGGGCCTGTTCCGGCCGATGGTCGCCGACCACATCCTCGCCGAGATGATGGGCCCGATCACGCCCGACGGGCAGAACACGCTGTGGGAGTACCTCGGCCGCCGGTTCATCAACCTCACCTACATCGAGGCCGACCGCTTCTGCCAGCACAGCAAGGAGTTCATGCTGAGCCTGCTGCCGCGCGAGGAGATCTACCTGACGCTGCTGCCGCCCGAGGCGCGGCGGATCATCGCGCAGGTCGGCCCCGAGACCGAGCCCGCCAAGAAGCTGCTCGAGAAACTCGGCTTCCAGTACCGCAACCGCATCGACCCCTTCGACGGCGGCCCGAACCTCGAGGCCGCGACCGACGACATCTCGCTGGTGAAGGCGACGCGGCGGCTCACGCTGGGCGCTGCGCTGCCCGCGGGCGAGGATCCGCCCGCCGGCCGCGGCGAGAACTCGATCTTCAGCGCGCTCGACGAGGATGGCGAGTTCCGGGCCATCGAGACGGTCGGCGCGATGGAGGGCGGGCCGACCGTCCGCCTGCCGCGCGCCGCGCTCGATCTGCTCCAGGTCCGCGCGGGGAGCATCATCGGGTGCACACCGCTCGCCCCGTCATCGCCGCCGACCGCCGCCAGGAGCAAGGCCGGCCGCGGTTCATCGAAGTCTCGCGCACGTTGAGACTGCCCGCGCACGGCCCGCGGCGTAGACTCAGGCATGGCCACGCTCACCGCGCCGTTCAAGCACCCCTCGCTCTCGCACGCGCCGAGCGACCTCGTCGGCGGCGAGTGGGTCGCCCTCCCGGGCAAGTCCGGCGCGGCGAGCGTTGAATCGCACAATCCCGCCAGGCCCGAGCAGGTCGTCTGGACCGGGCACCCCCGCGCCGAGCACGTCGATGCGGCCGTGCGCGCCGCCCGCGCGGCCTTCCCCGCGTGGGCGCGGCTCGGCAAGGAGCGGCGCTTCGCCGTGCTCCGCCGCTTCGCCGAGCTGTGCAGGCAGAAGGCGCCCGCGATGGCGGATCTCATCTGCGATGAGACCGGCAAGGTGATGTGGGAGGCCAGGGGCGAAGCGGCCGCGCTGGCCGCGAAGGTGGACATCACGCTCGACCTCTCCCCCACCGGCGGGCTCAGGCGCGTGGACGGCTTCGAGTTCGACATGGGGGCCGCGGGCGGCGGAGGCCAGAAGGTCGGCCGCGCGTGGTTCAGGCCGCACGGGGTCATGGCCGTGGTCGGGCCGTTCAACTTCCCCGCGCACCTGCCCAACGGCCACATCATCCCCGCGCTCGCGATGGGCAACACGGTGGTCTTCAAGCCCAGCGACAGGGCGCCGGGCGTGGGGCAGATGCTCGTCGAACTCCTCGCCGAAGCGATGGAGAAGGAAGGGGCTCCGAACAAGGGTAAAGGGGTCATCAACCTCGTGCAGGGCGGCGGCGACATCGCCTCCGCGCTCACCTCGCACGAAGGGATCGACGGCATCCTCTTCACCGGCTCGTGGCCCGTCGGCCGGCGCATCCTGCACGCCAACATCGACCGCCCCAGCCGCATCGTCGCGCTGGAGATGGGCGGGAACAACCCGGTCATCGTCATGGAGGATGCCGACCTGCGGCAGGCGGCGATCGAGATCATCCGCTGCGCGTTCAACACCACCGGCCAGCGGTGCACGTGCACGCGGCGGGTGATCGTGCACGCGCGGATCGCCGACCGGCTGATCGAGGTCCTCGAGACCGCCGCGGCCGCGCTGGCCTTCGGCGACCCGCGCGGGGGGGCTATGGGAAAGACTCCGACGTTCGCCGGTCCGATCATCAGCGAGGCCGCCCGCAAGGCCGTGCTTGATTTCCAGAAGGCCGCCTTCGAGGGCGGCGCGGAGCCGATCCTCGAGTCCGAGCCGATCGCCATCCGCGGCGGCGGCTACTTCCTCTCACCCTCGATCATCAAGGTTGAGAAGTTCACCGCCGACGATGTTGAACCCTCAAAGCGCCCGGGCTGCGACCGCGAGGTCTTCGGCCCGCTCCTGCGTATCGCCGAAGTCCGCGATCTCGACGAGGCGATCGCGCAGGCCAACGCCACGCGCTACGGCCTGGCGGCCTCGATCTTCACGCGCGATGTCGCCGCCGCCGAGCGCTTCATGTTCGAGTGCCGCGCCGGCTGCCTCAACATCAACACCGGCACCGCGGGCGCCAGCAGCAAGCTCCCCTTCGGCGGCATCGGCCTCAGCGGCAACCACCGGCCCGCGGGCTCGTTCAGCCTCGACTCGTGCGCCTACCCGGTCGCGGGCATGATCGAGCGCGGCGAATCGGCGCAGGTCGCCGAGGGCATGAACTGGGACGAGCAGTGGGTGCGGTGAGGGGCAAGGGCCGAGGTTTCAGGGCCGAGGGCCGAGAGTAAGACTTCAAGACATGCGGCCGCACGACCGTGGCCTTTCGCACGGCACTCGGCGCTCGGCCCTCCGATCCCCGAGCCCCAAGCCCCAAGCCCCTATGATCCGGTCCCCATGAGGCCCACCTCCCCACCGTCGCCCATGCCCGATGTCCAGGCCTCGGCCGATGCCCGCCGCGTCGCCATCGACCGCGTCGGTGTCAAGGATGTCACCTACCCCATCCGCCTGCAGGTGCCCAAATCGCACGGCGGCGGCACGCAGACCACCGTCGCGACGATCGCGATGTACGTCTCGCTCCCCCACTACCAGAAGGGGACGCACATGTCGCGGTTCCTCGAGGTGCTCAACGAACACACCGGCGGTTCGGGCGCGGGCTCCGAGCTGACGCCCATCTCGCCCAAGGACATCCCCACGCTCACCGCAGCGATCCGTGAGCGGCTCGATGCCGAGGAGGCCCGCTTCACGGCCGAGTTCACGTACTTCATCAACAAGCCCGCGCCGGTCACGCAGTCGGCGGGGTTGATGGACTACCGCGTGAGCTTCGAGTGCGTGTCGGTTCGTGAGGGGGGGCGAACCGGCACGACCGATGACTTCATCATGGGTGTCACCGCCCCGGCCGCGAGCCTCTGCCCGTGCAGCAAGGAGATCAGCCAGTACGGCGCGCACAACCAGCGCTGCCTGATCGGCGCCCGCGTGCGCTGCGACACCACAGGGGGCAAGGGCCCCCTCTGGATCGAGTGCCTCGCCGAGATCATCGAGAAGGCCGCGAGCTGCCCGGTCTTCGCCGTGCTCAAGCGGCCCGACGAGAAGTGGGTCACCGAGCACGCCTACGAGAACCCCAAGTTCGTCGAGGACATCATCCGCGATCTGGCGGTCGCGCTCAACGCCGAGCCCCGCATCACCTGGTACGCGATCTCGAGCGAGAACTTCGAGAGCATCCACAACCACAACGCGTACGCGGAGATCGTGCGGGATAAGAGGGCCTAGCGCGTGGCATCGGCATCCTTGCCGTTGTCGCCCCCCCCCCCCTCCCCCCCTCCCCCCCACTACATCCTCTCGATCCCCTCCCACACCTCCCGCATCTTCCTGACCGATGCGCCCCGCGCATCCGCCACGCGCAGGTCCTGGGCGAAGAGGGAGACCCGCAGTTCCTCGATCAGCCAGCGGAACTCGGAGACGGGCGAAGTATCCCAACGGCCTTTCAACCCACCGGTGTGCTGGAGCCGCGTGATGCACGCCGACCACAGGGGGAGCAGGTCGTTGAGCCGCGCGGCATCGCGCGCGAGCAGGTCCTCGACGGTCTTGCGCGTGCCGCCATCTCTTCCCTCGAACCGCGTCGGCAGCCGTTCGAGCCGCAGCCGCGCGGCCGTGAGATACGCGGGGAAGCGCGACAGCCAGCGGAAGGGCGTCTCGACCAGCCACCGGCCGCCGGGCGCGAGGAACAGGGCCTGGATCTGGTGGCGGATGTCGGCGATCGGGGCGGACCAGTGCTCGGGCGCGGAATCGAGCGCGAGCGCGAGCTGGTGCCGCGCGGTGAAGATCGCGCCTGCGAGCTCGACCACCGCCCGGCCGGTGGCGCCGAGGCGGTCCCACCCGGCGTCGAGCGCCCTGTTGAACGCGGCCTTGTCGCGGACGGTGTCGATGAGCCGCGGGTCGAGCTGGCTGAAGGCCTCCAGCGCGGCCAGTTCGGCGAGGTTGGCGCGGAGGTCCTCGGCCCGCGCCAGCGGTGCGCCGGAGACAAGCGTCCGCTCCAGGCCGGGGATCGTGTCGATGAGCGAGCGCGATTCCGTGGCGACATCGATCGCCAGCAGGCGGATAATGCCCGAACGATGGCTCACCGCCGCTCGCTTGGTGGGGAGGGGGGAGTCGTTGAAGGGACGGAGGCCGACGGCCGGTGTGATCGCGAGCCTGCCCTGCACGAGCCGCCACGAGGTCTCATCGGAAAGGCCAAGCCCGGCGCGGACCTTGCCGGAGGCGGAAGGGAGCGGGAGTTCGGCGGTCTCGGGGATCGTCGCCGGCGGGTCGCCAAAGTCCCACACCGTGATGCCGCCGCGGTTGAACGGCCCCTCCGGCAATCCGACCAGCGACTCATCCGCCTGCTTCGCCAACTCGCGCTTGATCTTCACCAGGTCGCGGCCGGTGGCGATGACCCGCACGGGCTTGCCGGGGAGTTCCTCGACCACGCGGAAGTTCATGCGAAGATGGATCGGCAGCCCCCCACCGCTCTCGGTCTGCTCAGCGGCCTGCGCCAGCAACTCGCGCGAGACGGTGACGCCGATCGGCGAGAGCCGCGTGAGGGCCTCGGCCACCTCCGCGAGAAAATCCCCCTGCCCGAAGCGCGGACCAAGCAGCGCCACGGTCCTGTCAGCAAAGCCCGCCGCGGGTGCAAGATTCACGCGCATCGGCTTGGGCAGGGCGCGGATCAGTTCAACGATCTTCTCTCTCGCAAAGCCGGGAACCAGCCAGTCAAACCGCGCGGGGTCGAGCGATGCGAGCGCGGCCAGCGGGATGATCGCGGTCACGCCGTCGTCGGGGTCGTTGTGCTTGTGGCGGTAGGAAAGGCCGATGCGCAGCGCAGAGTCCCCCCCCACCCCCCCCACCCCCCTCACCCCCACCCCCTGCCGGACCATCAGGAAATCGGGGAACATCTCCGGCGGCGGCTCGACCGCGCCCGGCGCGAGCATCCGCTCGCGCGGGATGATGAGGGCATCGGGCTGCCTCGCCTCGGCCCGCTGCCGCCACCGCTCGAAGCCCGGCCCGTCGTGGACATCCGACGGCACACGCTCGGCGAAGAACGCGAAGCGCGACGAGGGGTCGGCGAGCAGGTCGTGCTGCCGCTTCTTCTCTTCCAGCCGCTGGATGCTCTGCTGCGTGGCGTGGTTGGCGCGCTGGAAGCGGCCCGCCGAGAGGTACTCGCCCTTGACCAGCGCGTGCTCGATGAAGATCGTCCGCGACTGCTCGGGCTGGATCGGGCCGTAGTGCATCCGGCGGCGCTTGATGATCGGCAGGCCGAAGAGCGTGACGGTCTCGTACGCCGCGACCTGCGCCGTGTCGGCCGACCAGTGCGGCTCCTCGTAGGTGCGGGTGACCAGGTGCGCGGCGGCCTTCTCGATCCACTGCGGCTGGATGCGGGCGACGCCGCGGGCGTAGAGCCGCGTGGTGCGCACCAGTTCCGCCGCCATGACCCACTTGGGCTTCTCGCGGAAGAGCGCCGAGCCGGGGAAGATGGCGAACTTGATACCGCGGGCGCCGTCGAACTCGAAACCGCCCTTCTCCGCGCTCTTGACGCCGATGTTGCTGAGCAGGCCGGCGAGCAGGGCGCGGTGGACCTGGTCGTAGATCGCGGCGGGGCTTCCCCCCAACCCCCCGCCCCTGTGCTTTGACTGGGGGACCTTCAGCCCGATCTCCTCGGCGAGCTCGGTGAGCTGGCGGTGCACATCCTGCCACTCGCGGAGCCGCACGTACGAGAGCAGGTTGGCGCGGCACCACTTGCGGAGCTGGTTGCCCGAGAGTCTCTTCTCCTGCTCGAAGAAGCCTCGCCAGAGGTTGAGGTAGGCGATGAAGTCCGAGGCCTTCCCGGGGTCCTCCCACTTCTCGTGCAGGGCATCGGCCTCCTGCTGCCTGTCCGACGGGCGCTCGCGCGGGTCCTGCACGGAGAGCGCGGCGGCGATGATGAGGACCTCGCCCAGGCAGAGTTCCTCCTCGCCGGCGAGCACCATTCGGCCGATGCGGGGATCGACCGGCAGACGCGCGAGCCGTCGTCCGATGTCGGTGAGGTTGCTCCCTCCGGGGTCGAGCGCGCCCAGTTCGATCAGCGTGTCGTACCCATCCTTAACCGCGCCGGGGTTGGGCGGCTGCATGAACGGGAAGGTGTCGATGCGGCCATCCTCGCCGGTCAGGCCGAGGGCCTTCATCCGCAGGATGACGCTCGCGAGGTTGGTGCGGAGGATCTCCGGGTCGGTGAAGACCGGGCGGCCCTTGAAGTCGTCCTCGCTGTAGAGCCGGATCGCGATTCCGGGGCTTGTCCGGCCGCAGCGGCCCGAACGCTGGTGGGCCGAGGCCTGGCTGATCGGCTCGATCGGGAGCCGCTGGACCTTGATGCGCGGGCTGTACCGGCTGATGCGAGCCAGGCCGCTGTCGATGACGTACCGGATGCCGGGAACGGTGAGCGAGGTCTCGGCGACGTTGGTCGCCAGGATGATGCGCCGGCCATCGGGGGGATGAGGCGAGAAGACGCGGTTCTGCTCGTCGGTCGAGAGGCGGGCATAGAGCGGGATGACCTCGCACTGGCGGAGCGCGTGCGACTCGGCGATCTCGTCGGCCGTCTCCCGGATCTCACGCTCGCCGGGCAGGAAGACCAGGATGTCGCGGTCACGACCCTCACCCCCGGGGGTGGCTTTCCCCGCACCGATCAGCTCGACCGCGGCCTGCACCACGGCGTGCTCCATCTCGATCTCGCGTGAGTCGTCATCACCGCGGTGCAGGGGCCTGTGGCGGACCTCGACCGGGTACGTCCGGCCGGAGACCTCGATCACCGGGGCCGGCTTGCCCGATGCGTCGGCGAAGTGGTCGGCGAAACTCTGCGGGTCGATGGTCGCCGAAGTCACGATCAGCTTGAGATCGGGCCGCTTGGGCAGGAGCTGCCGGATGTAGCCGAGCAGGAAGTCGATGTTGAGGCTGCGCTCGTGGGCCTCATCGATGATGAGCGTGTCGTACTGGGCGAGCAGGCGGTCGTTCTGGGTCTCGGCGAGCAGGATGCCATCGGTCATGAGCTTGACGAGGCTCGACCGGGAGACGTGATCGGTGAACCGCACCTTGTATCCCACCACCCCACCCCCGCCACCGATCCTCGTTCCCATCTCATCCGCGATGCGCGATGCGACGCTTCGGGCGGCGATACGGCGCGGCTGGGTGTGGCCGATCATCCCCGCGACCCCCCGCCCGAGGTCGAGACAGATCTTCGGGAGCTGGGTGGTCTTGCCCGAGCCCGTTGCCCCGCACACGACGACAACCTGGTGCGATCGGATCGCCTCGGCGATCTCCCGCCGCGCCTGAACGATGGGCAGTGAATCGTCGAACGTTGGAGAGGGCACGAGCCCGCGGCGATGCTCGCGGCGCTCGATCGAGCGGTTGAGAATGCTGACCAGATGCTCGATCTGTCCCCGCTGGGATGGGTCGGGCGTGCGCACCCGGGCCAGCTCGCGCACGCGCCGGCCAAGACGGATGCGGTCGATGACCATGCACCGATCCAGCAGTTCGTGCAGGCTCGGCGCCGGCTCCTGGATGCCTGCGGTCGGATCGGACACGGGCCAAAGGTATCCTCAACCGACCTGCCAGAGCAGCCGGGGCTCGGCGATCGGGTGGTGGCGGAGCGCGAAGTAGAGCATGGCCATCGCCGAAACGCACGAGCGGGCTCGGACATCCTGACGATCACCGGTGAACAGGAAGCGCCGCGTGTGCGTCGGTGCGCTGCGCCGAGCCAGACCGATGTGGACCGTGCCGACCGGCTTGGTGTCCGTGCCGCCTTCGGGACCGGCGATGCCGGTAACGGCCAGGCACCAATCCGCCCCGCTCCTGACCAACCCGGCCTCGGCCATCCCGCGGGCGACCTGCGGGCTGACCGCGCCGAACGTTCGCAGATCGGCTGGATCGACTCCGAGGGACTCCTTCATGGTGTTGGCGTAAGTCTGGTAGCCGCCGAGAAACGCCGCCGAGGAGCCGGGGATGTCGGTAATGAACTGCCCCAGCATCCCGCCCGTGCAACTCTCGACCACGGCCAGGGTCTGTCCTGACTCCTTGAGGAGACCCAGCAACGTTTGGACGAGTCGCCGGGCGCCTGGGCCATCGCCCGATGCAAACAGGTGGTCGCCGAGTTCCGCACGGGCGCGAGACTCGGCCTGGTCGACCAGCGCATTCGCGGCTTCACGCGAGAACGCACCCTCGCAGCGGATGCGAACCGTCAGGATGCCCCCGCTCGCGGTGATCCCAACGAGAGGGCTGCCATCACGCCGGGTGAGGTCGCCCAGCCTTGATACGCAGTCGGCCTCGGCAACGCCGACGATGTGCAGGAGGCGGGTGATGATCGATGTGCCGGGCGGCGGTCGGAGCCGGGGCTCGACCTCGCGCTCGAACATCGGCCGCAGCTCTCCCGGAGGGCCCGGCAGGCAGAAGAAATCCACGGCCGCGCCGTTGATGCTCGCCCGCGCGTGGAGGCCGGGAGCGGTACCGAGTTGATTGGGCAGACAGGTCGCGCTGCGTGGCCGCAGAGCCTGCCGTTCTTGGCGAGCGGTCATGGGCCGCCCTCGACGAACCAGGATGTCCGAGATCGCCGCCCTCGCGGCACCATCGATCACCAGTTCCTCGGACAGCACCTCCGCGAGCGCCTGCCGCGTGAGGTCGCCGTCGGTCGGGCCCAGCCCGCCGGAGATGATCACGAGCGGGGCACGCGACGCCGCGGCCCGGAACGCATCGACAAGCGCCGACAGTTCATCCGGGATGGACCGATGCTCGACGGGCAGGATCCCGGCCCGAACGCACCCGTCCGCGATGTAGGCGGAGTTGGTGTCGATCAACTGCCCGGTGATGATCTCGTCGCCGGTGGAGATAACAACCACGCGGTGATGAACGAGATCGGCCATGAACAAGCGTACTCCGCCCCCGCGCGCCGCGCCGCGGTTCACACACACATGAACCCGGTTGCCCGGTTCCCGGTGTAGTGGATCGCCACGGTGTTGGTGGACCCCTGCACGCCCAGGGGCTTGCCCGCGACCAGGACCATCGGATCGCCGTCGGTGATCCACCCGAGCGTCCGAAGGTCGGCCTCGACCATGACGTTCCACTCCGCGAGCGTGCCCGATGCCGGCGTCGCCATGAGACGTGGTGTCACGCCGCGGAGCAGTGCCATGCGCCTCACGTGCCGCTCGCTGCTGGAGTACGCGACGATCGGAACCTCGAGCCCGGTCTGCGACAGATACCGCGCCGCGCCTCCCTCCTGCGACCAGCACACGACGATGCGAGCGCCGATGTCGCGGGCGATGTGCCATGCGCCGTGGGCGAGCGCGGCGGTGCGATAACGGGACTTCATCAGCCGAGCCCCCGGGCTGGGGTGGGTCCTCTGCTCGGCCAGGCTCTGCTCGGCGGCCGCGACGATCCGGCGCATGGTCTCGACCGCAAGCACCGGATGCCGCCCGACAGCGGTCTCGCCGGAGAGCATGACCGCGTCCGCGCCATCAAGCACGGCGTTCGCGACATCGCTGGCCTCGGCCCGTGTCGGTGAAGCGCTGGAGATCATCGTTTCGAGCATCTGGGTCGCGATGATGCAGGGCTTGCCCCACTCGTCGCACTTGGACACCAGCCGCTTCTGCACCACGGGCACCTCGGCAAGGTCCATCTCGACCCCGAGATCTCCGCGCGCGACCATGATCCCGTCCGCGGCCTCGATGATGTCGTCGATGGCCGCCACGGCCTGAGGCTTCTCGATCTTGGCAATGACCGGGATCATTGCCTCGGCTCCGCTCGTCGGGCCCGGCGAGTGGTGGACGGCAAGGTCGGCCGGGCACATGGTCGCCAACGCTCTCTTCAACTCCCGGACCTCGTCGGCCCGACGCACGAAAGACAATGCCAGCAGGTCCACGCCATGCTCGACCGACCACGCGACCCACTCCCAGTCACGATCGGTGATGGCGGTGGATCTGATGTCTGTATCGGGAAGATTGATCCCCTTCCGCGTTGTCACGACGCCCCCCAACGTCACGCGACATCGAAGGGTGCCCGGCTGGTCGGTCGGCTCGGGGTTGACCGCGAGCAGTCGCACCGCGCCATCGTTGATCAACACCCGCTGCCCGGGCCGCACTTCGGAAGCCAGCCCCGAGTACTCGCACGGCAGACGAGCCACACCCGCCGTGTCGGCGACAGCCGATCCGGAGCTCGAAACGAACAGCACGCTCTGCCCCTCGACCAGCTCGACCCCGGCAGCGGGGAGCTGGCCCACACGGATCTTCGGCCCCTGCAGATCGCCGAGCACGGCGATGGGCTGGCCCGCGCGCGCAGCGACCGCGCGGATCGCGTGCAACCGTTGCAGGTGGTCCTCGAAAGAACCGTGCGAGAAGTTGAGCCGGAACACACTGACACCGGCGACGATCAACTTCTCGATCACGGCCTCGGACTGGCTCGCGGGCCCGATCGTCGCAACGATCTTTGCCAGGGTCGGCTTTGCACGGACCGCCTGATCCATCACGAGGCTCCTGCGACATCTCGAGAACGGCCCAGCCTGATCACTTCGCGGTACCGCGAACGGAAGAACTCGGCGTAGCGGATCTGCGTGCGCTTGGCGTGCTCGGTGTCCTTGAACTTGTCGGCATCGGCGTAGATCGCCTTGAAGTTGCGCTCATTGAAGGGCAGCGCGGCGCCATCCTTGAACGTGTGAACGGGCATCGCGTAGAACGCGGCCTCCATCTGTTGAAGGACCTCGGGCGAGAACGCCCCGCGTCCGGCCGCGTCGCGGGCGCGGTTCAGGCTGTCCCAGGCGGCCCGGAGATCGGCGCTGACATCGATGCCGAACGCGGCCATGATCGGCGAGATCGCTCCCCGCCAGCCTCGGCCCGGCACTTTGGACGCGAGCTCGAACGGGTTCGACTGATCGACAAAGCTCGACAGGTACTTGGCGTACATCACGCGTCGAACCGGCATACGTCGAAGCTCGGTCCGCGTGGGTCCCATCGGTCGGCCGTCCTCGCCCACCGGGTTGCCCGACCCGGCTTCGGTGTTGATGGATCGGAACTGCCAGAGCGCTTGTGCCTCCTCCGTCAGGCAGAACTCGACAAACCGCCTCGCGAGCGGGAAGTCGGAGCAACCGTTCAGGATCGTCACGGGATCGGCATCGATGTAGACCGCGCCATCCGGGTCGACGTAGCCGACCCGCGATTCCGCCGCGGTCTGGCCCGGCTTCATCGTGAACTGCGCCTGGCCGCGGCCGTAAAAATCGATAGAGAGCCCCGCCGCGGCCTCGCCCTGGCTGACATCCACGGGAACCTTTGTGGCCGCGCTCGCGAAGTAGCGGGCGTTGGCGCTGAGCTCGCGAAGTATCCGCCACCCGCCATCCCACCCCTCCTTGTTCATGATCGACTCGAACGTCGTGGTGATCGAGCCGCTCTGCCGAGGGTCCGCGAGGGCGAGCATGTTCGCGTACCTCGCATCGCACAGATCGGCGAAGCCGCGCGGCTCGGACAGCCCTCGCTCCCGGAGCGCATCGCGGTTGTAGACGATGCCGAACCCCGAGAGCGCGGTGCCGATCCAGTACTGGTCCGGGTCGTACAGCGTCTGCTGACCGATCAGATTCTCTCCGAACCACTCGTCGAGCCGGGCCTGGTCGAACCCCGCCGGACGGCCCATGGCGTACGTGAACTTCGGGGCCGAGCTCGAACCGGCGAACGTGCGCGGCGCCTTCATTCTCGAGTGCTCGTACGAGCCGCCGCCGAAGAAGACATCGAACCCGATCTTGCCGGGCCTGCACGCGCCGTCGGACCCGATCTCACCGTTCCTGGCCGCCGCGTCGAACGATGCTTCGAGCTGCTTGATGATCTCGGATGTCCCGCCGGGCTGCCGCCAGTCGATCCGAACGTCCGAGCCGAAATGGCGCAGATGCCATCGCGAGAACGCGGACGCGAACTCGAGTCGGATCTGCTCGACGTGCGGGGTGACGATGATCAACTCCGCTCCGGGCTGCCCGCGAGTCCCGAGCCCAGCGCCCGCCTGCCGACCGCTCATCGCGCTCACGATGAACGGAAGCGCCAGCACAAGCAGGAACGCGCCGACGATCGCAAGCTGGGAGGGACGTGGCCGCACGCGAAGGTACTCCGCACATGCCGGCCTCGCTCCGCGGCCGGATGTTCAGCATAGGTCGAGCTTCGAGGCAGGAATGACCGCGTTCATGCACGGGTGTAGTCCACGATTATGGTGATCACGCGGCCTTGGACGACCAGTAGGTCTGCCAGAGTTCGCTGTATTGCAGGGAGGGAAGGGCGGCGAGGTGGCGGGCGCGTTCGGGCCGCCAGCGGGCGC
>JADLCX010000090.1 GCA_020846975.1 Phycisphaerales bacterium
GTGCGAGAACGATGTCGGTCGCGGTGGGGATCGCCCAGCCGCGGACCGCCACCGGATCGCCCGCGGTGAATGCAACATAGATGAGCGCCGGGACGGCCATGCCGCCAAGTGCCGCGATGAGCGGGAGCGCGGCGCGCCGCGGCGAGGCGAGCACCCCCTCCCGGACCTCGCGCTTGATCTCGAGCCCCACGAGCAGGAAGAAGAACACCATGAGGCCCTCGTTGATCCAGCCGATGGCGGGCTCGTACAGGCCGAACGGACCGATTCGCAGTTCGACCGGGGCGTGATGGACCGTCTGGTAGAGCGGGCGCAGCGGCGAATTGGCGGCGACGAGCGCGACGGCCATCGCCGCGAGCATGAGCGCCCCGGAGGTCCGCCCCGATTGCAGCAGTTCGCGAAGCCTATCCATGCGCCGCCATCAGGGCTTTCATCGGCAGGAAAGGCCGCAGGACTGGCGGTAGGACGAGCGCGGCGATGATCGCCGCGAAGAGCCGCGCGAGCGGGTTGACGACGTAGCGGGTCTTCATCGGCGCTCGCCCCCCGCGCCGGGTTCGCCGGCGCGCGCAAGCATCGGTTGGTCCGGGACCCGAAGGACGGAAGATCGGGAACGGGCCCCGGCGCGATCGGGCCGACCCGCCGCAAGCGTGCTGGCCAGACCCAAGTCGTCTCATGGTTTGCGGTCCTCCCGACTTCCCCCCGCGGGTGGCTCGAAACTCGGATGGGTAAAGTAGAACGTGGCGTGCTCAGCGCGCGCGGCGCCCTGCACGCGAAATTCCACGTCGACCCTGAAGGGACCGCGTCCGATCATGGGAAAGGAATTGGCGAAGGCGGCGGCGCCAGCGACGGCCGTCGGCTCGAGCGCCTTCTTCTCGCCCGAGAAGCCGAGGCCGGCGACCCGCGCGTCAACCGCCGCATCGGTGAGCCTGCGGCCGGTCCGGTATTCGAAGATCGACACCATGACGTGATGCGTGTCCTTCGCCGCGGCCGGTCGAAACGGGGTCGCACCCGGCTCGGGCGCCGACTTCGGCCCGGTGATGAACTCCGTTGGCATGACTGCCAGGTACACTGAATAGTCTCCGGCGGTCGTTCGGAAATCCGGCGGCTGGGTGGCGAGAGCTGAAGACGCGAGGGCGCCGCCCAGCACGAGGGTGAGGATCCACAGGCTCGCACTCCGGTAATCGGTCGTCATGGCGTACCTCCGGTCAGTCACGCCTTTGCCCTGCCCCGCGCGCCAGCCGCCGCTTCCAACCCGCCTCAGCCACAGCAGCCCCCCGCGCCGTGATGCCGGTGGGCGGGCGGTGAGCCCTCTGGCGCAGCGTTCGCATTCCCGCCGCACGCACCCCCGCCGCGATGGCTGTGAGCCGGCTCGACGCCATCCACCCCGTAGCCCGCATCCCGCACGGCCGATTTCACTTGCTCGGACGAGCTCACTCGCTCGTCGTACCGGACGATCGCGTCGCTCGCGGCGAGCGAGACGCTCGCCTCGCTCACGCCGGCAAGTCCCTTCAAGGCGTTCGTGACGTTGCTGACGCAGTGGTCACAGTGCATTCCGGTGACGCGCAGGTATCCGACTTGCATGTTGGCGCTCCTTCCGTGAGATTGATTCAATAAGCACTTAGTCAGACTTCGGCAGGGCCGTGGACGCTGGCGCGTGCCCGCGCGTCGGCGCGCCCCCTGCACTCCGTAGTAGCTGCGCAGCGCGCCCGCCGGGGCGTGTCCGTTTTTCTCCGGGATGCCGCATCCGCCCCGCCTCAGCCCGGCCACTTCCAATCGCGGACCTCGGGCAGGTCCTCGCCGTAGGCCGCGATGTACGCCTTGTGGTCGATCAGCTTGTCGCGCACCTTCTGCTTCGCGTACGCCGCGAGGTACCCGAGCTTGGGGACCCGGTCGATGACGTCGCTTACCAGGTGGAAGCGGTCGAGGTCGTTGCGCACCACCATGTCGAACGGCGTGGTCGTGGTGCCTTCCTCCTTGTAGCCGCGCACGTGCAAGTTGCCGTGGTTCGTTCGCCGGTAGGTGAGCCGGTGGATCAGCCACGGGTAGCCGTGGTAGGCGAAGATGATCGGCCTGTCGGGGGTGAAGAGCGCGTCGAAGTCGCGATCGGAGAGCCCGTGCGGGTGCTCCTCGCGCGGCTGCAGGGTCATCAGGTCGATGACGTTCACCACCCGCACCTTGAGCTCGGGCAGGTGCTCGCGAAGGAGCGACACCGCTGCCAGCGTCTCGAGCGTCGGCACGTCGCCGGCGCAGGCCATCACGACGTCGGGCTCCGTGCCCCGGTCGTTCGAGGCCCACTCCCAGATCCCGATTCCCGCCGTGCAATGCTTGATCGCAGCGTCCATGCCCAGCCACTGCGGCGCGGGCTGCTTGCCAGCGACGATGACGTTGACGAGATTGCGGCTGCGCAGGCAGCAGTCGGTCACGCAGAGCAGCGTGTTCGCGTCCGGCGGCAGGTACACGCGGATGACGTCGGCCTTCTTGTTCACCACGTGGTCGATGAAGCCGGGGTCCTGGTGGCTGAAGCCGTTGTGGTCCTGGCGCCAGACGTGCGAGGTGAGGAGA
>JADLCX010000091.1 GCA_020846975.1 Phycisphaerales bacterium
CACCCGTTGTGCACCTTGATGTTCGGTGCGCACCGCTCCAGGAAGATGTTGTACGAGTAGTCCCAGCCGTTCCCCATCGCCGTGCTGGCCCCGAGTTGCGAGCGATACCTGCGCGCCCAGATGAAGTCCAGCCCGCGCCCCCGGGTCCGCATGTCCGTCGCCGACTCGATCACCTCGCCCGAGAACAACTGCACGTTCTCGACGCCGCGCGGCGACCGGGCCTGCATGCCCGTTGCCGCGCACGCGGTCGCCGCGGTCGCCGCGGGTTCCGGTTCGGTCGAGGAGTTCGGGTTGGCGTCTCCCCGATAGCTCGCGCACCCCGAGAAGTAGCACGCCAGAAAGTCGAACAGGTCCTGCGGGCTCACCGCGCCCGAACAGTTGAAGTCACCGCTCCCGGCGAAGTACGACGCCAGGAAGTCGAAGATGTCCTGCACCGAAAGGGCGCCGGACTTGTTCCAATCACACCGGCAGCCGGCCTGGGCCTCGGCGTGCTCGACCACCCCAGCCGCGCCGACACATAGCGACAACGCCACCGCCCACGCCCCGCGAGCCATTCGCCTTGGAGCCATGATGCACCTTCGTTCTGAGGGCCACGTACACATCGCGCGATTCACGCGAACCGCGCCTCGGATTCGGTCTCGGAACGGCTTCGGGGCTTGGTCAACGCCAGAGCCCGATCGCGGGCGCACCGCCGCGGCGGGATGCGAGACTCAAGCGCCGTTCAATCGGTGTGCGGACGGCCAACCGCCCGCTGACACCCGGCAGCGAAGTTTATCAGTGCTCCGGGCCCCCCGGCATGTCCGACCGCTTCTATTCCCCGTCCGGCCTGCCGCCCTTGCGAGGGTCGCACGCGGCTTCCCACTTCTTCCCGCGCATCACGATCAACTGCACCGCCGCGTGCTCGCTCGCGGGCTTGACGATGTGGCCCAGCTTGCGCATCCACATGTCCACGCCCAGGCCCTCGTGCCTCTCGCTCAGCCCTTCCTCGATCTCCAGCGTCTCGGGCTTCCACTGGTGGTGCACCCGCGGGTGTCGAACCGCCGTCACCGCGTCCTCCCCCCGAACCAGCGTGTTGAGCAGCGTCTGCACCGTCGCCGTGATGATCCGCGGCCCGCCGCTGGCGCCCGCCACCGCCCGAACCTTCCCGTCGCGATCCAGAACCACCGTCGGGCTCATGCTGCTCAGCGGCCGCTTCCCGGGCGCGGGCCGGTTGCGGTCCGACTGCCGAAGCCCGAACGCGTTGGCCGCCCCGCTTCGCGTCGTGAAGTCGTCCATCTCGTTGTTCACGCAGAATCCCAGCCTGTCCGACGACACCAGCGAACCGAACGGGAGATTGATCGTCTCCGTGCACGCCACCGCGCCGCCCCACCGGTCCACGACGCACAAGTGGCTCGTGCCCCCATCCTCGCGCAACGGCTCGATCGTTCCGTACGCCTCTGCCGTTCCGGTCTTCGCGATCCGCACGCGCTTGCTCAGGCTGTCGAGATACTCCTTGCTCATCAGCCGCTCGACCGGCACATCCACGAACGCCGGGTCGCCCAGGAACTTGGCCCGGTCCGCGAACGCGTGCTTGAACGCCTCGATCAGCACGTGGTAGTACACCCCCCAGTTCTTCGATTGCACGTGCTCGCCGATCCGCAGCCGATCCACGATCCCGAAGATCTCCGCCATCGCCAGCCCGCCGCTCGACGGCGGCGGCATCATCAGCATCGTCCGCAGCGAGATCTCCGTCCGCAGCGGCGCGGCCTCCGTCACCCTGAACGCCCCCAGGTCGTCCATCGTCATCTCGCCGCCGCTCGCCCGAATCGCCGCGATGATCGCCTCGCCCACCTCGCCCTTGTAGAACCCGTCAACGCCCTGCGCCGCGATCTTTTCCAGCACCGCCGCCTGTTCCGGCAGCGTGATCCGTTGGCCCACCTCGACCTTGCCGCTCCCCAGAAACCGCTCCCACGTGAACGCAAACCGCGCCTTCATCTCCGCGTTCTTCTCGAACTTCTCGATCATCCCCCTCGCGGCCTCGACATACGCCTTGTCCGCGACGAACCCCTCGCGCGCCAGCACGATCGCCGGAGCCATCACCTCGGCACGCGACATCGATCCATACTTCTCCAGCGCGTGCAGCAGCCCCGCCACCGTTCCCGGCACGGCGCACGCCTTCCCGCCCTGGGTGCTCGCGTTCTCGTCGAGCTTCTCGAAATACTCCGGGCCCACCGCCTTCGGACACATCTCCCGGTAGTTGATGCACACGTTCTGCGCGGTCCGCGGCTTGGCCAGCGCGGGGGGAACGGTGCCCGACGGCGGTGGCACGTTCTCCGGCAGCGAGATCACCATGAACCCGCCCCCCCCGATCCCGCACGAAAACGGCCTTACCACGCTCAGCGCGAAAGTCGTCGCCACCGCCGCATCCACGGCGTTGCCGCCGGCGCGCAGGATCGTCGCGCCCGCCTTCGACGCCAGCGCATGGTCCGCCGCCACGGCAAACCTCTGGTAGATCGCCCCCGACTCGTCCGCCGCCGGTGCGGGTTGCGCCGGCGCGGCGGGCGAAGTCGTCGCGGGCGAAACCACCCGGTCCGCCGGCTCGCTCGAAGGCTGCTGCCCCGCGGCCGCCGCGCTCATCGCCAGCGCCGCGCCCGTCGCCATGATCCACCACTTACTCCGCTCGTTTCGACTCTGCCTGAGTTCCATCCCCGACTCTACGCCCAAGTCGCCCCCGCGATGCACCAACCAGCGTTGAGCCATCACTTGGCCACCTCACGCCTCCAATCGTTCCCGGCTCCCCGGACGGCGCGAGTTCGCCCCGAGACCACAGCATAAGTATCTTCCAGTCAACGACTTATCGATTTTTCCACAAACACCACAAAAACCCTTGCACACAGTTCCCATTATGGTAAACTGCCCACGCCCGATCGTCGTCACCCCGGGGAGGGCCCATGCGAGAGTCCGATCTCCACAACCACCTATACACGCTGACCAGCGACATGTCCGTGCGCTGGCCGCACGTACTCACCGGGCCCGGCGACGACTGCGCGGTCGTCGCCCCGCCGCGAGGTTCGCTCCTCGTGACGGTCGATCAACTGATCGAGGGCCGGCACTTCGACACCGGCACGCCCGTCAACCTCATCGCGCGCAAGGCGATCGCCCGAAGCGTGTCCGACATCGCCGCGATGGGAGGGAACGCGAACGCCGAGGCTGGAGGCTGGGCGCTCGCGACCGGCATCCTCCCGACCGGCTACCCGCACGCGCGAGAACTCACCGACGCGCTCCACCACTGGGCCGCGCACTGGGGATTCCCCATCGTCGGTGGCGACATCGCCTCCGGCGAGGAGGGAGGGCCGCTCTCGCTCACGGTCACCATCGCGGGGCGACCGCACCCGATCCGCGGCCCGGTCCTGCGCTCCGGAGCGCGCCCGGGCGATGAAGTCTGGGTGACCGGACGCATCGGCAACAGCCTCGCCTCGGGACGCCATCTGGCCTTCGAGCCCCGGTTGACAACCGGCGCGTGGTTGTGCCGATCGCTGGGCGAGCGGCTGCACGCGATGATCGACGTTTCCGACGGCCTCGGACGCGACGCGGCGCGAGTTGCCCGCGCGAGCGGCTCGCGCATCGAGCTCGACGGTCCGCTCGTGCCCCTGCACGCCGATGTCACACACCTCCACACCGCTGTCGGCGATGGCGAGGACTACGAGTTGTGCCTCTGTGTCTCTCCCGGCGCAGGGCTTCCCGCCCGCGCGCCCGACGGGGTCGAGTTGACGCGAATCGGACGGGTCGTCGCCGGATCGGGCTGCGCGATCGTCATCGACGGCGTGGCGAGTGACGCATCCGAACTCGGTTGGGATCACCAATGAACAAGGAAGCCCCGCATCGTCGCGGGGCCCGCAGGAGGGGATGGACTCCTCAGCCAGGGGGATCGGGTGAACCAGGCAACTTGCAGCGCGTCGCGCGTGACCGCGCCGTCAACCCGGCACGATCTCCAGCGACCACTTCTTGAGCGTGCCCGTGTCGCGGGCCTCCAGGTCCGCGATGCGCAGCGTCCAGTTTCCGGCGATCGGCTGCCCGACCATGCCCGCCAGCGGCGCGGCCGGTCCTTCCGAATCAAACGTCGCGTTCAGGTTCTTCTGCGATCCGCCGGTGCGCCCGTGCAACACCGCCGCGCGCCCGCCCGGAGAGACCAGCTCGATCCGAAGGTCGTTGATCCACGTGTGCGCGATCTCCACCACCGCCCGAACCCGCCGCGCGGTCCCGGTGTTGGTGAACGCGACGCTGTGCGAGACGCCCGCGCTGGTGTTGTCGGGGATCGCCAGGTTCGGCGAGGCCTCGACGCGCAGCGGCCCGGCGGGCGCATCGACCGCCAACTCGATCGACCACTTGTTGAGCGAGCCCGTGTCCGCGCCGGCCGCATCGCGGACTCTCAGTGTCCACTCGCCCTTGATCGCTTCGCCGACCATCGCCCCGAGCGCGGCCACATCGCCCGAGGCAAATGTCGCGAGCAGGTTGTGCTGGTT
The DNA here is from genome assembly GCA_020846975.1 of Phycisphaerales bacterium. Lineage (GTDB taxonomy): Bacteria > Planctomycetota > Phycisphaerae > Phycisphaerales > UBA1924 > JADLCX01. The sequence goes on from JADLCX010000091.1 coordinate 4,503, forward strand.
CTCGCCCGTCCGGTTGTGCAGGACCGCGACGCGCCCCGATGGCGAGATCAGTTCGACCACCAGGTCCCCGATCCACGTGTGCGAGATGTCCACGGCGACACTCAGCCGCGCGGCCGTCCCGGACGCTCCGATCGCGATCCTGCTCGAGATTCCGGCCGCGTTGTTGTCGGGGATCGTCGATCCCGGCGAGGCCTGGCCCCGGATCGAAGCGGCCGGGTCGGGGTCCTCGGGACGCCCGATCGTGAACCGGATGATGTCGCCCGGTGCGCCGATCGCCGAGATTTCCAGCCCCGAGTCCGCCCCGTCCCACATCCGCGTCGAGGGGTTGGTCTGGAACGCCAGCGCCACGCCCGCGATCGCGCCGAACAGGTCCGCGCCGTCGCCGTTGTTGAGGTTGTTCTCCAGGTCGCGCCGGCCGTCCGCCTGCAGCAGCGCGCACTGATAGTGCTTGCTCGCCGTGCCCTCCTGCAGTTCGTTCGAGCCCAGGATGTCGCAGTGATAGACCGCCAGCCCGTTGGCCGGCAGGTGCTCGTCCAGCCCGGCCCGCGAGCGGTTCTCGATGATGAAGTACTCGTTGGGCCTGTTGGTGCGGTGCTTGATCACGGTGTTGTAATCGCCCTGCCGCGACTGGAACTCGCCGGGCCGGTCCACCTCCACCACGTTGTCGCACCACCCCGCGAGTTCCCGCAGGTACGCGCACACCGGGCTGGGCGTGCGCCCGAAGTTGTTGTGGTTGCCAGAGCCCATCAGGCAGTACGCGCCGATTCCCTCGCTCTTGACGTTGTCCCCGTCGCGCTCGCCATAGTCGTACATGTCCGGGAAGCGGCACAAGAGGTGCCCGTTCTCGTGGCAGAACGTCCCGATCGACAGGTCCGCCGCGCTCGAGCCCATGCTCGTCAAGAGGTACAAATCGGTGCGGATCGTGCCGCGCTGCAGCCTCAGCGTGTGGTTGTGCGGCCAGAGATTCCCGACATACTGCGTCCGCCCCGCGTACAGCACGTTCAGCGCATCCAGAATCCCCTGGTTGAGCGAGTCGAACTGGCGCAGGTCGAGCCCGTCGGCGATCGCCAGGTCCAGGGCCTCGCGGATCAGCAGGGTCTCGATGTAGAAGTTCTGCGGCTGGCTCAGCCTGTAGGGGCCGACCACGACGTTCCGGTAGTCGAGCTTGTTGGTCGAGACCCGCGCGAAATACTCGCGGGCCGAGCACGCGTTCCCGTTGCGGGTGTAGTTGGTCCCGTTGAGCAGTTCGTGCACATCGTCGCGGGTCACGCTGCTGGAAACATCCTGGAACTCGACCAGGATCGTCAGCCCCCGAACACTCCCGCGCGAGAGCCGGCGCCCGCTCAACAGCCCCGCGCTCGGCCCAAAGGTGAAGCTCGGCAGCGAAGAATCCGCGGCGGCCGCGGCCGCGAAAGCCCCGACATGTCGCCGGCCGAAGGGGGATCGCTCCAGCTTGTCGCGCCGCGCCGCCTCCGACTCGCGCAGGCCGCGCCGAACGCCCGGCGGCGAACCGGCCAGCGCCGACACGCCCGTCGATACGAACCGCCCGTTGACGACATCCGCGTAGCAGAACCGCCCGCGGGCCGCGTCGTAGACGACCGTGTACCCGTCTTCCTTCTGATAGTGCGCGTACCGCTCGTCGCCGTTCACGATCAGGGTGACCTGCGATCCATCGGACTGGCGGAACGTCAGCCTCTCTCCCGCGATGATGCTCATGCGATTCCTCTCTTGGCGAGCTCCAAAGCCGCCGGTGAGGTGTGGGTCATTCTCCGCCGCGCCGCGCCCTCGCCTGCGCCGACTTGCGCAGCCGCGCCTCGGTTGACTCTTCGATGTGCGCCTTCGCCCCCGGCGGCGGCGGGAGCGCGGCGGGCACGCCGCTCGACTCGAACGACCCGTTCACCACCCGCGCGTGGCAGAACCGCCCCGTCGAGCCGTCGTAGACAACCGGGTAGCCGTCGGGCGTCTGGTACGTGGCGTAGTGCTCGTCGCCCGAGACGATCAGTTCGATCTCAGCGCCGCCCCGCTCCCGGAGCCTTACGCGCTCGCCGCGAATCGCGCTCATCGCTCACCTCCGAGTCCTCGCCGCCGATCGTCCGCGCCGCTCCTCACTCTAAGCGGAAACCTCGTGCCGATGGGACAGAGATTCCAGAATGCCGTAAACGGGGGATCTGGCCCCCAGATACATGACCGAACAGCAGCGCAACCTCCTTACGCCCGGTGTTTGGCGTCCGCACGGACTCGCCGAATTGTCTGACCACGCCGCGCGACCCATCCGCATGACCGGGTAGAGCCTCGGGGCGGCGAGGGGCTTCGTTTCAGAAAGGCAACCGATCATGTCTCGCAGCACTTCCAACCAACTCACCACCATCCGGCACGCCGCCTTGATCGCGGCCCTGCTCGCGTGCGCCGGTTCGGCCGCCGCCGATACCGCCACGTCCGGTGGCGGCAAGGCCGGCCCGGTCGCGCAGGGTCCGACCGCCGACGAGATCGCCGCGGTCCGCGCCACGTTCATCGCTGGCCATGACCAGCCGCAGGCCAAGCCGATCCCGCAGGCCGCCGAGCGGCCGGTGCGGACGGCATCGTGGGATCAGCCCGCGCCGGATGTTCCTGCGGACATGCGTGCCGCGGAACTGCCCAACTTCTACCTCTACATGGGCAAGCCCGTCACGATGAACCTCGACACGGCGCGGCTCGCGGTCAGGTTCGCCGGCCTCGACAGCAAGGCCGACAGCACACCCCTGCTCGTCGCGCTGGCCAAACTCAACATCGCCGCCAAGTCGGTCAGGCCCGTGGGCGTCGCCGACTGGTGGTTTGTCGAGTTCAACGCGCCGCTGGGCGATGCGGGCGCGATCAACGCCGCGCTCGACCTTGCCCTCACCGATCCCTCGTTCGAGTTTGCCTCGCCCGTGTTCGAGCACGCCACGATCCGCGGCGGGTTCTACCTCGTCACGCCCGAGGTCAACATCCGCGTGCGCGAGGCCGAGGTCGCCAACGCCGACGCGATCGTTTCGCGCGTCGCCGAAGGCTTCGCAAGGATCGACGGCGAACTGGGCGGCCTGAAGGGCGCGCGCCAGGTCCGCGCCGAGGATCGCAACGGCTTCCGCGTGCTCAAGGCCGCCAATGAGATGGCCCTCGATCCGCGCATCGCCTGGGCCGAGCCCGACTCGGTCTCGACGATGGAACTGCACTTTGTCCCCAACGACGACTTCTGGGGCTTCGGCAGCATGTGGGGCTGGGAGCAGGCCAACGACATCGACACCGATGCCGAGGCCGCGTGGGACCTCACCCGCGGCAACCCCGCCGTGCGCGTGCTGGTCATGGATTGCGGCGTCGAGCAGAACCACCCCGACATCAACCAGCTCACCGGGCGCGACTTCACGACCGGCGCGGCGGGCGGTGTCGGCGACGGCGACCCCGCCGGCAACTGCGACAACCACGGCACCTCCGTCGCGGGCATCATCTCGGGGCGCATCAACAATGGCATCGGCGGCGCGGGCGTCGCGCCCAACTGCCGCGTCATGTCGGCCAAGACCGCGACCGAGCAGACCAACCCGTGCTCGAGCAGTTACGCCGCCTTCAGCGGCAGTTGGGTCGCCAACGCGCTGGAGTGGGGCGAGAACTCCGGTTGCATCATCAGCAACTCGAGCTTCGGCGTCGGCTCCTCGGCCACGATCGCCAACGCCTACGACGACAAGGAGGCCAACGGGATGATCCACTTCGCCTCGGCCGGCAACGGCGGCGCCGACAACGTTGGCGACCCGACGCTCGGCTATCCGTCCTCCCTCTCGAGCGTGCAGGCCGTCGCGGCGATCGATTTCGATGGCGGGCGATCGAGCTTCAGCAACTGGGGCACGGGCCTGCAGTTTGCCTGCCCGGGCACCAACGTCCGCAGCGCCGACCGCCAGGGAACCCTCGGCTACAACGGCAGCACCACCGCCAACGGCGGCGACTACGCGACCTTCGGAGGCACCAGCGCGGCCTCGCCGTTCTGCGCCGGCGTCTGCGCGATCATCTGGGGCGCGTTCCCCGACATGTGGCCAGCCTCGGTGCTCTCGCTCATGCGGACCAGTTGCCGCGACCTGGGCGCCGCCGGCTACGACACCGGCTACGGCTGGGGCCTGCCCAACGCCAACTTCGCGCTCCGCTTCCCCGGCCCGAACCACATGTGGTGCGACGAGGCGATCAACATCACCTCCGCGGCCTACAACCCCGACACCTACAGCACCGGCGGGGCCAACGCCGCCAACGACGAACCGCAGGAGAACTGCGAGGCCAGCGCGGCGGGCATAAGTCACTCGGTCTGGTACGCCTACGTGCCCCAGTGCTCGGGCACGCTCGACATCAACACCCACGGCAGCAACTACGACACCGTGCTCGCGGTCTTCCGCGGCTCGTGCATCAGCGCGACGCAGGTCGGGTGCAACGACGACTTCGGCGGCCAGTTGACCAGCCAGGTCACCGACCTGTCTGTCATCGCGGGCTTCACGTACCTGATCAAGGTCTCGGCCTACGGAGCCAACGGCGCGGGCGGCACGCTCGACTTCAACTTCGCGTACACACCCACCCCGCCGGTCAACGATGTCTGCGCCGACTCGACCACCATCATCTTCAACTCCTACACCGGCACGCGCTGCACCCGCGGCGCGACCAGCGGGAGCTGCGAAGAGGCCGACTGCGGCACGGGCGCGGGCGGAACCGTGAAGAGCGTGTGGTGGGAGTTCACGCCCTCCGTCACCGGCTGGGCCGACCTCGACACCAACGGGTCCGAGTACGACACCGTGCTGAGCGTCTGGAGCGGTTGCCCGCTCGGCCTCCTGTTCAACGGCCAGATCACCTGCCTCGACCGCGACTTGGTCTGCGATGACGACGGCGGCGACGGGCTGAACTCGCTGCTGGTGAACGTGCCGCTGCGGAAGGGCAACACCTACCGCGTCCGCGTCGCCGGGTACGGATCGGCCAACCCCGGCGGAGACATGACCCTCCACTTCGCCTTCGCGCCCTGCCCCGCCGACTTCAACCTCTCCGGCGGCGTGTCCGTGCAGGACATCTTCGACTTCCTCACCGCCTACTTCGCCGGAAACCTCGCCGCGGACATGAACGACTCCGGCACCGTCACCGTCCAGGACATCTTCGACTACCTCTCGTTCTACTTCGGCGCGAACTGCGCATGAGCGGCGAGCACGCAACCGTCCGCTCTTTGGTCCGGCGCCGGCCCGGGACACGATCGTCCCGGGCCGGCGTCTTGCGCGGCGCATCGCAAGTCGGCGCGCCAGGATTGTGTTCGGGAGAACCCGCGGAATCTCCGCGATCGGGCTGGAAAACAGAACCGCGGCATGACGGAACCCGAATCGTGCGGTACATTCGCTGATCGGGACATTCGTCCCGGTGTGATGGAGTGATCGACCGGTCCGCGCTGGAGGGATGCCGAAGATGACCGAGAACACGCATGGGCGTGGGACGAATCGTCCCGTGGGTTTGGCCGCGTCGCTGCTCGTGATGGCGGGTCTGGCCGGCGGAGCGCGGGCCGATGGCGGTCAGGCGAACCAGCCGGGGTCGGGCCTCACGGTGGTTCGCAACGGCTATCTCGGTGCGGTGAGTTTCGTGCGCGCTCCGCGAGGCGGCGTGGTCGAGGTCGCGGTTCCCAAAGACCGCGCGCGGCTGAGCGTCTGGGCGTTCTGGGACCAGTACGGGCGCCTCTTCGGGATGTCCGACCCCGGCGCGGAGTTGGAGCTCCAGAAGGTCGAGCCCGATCCGCTGGGCTACACGCACACGACGTTCCGACAGATGCACAAGGGTGTGCCGGTGTTCACCGGCGTGGTGAAGGTGCACCAGGATGCCAAGGGCAACGTCATCGGCGCGAACGGGCGCTTCTACCCGATCAAGGCCTCGCTGGGCGTCGTGCCCACGATCGACGCCGCCGGCGCCGAGAAGGCGGCGCGGCGGGAAGTGCTCGAAGCCCCGCGCGCGGCGGTGGAATCGAGCGAACTGGTGGTCGTCAATCCCGGCTGGTACGGCGATGTCGATGCGGGAGCGCGGCTCGCGTTCCACGTTGTCCTGACCGACGAGCCGGCCGCGGTGCGAGAGTCGCTCTTTGTCGATGCCCACACCTCCGAGATCATCGATCGTTGGACGCTGATCGAGCACATCCTGAACCGCGAGACCTACGACGGCGAGGGCGGGACGGTCCTGCCGGGCACGCTGGCGCGGGCCGAGGGCTCGGCCGCGACGGGCATCGCGGATGTCGATGCCGCGTACGACTACTCGGGCGACTACTACCGCTACCTCCAGCGCGGTTTCGGGCGTGACAGCATCGACAACGCGGGCCTGACCCTCCGCCTCACGGCCAACTCGACCGCGCCGCAGTGCCCCAACGCGTACTGGAACGGAACGCGAGCGGTATTCTGCGCCGGGATGATCACGGATGATGTCGTCGCGCACGAACTGACGCACGGTCTGACCGGGTACACCGCGGGGTTGGTTTATCAGAACCAGTCCGGCCAACTCAACGAGAGCTTCAGCGACGTGTTCGGCGAGTGCGTGGACATGTTCAACGGGAACGCGGCCGCGATCGGCCCGCCCGGCGGGACGCCGTGGCCGATGCCCCCGGCCGTCGGTCCGGGGACCGATGCGCCGAACAACCTGCGCACCGTGTGCTCACCGCGGACGGAGTATCCCGACGGCGTGCGATGGCTGGTGGGGGAGGATGCCAACAGCGGGACGATCACGGGCGCGATCCGCGACATGTTCGACCCGACCTGCCGAAACCATCCCGATCGGGCCAACAGCCCGCTCCAGACCTGCAACCCCAACGATTCGGGCGGCGTGCACAGCGGCAGCGGCGTGCCCAACCACGCCTTCATGCTGACCACCGACGGGGGAACGTTCAACGGCCGCGCGATCACGGGCATCGGGCTGGTCAAGTCGGGCGCGGTGTGGTACAGGGCGCTGACGGTGTACCTCTCGCCCGCATCGGACTTCAAGGATGCGTACGACTCGCTCACGTTCGCGGCCGCGGACCTCATCGGGACCGCGCCGAACGATCCTCGCACGGGCCTTCCCGGCGCGACCTTCACGGCCGCGGATGCGGCGCAGGTGACCGAGGCCCTGCTCGCGACCGAGATGAACACCGACGGGTTGTGCGGCGCGACGCCGGTCGTGCTCGACGAGGCGGCGCCCGAAGAGTGCGCGGGCGCGGCGGTGATCTTCGCGGACGGCTTTGAGGGCGCCGGCTTCAACTGGACCGTCGCCAACTCCGGTCCGCCCACGCCCTACGACTGGGTTCGCACCACCGGTCCCCTGCCGCGCAGCCGCCCCGGCCGCGCGGCCTATTGCGAGTCGCGGGACGCGGGCGACTGCAACTCCGTGGATGAGTCCGCCTCGCACACCATGACGAGCCCGGCGATCGCCGTGCCCGCGGGCGCCACGCGCCCGTTCCTGGCGTTCACGCACAACATCGGCAGCGAGGGCCAGTTCGACGGCGGAGCGATCGAGATCGCCATCAACGGCGGCTCCTTCACGCAGGTGCCGCGCGCGGCGATTGTGTTCAATCCCTACAACGGGCGGTTCAACTCCGCCGCGTCGGGCAACACCAACCCGCGCGCCGGCAGCGACGCGTGGACGGGCGCGGGCGACACCTGGGGCCGCACGATCGTCGATCTGTCGGGCCTGGGTGTCACGAATGCGAGCGTTCAAGTCCGCTTCGTGTTCAGCAAGGACGGGTGCACGGGCGGTTCGGGGTGGTACGTGGACGATGTGGCCGTCTACAACTGTCCCGACTGCGACGGCGCGGGCGGCGCCGACCTGTCCCAGTACCGGTATCGCGCCAGTTCGGCGACGCTCGGGCCGATCGGCACGGGCGAGGACCGCTCGTTCACACTCGCGGGCACGCCCGAGGCCGCGGGGCCGGTCACGATCGAACTGCTCGCCAAGGCCGATCTCGGTTCGGGCACGGAGTTCATCGAGGTCTCGATCAACGGCGCGCTGGCGGGCCGGCTGTGGGAGACCGGCGGGTCCGACTGCACCACCGGCTCGGTGACGTCGCTGCGGGCGTCGCTCGTCGTGAGCGCCGCCGCGTGGAATGCCGCGCGGGTGGTCGGCGCGGGCGGAAACTCCGTTGACGTGCTCCTGACCGGCAGCGCGGACATGAACCCGAACATCTGCAACGGGACCTACGTGGGCGCGAACGTGCGCTACACCGTCGCGGGCCCCGCGGATTCCGATGGGAACCTGGTGCCCGATTCCTGCCAGGCCCAGTGTCCGGCGATCACGCAGGATCCGACCGCGGAGGTCACGGCCTGCGTGGGCGGGACCGTCAACCTCTCCGCCGCGGCGAGCGGATCGCCCGTGCCGACCTACCGGTGGACAAAGGACAACGTGGACATCCCGGGCGCAACATCGTCGTCACTCGCGATCTCGCCGGTCTCGACCGAGAGCGCGGGCGCGTACCGGCTCGTAGCAACCAACCCGTGCGGGAGCGCGGTCAGCAACCCGGCGGTGGTCACGGTGTGCACCGCCGACTTCAACTGCTCGGGCAGCGTGAGCGTGCAGGACATCTTCGACTTCCTCAGCGCGTACTTCTCCGGCAACCTCGCGGCCGACTTCAACGGTTCGGGCGGGGTCAGCGTGCAGGACATCTTCGACTTCCTGGGCGCGTACTTCACGGGCTGTTGAACCGCGAGAACCGGGGACCGCGCGGGTTGGACCTCCGCAGGCATCACTCCCCGCGTTGCCGGCCGCGCTTGATGTCGCCGCGGCGCTTCTTGCCTTCGAGCCGGCGTTCCTTGCTGGCACGGGTCGGCTTGGTCTTGCGCCGGACCTTCGGCTCGACCATCGCGCGGACGATCAGGTCGCGGAGCTTGTCGAGACACTCCTGCTTGTTCGCGCTCTGCGATCGCTCGGTCTCGGCGGTGAGGAGCAGTTCGCCGCCGCGCTCGCGGGGGCGGCCCTCCTCGTCGGTGAACGTCTGGACCCCGAGGATGCGCCGACCCGCCAGGCCCCGCAGCCGGGAGCGGGCGCGGCCGGAGATCGGCAGGTCCTCAACATCCACGCGCAGTTCGGCCTTGGTCGAGAGCTTGTTGACGTTCTGACCGCCGGGGCCCGCGCTGCGCGAGAACGCCCACCGGAGAACCCCGCCGGGAACAGTGACACCCGGCGCGATCATCACGCCCGCGGGCGCGGGCTCGTTGTGGTCAAGAGGCGAGGGCGGCATGACGGTGAGGATACCCGGCCGCGCGGTCATGGATCGGGTATGCTCCGCCGGCGAGCGGGGGAATCGGAGGAGCGGGAATGAGCCGGAGCGCGGGCGGACGAACTTTGCGGGCGACGGCGCTCGCCGCGGCGGGTGCGGGATCGTTCATCGCGGCCTCACCCAGCGCGCGGGCGGAAGTCGCTCCGCTCTCCCTGCGTGAGCCGGAAGTCGGCGGGACTCCGCCCGCGGCGGAGGAGCCGCCGCCGCGACGGCTCGATCCCGCGTGGCGCGTTCAGATCCAGCCCAGCGCGTGGTTTGTCGCACCGAGCGGGACGCTGCGCATGCCGATCTCGGCCGGGAGCGGAGGGGGGGCGTTCACGACCGAAGGCGATGCCGTCGCGGTCGAGCGCATGAACCTAGACAGCACGCGGCTCATGCCCGCGGGTGAACTGCACATCAACTCCGAGCGGTGGCGGTTCGCGCTCTCGGGCGCGGCGTTCGGGATTGAACGGGAGGGCACGGTCGCGGACTCTTCGTTCCGGCTCGGGTCGGTCCAGGTGGATGCCGGCGATGCGATGGACGTTTCGTTCGAGCTCACGACCGTCGAACTCTCCGGTGGTTGTCGCGTGTGGGGCTACGACTTCACGGCGGCGAGCGAGCACCCCGAGAACGCGGTCGATGCGGCGTGCCGGGTGTACGCGCTGCTCGGCGCGCGGTTCTACGACTTCTCCTTCGACCTGACCAACCGCGACGGGGGCGCATCGACAGGCGCGGACCAGTTCTTCGGCGAACCGATCGCCGGCGCGCGCGTCGAGTTCGACATCGCGCGGGACTTCTCGCTCACGCTGCAACTCACCGGCGGCGGGTTCGCGGATTCGGATCGATCGTCGTTCTCGGTGGACATCGTGGCGGGCTTCGAGTGGCGACCGTTCGAGAACGTGGGTGTCCGGATCGGCTATCGCCAACTCGCGTTCGACTTGGCCGATGGCGATGGCCCCGAGGAGTTCGAGTACGACGGTCGCCTGGCCGGGCTGTTGGCCGGCGTAACCATCCGGTTCTAGCCCGGCTGTGAATCTGGGAAGGCCCGGTAACGCGCAAAGTTTGCCCGATTCACGCAGGAGTCTCGTGAGGCCTTATCAGACGATGCCCTTGATAGGGGGTCGGGAGCCCGGTTCCGCGCTCGGAATGACCTGATCCGGGCAGTCTCCAACCCATGAATCCACAAGAATTTGACATCGGAACCGGTGGAGTGGCGACAAGGCTATTGACCACTCGCCCGAGTTTCGGGATACTGCACCTGTCGCGTGGCCGTTCGTTGCTGTCGGCAGGTGTCGCGACCATGGCTTCCGTAACGGTCGATCCCGTGCGCTCAGGACCGGCACGTAGGGACTCAGGAATGAACGGGGCTTGGCTCGGCCACGCCCCAACGGGTCAGAGGCGCTCGTGAGCGGCGAGCGGCCCGACGCCGGGTGTCGACGATATGGCGACGATCACGAAGAAGGAACTGATCGACAGGATTGCTGAATCGGCCCAATGTAAAAGGGTCGATGTGAAGCGCGTCGTGCAGACGTTCCTGGATCAGATGATCAGCGAGCTCGGGCACGGTAACCGCTTGGAGTTCAGGGACTTCGGAGTCTTTGAGATCAAGGAGCGGGCCCCGCGGGTGGCGCAGAATCCCAAGACGCTCGAGCGGGTGAGCGTGCCGGCCAAGCGGACGGTGAAGTTCAAGGTGGGGCGGTTGTTGAAAGAGCAGCTCGATACGCCCGGGGGCGCCGAGCAAGCGGGGGGAAGCGAGGGGGCTTCCGAATCGAAGTCGCCGACGCCGCGCGGGCACAAGCCCGATGTGGTGATCCGAACCGAAACGCTGGACAACGGCCGGCCGGTCTCGCGCAAGGCCGCGGGACGCTGAACCCGAGCGGAAGGGGCTCGTGAGCGTGCGAACGACCCGCGCGGCGGGGAGTTTCCCGCACGCGGGCGCGATCACCGGGCGGATGACAGCGTCAGTCGCGTCGGGATCACGCTGGTGATGCCCATGGGCACGTTGATCGCGCCGCCGGCGTGTTCGATGCGGACCCGGGCGCGGAACCGCGTTTCCGGAACGAGATACAACGGATCATCGTTGCCGAACTCGGCGTGGCCGATGAGGCTGGCGATGGTGGGAAGTGACGAGAGTTCGCGCGTGAACACGCGCTGCGGCGCGGCGACTCGCGTCAGCCTCACCCGCGTCGCGGCGATATCCACGGGCATCACGTTGCCATCGACCGTATCGAGGCTCACGTTGACGGCCACCTGGCGTCGCGTCGGGTGGTTGGGATCGACCGAGATCGGCCACGTGCGGACGACGAGCGTGACGGTGTACTCGCGACCGTCGATCGTGATCGTGCGGACCGCGGGCGTGTTGGTCGGCGCCGGGCTCCGGGTCTCGGGCACGATGAAGTTCACGGGCGTGGCCGTGGCCGCGGCGTGGTTCGGCGCGGCGGCAACCAAACAGGCGGCGGCCAAGAGCGAGGCGGCGCGGGCGTGGGGAGAGGTCATGCGCAAACTCCGTTTGGGGACGTGGGGTCGGGGGCGTGGATCACGGGGATGCGTCGGGCGGCCTCATCCGCCAACGCGAACATCGCTGAATCGAACGTGCATGACGCCGGCATCGGTTTCAAGTCTGATGGCGGCTTTGAGCTTCGTGCCAATCCGAAAAGACGGATAGCCGTCGGCGGCGTAACCAGACATGGTCGGGTCGAAGCGGAAGGTCTGGAGGGGGATGAGGTCTTCCACGAACGACCGGCGCGGCGAGCGGGCCCGTTCAAGGCGCACGCGGGTGGCATTCAGGACAGGCAGGTCCTGACCATCGCGGGTGCGGAGCGTGACCGTGGCCGACGTGGACGGGGGCGAAATCGCCGCATCGGAGCGGGTGACCTCAAGGACAACCTCGACCTCCTGCCCGTCGATGCGGATGGTCTTGGCGACGGCCGTGGTTACGCCGGTCGCGGCCAGGGAAGCCGACGCGGCGGCCACGGAGCGGTGAGGGGGGGTGACGCCGACCGAGCAGGCGACCGCCGCGGCGATGAGCGTGGGGGTGAAGAGGCGAGAGGACATCGGTGTCTCCTGACGATGGATGGCTCGGGGGGGCGGGGCCAAACGGGAGTATCGGCTTTTGGGGTCGCTCGGCGGGCCGCGGGTGGGGTGGGTGCGGCCTGTGCGCTCCCTAGCAACCCTGTTTGCCGGCCGCGCGACGCTCATGGGCGAGGGGCCGGGGGATGGGCGGCGATCCGGGCGTGAGGATCGCGGCCGGGAGGCGAATACGTGCGGAGTGGGTGGGCGGTTGCCTGCGAAGTCAACAAAGGCCGCCCTCGGAAGGCAGAGGGCGGCGTCACATGCACAATCTCATCCCCGCGCCGGCACTTGGGACGCGGGTCGAACAATCAACTCAACACCACAACGCCATTTCGTGTCTCCAACCGTCAGAAGGCGGGCCTTGGACCGTCAGAACCAGCCTGCAGAAGCGAAATGGCGTTGTAAAGTCAACATCCGCTGAAGTACGCAGCCAGGAAGTCGAAGATGTCCTGAACCGACACCGCACCGCTGTCATTGACATCGGCTCCCAAGAAGCATGGGGTGGAAACCGGCTGTGGATACCCCGCTTCATCGCAGTTCGAAAAATATGAGGTCAGGAAGTCGAAGATATCCTGCACCGAGATCATGCCCGAGCAGTTGAAATCGGCGAGGCACGTTTCGCACGAGACGCTCGACCCCTCGGCGACGCGGAAGAAGTAGGCCTCGCTCAGTGGCTCATCGAGATCGCCCGTACACACTCGCCAATACGTCACCCGCGTTCCCGGGGGCGCCGTGCCGGACGCGTGCTTGGCCGGCACGCGCACGCGATACTCGCCGATGTGAACCGCGCTGGCGTTGGGGTTGCGACCGATCGAGAGCGTGCGCCTGGCGATGCCGGTCGCGCTCGATCCGGGCCCGGTGACCCTGAGCATGCTGGACGCGCCAATCCAGTCCCGTCCGCACGCCCCGTTGGGCGTTGGCGAGACCAAGCCCATTTCGATGAGGTTGGTGTTGACCCCGGCGTCCACGAGGATGGGGCCGTAGAAGCGCACCTTGCCGGGCTTCGCGTCGAGCGTGGCAAACGCGGCCGAAGGGATCACGTTGGTGCTGTTGAGCTCCGGGGGCGTGCTCTCGCGCACCCGATGCATCGGCTCGCAGTCCTGCTCATGGATGCGGAAGGGGACGAGGCCCACCGCCCCGCCGCCGAGCAACGCGGAGGAACGTTTGTAGTACGGCGCTTGGTCGTCGCCTGCGACATCCGGATCGAGCACGATGACGCCGGAGGGGATCGTCGAGGACGTAAACTGCGCATCGGCGCCGATCGTCACCGTGCCGTCCCAGTACGGATCGCCGGCGTCTTGCGCGATGTTACTACCGAGAGCATGGTTGTTTTGACATCTACGCGGCGTATCGGACGGACTCGGCGTGGAAGAATCTGCTGACTATGTCGGGACGGCGCTGGGTGCCGCGGAGGTAGGCGCGGACGTTCTCGATCA
>JADLCX010000092.1 GCA_020846975.1 Phycisphaerales bacterium
GAGTCCCGTCCGCCTCGCTTGAAACCTCCGCGTTGGCAGCCGATGACACGGGTTGCCCAGGAGCGCACAAATCCCGACGTTTACGCGAGTTGCGGCGGCCTTCCGAGGCCGCCGCGGTGCGTTTTGCATCGCTCGCGTTGTTGGCGGGCGATGACGCGGAATGGCCCGGATTGCACCCTGCGCGCTGCTGCCGGCGCTGCGATTCCTGGTGGCCATCTGGCGCGATTCGCAGCGCGATTGCCTGGCCAGTTCCCGCCCCGTTGGGCGACGTTGGCCCGTGGGCGGAACGCGCTGCCGACCCTGCCCGTTGGGCCAATTCCCGCCCGTGCGTACCCGTGGCGGCGACGGCGGCCTCGTTGGCGGCGCTATGGGTCAGCGGTAGGGCGGGCAGCGCTGCGAGCGCTTTGGACGTGTCCGCCAAGGCGACGTGGGCGTACCGGTCCATCGTGAGCGTGATGGTCGAGTGGCGGGCCAGCGTTTGGGCGACCTTGGGCGTGACTCCCGAACGGGCCAGGCGCGTGATGAACGTGTGCCGCAGTGCGTGGAAGTCGATGACGCGTCCGGCGTCGTCCTTGACCGCGATGCCCGCGGCCGCGAGGTCCGCCGCCATCACCTGGGCCATCTCGTGCGGCAAGTCCGGCCAGACGTGCTCGCCGCGCGGGGTGCCATCGAGGGTCGCCCGGAGCGCCTCGGCGATGTCGGGTCGCATGGGCTGCACGTCGCGGCGACGGCGCTTCGAGTATGACGCTTCGACCGTCACCGTCGGCGGGTCGGCGTCGAGGTCGAACGACCGCGTCGTGAGCGACTTGATCTCGCCGATGCGGAAGCCAGTCGAAGCCGCGAGCAGGTAGAGGGCATCTCGACGCGGGATGGCGAACGTCCGGGTTCCGAGGCGAATCTCGCCTTTCTTCGGGCCGACCTTCCGCTTGTAGCGCTTCGTGATGGTCACCGACTCATTCGCGCCGGCGGCCGCGAGCAGCCGGGCGAGTTCGTCGTCATCGAGCGCCCGCCGCTCGCGCCGTCGGTCGGTACTCACGTTGAGCATCTTCACGCCGACGAGCGGGTCGCGGGCCAGGCGGTGGTTGGTCATGAGCCAGCGCGTGAAGCCCTTCACCGCGCGGAGGTGGTGGTTGATCGTCGCGTGGCCGCGCCCGTTCGCCCGGACGCGTTCGACGTGCAGGCTGAGCGTGGCGGCGTCGATGTCCGCGATGGACTTCCACCCGGCGTTCTTGCCTGCCTGCTCGATGCGGGCCTCGGTCAGGTCAACGTGTTCTTCCGTGCTGCCCTTGGCGACGAGGTACACGCGGTAGTCCGCGACGTGGTCGGCCAGCGGGCGACGCGAGTGGTCGGCCATGCGCTCCGCGGCCGCGTCGATCGTCCCTTCGCGGCGTGCCCGTGCCGCGTCCTCGAGTTGGCGGGCCAGCCGCTCGCTGAGGGCCTTGTCGGTGTACCCGCGCCGAGTGCGCCGGTGGCCGAGTTCGTCGGTCCACGCGACCATCCAGCGGACGTTCTTCTTCGTGCGATCCGACGCGGTCTTGTAGACGGTGGGCATGGGAACTCCGTTCGTGCGGGCCATCCAGGGGGCGACGGCGGGACCACAGTGAGGGGCGGCACTCGGCACGGGTCAAGTCGCCCCCCAGCCGTTGGTCCAGGGGGCGATTCGGGCGAAGATGTGGGCCAGGCGGCGGGACTAAAGCCCCTTGCGGGCGGCGGCGTGCGCCCGCTCGGCGTCCGAAAGCCGGGCCTCCGCCGCCGTCAGACCGGCCTTAGCCCGCTCGAGTTCCTCCTTCACAAGCGCTTCCTGCTCCTTGTGATCGCGGGAAACGGGCAGCCTCCGGAGTTTTCGCTCGATCCGCTCCACGTCATCACGCACGCGGTTGCGCTGGTTTGTCGCCGCGATCATCGCCGCGTGCGCCTGATTGGCTTTGCTCTCCTGCTCGCGACGCTCGATCAGCGCCAGCACACTCTTCGGCAGCCGCGACCCAGGGAGAAGGCCTTCGTCGTACACGGCCAGCACCCGCTGTCCCGCCGACTCGGCGGTGTTCAACTCCCGCTGTGCAGTGTCGGCCTCAAGTGCAACCGCTTGGACTTCGGCCTCAAGTTTCTCGATCGCCGCCTCCGCCTGGGAACGGGTCGCGTCAGCATGGGCCTTGGTCTTGGTGGCAACCCGGCGCAAGCGCACCACGTCACCGGCGGCCTTCATGTCTCCGCGAGCCTCGCCGATGCGGGCGATGATCTTGTCGGCTTCGCCCGGTTCCATGCTGGCGTCGCGGGCGAGTTCCGCCAGGCGGTCGAAGGGTTCATCCGCCCAGGCCGCGTCGATGAACGCGGCGCGGGCCTGCTCCTTCTTGTTGCGGGCGATCTGGCTGAGGGTTGTCATGAGGCGTTCCTTTCTTCAAGAGGGACAGAGACCACGCCGCGCAGGTACAGCACCCGTGCGGTTTCGACGATCGACTTCTCGTGTGAGCGGATGAGCCGCTTGGCCAGCGACAAAATCCACGCGTGCCGTTGCGCCCAGCGCTCGGGCTGATTCTCGATGCCCGCGATGCAAAACCTCGCGAGCACGACATGATCGGGGACGCCGCGCACGACCACGCTGCGCAGTTCGGCGGCCGTCTCGACGGTGGCGATCGTTTCGACAGTCGGCAGCGTCCGCGGCGGCTTGTCGCCTGCGACACGTGACGCGAACTCGGGGGCGGGGTATCGGTGGGCCAGGGTCTCGGCCAACGGGCCGACGGCTGTCATGATCGCCCGGTCGGTCGCACCCATGTCCTCAAGCGGGCACGCCGCACCGGCGGCACCGTCGTGCAGAGTGGCGAAGGCCCGCGAGCCGGTGAGTGCCCACGCGGCAACCGCATGGCCGGCCTCATGGAGCGAGAGCGTCCATCGGCTCACGATGTCACCTCCCCCAGGGCTGTGGCGCAGGCACGCCGCGCTGCGCCGTCGGAGCCGTAGACGCCAGCGATCTGCCAGTCGCCGTCGCGGTAGACCATCGCGAGGTAGAGGCGTCGCGTCCGACCGCAGGGGTGGCACAGCACGGGCATGGACGCGAGGCGACGGCATGCCACAACGCGAGCGATCCACACGCCATCGCGCCGGCCGTCGATGTGGGGGCCATCTCGATTCGCCGTCACCCAGCAGGAGGACCATTTCAGCATCGGCGTCCTCCCTCCGGCGAGCCTGTCTCGCCGTCAGCGGCGGGCCAGACTTCGCCAAGACCGCCAGAGTTCGCCAAGGTTGAGACTTTGGCGGTGTTGGCAGAGTCTGGCGCGGTGTGGTTTGGCAGTCCCCACGTCCACGGCCCGCGGTACCCGTCCGGCGCGGCAACAACTCCGAGCCGGGCGCGAGCCCGATCGAGGGTGCGGCTGCTGATCCCAGCTGACTTCGCAGCCGCCTTCACCTCGGTGCCGGTCTTGCGGCCGTGGGCCAGTTCCGCGCGCAGGAAGTCCGTGGCTTCGGCGAGTGCGCCACCATCGTCACTGCCCTCGCATTCGGCGGCCAGAGCGTCGTCGGCACGCATGTTGACCGGGCTCGGCTCCCACTGGACGGCCGGCGGGATGCCGCCGATGTCGAAGGCCAGGCCGGTTCCCTCTGGCGCGAGGTTGTTCTTGCCGCTCAGAAGGAGTCGCCGCCGCTTGTCGTCGGTGTCGCGAGTGAGGTGCCACACGGCGCGAGCGATGCCCGTGAACGCCCTGCTGCCGATGGCGAGGTCGTCGGCGATCGTGCCCGCGCTCTTGCGCCGGTGCGCCACGATCAGCACCGCCGGGCCGTACCGCTCGGCCAACTGCGCCACCGGGGCGAGCACAGCCCGGACCTCGTTGTCCCGGTGAGAGTCCGTTCCGCCGCCGATGAAACTCCCGATGGGGTCGATGACGATCAAGCGGCAATCGGGTTGTCGCTCCAGCGCCTCCGTCAGTGCGGGCAGGTCCTCGAGCGTGAACATCGCCTCGACGAGCCGACCGCCCTCGCCACGCCGGCGCACGGTGGCCAGCAGATGGACCCGGCGCACATCGGCACCGTGCGCATCGAGGCGCGGGCGGATCGTGTCATGCGGATCATCCTCGGCCGACACCAGAATCACCGAGCCGGCAGGACATGCGCTGCCATCCGGCCAGGCTCGTCCGGTCGAGACTCGCGCCGTCATGTCTGTGGTCAGGAAGCTCTTGCCCTCTCCTGGCCGGCCAACGAGCAGCGAGATACGCCCGAGCGGAATGCGCCCGGGCCACAGCCACTGCACCTCGCGCGGTTCGACATCCGCGAGGCAGCGCAGCACAGGACCGGGCAACTCCGCCTCAGCCGCCTGGCAGGCGTTCTTGTCGGGGCGTGAACTCATCGACGCACCCCGCTCGCGCCCGCGGCCTTGCGGTCGAGGTGCTCGCGGAGGTCGGAGAGCCGCCAGCGCACGACCCGTTCGCTCAGCCGGATCGGCGCGGGAATGTCTCCCGTCTGGGCCATCCGCCAGACGGTGCGGGGATTGACACCGAGCAGTTCGGCCACCTCGCGGACGCTGACGACCGCAACGTCGGCCATCCGATTCTTGATCTCATCCATGAGTGCACACCCAGAGCGCCGTCGTGGCGCAGGACGACTGGAGCCGCAGACGCACTGTGCGTCGCGGCGGGCGATTGGGTGGTTCGGTTGCTGGATTGGTTGGTGGCTGGGTCGATCAAGTGCGTGACGGGGAAAGGGCATCCCCGTACGCATCTACGCAGTTCCCGCCCGGAGTGGCGAGACTTGCTGCGACTTTCAGGGAATCGGGGGCTCCCTGCCCATCCCTATATCTGCGCGCCGCCGGAAACCTGTCGCGAGGTTTCGGCGTGTGCGTCATCTTCTGTCACGGCCTGCACCTGTACCCCTCTGCCGAACCCGCCGACTTGTTGCGCGCTGTCCCCAAAGAACATCTCGCCCGTTTCCAAGCCGGTTGACGACTCGGGATGACGCTTTGTGCAGTATCCGGGTGTGGCGTTGGCATGCGTGGCCATGTACTGGCTCCCTATGCGGTCGGGCGGTCACCTGCGCGCCGAATCTGGCGAATCGCTGGCGGTCCCGCTCCCGACAGTGACAGTTCCTTGATGGCGCTCTCGTATCATGAGCCATGAAGGTCGCGTTTCATTTTGACGAGAATGCCCTGGATGGCGGCGACAAAGCCATCAGGGCGGTGCTCGCCGGGCTCCGATCGGCAAATAGGCAGGCCCACACCAAGGTGTTCACGGGGACCCTGCTGTTCTCGCAAGCGGCCACGCGGTACACCACCCAGGGCAGTACGACGGTCGGGCAGATGGATTCGGAGTTATTCCAGGAGTTGGTCCACGAGTGGGCGTATCCACATCCTCTGCGGTGGCACGCGCTTCTTGGGCATGCCCGCACCAAGGCAATGAAGGGCGAAGTGTTTGCCGTCTGCCTCGAAACGATTGACGCGACTACCGCAGCCGCAATCGACCGGCGCCTGGAGGGCAAACTCGGCGCGGTTTACCTCGGTGCGCTCGAGGTGGATGAGTCGATCGCCGCCCACCTTGGGGCATATCGCTTGTGCGCCTTCGGTCGAGTGTTGGGGACGAGCGCCTGGCTCTTCTGGGACGGCATCAGCTCGGACAGCAAGTTCCCGTACCACATGGACTGGTTCCGAAACGCTGGATACGACCCCGTCGAATGGGAGTCGCTCGAAGGCCGATACACCATCTTCGATCGCGACCACGGAGCAGAACAGTCTGTTCGCGCCGCACATAGTCGGCAGTGGCTCCGCGAGTTGTTCGACGGCATCGTTGACCACGCGATGCCGCGCCTGGCCGACGGCGCGCCCGACGTTCCAGAGAAGTTGTGGAGCGTCACGCGAGCGTTCCGAGAAGCGGAAGTCGCCGAGCAGGCATCGCATGTGGCGGTCTCATGCCGCAGGATCCTCGATCACGTGGCAGATGCGCTCTTCCCGCCAGCACCAAAGACAGCCGATGGGATCGACTTGGGGCCGAATAAGTACAAGAACCGTCTGATCGAGTACCTCAAGCAGCATCGCGTCGCGGACACGGAACGAGAATTGATCGTCGCCACGATGGACGCGACGTGGCTGGAGCTCGACAATCTCGACAAGCTGGCCCACA
>JADLCX010000093.1 GCA_020846975.1 Phycisphaerales bacterium
GCGCCCGCTGGCGGCCCGAACGCGCCCGCCACCTCGCCGCCCTTCCCTCCCTGCAATACAGCGAACTCTGGCAGACCTACTGGTCGTCCAAGGCCGCGTGATCACCATAATCGTGGACTACACCCGTTGCGCACCGCTCGCCCGAAAGCGCCGAATCGGCTAGCCTCATGCCCCTATGGATTCGGCGCCAAGCCCACAGCCGCCGGGAGAGCCGACCTCGCCGCCACCCGCTCCCGCGGGTGAGGCGGGCTCGAACACCGGTTCGCGCTCGGAATCCTCAACGCTCGGCCGCCAGTTGGGGGGCGACCTGCGGTGCGTCGTCTGCGGCTACAACCTGCGCGGCCTTTCGATCCGCGGCGTATGTCCCGAGTGCGGCACGACCGTCCAGGCGGCGATCCGCGCCGTGGTCGATCCGAACGCCCGCGAACTCCAGCCGATCGCGCACCCGCGGCTCGCGGCGGCGGCGGTCGTGGTGTGGATGGTCGGGGCCCTGCTCGCGGCTCTTATGTGCTGGCTCACGCACCTGCTCGATCTCTTGTCGGTGGCCGGAATGCGAACATCGCCCCCGTCGCTGCTGCGCGTGCTGGTGAGCCTGCCGCTGGCGGTCTCCGCGATCGGCGCTATTTCGCTGGTCAGGCCGCACGCACGAATCCCGCGGTGGCAGTCGGTGTGCGCGGCCGTGGCGGTCCTGCTGTACGTTCCGCTCGGATGGCTGCTGGATCTGCATTCGGTCCGGCATGTCCAGCGGATCGGGGGCACGGTCCTGACGAACTGGCGACCGACCTGGCCGCTCACGATGGAGGTGGTGTGGTCGTGCGTGCTGGTCGCGGCGATCCTGGTGCTGCTGCGGCCCAACGCCCGGCTCATGGTGGCCCGGTGCGTGCTCCTTCGGACCGGACGCGTGGACCGTCAGACGATGTGGGCGATGGCCTTTTCCGCGCTGGTCATCGCGATCGGGCAGGTCATCGGTCAGGTCTCCATCGGCGCCGCCGGGCTGGGCGGGACCGTGGGTGTGACATTCGGCACCATCCTGATGGTGATCGGCGGCGGGCTGCTCACGATCGGACTGTTCGGGAGCGTGTTCGATGCCTTGCGGATCGCCCGAGCCATCGTGCGTCCGACGCGCTCGTTCAAGCAGGTCGTGCGCGAGGGCGTGACGGCCCCATCGCCTTCGCGTTCGATCCGCATCGACGACCAGTCGCGAGGTTCGCGCGGGTAGACTTCGCCCCATGTTCGAGCCCGACGGAGCATCCCGGCCCGTCCCCGAGCTGAGCGAACCGGAGCGGGAACGCTTCGATGCTCTGCTCCAGGATGCCATCGACGCCCTTCCCGCCCATGTGCGAGGGCTGGTCGATCGCGTGCCCATCGTCGTGCTCGACGAGCCTTCGCCCGAGATGCTCGATGTGCTCCGCCGCGACGGTGTTCTCATGGACGAGGACGACGGCCTGGACCTGTGCGGCCTGCACACCGGCGTCGCCATCACCGATCGCTCGCTCGAGGACCCCTCCGGATGGGGGCCTCTGGGAACGGGCGATGCCGGCGCGGGGCCGGAGCAGATCCACCTCTTTCGCCGCGGCATTTCTGACCTGGCGGGGGGGTGGAACCAGCCCCAGGCCGATCAGGAGATCTACGAGGAGATCAGGATCACCCTGCTTCACGAGATCGGGCACCACTTCGGGCTCGACGAGGACGACCTTGAAGACCTCGGCTACGCCTGAATCGGGCCTTCCGTCGTTTACGACGGAACTTCGGCACCCCCGCGGCGTCGGACCGGTAGGAACTCCCGACGATCCGTTCCCGAACCGGACGATACAGTCCTTCGACCACACTTCTGGAGCAACACCATGTCTCTGGCTGACCCACGGCGTTGGATTCTGGCTGCGGCCGCTTCGATCGGTTCACTGGTCGGCCAGGCCGGGGCCGGGGAACCGGTTGGTGTCGGCCTGATCGAGATCAACGAGACGCCCACCGAGCGGCCCGGCGTGATGTCGGACCTGCTCGGCATGAAGAGCCACGAGTCGCTGCGCTCGCTGGTGGACATCCTGCGGGTCGCGGCCGCGGATGCCGACCTGAAAGCGGTCGTCGTGCGGATCCGCGATGCGGAACTTGGGAACACCCAGGTCGAGGAACTCGGCCGCGCCATGGATGCGGTCCGTGCCGCGGGCAAGAAGGTGCACGTCTTCTCCGACGCCTACTCGACCGCCGAACTGCGCCTTGGGGCGCACGCGGACGAGGTGATCCTTCAGGCTGGCGGGGCGATCTCGTTCCCGGGCCTGTACAGCGAGGAAATGTACCTGGCCGACACGCTGAACTGGGCAGGAATCAAGCCCGACTTCGTGCAGGTCGGTGACTACAAGGGCGCGAGCGAACCGATGGCCCGCAGCTCGCCAAGTCCGCAGTGGGAGCAGAACATCTCCCGGCTTCTCGACAGCCTGTACGCGAACATCCGCGGCACGGTCAAGCAGGGACGCAAGCTCAGCGATGAGCAACTCGATGAGGCGATGCGGCAGGCGGTGTTCGCCGATGGTGATATGGCAAAGCGGGTCGGGCTGATCGACGCGACCGTGGACCTGCCAGAACTGAACAACCACCTCAGGCAGAACTACGGCGGCGAGGTCGCATGGTCGAACCTGACCGAATCGGATGAAGAGCGCGGCCTCGATATCTCCAATCCGTTCTCGCTGATCAGCAAGCTGATGAAGCCCGCATCGACCACTCCCAAGCGAGAAACCATCGCCGTGCTGCACATCGATGGTCCGATTGTCGATGGCGAGTCCGAGGGCGCCGGGCTCTTCGGCGGCTCATCCGTCGGTTCGATCACCATCCGTCGCGCGATCCAGGAGATCGAGGACCACTCCCGGATCAAGGGCGTGATCGTGCGCATCAACTCGCCGGGCGGATCGGCCGTGGCCAGCGAGATCATCTGGCAGGGCCTCCGCCGATTGAGCAAGACCAAGCCCGTCTGGGTCAGCGTGGGCTCGATGGCCGCCTCGGGCGGGTACTACATCGCCGTCGCCGGCGACAAGATCTACGTCAATCCATCGAGCATCGTCGGCTCGATCGGCGTGGTGGGCGGGAAGCTCGCCATGGGAGGGCTTTACGAGAAGATCAAGCTCAATGTCGTTTCGCGATCACGAGGCCCGATGGGCGCGGTCTTCGGCAGCACCGTGCCGTGGACCGAGTCCGAGCGGGCGTTCATCCGTCAGCGGATGACCGACACCTACAACCTTTTCACGCGCCGCGTCAGCGCGGGTCGGCAGGGGATCGTTCTCGCGGACACTGCCGAGGGTCGGCTCTTCACCGGAAACATCGCCGTCACCAACAAGATGGCCGACGAGGTCGGTGGCCTCAACGATGCGATTACCGCGCTCGCCTCGCTCCAGGGGCTCAAAGACGGCGGGTACGATGTGATGGACTTTCCGCCCGAGCCGAGCATCGCCGAGATGCTCGGCGGCCTGTTCGGTTCCATGGCCTCGGCCGTGCCGCCGGATGATGACGACAACACCGCGTCGATCCCCGCCCACGCCGCGGTCGGCTTGCTGCGGGAGGTGGTGGGCACCGACGCGTGGCCGATGGTCCGCGACAATCTCTCGGCCCTGCTGCAGCTCCGCCGCGAGCGGGTGCTGCTGGTCTCGCCGCGCGTGCTCATTGTTCGGTGATCCGTCAGAATCCTCGATTCAGGCCCGCCGGGCCGCACCGGCCGGTGTGCTCGCCGGCGCGTGCTCGCGACAGATCGCCGCCAGCGCGTCGATCGCGCTGCGGACATCATCCGACGCAAGAAACGGGCCAAAGCTCAGCCGAACCGCTCCGCGGCCGTGCGGCGGCGCGGTGCCGAACGTCCGGTGGGCCAAGGGTGCGCAGTGCAGCCCGGCACGCGTCAGGATGCCGAAGCCCGTTTCGAGCGCGGCGGCGATTTCCTGCGGCTCCAGTGATTCGTGCACAATGCTGAACACGCCCACACGATCGTCCGGCCGCCGCGGTCCGAGCAAGATCGCACCCGGAAACTCGCCCGTTTCCACGGCCGCGAGCATGGGTTTCATCAGCCCAACCTCGTGCTCGCGCACCGCCGACACGCCGCGTTCGAGCAGCCACGCGACACCCTCGGAGAGCCCCACGATGCCGACGATGTTGTGAGAGCCGGCCTCGTACTTCTCCGGCATCATCGTCGGGTGCGTCTCTTGTTCGCTCACGCTTCCCGTGCCGCCCTCCCGCACCGTCGCGACGCGCGACTCGAGGCCGGGCCGGATGTACAGGCCACCCGTGCCCGTCGGCCCGAGCAACCCCTTGTGGCCGGGAAAGGCCAGAAGGTCGATCTTCATCGCGCGGACATCGACCTCGATGTGCCCGAGTGACTGCGCCGCATCGACCAGGTACGGAACACCCGCCGCGCGGCACGCCTCGCCGATCGTCGCCACGGGCTGAATCGTCCCGGTCACGTTGCTGGCGTGGTTGACCGCGACCAGCGCCGTGTGACCGGGCCTGATCGCCCTACGAACCGCGTCGGCATCGACAAGCCCTGTCTCCGGGTCGGCCTCGATCCGCGTCCACTCGATCTCGCCCAGCAACTCGATCAACGCGTTGATCGGTCGGAGCACCGAGTTGTGCTCCATCCACGTGCTGACGATGTGCGGCGTGCTGCCCCGCGACGCCCGCCGCGCGGCTTCGAGCACGCCCTTGATCGCCAGATTCAGCGCATCGGTCGTGTTGTGCGTGAACACCACGTGATCCGGGTTCTCGCCGTTGATCAGCCGGTTGATCCGCTCGCGGCACTGGCGGATCAGCCGCCCCGCCTCGCGCGCCGGCGCGTGCGTTCCCCGTCCCGGCGCGCCGTTCTCGGTCATGAACCGAAACATCGCCTCCGCCACCCGCGGCGGTTTGGGAAAACTCGTCGCCGCGTTGTCAAAGTACCGCACGGTCATCACCGCGATCGTAGCGGACGAAACACTGGATGCATGACGCGGCGCAATCAGAACTCCGCCGAGGCAGAAGAGGAAACAGCCGAGACACCTTGCGTACGGCCTCACGCCCCCCGTGTCGGGCTGTAGAACGGCAGTTTGCGGGTCTTGCCGGCGATCACCGACTCGCGGCCCGTGTCGATCTCGACCGCCGCGTTCTCCGGCGCGATGTCGCGATCAACAAACCCCATGGCGATCGGGATCCCGAGCGTCGGGCTCATGCACGCGCTGGTGACGATCCCGACATCCTTGCCCCCTGCCTTGATCGTCATGCCCTGGCGTGCCGTGCGCTTGCCAGCGAGCGCCATGCCGACCAGCCGCCGTCGCGGCCCGCCCTCGGCCCGCGATTTCTTCAACGCCTCCATGCCGATGAACGGCTCACCCCGCTCGAGGCTGTCCTTGTCGAGGGCGATCGCGAAGTCCACGCCACACGACAGGGCGTTGATCTCCTCCCCGAGTTCGTGCCCGTAGAGCGGCATCCCCGCTTCCATCCGCAGCGTGTCACGCGCGCCCAGCCCGGCCGGCTTGATCAACCCTTCGGCCTGATCGATCCCGGCATCCTTGAGCAGCATCTTCATCGCCATCCCGACCACCGACGCGGGCAGGATGACCTCGACCCCGTCCTCGCCCGTGTAGCCGGTGCGGCTGACGATGAGCTTCATCACCACCAGGTTCTTCACCGCGAACCGGTACCGCTTCAGCGTCGGAACCTCGCTGCTCACGCGGCTCACCAGTTCCATCACCTTCGGGCCCTGCAGCGCGACCATCGCCGTGCTCTCGGTCTGGTCGTCGATCTTCACGGTCAGGTCGCCGGCCGCCCGCGTCTGCTCGAAGTGCGCCAGCATCTTCGACCGGTTGCCGGCGTTCACGACCACGAGAAACTCGTCGTCGTCGAGCCGATACACGATCACATCATCGTGCACGCCGCCCTGCGGGTTGCACACCAGCGAGTACCGGCACTGCCCCGCGGCCATGTCGCTGATCCGCCGCGTGCACAGCCGTTCCAGCAGCCGCCGCGCGTGCCGACCGGTGATCTTCACGCGCCCCATGTGCGAGACGTCGAACAACCCGCCGCTCCGCCGGACCTGCTCGTGTTCCTTGATGATCCCGCCCGTCTCGGCCGCACCCGGCGGGGCGTACATCATCGGCATCTGCCAGCCCGCGAAATCGACCATCTTCCCGCCGCGATCGATGTGGAACTGGTACAGGGGCGTGCGCAGCAAGTGTATTTCCTGTCAAAGTGTGACCCGGGCCCGCGGCCCGCGGTTCGTGGCAATGCTCACCCGTCCCGCTTCGATGATAGCCGAACCCCGTCCTATTGCGCCGAAGTCGTACCTCGTCCCGCGGTGGTTGTGTCGCAGGCTCCCTGCTCCTCCCGCATCACGGCCCGGATCGCTTTTCCCAACTCCACCCGAGCGACCGATCGAACACCGTCACGCTCGCGTCGGCGATCAACCGCTTCGCCAGCCGATCCATCGCCGCCCGCTCCCGCACCAGCCGAACCTCCGCCCGGAGCTGCTCCTTCGCCGAATCCAGCGATGGCGCATCGGCGGCGGGGGCGATCCTCTGCTCGACCCTGACCAGGGCGTAGCCCTGGTTCGTACCCCACGAAACCGCGACCGGCGGGCTCACCTTCCCGACTTCCAACTCGCCCACCACTTTCCGGATCGCTGCCGGGTAGTTCGGATCCGACGGGCTGAACGGGTCGAGCACGCCACCGCGCGAGGAAGAGGGGTCGATCGAAACCTGCGCGGCCACCTCCGCGAACGACTCTCCCGCGGCAACCCGGTCGGCCGCGCTTCGCGCCGACTGCTCGCTCCGCACGAGGATCATCCTCGCGAGCACCCGGGCTCCATGCTTGAGTTCCCACGCCTGCCTCAGGTCATCCTCGCTGATCTCCAGGCCCGCGCCATCCGCCCGGACCAGCGCCCGCAGTTGCGCGTTCCGCTCCAGCAACGCCGCGAACCGCACCGGCCCGAGGCCCCGATTGACCCGCACGCGTTCCAGGAGCGCTTCGCCATCGCCTGCCGGCAGGTTCGCCGCGCTGGCCAGAGCCGTTGTGAGCATCTCCCGCTCGTGTTCGATGGCGTTGGACGCGACCGTGACGCCCCGGCTCTGAACCTCCCGCTTGAGCGCAAGTCCGAGCGCGAGTTCCTCCAGAATCTGGCCGCCCGCCGCTTCGCCCAGGTGAGCCTGGAGTTCGTCCCATTCCACGCGCGATTCTCCCACAAGCGCGGGTGGCGGTTCTAGGAAACCCGGGCCCACACCCAGCATCACCGCCAGCGATGCCATGACCACGGGGCCGAGCAGTCTGCCGGGCCGTTTCGCCAACGGCCCATGCGGACGTGGGGCCAACCTCGGAACGTGATTGCGCATGACCGAATCTCAGCCGCCCCGACCCGCCGAATCAACACGTTGGGGGCTGGAACCCAAACAATATGCGAATAATAAGGGATTCGCGCTACGCGTGAATCCGGTCCGCGCTGACTGTGCGTATCAGGTAGGGTTGGCTTTCGGTCTCGATCCAACCATTCTCATGCGTTCTGGCCGGGATTGGCCGATCGTGGCTGAATCTGTTACGATTGCGTAGTGTCAAGTGGTCGAAATCGGGGGGGGAGGATGGGAGCCCGTGTTCTTCGGGCTCCCTGGCTGCAAGGAGGGCTTCATGGTGCCAGTACGGCGGTTGGTTCGACGCGCGTTCACGCTGATCGAACTGCTCGTGGTCATCGCGATCATCGCGCTTTTGATCGCGATTCTTCTCCCCGCACTCGGCGAGGCTCGCCGCGCCGCCCGCAAGAGCGTGTGCGAATCGAACTACAAGCAGATCGGCACCGCGTTCGCCACGTATTCGACCGACTTCCAGGACCGCATCGCTTCGTTCACCTGGAGGGCCGGCTCGCAGTTGAGCAACTTCATCCCGCTCAACGGCGCGGCCAACGACAACGACTCGGCCGTGAATCAGGCGACGGACATCATCCGGCGGCTTGCCGATCGTCCGACCTTCGCGCCCGACTACAACTGGATCCCGCACCCGCGATACAGCCACCTGGTGCTCCACGACTACCTCGCCCAGCGCATCCCGGAGAAAATGGTCGTCTGCCCCGAGGACTTCAACCGGAACGCGTGGCAGGCCGACCCGCTGAACGTCCCGCCACCGGCGATCCCGCGTCAGGCCTATTCCAGTTCCTACACGCTCGTCCCCGCGGCCATCTCGCCCGACGTCTCGCGCCCGGGCGATCCGACGATCTATCCCAACACCGCCAACTCCGAGACGGTCTTCATTCCCAACGCGGCCAAACTCGGCCGCCGCAAGATGAGCGAGGTCGCCTACCCGTCTCAGAAGGTCAGCAACTTCGACTCCAACGCGCGGCACGACCGCAAGAAGCAAACCTACTACGGCTACGCGGACATCGTGCAGCCGGTCCTCTTCTTCGACTCCTCCGTGCGCGATGTCCGAACCGGCGAGTGCAACAAGGGCGGCAATCCCAACGCTCTTGCTCCGCGCAACGGCGACGGAACCTCGCCCCCGCTGGTCCTGACCTACGTGCCCTCGACGTACGACCCGCCTACACGCTCCGGTGCGGCAACCGAGCCGATCATCGCGTACTTCATGTGGACCCGCGGCGGCCTTGCCGGCGTCGATACCGGTGGTCGCGACGCACGCTGATTCGGCATCCAAACAGTCTCCGAATAATCTGCCAACCTCTCCCGGCGACTTTTCCCCAAGTTGCCGGTTTTCACTTTTTGGGTTGTGCTCGGACGGGACTTGATTTACTCTGAATGTGCACGGGGCTCGGCCGATCATTGAGCCCGGTGGTCGCTCCGCGCCGCGTTCTGCGGCTTTGGAATTTGGAGGGTCCCGATGAAACTCGTAAGGCCGCCGCGATTCGCGGCCAATCGTTCCGCGTTCACGCTCATCGAGCTGCTGGTCGTGATCGCCATCATCGCGCTGCTGATCGCCATTCTGTTGCCCGGCCTCTGCCAGGCGCGCTCGTCGGCCCGCAAGTCGCAGTGTCAATCCAACCTCAAGCAGTTTGGTGCCGGGATCCAAGGCTACGCCACCGACTTCTTCGACCGCCTCGCTTCGTTCACATGGAAGAAGAACGTGGACTACGGCTTCGGAGGCGCGGCCAACAACGTCAACCTCGCGTGTGCCAATCAGGCGGTGGACATCATCCGCCGTCGCTCCAACACGGTGATGACGACGCCAAACCTCTGGATCCCCTTCCCGCTCTACAACCACCTCGTGATGAACGACTACCTCGGCCAGCGGCTTCCCGAGCCGATGGTCGTGTGCCCGGAGGACAAACTCCGCCTCAACTGGCAGAAATCCATCGTTCCCAACCCGAATGGCTTCCATCAGTTGATCGCCAACGTCGAACGCCCCGGCACCGCGGGCATCGCCAACGACGACAAGCGCTGGCCGTACAGCTCCAGTTACCAGTTCGTCAGTTGCTTCTGGTCGCCCGATTATGACCGCGTGCTCCCGGGCGGGATCACGATGCAGACCGTTCACCAGGGCCCGCAGCACAACACCTATTACGTTCCGCCGGCCAACGATCGGACCACCCTCGGCAACCGCAAGATCTCCGATGTCGCCTTTCCCTCGGTCAAGGTCTCGATGTTCGATCAGAACGATCGTCACCCATCGTGCGGCAATCGGGTTCAGACCTTCAACTGCTACACGAAGGCCAACGTGCCGCTCCTGTTCTTCGACGCATCCGTGCGGGATGTCAAGACCAAGGACGTCAACCGAGGTTTCAACCCCGCCGCCCCGCTGAATCAGACCGCCGTGACCACGTTCCTCTACGCGCCCGCCGGCTGGGAACCCCCCGCGCTACCGGGCGTCAGCACGACCGTCACGGGCTACTTCAGATGGACCCGTGCCGGCCTCCGCGGTGTCGATATCGGCGGCAACGAAATCCGCGTCCTGAACAACGCCAACTGATCAGCGTTCCCGGCTTTCGTCCGGCGTTCCTCCGCGCCGACGCCCGACCGCCTTCTCTCGCCCGAATCCCGGCGTTCCTCCGCCGCGCGTAGTGTTCCCCTTCACAAGGAGCACCCGCATGCCCGTCCATCGCCTCGTTCTCGCGGCTTCCGTGGCCTTCGCCGCGGCCGGCGCCTCAGCCCAAACCACAACCCTGACCCCCGCCGAAACCGCCGCCGGCTGGAAACTCCTCTTCGACGGCTCACCGAAGTCCGCGAGCGCCAACTTCCACGCGTTCAAGAAGTCGGAGTTCCCCGTCAAGGCGTGGGTGGTCGAGAACGGCGTCATGCGCACCGTGAAGGGCGCGGACTCGGTCGATGTCGTCTCCGCCGAGCAGTTCGGCGACTTCGAGCTCGCGCTCGAGTACCGCTGCACGCCCGGCGCCAACAGCGGCATCATGTACCGCGTCACCGACAAGCACGGTGCGACCTACCAGACCGGGCCGGAGTTCCAGGTCCTCGACGATCCGGGTGTCGATGTCGGCGGCGGCAAGAAGGGCATCGGCACCGACGACCCGCACTCCGCCGGTGCGCTCTACGACCTGGCCAAGCCCGCTGCGGGCAAGACCATCAAGCCCGCCGGTGAGTGGAACCAGGCGCGTATCCGCATCAAGGACGGCCTGTTGCAGCACTTCCTCAACGGAACCAAGGTCGTCGAGTGCCGCATGGACGACGATTCGTGGAAACAGAAGATCGCCGGGAGCAAGTTCAAGGACACCGACGGCTTCGGTCTCCAGCCCCGCGGCATGATCGCCCTCCAGCACCACGGCGACGAAGTCGCCTATCGGAACATCAAGGTCCGCGACCTCGGCCGCGATGCCAAGATGCCCGGCCAGGTCGATCTCTTCAACGGCAAGGACGTGGCCGACTGGGGCTTCTTCCTCAACGACAACGGCAAGAAGGATGACGTCTGGTCGGTCGCTGATGGCGTCATGGTTTGCAAAGGCTCGCCCGCCGGATACATCCGAACGAACGAGAACTACACCAACTTCGTTCTCAAGGTCGAGTGGCGATGGAGCCCGGTCACCAGGAAGGCCGGCAACAGCGGCGTGCTCGTGCGCGTGCAGGAGCCCGACAAGGTCTGGCCCAAGTCCGTCGAGGCGCAGCTCCAGAGCGGCAGCGCGGGCGATTTCTGGAACATCGGCGATTTCCCGATGAAGGCCGAGCCCTCGCGAACCAACGGCCGCAACACCAAGCACACCCACGCCGCCGAACGGCCCCTCGGCGAGTGGAACGAGTACGAGATCATC
Source organism: Phycisphaerales bacterium (assembly GCA_020846975.1). Lineage (GTDB taxonomy): Bacteria > Planctomycetota > Phycisphaerae > Phycisphaerales > UBA1924 > JADLCX01. The sequence continues at coordinate 11,192 of JADLCX010000093.1, forward strand.
GTCAACGGTGGCGACGTGGTCCTCAACGTCAACGGCGAGGAACTGAATCGCGCCCGGGACGTCGCCGCCCTGTCCGGCAAGGTCGCCCTTCAGTCCGAAGGAACCGAGATCCACTTCCGCAAGGTCGCCCTGTCGCCCATCAAGTGACCGCGTGAGCGGGGGCCATCGCTCGCCGCGCGGCGGGGCGGTGGTGAGGGGAAACCCTGCCTTCGTTTGCCGAAAAGAGCCGGCGGATTGGTTCCGCCGGCTCCTTGTTTTCAGGGACCTCAAACCGAGGCTCGCCTCAGCCCGCCATCTTCAGCGTGAACGCGTCCAGCGTCGCCGTGTCCAGCCCCGCATCGCGGGCTTTCTGCAGCGCGCTGATCGCGGCGTACTTCTGGCCGCCCATGTGCTGCAGCATCGCGACCGTCAGCCAGGCATCCGCCGTGTTCAAGCCATCCGCGCTCCGCGCGGCCTGATCGAGCAGCGCCGAGTGGGCCGACGCCCCGCCGATATCCTCCATGCGCAACGGTCGGTCGAGCAGGCTCGGCTCGAGTTTGTAGCCCGTCACGATGTTCTTGAATCCCTCCTGCGGATGACCCGTCGCGATCTGGGCCAGGCCCAGGTTCCGCGTCGCGGTGCCGTCCTTGTCCCAGGCCGCGAGGTATCGTCCGTACACACGGGCCGCGTTGGTCATGTCGCCTATCCGCAGGTACGCGTCGCCAAGTTCGCGGTCGCGGTAGTTACCGGTCTGCGGCGAAGCCGGTTCGGTCGGCGCGGGCTCGGGCGCCGGTGCAGGCCGCTCGATCACCTTTTCCACGATGACCTTCTTCTCGATCGTCACCGGCCGCTCGACCACCACCCGCTTCTCGACATACACCGGCCGCTCCACCACGACAGGCTCACTCACGACCACCGTCCGCGTCACAGGCGCGTAGTAGGAATCGCGCACGATTACCGGCGGATACGGCGCCACAACCACCGGCGGAGGGCATGGCGCCACGACCACCGGCGCGCACACCGGCGGTCGGTAGTACGTCGGACCGCACCAGTTCGAGCCGCGCCAGCCATATCCGTAGCCCGCACCGTACCCCGAGGAGTAGCCGTACCCGGCCGACCAGCCCGAGCCGTACCCGTAGCTGCCGATGCCGATGTTCAGCGAGAATGACGAGTGGGAATGGTCGTCGTGATGTCCGCCGCCACCGTGGCCGCCATGACCATTCGAGCGAGCGCCGTACACCTGCTTGTTCATGTTGTTCTGGCTTCGCCCGCCGCGATCCGCGGCCAGCGCCTGACCGGCGCACGCGATCGTCATCGCCGCGGCCACCGCGCTCGCAACCACCGACCTGCTCAACCGTCCGTCCTTGCACGCCTGGGAGAACATTTGGATCAACTCCTGAGGGCTCCGGGGTCGCCGTTGCTCTACCCGTTGAGTATGCACCCCTTCGGTGCCTCGACCGGGTTCCGGCGAATCGGCAACCCTCGATTAATCATACGGACAACCAGACAAAAAGTTTCAGTGCACTAACTTCGTGTCGCAAGTCGCTGTGGCAGAGCCAGTTAAGACGCGACACCAGCGAATCGATTGAGAGTTATCCACATTCCGGCCAGTTGGTGCGGTCTTTGGACGGTTTGCTGATATACTGCTTCTGTTCGCGTATCGAATTTCTTGATCGCTGGGGTTTCGGGGGTGTTTGCGGACTCGCAAGAACTCCATCGCCCGGCGGCTAGCATCCGCCCCGCGCCGCACGGCGCGTCTGCATGGAGGAACGAATCGATGAAAAACGTACTGGTGCTTGGAGGAGGCAAGGTCGGCAAGTCGGTGGCGGAGCTGCTGCTCGCGCTCGGCCGCGGGGCTTATCGCGTGACGCTCGCCGACCGCGATGAGGCCAACCTCCGCGAGGTTGACGCCAACCTCTCGCGTCTCAAGAAACTGGTTCCGCACGCGGTCGAGTTCGCCACCCGCCGCATCGACGCGGCCGACAAGGCCGCCGTCCGTGCCGCGCTCAAGGAAGTCGGCGCGGGCGGATCGGTGATCTGCATGCTCCCGTACGACCTGGTGCTCGGTGTCGCGGAGATCGCGTCCGAACTCGGTGTCCACTATTTCGACGTCACGGAAGATGTCGAGACCTCCGATGCCGTCAAGCGCCTGGCCGAGAGCGGGCGGGCCAAGGTGGCCCTCGTGCCCCAGTGCGGACTCGCGCCGGGATACATCGCCATCGCGGGCTACGAGATCGCGAGGAAGTTCGATGAGATCCACGAACTCACGCTCCGTGTCGGTGCGCTCCCGCAATACCCCACCAACGCCCTGCACTACAACGTCACCTGGTCCACGGCCGGCGTCGTCAACGAGTACTGCGAGCCGTGCAACGTGATGCTCGATGGCAGGTTTGCCAAGCTCCCCGCGCTCGAAGGGTTGGAAGACTTCAGTTTCGAGGGGGTCGGATACGAAGCGTTCTACACGTCGGGCGGCGTCGGCAGCCTGATCGAAACGCTGCTCGCCGAGAAGAAGACCACGGCCGAGAGCCGCATCGCCTACAAGACCATCCGCTATCCCGGCCACCGCGACCTGATGAAGTTTCTATTGCAGGACCTGCGGCTCGGCGTCGAGAACGCCAAGCCGACCTCCAGCGGGCGCGTGTTCGATCGACGCCTCGCGATGGAACTGCTCGACCACGCCATCGCCCGGACTCTGCAGGATGTCGTCATCGTTTTCGTGAGTTGCATCGGCATCCGCGAGGGACGCCGAGAGCAGATCAACCTCAAGCGCGCGGTGCGAGCCACCACGATGTTCGGCCGTGTCTGGCCCGCCATCGAGCTCACCACCGCGGCCGGCGTGTGCGCGATGGTCGATATGCACAACCTGGGCAAGTTGCCCGCCTCGGGATTCATCAAGCAGGAGGACTGCACGCTGACGGCGTTCAACGAGTCGCTCTTTGGGCTTGCCTATGAAGCGCCCGAACGGATCGAAGCCGCGGTTCTGGGTGCCAAGCGGTAACGGTTCGGCTTTCGGAAAGCGGCGTGAATCTGGCCGCAGGCCTGTCGGCCTGCGGCAGGAAACCGGAAGGGAGAGGGGGAGGGGGGTCGCCAAGTGCCCGCGGTGGTGTATAGTCAAGATGTGGATGCGAATATCCAGATTGGCCGGAGCCCGAGCGGCCCCGGCCGCTCTCGTTCGGCTCGGCCCGTGAAGGCGATTCAGGGGGGCGCAATCCAACCGCCGGGCCGACCCCTGCGACTCCCGCTGCCTGTGCTGTATGAAGAGCGGCGCCGCCGCCCCCGCCCGGTGCCGCGGGCCTCGAACCGCGCCAAGTGGCGTGCCGGGATCATGATCGCGATCTATGTGCTGATGATCGCGCACATCCTGCATTGGTGGATCACGGGCCGAAGCGTCGGCAGATTCGTGCTGTCGGACTCGATGGAGACTCTTGAACTGGGCCGGGTCAACCCCGGGTTCATCCTGTTCACCGTGGGCGCGCTGGTCACCGTCGTGTTCGGACGATTCCTGTGCGGTTGGGCGTGCCACATGGCCGGCCTGCAGGACCTGTGCGCATGGATCATGCGTCGCCTCGGCGTGCGACCGCACTTGTTTCGCTCACGTCTGCTGGGCTATGTCCCGATCTCGCTCGCGGTGTACATGTTCATCTGGCCGACGCTGAAGCGGGAAGTCGTGCTTCCCGTGCTGCGAGATGTGTGGCCCCAGGCCGCGGCGTGGCTCACGCCCGTGCCCGACTTTCCCGGCCTGACCCTGCATGTGACGACCACCAACCTGTGGTCCGGCCTGCCCTCGGCCGCGATCGCGGTGCCGTTCCTGCTCCTTTGTGGTTTCGGCACGGTCTACTTCCTCGGCGCTCGGGGTCTGTGCCGGTACGGATGCCCGTACGGCGGGCTGTTCCTGCCGCTCGAGCAGCTCGCGCCCGGGCGCATCGTCGTCGATGCCTCGAAGTGCGATCAGTGCGGGCTCTGTACCGCCGCGTGCACCGCGCAAGTGCGTGTCCACGACGAGATCCGCGCCTTCGGGATGGTCACCGACCGGAACTGCGTCCGGTCCCTCGATTGCGTGTCGGCGTGTCCCCATCAGGCGCTGTCTTTCCGGTTTACGAGGCCCGCGGTCCTGCGTGGCCGAGCGCCCGAGGGAGAGTCGCCGCGACGCCGGTTCGACCTAACTCTGCCGGAAGAGATCGCGGCGGCGGCGGTGTTCCTGCTGGTCTTCCTGGTCGCCCGCGGGTTGTACGGACGGATCCCCATGCTCATGGCGGCAACCCTCGCCGCCATCTGCGCGTACATCGGCTGGAAGACTCTGCGCCTCGCGCGAGACCGCGATGTTCGAGTAACCGGCGCCCAGCTCAAGCGGGCCGGCCGGCTGACGCGCTCGGGCCTGGGGGTCGCCGGTCTGACATCCGTGATCGTCCTGCTGACGGCGCACTCCGCGGCGATCCGGAGCATGACCTGGCTGGCCGAGCGTGCCGATGACCGGGTCCGCATCGGTCTGAACGAAGTGCTGGCCGACCACGCGTCGCGGGTTCCTTCCGAGATGCGACAGCACGCGGCCGATGCCCTGCGCTGGTACGGACGCGCCGACTCACTCCGTCGCGGCGGGATCGGTCTCGCCGAGACGCCGTCGTCTCTGAGCCGCCGCCCGTGGCTCTTGCTGGTCACGGGAGATTGGGACCGAGCCAAAGCCGAACTACGCGCGGCGTTGCAGGTTCAGGGGCCGGACGACCAGAACTCCGTATCGCTCGCCCGGATCCTGCTCGCCGAAGGAAACACCTCCGAAGCCGAGAGTGTGCTGGCCGAGGCACAACGCGCGGATCAGCCCGCACCCGAGTCTCGAGACCTGCTTTGCCATCTCTGGATGCAGTCCGGGCGTGCGCAACTCGCCGAGGCAGCGTACACCCAAGCGATCGCCGCGGATTCCGCCGACCGCTCGGCGCTCGTCGGACTTGGCCGCCTGAGGCTCGCCGCGAACGCGCCGCTCGACGCCGCCGAGCTTCTTGCTCGCGCCGTCAAGGCCTCGCCGGACGTGGCGGCCATCCGCGCCGATCTCGCCGTGGCTCTGGCATCGGGCGGGCGCTACGTCGAGGCCCACCGCGAGCTGGAAGCGGGAATACAGGCCGTTCCGGACGCTCGCTCGCAGTTCGTGGACCTCGCACGATGGCTCTTCCGCGAGGTGGGGCGGAACGAGTTGGCCGCGGAGTGGGATCGTCGGGTCGAGGCGGCGCCGACGTTGCCGCGGGATCGCCGGTGACGACGGCCGGGGTGCTACTGTCTGTTTCGAGTCTACTCCGCAGATTGACCAAGGAGCATCGAGATGAACCTGCGTCGTGTTTCGGCGGCCGCGTGCCTGACCATCGTGCTTGTCGCGCATTCCGGTTGTGCCACATCTGAGAAGTCCGAGGGCGAGTGGTGCAAGGCCGTCAAGCCCGGCGTCGTCACCACCGTCAACCACTACTGCGTCGTGGTTGGCGATGACCCCGTCGATCCTTCGGTCAAGGCGATCACGTGGAAGGGGCAGCAGGTGGGTCTTTGCTGCGAGGGATGCCGCCCGCGATGGAACAAGATGTCCGAGGCGGAGAAGGATCAGGCGGTCGCCCGCGCCGTCGCCAAGGGCAAGCCCGAATAAGGCGCAAGCCGGTCGGGAGATCACGAAGCAGGCGTGATCCGTGGTACCATCCGGCACCATGCCGCATGTCCCATTGACGACCATCGAGAAGATCGCCACACGCTTCACCGTCGGCCTCAAGCCCGGCGATGGCGGTGGTGCTGTGCGGCAGGGCGACTTTGTGACCATCCGCCCCAAGCACGTCATGACCCACGACAACACGGGCGCGGTCATCCCGAAGTTCAAGCAGATCGGCGCCAGGACGATCCACGACCCGCGCCAGCCGGTCTTCGCTATCGACCACGACATCCAGAACACCACCCCCGAGAATCTCGGCAAGTACGCGAAGATCGAGGCGTTTGCCGGTGAGCACGGCGTCGACTTCTATCCGGCGGGCACGGGCATCAGCCACCAGGTGATGGTTGAGCAGGGTTACGTGACGCCGGGGTCGATGGTGGTCGGGTCGGACTCGCACTCCAACCTCTACGGGGCTCTGTGCTGTCTGGGCACGCCCGTCGTACGCACCGACGCGGCCAGTCTCTGGGCCACGGGTGTCACGTGGTGGCAGTGCCCGCCCGTGGCGCGTGTCGAACTCAAGGGCCGGCTCCGCCCCGGCGTCGTCGGCAAGGATGTCATCGTCGCGCTCTGCGGACTGTTCAACAAGGATGAGGTGCTCAACCACGCCGTCGAGTTCGTCGGTGATGGAGTCGCCTCGCTGAGCATCGATCAGCGCATGTCGATCGCCAACATGACGACCGAGTGGGGGGCTCTGGCGGGCCTTTTCCCGTTCGATGAAGTCACGCGCGACTACCTGTACTCCCGCGCCGACTACTTTGCGAGGGGGCGTCGGCCCGGGGTTCAGCGCGCCGGGTCGCTGGGCCGCTACACCCGCGCCGATGTCGATCGTTGGTGGATGGAGCGGGCCGCCCTTGCCCCCGATGTCGGGGCACGCTACGCGGTTGAACTGGAGATCGACCTGGGCTCGATCGTGCCGCATGTCTCCGGCCCGAACGATGTGAAGACCATGCACTCGCTCCCGGAGATCGAGGCGCGGCAGGTCAAGATCAACAAGGCGTGGCTGATGTCCTGCGTCAACGCGCGCTACGAGGACCTCGCCGAGGCGGGTCGGATCGTCAAGGGCAGGAAGGTCGCGCCGGGCGTCGAGTTCTACCTCGCCGCCGCGAGCGCCGAGACGCAGGCCCGCGCCGAGAGCGAAGGCCACTGGCAGGCTCTGCTGGATGCCGGCGCGACACCGCTCCCTCCCGGCTGCGGCACGTGCATCGGACTCGGCGCGGGCACCATCAAGGCGGGCGAGGTGGGAATCAGCGCGACCAATCGCAACTTCGAGGGCCGGATGGGCGACCGCAAGGGTGAGGTCTATCTCGGTTCGCCCGCCGTGGTCGCCGCGAGCGCGATCGCGGGCCACATCTGTTCGCCGACGAAGTTTGAGGCGGGCCGCGTGCGTTTCGCGCTCAGGTCATCTACCAAAGGAACGCCGGTCTCCGCGACCAGCGCGGCGCAGAGTGTTTCCGTGATCCCCGGCTTCCCGCCCACGGTGCGCGGCCGCATCTGGTTCATGGACCGCGACAACCTCAACACCGACGGCATCTACGCCGGCAAGCACACCTACAACGACAACATGACCGCCGAGCAGATGGCCGCGGTCATCTTCGAGAACTACGACCCCGATTTTCTGAAGAAGGCCCGACCGGGCGACATCGTGGTGGGGGGGCTGAACTTCGGCACGGGTTCGTCCCGAGAGCAGGCCGCGACCGCCCTCAAGCACTTCGGTATTCCCTGCCTGGTCGCGGCTTCGTTCAGCGAGACCTACAAGCGCAACGCGTTCAACAACGGGTTTGTCGTCTTTGAATGCCCGCCACTGGTCGCGTGGCTTCGCGGAAGACCCGCCGGCGACCGGGCTGAGAAGTCCCGGCTGGTCGGCGAAGTCGAGATCGACTACCAGCGTTCGACGATCGCTGTCGATGGCAAGGCTTTCCCATTCCCGGCGCTCTCGCCGGTTGCCCAGGAACTCGTGGTTGCGGGTGGCGCGGAGGAGGTCGTCCGGCGTCGGCTTGCCACGCACTCGGCATGATCGCGGCGCTCTGAGCGACGCTGTCCATCACAGGTGAGTGAATAGAGTTGCCCCCCATGAAGCCACACCTCCGCGTCATTCTCACGGTCCTGGTCGCGCTGCCGAGCGTGATCGCGCCGCGGGCGGCCAGCGCCCAGCCCGGCGAGCCCGGCATCGGCGAGCGACTCTCGATGCCCGAGTCCTGGAGAGGCTCCGCGGCGCGGTTCGTCGCCACGGACACCGACCGCGCCAAGCTTCCGCCCTCGCTCGCGCTGCGGGATCCGACGCGGTTGGAGCCCGCGGGAGAAGTTCCTGGGACATTCAAGAGCCGTCCGGTGTTCTGGAAGTCGACCGACGGACGATTCTGCACGCGCATCGACATTGAAGCCGGCACGTCGCTGTATGGCACGGGCGAGATCGCCGGACCGTTGCTCCGCAACGGGCGCAAGTCGATCTGCTGGAACACCGACGCCTACGGCTACGACCAGTCGTACCCCTCGCTCTACCAGAGCCATCCGTGGGTGCTGGCGGTGCGGGCCGATGGTTCCTGCTTCGGCGTGCTCGCCGACACCACCTGGCGGTGCGAGATCGACCTGACCGGCAGCGAGACCGGCGGCACTGCGGCGGGCAGCATCGTGTTTCGCGGCGAAGGTTCCCCGTACGTCGTCTACGTGATCGACGGCGCGAACCCGAAGGAGGCCCTTTCCGGGCTCGGCACGCTCGTCGGCGCCATGCCCCTTCCGCCGCTGTGGGCGCTCGGATATCACCAGTGCCGCTACTCGTACTTTCCCGAGAAGCGGGTCCGCGAGATCGCCGACAACTTCCGCACGCGCAATCTGCCGTGCGATGTCATCTGGTTCGACATCGACTACATGGACCAGTACAAGGTCTTCACGTTCAACACCGCGCCGGATGCGTTCCCGAATGTCAAGAAACTCAACGCCGACCTCGGCGCGATGGGGTTTCATCGCATCTGGATGATCGATCCGGGCGTGAAGGCCGAGCCCGGGTACTCCGTGTTCGACTCGGGCACTCAAAGGGATGTCTGGGTGCAGGATGCGCGGGGCAAGACCTACCGGGGCGAGGTGTGGCCCGGTTTCTGCACCTTTCCGGACTACACCATGCCCGAAGCGCGCGCGTGGTGGGAGGGGCTGTACGGCGGCTTCCTCGCGCAAGGGATCGACGGGGTGTGGAACGACATGAACGAGCCCGCGGTGTTCAACGTCAAGAGCAAGACAATGCCGGAGGACAACCGGCATCGCGGCGGCGTGCTCGAGTATCCCTCCGGCGGAACCGCGACGCTCCCGGCAGGTCCGCACCTCCAGTACCACAATGTCTACGGCATGCTCATGGCCAAGGGCACGTTCGACGGCATCGCCAAGGCGCGGCCAGCAGTCCGACCTTTCGTGCTCACACGCGCCGGATACATGGGCAGTCACCGCTACGCTGCCACATGGACCGGCGACAACAGCGCGGAGTGGGACGATCTCGAGCAATCAGTCTCGATGGTGCTGAACCTCGGCCTCAGCGGCGCACCGTTCACCGGACCCGACATTGGCGGCTTCAACGGGAACGGTCCGCCCGGAGAACAGGATCAACTCTTCGCACGCTGGTTCGGGCTCGGAACACTGCTTCCCTTCAGCCGCGGCCACACGGGCAAGGGCAACATCGACAAGGAGCCGTGGGGATTCGGACCAGAGGTCGAGGTCACGTGCCGCAAGGCGCTGGAGCGCCGCTATCGCCTGCTGCCCTACCTGTACACGGTGTTCGACGAAGCCAGCCGCACCAACCTGCCGGTTGCCCGCCCGCTGTTCATGCTCGAACCAGCCAACCCCGCGCTTCGGAGCGAGGATGACGCGTTCACGATCGGTGATGATCTTCTGGTGGTCGGCAGGCTCACGCCAGAGCGAGATCGCGCCGTGGCCAGGCCCGCGGGGAACTGGCAGCGCATCTACCTCAATGGTGAAGGCGACAACCCGGACTTGCCCGAACTCTTCGTGCGAGAGGGCCGGATTGTCCCGATCGGCCCGGTCGTGCAGCACACCGGCGAACCGCCGAAGAAGCCCGCCGGAGGCGCCTCCGGCGCTCTCGGTGCGGGTGAGCACCCGCTGACGTTGCTCGTCGCGCTGGATAAGAACGGGTCGGCCGAGGGCACGCTGTACGAGGATGCCGGTGACGGGTTCGGCTACCGGAGCGGCGAGTATCTGCGCACGACCTACCGCGCGACGACGCTCGACAAGGGCCGCGTGCGTGTGGAGATCGCCGGCGTCGAGGGCAAGTTGACGCGGCCCGCGCGCGACCTTCGCATCATGCTCCTTCGCGACGGCTGGTATCTGCCCGCGGCCGGGCTCGACGGCCAGGCTCTGACGATGGACCCGGCGAGGCTTTCGCCGATCAAGATGAGCGAGTCGAAGCCGTAGCCGCCGAAGCCTGGACCGGCACAGGCGGGACATGCACGGATGGCAGGGACATCGTGTGGCTGCCCGTCAGCAGCGAGAGCGCACGCTCGGACACTTCATCGACGGTGATGCGTTCCATCAGCAGCCGGCCGCTCGCCTCGTCCTTGTGGTCGAGACGGTCGGTCGCGGCGATGTGCTGAATCACGTCCCGCTCGCGGCGGTAGGGGCCGACCTTTTCCACGCGCGTCGGGCCGAACAGCGCGATGAGCGGGCGGTCGAAGCCGACCGCCATGTGCAGGGCCGCGGAATCCGATGCCATGACCAGGCGGGCCCCTTCAACGACCGCCAGGAGTTGGCCGATGGTGGTCTGGCCGACCAGGTTCACGAGGCGGTCGCATCCGGCCGCGAGTTGCTCGAGCCCGCGGCACTGCTCGCGCTCGAAGCCCGCTCCTACAACGACGATCCGGTCGAACGCCGCGTGCCTGTCGGCCAGGAGACGCCGGCACAGCTCGACGTACCGCTCCTGTGGCCAGAGCTTGCCCGGCCAGCGCGAAGTCGGCGCGAGCAGCACGTACCGGCCGACCGGAAGACCCAGGGAGTCCGACACGTAAGCACGATCGCCGGGCGAGGAGTAGAGCCGCATGTCGCGTGCGGCGGGGCCGCCGATCGCGACCTCGGCCAGCGCGAGCATGCGATCCACCGTGTGCGCGCCCGCCAGTCCGTGCACGTGCTCGTTGGTGCCCAGCCAGCCGAGTTCGGCTGCTTCCGCCTGGCCGATCCGGCGCGGCGCACCCGTCGCCGCGGCCAGCATCCCGCTGCGGAACAGCCCCTGGCAGTCGAGCACCAGGTCGTAACGCGCGCGTCGCAGCGAGCGGAGGTAGGCGAGGATGGCCGAAACGGCCCCCGGGCTCTTCCAACGGCCCAGCGCGGCCCGTGGGAACGCGACGACACCCGTCAGGTCGGGATGATTGGCGATCGCCGGCGCGAACGTATCCTGCACGAGCCAGTCGATCGATGTCGCCGGCCAGGGAAAGGCGCGGCGGAGTGTTGCCAGCACCGGGACCGTGCGGCAGACATCGCCCAGGGCGCTGGGCCGGATGATCAGGATGCGCCGCGGAGCCGTGCGAGGGGCGGGGTTGTCGAGGGTGGGAGAGGTCAAGGCTGTTGATGGAGATTCCGAACGAACGATGTTAGCGTTCCTTTCCGCCGAACTGTGTCTCCGGCCGGAGTGGTCGCTTGAGGGCTGAACATGATCCGCACGGTCTTGATGTGCGTTCTGGTGTCGATCGTGGCGTACGCCGTCCCTATCAGCGCGATGGCACGCGCGGAGGGCGTGCACGACACGGCCGCCGATCCCGCGGCTCCCGATCCGGCGGTTGCCGGAGAGTGGCTTGTGTTCTGCTCGATCCAGGCTCAGGCCGAATCGCAGGCGGGGTGCAGAACGGTCCTGCGGGAGTTTGTGGGCATCGCTCTCACGCGGATGGCGACGTGGGTGTACCCGCCAAACGCGCCGGAGTTCGATCGAATCAAGGAGTTGGTCGACCAAGCGGCTAAGGGCAAGCCGGTGTCGGTGTGGCTCGTTCCATCAAGCAACAACGAGCCGGGTCCGTTCACGATGGTGTCGCACGACGACGTTGTCAAGTCGCCGCATACCGCCATCGTGAGCGCTGCCTCGTCCGAGTGGCCGGCCCACCGCGCCATGTCCGCGGCCGCACACCCAGAAACGCCGGTGACGATCGAACTCGCCCTCAACCTCAACAACGCGCGTCGGCTGTTCCCGGCTGCATTCGATCCGGCCATCGCGGCCGGTCGTGGCGGGGGCGCGGCGCGGGTGCTGGATGCGCTGCGACTCTCGAATGCCCGAACCGTTGGTCTGCACATCCGGCTCATCCCGCCCGCGCGGGTCAGGACGCGCGACCCATCGCTGCCGCGAATCGCGGGTACATCGGAGCCGGCGTACAAAGGACCGACGGTCGCGCTGATCGAGGCCTCCTGGTCGGCGCGTTCGCAGCCGCCGGGCACGATCTACCTTGCTCCGCTCACGACCGACCACTGGCCGACGATGCAGGTCGGAGATCCCGCGGGTGATGATGGGCTCGCGGCCGTCGTGCGGGTTCCGTGGCGCGGCGCGCTCGACTCGGCGTTGGGCGTGTATGGTGGGCTTCTCGACGCGAGGGATGTCACGCGGTTCGATCGGCAGGCCGTGGGTTGGCGGGAAGCCCATGAGTCGGCGATCCAACGTCTGACATCGACACTCGATCCGTGGGTGCAGGTCGGGATCCGCGTGGGTGCCCCTCACGAACTGCACGCGACGGCGCGTCTTCGCGAGGATGCGTCCGCTGCCGCCACCGCGGCGGCACTCGATTCGTTCGCCGAAACTCTGCCGGGAGGCCTCCGGGCTGCCGGACGAGCGCCGCCGTGGACATGGACCGCCGATTCCGGCTCCGGGTGGTGGCTCGGCCGAGTCGGCTGGACGCTGACCGAGCGCAAGGCGCCGGAGCGATCGACGATCGAAGTCGCGATGCCGGTTCGGCGGGAGTAGCGGTTGTGGGCGGTGCGAGCGGCGCGATATCAGACAAGCGAGCGGGTTCGCTCCCAGTGGTGAGCTAAGATCCGTATCCGTTGAACCCACTTCCCCGGAGATTCGCAATGGCATGCGGTCACTGCTCGTGCGGCCACAATCATGACCAGAATCCTCATAGGTCCAGGAGCCCTTTCGGCGTGATCGTCGGTGGAGTGCTGCTCGGACTCGCCGTGCTCGTGGGTGCGGCCGTGGCGTTTCAGCCCGGCGACAAGCAGGCGCCGAAGCCGACCCCCGCAGCATCGCCGGCCAAGGGCGTGCAGCCGGCGCCAGCGCCCGCCACGACCGACAAGCCCACCGACTCGAAGCAGCCGGCGAAGGATCCCGCCCCCGCGCCCTCCAAGTACGTGCTCGATTACACGGTGAAGAGGATCGACGGCGTCGAGCAGAAACTGGGGGACTACAAGGGCAAGGTGGTGCTGATCGTCAACGTCGCGAGCAAGTGCGGCAACACCAAGCAGTACGCCGGGTTGGAGAAGCTCTACCAGGAGAAGAAGGATGCCGGGCTGGTCATCCTCGGCTTCCCCGCCAACAACTTCGGAGGGCAGGAGCCCGGCACCAATAGAGAGATATCGGAGTTCTGCTCCAGCAAGTTCTCGGTCACGTTTCCGATGTTCGAGAAGATCAGCGTCAAGGGTGATGATGCCCACGCGCTCTACAAGCAACTCGCGGCCCAGCCCGAGGCCGTCGGTGGCGAGCCCGACTGGAACTTCGCGAAGTACCTGGTCGACCGCGACGGCAACGCCGTCGCGCACTACAAAGCCAAGACCAAGCCCGACGATGCCGAGCTCGTGAAGAAGATCGACGAACTGCTCGCCGCGAAGAAGTGATTCGACATCCGCGATCAGCCGTGACGCTTCGGCTGGACCTGCACCAGCACGCGCCGCGCCGCGGCCTCGCTCAACGACACCCCGCTTCCCTTCGCGGACTTGACGCTGATCGTTCCCGCTCCCGGTTCTACCGACTCGACCGTCAGTTCAGAGCCGATCTCCAGGCCGTGTCGGCGGAGAAAGTTGAGCGCATCCTCGCGCTGGTCCATCGCCCGGACGAGCCTGCACGCGGAGCCGGGGGCGCACGCCGCCAACGGCACGGAAGCCGGTTCGGCGACGGTGCCGTCGGCGTGCGGGATCGGGTCTCCGTGGGGATCGGAAGCGGGGTGGCCGAGGTGGCGATCCAGAGCCTCCAGGACCCGTGGTGAGATGGCGTGCTCAAGCCGCTCGGCCTCGTCGTGTACGACGGACCAGTCGAGGTTCAAGGTGTGAACGAGAAATGTTTCGATGAGCCGGTGCCGCCGCAGGATGTCGAGCGCGGCACGCGATCCCTTCGAGGTCAGCCGGACGCCGCCGAAGCGCTCATACCGGGCCAACTTGGCCGCGGCAAGCTTCTTGACCATGCTCGTCGCCGTGCCGGTGGTGACCCCGACAACCGCGGCGATCCGTGACATCGCGGCCTCGCCCGCGGGTGATTCGCCGCTGAGGGTGTAGATCGCCTTGAGGTAGTTCTCGACGGTTTCGGTGGCCATCTGGTGCAGAAAGAGGGGGCGAGAGCGGCGGGATGATACTACGCCACTCACGCAAGCACGGTGCGACCTTGATCGCGATAAATCAAAGCATATAGTTTGAGTAGTCAAACTATCAGATTGCAGAGAAGGAGCGGGTATGTCCAACACGGCGTGCCGGTCAGGTCTCAAGGCGTCCGTGGCGATCGGCGCGGCGGTTCACGCGTGCACGGCATCATCCGGGCAACCGGTGGGGGAGCCGGCGATCGACAAGTCGATCTACCACCTTTTCAATCCGACACCGCGTGGATTGCTGCGAGACCTGGGCACGGATCGGCCGGACATGACCGAGAGCCCGTACACGGTGGATGCGGGGCGGTTTCAGATCGAGCTGTCGTTTGCCGACTTCACCTACGATCGTGAGAACGCGGAGTCGCAGACAGTGCGGGGACTCTCGGCCGCGCCGATGCTGTTGAAAGTCGGGCTGCTGAACAATGTCGATCTGCAGCTCGGGCTCGATCCGTACACGGCCGAGAAGACGACGGATCGATTGACGGACACCTCGATGACGATTGATGGGTTTGGTGACACGGTCGTTCGCGTGAAGGTGAATCTGTGGGGCAACGACGCGGGCGAGACGGCGTTCGCGTTGATGCCCTTCGTGAAGTATCCCACGGCGGAGGGCGGGTTGGGGAACGACGAGGTCGAGTGGGGCGTGATCGCGCCGCTGGCGATATCGCTGCCGGAGGGGTTCAGCCTTGGGCTCATGGTCGAGATCGACATCAATCGGTCGGCCAAGAACGACCGGGACGTGGTGGACATCGTGCACACGGCGACGGTGTCGCGGTCGCTGTACGAGGAGCTTGGCGGGTTTGTCGAGTACGCCGGGTTCGCCGGGATCGACAACGATGACGTCTACAGGGGCTGCTTCAACACGGGGCTGACGTACGGAGTGACGTCGGATGTTCAGCTCGACGGCGGGATTCGCGTGGGGGTGACGGACGCGGCGGAGGACTTCGGGCTGTTCGCGGGTCTGTCGGTGCGGTTCTAGGCTCGATCGCGAGGGGCCTGAACGCTTGATCGCTATCGCACAAAGTGTATAGTTGGAGGAATCAAACTTGCAGGAGGTGCCTCGATGACGCGATCGATGGGACGGCCCCTTAGCGCCGGAACGCTGGTGCTGGCGGTGCTCGCGTTTGTCGGTGCGGCGGTGCTCGGTCCGACGGGCTGTGGAGAGTCGCCCCGCCGAAGGTCGGCGGCCACGGGTAACGCTACCCCGATCAAGGTTGTCGCCACGATCGGGATGATCGCCGATGTCGCCCGTGAGTTGTCGCGAGGACGGGGCGTCGCCGTGCGGGGCGTGGGGCTCATGGGTGAGGGCGTCGATCCACACCTGTACAAGGCCTCGCCCGGCGATGTGCGGGCGATGTCGGATGCGGACCTTGTCCTGTACAACGGGCTGCATCTCGAGGGCCGCATGGCCGACGTGATCGTGCGCATGGCCGGATCGCGCTCGGTCGTGCGTGTGACCGAGACCATCCCCGAGAACCTGCTTCGCGAACCGCCCGAGTTCGAGGGGCACCCCGACCCGCACGTGTGGTTCGATGTGACCCTGTGGAGCAAGGCGGCCGAGCGCATCCGCGATGCGCTGATCGAGAAGGATCCGGGTGCGAGGGAGGCGTACAACACCGCCGCCGCTGACTACCTGGGCACCTTGAAGGAACTCAACCGATACGCGTTGGCGACCATCGCGACAATCCCTGAGAACCAGCGGATTCTCGTCACGGCCCATGACGCGTTCGGGTACTTCGGTCGCGCGTATGGGATCGAGGTCATGGCGATCCAGGGAATCAGCACCGACAGCGAGGCCAGCCTGCGGCAGATCAACGGGCTGGTGTCCACGCTGAGCGAGCGGAGGGTTCCCGCCGTGTTCATCGAGAGCAGTGTGCCACGAAAGACCATCGATGCGCTGATCGAAGGCTGCCGGGCCCGCGGCCACGAGGTCAAGGTTGGGGGCGAGCTTTTCAGCGATGCGATGGGGCGCGAGGGGACGGCCGAGGGAACCTACGTGGGCATGGTTCTGCACAACGTGGACACGATCGCCAAAGCCCTCGGCGGCCGAGTAGCCGATACCAAGCCGGGGCGGTTGGGGCAGCACCTGTCCCGCGTGGCCGTCCAACCGGCCGATGGCAAGGCGCACTGAGCATGAGACGCCCGGTCGAACAGCTTGTGCAGGAGGGGGGGGCGGGCCGACTGGCCGAAGCGAGCGCACGGGCTGAACCCGCCGTGAGCGTGGAGGTCCATGATGTCACCGTCGCGTACAACCGCAAGCCGGTGCTGTGGGATGTGGATGTGTCGCTGCCCGTCGGCGAACTGATCGCGATTGTCGGGCCGAACGGCGCCGGCAAATCCACGCTGCTGAAGGCCGCGCTCGGGCTTATCCCGCTGGCGAGCGGCCGGATCACGATCTTCGGAAGGCCCATCCGCCAGGCGCGATCCATGGTCGGGTATGTGCCTCAGCGGGAATCGGTGGACTGGGATTTCCCCGTCAGCGTGCTGGATGTCGTGCTGATGGGCAGGTACGGACGGTTGGGCTGGGTGCGTCGGCCGGGCCGGATCGATCGTGAGGTCGCGATGGCCTGCCTGGGCAAGGTCGGCATGACGGCGTACGCCGCGCGGCAGATCAGCCAGCTCTCCGGCGGTCAGCAGCAGCGTGTGTTTCTGGCGCGAGCGCTCGCGCAGGATGCTTCCCTCTACTTCATGGATGAACCCTTCGCCGGTGTGGATGCCGCGACCGAGAAGGCGATCGTGGAGGTGCTCCGTCAGTTGCGTGCGGCCGGAAAAACCGTGGTCGCCGTGCACCACGACCTGCAGACGGTGCCGGAATACTTCGACCACGTCGTGCTGCTCAACATGCGCCTCATTGCCGCGGGCCCGGTGTCGAGCACGTTCACCCATGCCAACCTTCAGCGGACCTACGGCGGGCGGCTCACGCTGCTGGACGAGGCGGCGGAGTCGGTGCGACGGAACGCCACCGAGCCTCTGGTGTGATCCTCCGCCCGAACGGATCGACGGAGCGCGTGCTTGAATGACCTCTATCGCCTGTTGACGCTGCAAGATGCGAACACCCGCGTGGTGCTGCTGGGCGCCACCATGCTCGGGGTCGCCGCGGCGGTGGTGGGGTGTTTCGCGGTCCTTCGTCGGCGAGCGCTGGTCGGCGACGCCGCCGCGCACGCCGCGCTCCCCGGCGTCTGTGCGGCCTATTTCATCGTCGGTGAGCGGAGCTTCGCGGCGTTCATGGTCGGCGCCCTGGTGTTCGGGCTCCTCGCCGCCGGATTTGTGTCGATCATCAAGTCCGCGACGCGGATCAAGGAAGATGCCGCGATCGCCCTGGCCATCGGCGGGTTCTTCGGTCTGGGGATCGTGCTCTCGCGGATCATCCAGAACCAGCCCTCGGGAAACCGCGCAGGGCTCGACAGCTTCATCTTCGGCAAGGCCGCAAGCATGGTCTCGGACGATGCGGGGCTGATCGCCGCTGTAGCGGCGGTCGCGTTGGGCTGCGTGGCGATGCTCTACAAGGAGTTGAAACTCCTGTGCTTCGACCGCGATTTCGCCTCCGGTCAGGGTTGGCCGACACTGCTGCTCGATCTGATCCTGATGGCGCTGGTGTGCATCTGCACGGTCGCGGGCCTGCCCGCCGTCGGTGTGGTCCTCATGGTGGCTCTGCTGGTCATTCCCGCAGCGGCGGCGAGATTCTGGACCGAGCGCCTCGGCGTGATGATCCCGGTCGCGGGGGTGTTTGGCGGCGCCGCGGGCCTGCTCGGGACGGCGATGAGCGCGACCGTGCCCGCGCCCGCGGGTTCGCTCTCGCGCGGCTGGCCAACGGGGCCGATGATCGTGCTGGTCGCGGCGGCGGTGTTCGTGGTGTCGTTTCTTGCCGCTCCGCGGCGGGGTCTGATCGCCGCGGTCGTTCGCCATATGGAAATGCGGCGGCGTGTGGCGATGCAGCACCTCCTGCGGGATGCCTACGAACTGCTCGAGCCGACGGGTGATCTGTTCGGCAGGTGGCATCCGGCACGCCTCGCCCACGCAGCGACGACATCGGCACGCACCCTTGATCGAGCCAGGCGGCGCGGTCTGGTCGTGGCCTCGGGCGACGGATTCACGCTCACGGAGCGCGGGCAGGTCCAGGCTTGTCGAGTCGTGCGAACGCACCGCCTCTGGGAACTGTACATGATCGAACAGGCGCAGATCGCCTCCGATCACGTCGATCGGGATGCGGACGACATCGAGCATCTGCTTCCCAAGGGCGTGGTCGACGAGCTCGAGGCCAGGCTCGCCGGCCAGCGGCGCCTGCCCACCCTCGCCGCGGGTGGGATCTCGGTGCCCGAGTCCCCCCACGCGTTGGGCGGCTCCGTCGCCGCGGCCAAGCGTGTCACGGTGATTCTGCTCGCGGCCATGGTTGTATTCTCGGAGACGCCCGCGCGCGCGGACGGACCGCGCCGGGGATCACCCGTGACGGAGTTTGCCCCGGTCGACGTCGATAGCCCAGCGAGGGCCATTTGCCATATCGGGTCCTATCCCGTCCGTGCCGACGATCTGTGGACGATCGCGACGGCGGTGTGCTGCTCCGTTGCGTGCGGAACAGTGGGGTGCTTCCTGGTGCTCCGTCGCATGTCGCTCCTTGGAGACGCGATCTCCCATGCGATCCTTCCGGGTCTTGCGCTCGCGTTCATCACGACCGGGAGTCGCGATCCCCCGGCGATGCTGGCTGGCGCGCTGGCGATCGGCATTGTCACCGCGCTGCTATCGTCCGCCCTCAGCCGTCGCGGCCGCGTTACCGAGGATGCCGCGATGGGCGTTGTCTTCACGACGCTGTTCGCGCTCGGTGTGCTGCTGATCACGATGGCCGCCGGCAGCATCGATCTTGACCCCGGCTGCGTGCTCTACGGGCTGATCGAGTTCGTACCGTTCGATACGGTCCGCACAGCCGGGATGGCCCTGCCGCGAGCGTTCGTGTGGCTCTCGATCGTGATGGTGATCAACGTGACGCTGATTGCCCTGTTCTTCAAGGAACTGCGGATCGTCTGCTTCGACCCGTTCCTTTCGACCACCATGGGGATCAGCGCCGTCGTGGTCCACTACGGCCTGCTCACCTGCGTCGCGGCCACGTGTGTCGCGTCCTTCGAGGCTGTGGGGTCAATCCTTGTGGTGGCGATGCTCGTCGCGCCCGGC
Organism: Phycisphaerales bacterium; assembly: GCA_020846975.1. Lineage (GTDB taxonomy): Bacteria > Planctomycetota > Phycisphaerae > Phycisphaerales > UBA1924 > JADLCX01. The sequence continues at coordinate 30,554 of JADLCX010000093.1, forward strand.
GCGACCGCCCAGCTGCTCACCGACCGGCTCTCGGGGATGGTCTGGTGGGCGGCCGCGGTCGCCGCGGCGTGCGCGATCCTGGGCTACGCACTGGCGGTCTGGCTCAACACATCGGTGGCCGGGATGATCGCGACGGTCGCGCTGGCTGTGTTCATGCTCGCCGTGGTCTTCTCGCCACGGCATGGCGTGATCGCGGACCGCCTTCGCAGAAGGCGGCTCACCGATCCCTCCGGCTTCGTGGCCTCCGAGGTTGGGTAGCGAGCTCGCCGCTCGCGAGCGCGGCGGGGAACGCGGCAAACGCGTGGCCGCGTCCCCCGCCGTCGCGGTCAGAGTGTCATCTCGCACGCTGACGATCCGGCGTCAACGATCAGCGAAGAAGTAACAGGGATGGCCCGGGTGATGTTGAAGAAGTTGGGGCTGGTGGCCTTCACGATGTTGTGCAACTCGGCGAAGCGCTCCGGAGTGGCATCGCCCGCGATCCGGACCTCCTGCCGCAGCGACGGATACCCGGCCGGGACATCGGGGCTGATCCCGAGGAAGCCGCGGAGATCGATGTCACCGGTCGTGCAGACCTCCAGGCTCGTCAGCCGGATGCCCATGAGCGCGGCAACAGCCGTATAGCCGACCATCATGCAGGCATTGAGCCCGGCGAGCAGACACTCCTGCGGGTTGGCGAACTGGTTGGTCCCGCAGAGCTCGTGAGGCTCGTCGGTGCTGATCGTGAACTTGCGTTCGATGTTGGCGCCGGCGATCCGGCAGGCGTCAACGTGGTGGTCGGCGCGGGTTCCGCCCTTCCAGCGGCTGTTGATGGTCCACGTGGTGGCGCCTTCACGGGGGTCCGCGGAGATGGCGGCGATGCAATCGCGGAGATCCGCGGTATCGATGCCGTTGATCGTGGTTGAGGCGGCGGGCGTGGAACGCGTCGGACTCTTGATTGCGGTCATGGGGTTGCTCCGGAGGTCGAAGGGTGCGCCGCGAGCCGCAGTGGCCCGCGCATGGAGCAACAATCGGCGCTCCGATCGGGCGTGTGGGTGTACTCGAGGTCCACCCGCGGTGTACTCGAGGTCCACCACAGGGCTCGGCGTTTGTTGGGGATCGTCGGGGTGCGGGGGGTGGCGGCATGGTGCCGCGAGGATGCACCCTCAGCGGGCGAACTCGATATCTCGGATCGTGCGGTCATCCGGCGGCCGCGCCGATGTCGCGGCGCAGGGTCTTGCCCTCGAAGTTGATCAGGTCGGCCGCCTGATACGCCGCCCGTCGAGCCTCCGCCATGGACACCCCGCGACCGACGACATTCAGCACACGGCCTCCGCTGGTGACGACACGACCCTCGTTGTCGCGCTTGGTGCCGGCGTGAAACACCACAACGCCCGGAACCTTGCCCGCGGCATCCAGACCGCCGATCGGCACACCCGTCTTGTACCGGCCCGGATAGCCGCCGCTGGCCAGCACGATGCAGCAGACACGGTCGGTGGACCAGCGCATGTCGGCTTCGTCCAGCGTTCGCGTGCCTGTCGCGAGCATCAGGTCGAGAATGTCCGACTCGAGCCGCACCATCAACGCTTGGCACTCGGGGTCGCCGAAGCGAACGTTGAACTCCAGCAGTTTGGGCCCCGCGGGCGTGAGCATGACCCCCGCGTACAGCACGCCGCGGAACTCGATCCCTTCACGCCGCATCGCATCGACGGTGGGGACAATGATCTCGGCCTGGATCTGGTTCAGTAGAGAGTCGTCGCCCTGGCCCATGATCCCGCCGGGGCAGATCACGCCCATGCCTCCCGTGTTAGGCCCGGTGTCGCCATCACCCAGACGCTTGTGGTCCTGGCACGGCTCCAGAACATAGATGTTCCGTCCATCGACCAGGCAGAGCACGCTGACCTCGGAGCCTTCGAGCCGCTCCTCGATCACCACCGTGCGGCCGGCCTCGTCGAACTCGAGCTTCACCATGATGCGCTCGATCGCATCGAGGGCTTCGCCGAGCGTCGAGGGCAGCACAACGCCCTTACCCTTTGCCAGCCCCGAGGCCTTGATAACCGGCAGATCGTCGTGACGCTTGGCGTACACCGCCGCGAGCGCGGGGTCCGCGGCGATCTGCTGCGACATGAATCGTCTTCGATCGCTCGAGTCGCGGATCGTGCGTGAGGCCTCGACCAGCTTGCTCAGGGCGGGCTCATCGGCGAGCACACGGCTCTCGACATAGAACCTTGCCGCTTCGGGGTCGGTGAAGATGCGGCTCTCCGCCGTGGGCACGGAGGCGTTACGGATAAGCTGCTTGCACCAGGCCTTGTCGGCCTCCAGCCGGGCCGCCGCGGCCGAAGGGCCGAAGACAACCCGGCCCGGCGCGGCCAGCGCATCGGCCAGGCCGAGCGCGAGCGGATCTTCGGGGCCGATGACCACCAGCCCGATGCTGTTCTTGTCGCAGAACCGCTGCAGCCGGAAGGGCTGGCGAAAGTCCACGGGCACATCGACGGGCGTGCCAAGTTCGGCCAGCCCGGGGTTCTGCGGGTCGGTCACGAACAATCTGCCGAGTCGGGGCGACTGCTTCAGCCTCCACGCCAATGCGTGTTCGCGTCCGCCGCCGCCGATGAGAAGTACGTTGACCGGACCACCTCCACTGGACATACCCGATGGTATGCGGCGCGGCCGGGCATCCGTGGCTTGGGCGCAGCATCAAGCCGTCAACTGTTGGATTCGTTCGTCGATTCTTTGCGATCGGCGCACGGCGTTTGACCCTTTGCGAGCCGCCGCCTACCTTTCCCCACTTGACTGCGGGGTGGAGCAGCCCGGTAGCTCGTCGGGCTCATAACCCGAAGGTCGTAGGTTCAAATCCTACCCCCGCTATTGCAGTACCTTGCGACCCGCCACTTTCCGGCGGGTCGTTTAGGTTTTGGGGTTGGCCGGCTCCGGCTCCGGCTCCGGCTATGGCGATGCGCGCGTTAGACACCTGTCGTCCGCGCTGTGTCGCGGGGTTGATGGCCTGCTCGTCCACGCAGAACGCGATTGCCTGTCGGACTTTCTCGTCGCGACAACCGTGGGTATCTCGCTCAGGAGCGACAGCCGCTCGGTGGTCCACTTTCCGAGGGGCTTGTTGTCGAGGTCCTGGTCGGCCGCCGTCGCGATCCTGCGGGGTTTCTTTCAGGCGGCGCGGTGTAGGCAGCGTCGCGACACCTGCCTCAACGCGGGCTCGAGATCAAGGAGTCGCAGCGGGTCTGGTCACGGTGCGCGGTTCCGCGGCGGCTTGTGCCCGATTCTTGCTCAGTGAAAATCCCTCGACATCGCGGGCAGATCGGGTCCGAGATCGTCGATGGTGCGGATGGACCGGGCCAGGACGTGCACGACCCCACCGGCGCGTTCGAGCGTGCCGCGGCAGAGGATCATGCGGCTGTGTCTGGCAGCGCGGCGGAAGCGTTCGTACACCTGCGGGCGGACGATGAGGTTGGCGATGCCGGTTTCATCCTCGATGGTCATGAAGACGATGCCGGAGGCGGTGCCGGGACGCTGGCGGACCAGCACGATCCCGGCGACGGTGAGGGCGCGGCCGCGGGGTGTTCGGGATTCATCGGCGAGTTCGGCGTTGGGTGTGACCCTCAGCGCCGAGAGCTGACCGCGGAGGAAGACAAGCGGGTGTGCCTTGAGCGAGAGTCCGACCGCGTTGTAGTCCAGCGAGACCTCGGTTGAGGGATGAACGCGGGGGAGGGGAGGTGGCGGCGCCGGCTCGCACGCTCGCGCGGCGATACGTTCCTCGACATCCTCGAACAGGGGTGCATACCCCTCTTTGAGCGCCTGCACTTCCCACAGCGCCTGCTGCCGCGACATGCTCATCGAGCCGAAGGCATCGGCTTCGGCCAGCAACCGGAGCGAGGAAGGACGCGCACCGCTCCGACGGGACAGAACCGCGATGGTCCTGGCTGCGCCGTGCTTCAATGCAGCCGCCGACAACCGATCGGCCTCGGCGCGGGGGAGTCCATCGACCATGCGCATCCCGAGCCGGATGGCCGGGCCGTGCCCATCCCCTCCCTTCTCGAGCGTGCAATCCCACGAGCTGTGGTTGACATCGACCGGCCGGACCTCGACACCATGCTCGCGGGCATCGCGCACGATCTGGGCAGGCTGGTAGAACCCCATCGGCTGGCTGTTGAGGAGCGCGGCCGCAAACGCGGCGGGATGATGCCTCTTGAGCCAGCACGAGGCGTAGACCAGCAGGGCAAAGCTGGCCGCGTGTGATTCGGGGAACCCGTAGCCGGAGAACCCGCTGATCTGGGTGAAGACCTGCTGAGCGAACTCGGCGGTGAAGCCGCGGCGGATCATCCCGTCGATGAGTTTGCGCTCGAACCGCTGGATCGCCTTGCCGCTGCGCTTCCATGAGGCGATGGCGCGGCGGAGTTGGTCGGCCTCGCCGGCCGAGAACCCGGCCGCGACCACGGCCAGCGACATCGCCTGTTCCTGAAACAGCGGCACACCCAGCGTGCGACCGAGCACCTGCTCAATCTCCGGGGAGGCGTAGCGGATCGGCTCCTCCCCGTTCCGCCGCCGCAGGTACGGGTGCACCATGTCTCCCTGGATCGGGCCGGGCCGGACGATAGCCACCTCGATGACCAGGTCGTAATAGCAACGCGGTTGCAAACGGGGGAGCATGGACATCTGCGCCCGCGACTCGATCTGGAAGACCCCGATGGTGTCGGCCTTGCAGATCATGTCGTAGGTGGCGGGGTCTTCTGGCGGGATGGTCGCCAGCGAGAGGGCTTCTCCCGTGTGCTGTTCGACCAGTTCGAGGCACTTGCGGATACAGGTGAGCATCCCCAGCCCGAGGCAATCGACCTTGAGCATCCCGAGTGCGTCGATATCGTCCTTATCCCACTCGATGACGGTGCGGTCCTCCATCGCCGCGTTCTCGATGGGGACGAGCTCGCACAGAGGCGAGCGGGTGATGACGAACCCGCCGACATGCTGGGAGAGGTGGCGGGGGAAGCCCATGAGTTCGCGGGCCAGCGACATGACACGGGCGAGGTGCGGGTCGTTCGGGTTGAGCCCGAGTTGCCTCAGACGGTCGGTGTTGACATCGGGTGTGTCGCTCCACCAGTCCAGTTCCTTGGCCAGTTGGTCCACGAGGTCGAGCGAGAGCCCCATCGCCTTGCCGACATCGCGGATCGCGCTGCGGCCCCGGTAGCTGATGACCTCGGCGGTCAGGGCGGCCCGGTCGCGGCCGTACTTGCCGTAGATGTACTGGATCACTTCCTCGCGGCGTTCATGCTCGAAGTCGATGTCGATGTCGGGAGGCTCATCGCGTTCCTTGCTGATGAACCGCTCGAAGAGCACGCTGACCCGATCGGGATCGACGGCGGTGACGCCGAGGCAATAGCAGACGGCGGAGTTGGCGGCGGCGCCGCGGCCCTGGCAGAGGATGCCGCGAGAGACCGCGAAGCTCACCAGATCGTGCACGGTCAGGAAGTACGGAGCGTACCGCAGATCGTCGATCAGCCGAAGTTCGTGCTCGACCTGGGCGCGGACCTTGTCGGGCACGCCGTGCGGGTATCGGTGTGCTGCGCCCGCCCACGTCAGCTCGATGAGCCTGGACATGGGTGTGCCGCTCTCGGGCACAACCTCGTCTGGGTACTCGTAGCGGAGTTGGTCCAGACTGAACCCGGCGGCACGCTCGGCGATCTGCGCGGTGCGGGCGATGGCATCCGGGCGCTCCGCGAACAGCCTCGCCATCTCCGACGGGGCTTTGAGGTGGCGTTCGGCGTTGGCGTGCAGGCGGAACCCGGCCTGCTCGATGGTGCAGCCGTGCCGGATGCAGGTGAGCACATCCTGCAACGGGCGACGTGCGCGGACGTGGTGGTGCACATCGTTGGTCGCCACCAGCGGCACGCCGACATGCTGCGACAGGTCGGCGATCTGGTGGAGACGACGTTGAGCATCCTGCCGGCAGGCCCGTGCGGACGCGATGGAGAGCCGATCTTCACGGAACGCCCGTTGCAGTCCTTGCAGCACCGCCACGAACTCGTCATCCAGAATCTTCGGAGGGACCGCCACGGCAAGCAGCCCGTCGGAGTGGTCGATCAGGTCATGCAGGCACAAGCGGCATGAACCCTTCTCCGCACGTCGCTTGCCGAGTGTGAGCAGTTGGCAAAGGCGGCCGTAGGCGGGCCGGTCGGTCGGGTAGACCAGCACCGAGAGCGGGAAGGGATCGGTGAGTTCGATGCGGCAACCGACGACCAACGCGATGCCCGCCTCCTTCGCGGCCACGTGCGCCCGCACAATCCCGGCCAGCGTGTTGCGGTCGGTGATGGCGATGGCTCGGTGGCCGAGCAAGGCGGCCTGCGCCACCAGTTCATCCGGCTGGCTCGCACCCGTCAGGAACGTGAAGTTGCTGGTGACCTGGAGTTCGGCGTAGGCGATGCCGGAAGCCGTCGCGGTCGGTGCGTGCGACGGCTCTTGCTGCTTGGAGGCGTGCAGCGGGTGCGGCCAGGGCTTGGCGTGCGGGGCTTCGGGCATCTTTCACGCCCATTCCCCGTGCAGGAACCAGCGGGCGCTCGTTCCCTCGTGCCGCACCTCACGGAAGATCCACAGCCACCGCCCGGTCTCGGTCTGCGCCTTGAAGTAGTCGCGGGCCGCCGTGCCGTGACCCTCGTACCCCCCGTACCCCCCGCCCCCCCCGCACCCCCCGTACCCCCCGTACCCCCGCCACCACTCCGGCTCGATCCGCTCCGGGCCGATACAGGCGACGATGCGTGGTGTGTCGGCCCCGATGTTCACCCGTGTGATCGGGCCATCGGGCACCAGGAACATCGCGTTGATCGGGATGGGTCGGCGGAAAAGCAGCGAGGGTCGGTCCGCATCGATCAGCGCGGGGCCGCTGGAGCGGGGTCGATCTTCGATCCCCGTCACCGTTTCCAGATCGAACGCACGCTCCGGCAGGTGCGACTCCACGGGTCGAAGGCGCAGGACGCGGCCCGTACCGAGCCGGGCGGTCAGCGTGTCCACCAGCTTGCCGAGTTCGCCGGAGTCGGCGGATGCGCCGCCATCGCTCCCGACTTCCCATGCCGCTTCCTGTCGGTGCAACAGCCTCGCCAGCGCATGGGCGCGAACACGCACACCCTCGACACCGAACCCGAGGTGGGCCGACTCGAGGTTGGGCCGGACCAATGTCCACAGGTGCCGGGCATCGCGGGTCGGCCGCGCTGTCTGCACCGCGAACGTCAGGGGGTCCAGATCGGACCGGAAGAGCGTGACCTCCAGCCGGCGGCACCCGCACTCGCGTTCCGTGAGTTGCGCGGCAATCTGCCCGACCAGTTCGCGCGTGATCATCTCGATGGCCTCGACGCGATCGGTCGGGCCATCCAGCATCCGCTCGGCCATGACCGGCGTTCGCGGGCGGATGGGCATGATGCTCTCGACCGCCTGCCCCAGCGCCTGATCCAGCCGGAGCAGCAGCATCTCGCCGTACCGATCGGCGAGGGCCGAGCGCGGCAAGGCCAGCAGGTGGCCGATGCGTTCAATGCCGATCCGATGCAGCTTGTCCCGCATCGCCTCGTCGATGCGGAGCGCGGCCACGGGCATCGGCGACAGCACGCTCCGGAGTTCGGAGAGTTCGGGCGGCAGCGGGCTCGGGTCATCGGTGTACCGCGCCAATGCCCACGCCGCACCCCAGGTCGGCGCACCCGCGAGCCGTGCGGTGATGCCCAGCCGGCCGACCGCGCCGAGTATCCGAGCCGCCAGCCGATCAATCCCGCCGTACAAACGCTCGCACCCGGTGGCATCCAGCCACAGGCCGTCCGGCGGATCGACGGCCACCGTCGGCACGAAGCGGATCATCCACGCCGCGAACCGCCGCAGGGATCGCTCGGCCAACGCATCATCCAGTGACTCAACGTGCGTGCGGGCCGGAGGCAAGAGCGCCCGCGCGTGCGCAACCGTCATGCCGGGGAACACGCCCGCCCGCGCCGCCATCGCGCAGCAGGAACCGACCACCTCGCGCTGGTGGTCGATGCGGCTGAGGATGACCGCGTGCATCGGGTCAAGATGCGATCGCCGCGCGGCCAGATCGCTCGCCCACCTCGGGAGAGACATCGACAACAGAACCGGCATCGTTCCGCTCCAACACAACAGACCTCCCATCCGTGAGCAGCGACGGTGCTCCTTTGCACCGGACCAGTTGAACCTCCCAGCGCGGGCGATCGGCTGGCACACTCGACAGCGCAGCGTGTCGAACCGACCAGCGCGTGGCGGCGACCGACAGGCACGCCCGCTCGTGCGGTGGCCGCGCCAACAGACCAATCCCTCCACCAGACTCGGCCGCGAGTTGCAGCCGCCGCGTCGCCGCGGTATCAAGCGATGAACCGTCGGCGATGACCACCACACCGGGACACCGCAGCGCGGCGTCGATCGCCCACAGCCGGTCGGCGGCGGTCGGCGGGTCGATCAGCAACGTGCGGGCGAGCCGAGCGGGGTCATCCGCACCGTCGATCCCCGCGCACGTGAGCGCATGGGTCGTTGGCCAGATGCGGGCACCGATCCAGATGGACCAGCCGCCAGCGCGGGTGCTCGCCGCGCGCTGGGCCAGATGCGCGAGGATCAAGAGCGGCGGTGTCCACGAACCGCGGATGGCTGGTGATGCTGGATCGGCCGCGTGCGGCTCAAGCCCGAACCACTCGTGGATCGCGCCGCACCGCAGGCCACCACTTGGCAACACCTCGTCGAGGCCGCGCCAGCCCGTGCTGAAGGTCTCGTGCGTTCCCGCTTCACCCACCTCGATCGCGTCGATGCGCTCGCGCAGCCACCGCCTCAGCGCGGCGGGATCGGTACGCATGGTGTCCGGGATGACGGGTCGCACACCGTTAGGGTAACTGGTGCCTAAACAATTGCAAGACGGTTGCCCAAACAAAATGCTAAGTCATTGCCCGAACAGCCCTTGCGGCTGCGGATCAACGGGCTCAACCAGCGATGGATCATCGTTCTTGGGGCTGTTGACACGGGTGCTGACGGGGTACGCCTCGAACCCGGCCGTCTCCGCCGGCCGCAGCATCGCGGTCAGCCCCGCCGAGTCGGTGTTGAGCGGATCGAGCCACGCGGCGTGATTGGTCGGTTCGATGATGACGGGCATTCGATCGTGCAGACCGGACATCAGCGGGTTGGGCGTCGTGGTGATGATCGTGAACGAGTCAACCACCTGGTCATCGCGCCGCCAGTGCTCCCACACACCCGCGAGCATGAACGGCTCGCGATCGGCGCGGCCGATCCAGTAGGGCTGCTTGGGGGCCTTCGGGAGTTCCGAAGACTTCCATTCGTAGAACCCGCTGATCGGCACCAGGCACCGCCGCCGGGCGAACGCGGTGCGGAACGCCGGTTTCTCGGCGATGGTCTCGCCGCGGGCGTTGATCAGCCGGCCGCCGATCGCGGGGTCATCGGCCCAAGACGGCACTAGTCCCCAGCGCAGCATCGCCCCCACCCGCACGCCCGAGTCATCAACGCGGACGATCGGCGCCAACTGCATCGGTGCGACATTGAACCTCGGCACAAGCTCGACATCGGGCCAGCTCGTCAGTTCCAGCAGCCTCAGGAGCTGCTTCCACTTGAAGAGGTAGGTGAAGCGGCCGCACATTGGCTTGACGATAGACACATTGCTGCGCATCTTTCCGGCGAACGTCGCGATGGGACAATCCTCAGCGGTTGGACAGCATCACCACACCTGATTGCACAGCACAATCACCTAGTCGCCGCCTATGGATGGCCGGTGTGCCGAAACCCCTCGGGACCGGGATCAGGGTGAACACACATACAAGCCAACAACCTCTCCGCCGAGCTCCGTCCGGTTGGATCGATCAGACCCTACGACAAGAATCCCCGCAGGAACGACCCGGCGGTGGAGGCGGTGGCCAAGTCCATCGCCGACTTCGGGTTCTTCCAGCCGATCGTGGTCGACGGGGAGGGGGTGATCGTCGTCGGCCACGCTCGGTACAAGGCGGCGCAGAGGCTGGGGCTGGCGCGCTTGCCCATGCACGAGGTGGCGGACCGCGTCTACGCGCCGGGTCTGTGGGGCTCTGAGAGGCGGTACATCACACCGTCCAACGGCGCGCAATGCCGGGCCGGTTGCGAAAGCTGCCAGCCCTTTGACGCTCAGGGAACGCCGCCGGAGACCTCGGCGGCGTCTTGGCCCACGTTCCGACGGGTTCGCGAGGGCGGACGCCCGCGGAGCGGGCCTGCATCATCGCGATCGGAGGGCGGCGGGATCGCTGCTTCCGGGGACGGGATGGGGCTTTGGGCGCCCGCGCGGACAGCTCGGCGATGTCGATCTGCACCCTTCGCTACGCGCGTGCGGGAATCGCGGCGAGCCGGGCCGCGCCGGCGGCGGCGTGGTGCGGGTGGTCGGCGCAGAGCAGTTGCCAGTTGGCCCTTGCAACGCTGGTGAGGTCGCGGGCGACCAGATCGCGCAGCGTGTCGAGCACGGGCCTGAGCGCAAGACCGACACCGCCCAGCAGCGCGACCCGATGCGGCCGGAAGATGGCGTGGCCGACGCGGATGGCGCGGGCCAGGGCGCGAATCTCGACCTCATCGCCGCGCAGCCCGCCGAACCAGGCTTCGAGATCGCCGCGACGGGCCCGCAGCGCGGGCAGGCCGATGTACCCCTCCAGCCCGCCGCGGCCGCCATCGGGGCCGAAGGGCACCGCCACGTGGGCATCATAAACCGAGACATCCATCTGGCCGAAGTGCCCGGGCGAGTTTCCGGAAACCCGCAGCGGCTGGCCATCGTCGAGCACGGCCGCGCCGACGCCCGTGCCGAGGCTGATGGCCAGGAGTCGGTCGGGCTCACGGCGTTGGAGCGCTTGGGGGTGGGTGGGGTGGTGCAGGCAAAAATCCGTCGCCGCGGCGAGGGCATCGGAGACGATCAGTGGCGGGTCCTGGATCTCGACGCCGGAGGGCAGGCACGCGGCAAGCAATGCGTCGAGATCGACGCCGATGAGGCAGGCCATGTTGACCGCGCGGGTGATCGTCCGCGTGGCGGGATCAAACAGGCCGGGCGCGCACAGCCCGGCCCGCAGGGGCTGGTCCTTGGCGATCGTCGAGACGGCGATGAGCAGGTCGGTGAGGTGGCGAGTGAGCTCATCGATCCCGGGCGTGGCGTAAGCGCGGCTCTGGGCCGTCCACACCGGGCGATGGTGGGGGGGTGCATCGGCGCGCACGACCGCCGCCTTGATGCTCGTGCCGCCGATGTCGATGCCCAGAGCGATCATGGGCGGGGTTTGGTCGCCGGGGCGTTCGAGAAGGCCGCCGTGTTCGCGGCCCGGTACGCCGCGATCTCGGCCTGCATCGCCTTCAACCTCGCCGCGCGCTCGCCGACCTGCGCGGGCGACTTGTTCTGGAGCGGGTTGGAGGTTTCGTACATCGAGTCGTAGGCGAAGAGGGCAAAGCCGGCGGTGTGCCTGTCGGCGAGCGTGCGGAACTGGGGGCCGCTGGCGGTCGGCGTGTGCAGGTAGATGCCCACACCCGGAGAAAAGGCCGCCCCCGGCGCGGCCGCCATCCACTGGGCCACATCGCCCGCGAACTGGGCATCATCCTTGGTGTAGGTCATGGGGAAGGCGCGGTCGAGCGTGCCCTCTTTGAGCCAGAGCGCGGCATCCTGCAGGTAGTTCTCGCGCGCGAGCGCGGGGTTGCGCCAGACCGCGGCGGTGAGGGTGACGCCGGGGCGTGCCGCGACGGCCTCACGCCTGATGCGGTGCACCAGCTCGGTGATCCTGTCGCGCTTGAAGTCGCGGAAGGCGGCCTTGCCCTCGGCAGAGTTGAACTTCTTCCCCGTCGCCTCCTCGAAGATCGCGATGCTCCGCGGGTCGCTCGGGTACGCGGCCGGGTCCTTCATCGTGTCGGAGACGAACCGCACGTAGTCCATGTGCAGGCCGTCGATCGGGTAGCGTGTGACCAGCTCGCGGCAGACGCCGACGATGTGGTTGTGCACGGCGGGGAGCAGGGGGTTGACGATGATGTAGTGGTCGTTGAGGGCCTGTGGCGTGCCCGCGGCATCGCGGAGGCGCCACTCGGGATGCTTGTGGAAAGGATGCTCGGGGTTCTTTGGAGGGAGGGTGCCTTTCCACATCGGCATGATGTTGACCCACGCGTGCAGCCTCAGGCCGCGCTGGTGGGCACGCTCGACGGCGATGGCGAGGGGATCGAAGCCCGGGTCTTTGGCTCCTGCGGGCAAGCCCTTCAGGATTTCCTCGCCCCACGGCTCGAACGAAGACTGGTAGTACGCATCGCACTGGCCGCGGACCTGCCAGAGCACATCGGTGATGCCCAGGTCGGCGGCGCGGTCGATGGCGGAGGCGACATCGGCGCGGGACTTGTAGTCAAAGCGCGTGACCCACAGCGCGATGACGGGGGCGGGTTGGGCGGAGGCGGGGGGGGCAGCTGGCGGGGGGGTTGGGGAGGGAGAGGGGCGAGAGGAAGGGGGGGATTGGGCCGTGCAGGCGGCAGGGAGGATGAGGGTTAGGGCGAGAAAGAGGGAGGGAAGCAGGTGCAGGGTTCGGGCTGGAGGGTTCATATGGGGAGAGAGTATCGGGCGGGGGCGGGTTGGCGGCTCCACCGAAGGCCGCTGCGGCGGTCGGGCGGTGTGGTTGCCGCTGAGGCTCACTTTCTGAGGTCCGAAGCCAACCAATCACGCGAGGCGGCATCCTCACACCAGATCGAAAAGTGGCCATCGTGATTGAACGACATCGCCCGTCTTCCGTCGAAGGATGCTGCGATGATGCCCCACCCGAACGCGATGGAGAGAAACACGAGCGTCGCGGCATCTTCGCGTTCGTGAAGCATGAAGAGGTGACCAGGCCCATCCTCAAGCCTTGATCGACCGCCGCAGGTCTCACGAAACATCTGATAGAGATTCCAATCTTCCGAACTTGGCCAGATGCCGCACTCGAAGACCCACACCAACAAGTCGTCCGATTCCGGCTCGGCGAGCCATCGCACGATCGACGATGATGCGAAGCGAAGCCGTGCCGCCGGGAAGACATCGAGGTCGATTCCGAATCGGTCCGTTGACTCTCGCGGCCAATCACTGACGTTGATCGGGAGCTTGGAGAATCGGAAATGCGATTCCCACCATACGGTGATCTGCCCCGGTGTAAGGCACTTCATGGCTGACAGTATCAGCGGTTGATGTGGGTGCACATAAAAAACCCCGAGCTTGCGCTCGGGGCTCTGTTGCTTGATTCCACGATCCCACGACCCCTTCCACCCTTACGGGAAGATCCCGCGGACGGCGTAGACCTTGCCGATGTTCTCGAGCGCGGCGATGTAGGCGGCGGTGCGCATGTCGCAGTTGTACTTCTGACGAGCGGCGGTGGTGCGGCGGGCGGCCGAGACCATGTGGCGGTTGAGGGCGGTGTCGACCTCCTCGGCATCCCAGCTCACGCACGACTTGTTCTGCACCCACTCGAAGTAGCTGACGGTCACGCCGCCGGAGTTGGCGAGGATCGCGGGGATGACCTCGATGCCGCGCTCGTTGAGCACGCGGTCGCCGGCCGGAGTGGTGGGGGCGTTGGCGCCCTCGACCAGGCACCTGGCGTTGATCCACCCGGCCTCCTGCTCCTTGACCATCTGCTCGAGCGCGGCGGGGATGAAGGCGTCGACCCTGGTCTTGTAGAACTCTTCGTTGGAGATCTTGGTCGAGCCCGCGAAGCCGGCGACGCCGCCGTTCTTGGCGACGTGCACGGCCAGCGCCTCGGTGTCGAGGCCCTTGTCGTTGCGGATCGCGCCGGTGTGGTCCATCACGGTGATGAGCCTGGCGCCCATCTTGCCGAGGATGCGGCCCGTCCACGAGCCGACGTTGCCGTAGCCGATCAGGCTGAAGGTCATGCCCTGGATGTTGATGCCCAGTTCGGGCGCGAGTTCGACGAGCGTATCGACCAGGCCCTGGCCGGTCGCCTTCTCGCGGCCGAGCGAGCCGCCGTACTCGACCGGCTTGCCGGTGATGACGGCCTCGGGCTGGTGCCCGCCCATCTCGGAGAGGAACGTGAAGGTGTCGGCGATCCACGCCATGTGCTGGGCGTTGGAGCCGACATCGGGCGCGGGGATGTCGTAGTCCGGGCCGATCTGGTGCGCGATCGCGGTGGTGAACCGGCGGACGATCCGCTCCATCTCGGTCATCGAGTGCTTGCGGGGATCGACCTTGATCCCGCCCTTGCCGCCGCCGAACGGGACGCGGACCAGCGAGGTCTTCATCGTCATCAGGAACGCGAGCGACTTGACATCGTCGAGGTGGACATCGTGGTGGAAGCGGAGGCCGCCCTTGTACGGGCCCAGGGCGTTGTTGTGCTGGACGCGGTAGCCCTTGAAGAGCTTGAACGTGCCATCATCCATCTTCACGGGGAAGTGGACCATGATCTCGTTCTTGGGCTGGGCGAGGATCAACTGGATCTCGTGCGGGAGCTCCATCATCTCCGCGGCCGTGAGCATGGTGTCCACGGTCTGGAGGTAGAGGTTGTTGGGGTCGAGGGGGAGGCCGACCTCATCGAACACCGGGCTCTTGAAGAGCTCGCGGCGGATGCCGTTGCGGCTGGGGGCGGAGTGGGGCTTCTTGACGGGGGCGGCGGTGGAGTTGCTCATGGGGAGGTGGGGAGGTGGGACGGGGGGAGAATTCGGAACAGAAACTCGCTGGACAGATTGGAAGGGGGCGGGGGGGAATACGATCGTTGAAAACGTTTTCCGGCTACGCCGCGGACGGCCGCGCCGTTCGGCAATTCCGGGGTCAAGATGATACTCTTCCACTCCGCCGATCTCTTGTGGGCGGCCAAAATCAAAGGGACGGCCGATGCGCTCGGGATCGCCGCGAGGCCCGTGCGCACGTTGGAGATGCTGGAGGCCCGGCTGGCCGACTCGCGCCCGGTGGCTCTGTTGGTCGATCTGGACGCCGAAGAGACCGCCCTGGCCCTGATCGGGCGGGTGCGTGAGGCGGAGCGGGCCGGCAAAGTGGGGAACGTGCGGGTGCTGGCGTACGGGCCGCACGTGGCCGTTGAGTCCATGCGGAGGGCCAAGGCCGCCGGCGCGGATACGGTTATGGCTCGCGGGGGGCTGAGCGCACGTATGTCGAGTATTCTCAAGGACTTGGCGGCGATGATGGTCGTGGAGGACGCGGCCGAGGATTGACGAAGAATCGGCGGTGCGGGCGTGGCGACGGCCTATGGCGGGGCCTACGATTCAAGTTCCTGCGAACGACTCGCGGGGCCGCGGTTCTCCCGCATGGTGCGGGAGCGGCACACGCACCCTTGGCCGCCCCCTCGGGGCACCCCCACACAACTGGACCAGCGTTGCTCAAGACGCGCGGCGTGTCCCGCACGTGGTGTTGGCCCCTCACCGAACTCCGGTGCCGGGGACGGCTGTTGATTGCCCTCGATCCCGCGCGAGGAGTTTCGCGGGCGGACGGATGCCCGGCATCCGGCCGGATGAATCCGAGTTCACGAGTTACCCATGATCGACGAAAACCTCATTGCATCTCTTTCGATTTCCGACGATGACGCTGTCGCGCTGCTCTCGCCCGTGATGGGGCGGGGCGGCACGATGGATGTCTTCCTGGACAAGACCGTCAGTTCGTTCACGCCGGGCTCGATCCTGGACGGCAAGATCATCGGCTTTGCCGGCGACGATGTCGTGGTCGAGGTCGGGCTCAAGAGCGAGGGCCTGATCGCCCGCGAGGAGTTCGACAACGCCGCGGAGTTGCGGGTCGGCGACAAGGTGCAGGTGCTCTTCGAGAAGATCGACGAGGACAGCGGCATGGTCGCGCTCTCCAAGCGCAAGGCCGACCGCATGCTCAACTGGCAGCGGCTGATCGACACGACCCGCGAGGGCGACGTGGTCGAGGGGCGCGTGATGCGGAAGATCAAGGGCGGCCTGCTGGTGGACATCGGCGTGCCGGTGTTCCTGCCCGCGTCGCAGGTCGATGTCCGCCGTCCGGGCGACATCGGCGACTACATCGGGCGCGACATCCGCGCGGCGGTGCTGAAGATCGACACCGAGCGTCGGAACATCGTGATCTCCCGCCGCAAGCTGATCGAGGAGGAGCGCGAGAGCGCCAAGAAGCGGCTGATGGACACCCTCAAGGAGGGCATGATCATCAACGGCACGGTCAAGAACATCGCCGACTTCGGCGCGTTCGTGGACCTGGGCGGGATCGACGGCCTGCTGCACATCACCGACATGTCGTGGGGACGGATCAACCACCCCAGCGACATGCTCAGGATCGATCAGAAGGTCGAGGTCAAGGTCCTCAACATCGACCGCGAGAAGGAGAAGATCGCGCTGGGCCTCAAGCAGAAGGAGGCTTCGCCCTGGGAAGAGATCGAGAAGAAGTACCCGGTCGGCTCCCGCGTCAAGGGCGAGGTGGTCAACATCATGTCGTACGGCGCGTTCGTGCGGCTCGAGCCGGGGATCGAGGGCCTGGTGCACATCTCCGAGATGTCCTGGACTCGGCGTGTCAACCACCCGAGCGAGCTGGTGCAGCCGGGCGCCCCGGTGGATGTCGTCGTGCTGGAGATCGACAAGACCAAGCAGGAGATCAGCCTCGGCATGAAGCAGATCGAGGTGAACCCCTGGGAGCTGGTCGGCGAGAAGTATCCCCGCGGCACGATCATCGAGGGCATGGTGCGGAACCTGGCCAACTACGGGGCGTTCGTCGAGATCGAGCCGGGGATCGACGGGCTGCTGCACGTCAGCGACATCAGTTGGACCAAGAAGGTCACGCACCCCAACGAGGTCTTCAAGAAGAACGACAAGCTCCGATGCGTCGTGCTGGATGTGGACCAGGAGAAGCAGCGCGTCGCGCTGGGCCTCAAGCAGCTCACCGAGGACCCGTGGCTGCACGCGATTCCCGACGCCTACAAGCCGGGCATGGTCGTCCGCGGCAAGGTCACCAAGATCACCAACTTCGGCGTGTTCGTCGAGCTGGAGAACGATCTCGAGGGCCTGCTGCACATCTCCGAGCTGGCCGACCACAAGGTCGAGAACCCGCAGGACGTGGTCAAGCCGATGGAGGAGGTCGATGTCAAGATCCTCCGCGTGGATATCGAGGACCGCAAGATCGGCCTGTCGCTCAAGCGAGCTCAGTGGGGCGATACCGCCGGCGCGCCCGACGCCGCCGAGCGCGAGGAGCGACCGAGCAAGAAGTCTCCCAAGCGCGGCGGCATGGACGACCACGGCGCGATGGGCACCGACAAGATCACGCTCGGGTGATCGGAGTATCCCGCTCTTCCGAGACGGGAGTTTGCCGCTTTTTCAAGGCCCACCGGCCGTCCGGTGGGCTTTTTCTTGATCTCGATGGGGCGTGCCGGAGGCTCCCGCCTCGGAGCGGCGGAATACCCTAAGACAATGCCCATCGACTGGTCCGACAACATCATCCTTGCCGACCTGACCGCCGAGCCGGAACTTGCCGAGGAGCTCTCCGCGATCTTCGACCGTCTGCGGCCCGCGAAGGACCAGCCGCGCGACCGGAAGGTGCCGAGCGTGGTCCTTAACTTCGCATCGGTCTCGTACGTGAACTCCAGCCACATCGCCGCGTTGTTGCGCATGCGGAAGCGGTTGATCGAGGTCGGGCGTTCGCTGGTGCTCTGCTCGCTGAACGACGACCTGTGGACGATGATGGGCCTCACCGGGCTGGACAAGGTCTTCCAGTTCGCGCCCGACACGATGACCGCGCTGGCACGGGTCCAGATCGCGGATCAGACCGGCTCGCAGGAGGCGTAACCGGGACTGACCAACTGTGCGGACGCCGAATCCGGCGCATCTCCGCCCGGTATCACCACAACCCCAATGACCGTGATCGCCGAGCCAACCACGTCAAGCCGCACAGGATCAGCACCGAGTTCGGGCTTGATCGCCGAGCTGCGCGCCATCAGAAAGACGTACTTCAAGCCGGACGGCTCGGTGCTCGTCGAGGCCGTCGGACGCGGCGAGATCGGGGTGGACCTTGCCATCCCGCGCGGCCAGTACCTCGCGATCATGGGCGCATCGGGCTCGGGCAAGAGCACGCTCATGAACATCCTCGGGTGCCTCGACAAGCCAACGAGCGGTCAGTACCTGCTCGATGGTCGCGATTGCGCCAAGATGGACGACGAGGATCTGTCGCGGTTCCGGGGCCAGAAGATCGGGTTTGTCTTCCAGGCGTTCAACCTCATTCCCGAGCTGTCGGTCGAGGAGAACGTCGCCGTGCCGTTGTTCTACCAGCACATCGGGCCTGCCGAGCGAAGGCGGCGAGCGATCGAATCGCTCGAACTGGTCGGGCTCGGGAATCGGCTCGGACACCGGCCGCGGGAGCTCTCCGGCGGTCAGCAGCAGCGGGTGGCGATCGCGCGGGCGCTGGTGACGCGACCGGTGGTGCTGATGGCCGACGAGCCGACCGGCAACCTTGACTCGGCGACCGGAGAGGCGATCCTGTCGGTGATCCAGGACCTGCACGCGAAGGGCATGACGATCGTGATGGTGACGCACGACGACCGCATCAGCAAGCGGTGCCAGCGGGTGTTCAGGCTGAGGGACGGGCTCATCGAGTCCGACACGCTCAATCCGGGGTCGTAGCGGAGCGCACGACGGCCGCGCGAGGGGGCGCATCGCCCTCCCGCACACCGGTCGTCGCAAACGTGAGCACGGTCAGGTCGTCATCCTGGTGGAACGACCCGGCCTGGCCGTCAAGGTCGGCCGCGAGGTGCTCCATCGCGGCGTCCAGGCTCGCAAGGGACTCGCCGCGGCGCATGGCGGCAAAGTGCATGAAGTGGGGCGGGACGGGGCTGGCGAGCGAGTCCGCGGCGTGGTGGCGGCCCGCGAAGGCGGCCTCAACACCGTCGGAGTAGAGCACAAGCAACTCGTTCTCTTCGAGCTTGATCGTGACCTGCTGATACTTGGTGTCGGGGACGACACCCAGAAGCATGCCCCCGACGTCGATCGGACGCACGCCGTGCTCGCTGACGCGCAGCGGCGCAGGATGTCCGGCGCACGCGAGGGTGATGAGGCCCGTCCGCGTATCGATCGTCCCGCAGATGGCGGTGACGAATCGAGTCGGCCCGGCGATGGATTCGTGCAGTTCGGCGTTGAGACGCTCCAATGACTCGGCCGGCTCGATGAGCCGCACGCCCGCGCGGGTCACTTCGCGCCGGGGCAGTGATCCGGTGACGTAGAGCGTCATCAGCGCGGCGGGAACGCCGTGACCCATCGCGTCGGCGAGGAAGAACCCGATCCGGTACTCGTCGAGCGGCGTGACGTCGTACGTATCGCCGGAGACAAAGCTCGCCGGGCGGAAGAGAACCGCCGACTCGACCGTGTCCGAGCACGGCATGTGCTTGGGCAGGAAGTCGCGCTGCACCTTCGCGGCCAGCAGCAGTTCCTGCTGAAGGCGGTCGATCTCCGCGGCGGTCTCGCCCTGGAACGACTGGGCCAGCCGGACAGTCTGCTCGAGCGAACGCAGGGCGGGCTGGCGCTGCGCAAGCGCGTAGACCATTGCGGCCGTCGAGGCCGGCGGCGCGGACATGGGCTGCACGACGACCGCGCCGGGGTGGAATGTATCAAGGCGAGCCGGGGGCTCGGCCACGAGCAGGATCGTCGGGATCATCGACTGCTGGAGCACATCGATCGCCTGACACGCGGCCGTATCGAGGCTCGACAGCACGGGCGCGAGAATCGCGGCGTCCCAGTTCTGGAGCGACTTGAGCGTGCGTCCGTCGGTCAGCAGGATCTCGGGTGTGACCAGTTCGAGCCGTGGAGCGGGTACGCCCTGGGGCCAGTGCCTGAAGATCGACTCCCACCAGCCCGTGCGTGCGGCGTCTGAATCGGCATTGGCGATAAGGGCGATGGTGTGGGTGCGCATCCGTGCGTCCGATCGTGGGCCGCGACTCGGGGGGGGGGGGGCGGGAGTAGAGTGTTACCGGACCCGTCCTGAGTCGCGGGGCTCCAACCGAACCCGACCTCGGAAAGATCGGACTACTTCGTGCGCTTCTTGAGGGCGGCGATGTCAAAGGAGACCTGGTCGCCCTCCTTGACGCCCAGTTTGGCGATCATCCCGCCCTGCACCTCGATGACCACGGGCGATGGAAAGCGGCTGGAGTAGCCCTTGAGACGCTTGTCGTAGGCCCGCCCCGCCGCGCTGTTCCAGTCTCCGGTCTTGCCCTCCGACCCGTCGGGCTTCCGGGGGTCTTCCGGCACCATGGCGTGCGTCGTGAGGATGCGACCCGCGCCGTCGAGATACATGATGTCGATCGGAATCGGGCAGTCTCGCATGATGAAGCTCTGCACGCCCGTCTGCGACGGGGTGAACGAGAAGATCATGCCGCCGTCGTCTTCGATGTGTGTCCGCTGGCCCAGGCCCTTCATGCGAACCTGGTCCTCCGCCGCGACCTCAAGGTAGAACGTCCTGCCGGCGATCTTGACCGGCATCACGTTGGCCGCGGCCGGGTTCTTGTCGTCGCAGCCGGGCATGAAGACCGTTCCTGTCAGCACCAGAGTCGCTACCGATCGTGCCGCGAGCGAGCTGTTGACCAGAGCCATTCGTCATCCTCTTGGGTGAAGACCGCCGGAGAGCGGGGCATCGTAGACAAATCGAACGCCTCTTGAAACTCCGCGGCCGTCATCTCGCGGCGTCGCCGCCCGGGCCGGGCGATTCCGCACCACGCCGCGAGCAGGCCGATGATTGCCTCCGGCGCGACGCCCCCGGACCGGTAAGAGTCGATCCGCGTGTCCCCGTGCCGCTTGGCCAGTCTCTTTCCGTCGGCGCCGAGCACCAGCGGCAGATGGGTGTGAGCGGGTTCGGGTGTCATGTCCAGGGCGCGGTAGAGGAGCAGTTGGCGGGCCGCGGAGTCGAGCAGGTCGTCGCCGCGGACAATGTCCGTAACGCCCTGTCGGTGATCGTCGACGACAACCGCGAGCTGGTACGACGGCTGGTTGCGCCGGGTCCAGAGCACAAAGTCGCCCACGATCGCGCCCACATCGAACGAGCGATCACCCGCGAATCGATCGGCAACGCGAGTTTCGCCGGCTTCGACGATGAACCGCCAGTTCGGCCGGAGCGTCTCATCGGGCGTGCCGTCGAGCGCGTCGAAATCGAACGGACGCCCCGTGTGCGGCGGGCGCAGCGAAGCAGGGAAGGCGACATCGTGTGCGCCCTCCTGAGGCGCCGACGCGGCGGCCTCGATCTGGTTTCGGGTGAGTTCACAGGGATAGGCAAGCCCGCGCGCGGCGAGCGATCGCATCGCATCGCGATAGGGCTGGATGTCGTCCGATTGAACCAGCCAGCCCGGTCCCGCGCCGCACGATGGCCACGAGTCCCAATCAAGGCCGAGCCAGCGGAGCGTCTCGATCGCCGCGGTCGTGGCGCCGGGCTTGATGCGCGGCGTGTCGAAGTCTTCGATTCGGAGGACAAGCCTCCATCCGTTCGTTCGGGCCAAGGCCCAGTTGACCAGGAACGTCCGCGCGTTGCCCAGGTGGAGCGCGCCCGTTGGCGACGGTGCCAGCCGGGAAACTGGCGGAGGCTGGGCCTGGGATGTGGATGCGGGCCTGTTCACCGCGAGGAAGGTACACTCTCCGCGGAGCGTGGGCGGCGAGGTTCAGGTCAGGAGCCCGTGATGGAGCGCATGACGGAATCCGAAGTTCAGGAGTCGATCAAGCGGCTGCCGGCCTGGTCGGAGACGGGGGGCGCGATCAACAGGACCTACCAGTTCAGCGATTTCGTCGAGGCGATGAAGTTCGTTAACGCCATCGCCGGTCAGGCCGAGACCGACCAGCATCACCCCGACATCCTTGTGCGCTGGAACAAGGTCACGCTCTCGCTCTCGACACACGATGCCGGAGGGATCACCTCCAAGGACTTCGATTTCGCCGCCAAGGCCGACGCGCTCGCGCCCGCGCCGCCGCGCCCGACCGTCAAGCCGAAAGTTGGCGGGACCAAGCCCGGCAAGAAGTGATCTGAACGCCGGGGCTTCACGGGCACTCGCCGAACCACGCCTCGAGAAACTCGAAGATGTCCTGAACGGAGATCGCTCCGCTCTGATCGAAGTCGCCGCCCGGCGGCGATGGTCCAAGCGTCCCGCCGAAGTACGCGCCCAGGAACTCGAAGAGGTCCTGCACCCCGAGCGAGCCCGAGCCATCGAAATCGGCGGGGCACTGCGGCGGCTGCTCGCAGACCGTCACGAAGGCGGAACTCACGATGCACCCGTGCGCGATCGGGCAGGGCGATATGCAGCTCAACTCGAGCATGCCCGTGAGACGACCGTGCTGACCGACCAGCGGCAATCCGACGCTCAGCGGCAGGAACCACGCATCGCCGTCATCGGTCTCGAAGTAGGTGCACGCGGCCAGTCGTCGGACTGTGCCGCACTCGTCAACGGGCACTTCGATGGCGTGTGTCGTCAGGGGCGAGCAGCACAACAGGGCCGTTGTCGTGATGGAGAGAATGCGGGCGTGCATGGGGTTCCTCGCGCCCGGGCAAGATAACCGGCGGAGCCGCCCGTCGCAAGTCCGGCTGCGGCTCGTCTCGCGGTTGATGTCGGCAAGTTCGTGGCTTGCAACGGGTTAGCGAAGCTCGACGTTCCAGTACGCGTCGTCCAGGAACGCCTTCCACGACGAGTACCGCTCCTGACCCAGCCGCAGCGAGATCAGCGGGTTGCGCTTCGGGCGGATCGGCTTGCGTACCAGCTTCATGTGGGCCTCGTCCGGCGTGCGTCCGCCCTTGCGGGCGTTGCACTTCACGCACGCGCACACCAGGTTCTCCCATGAATCGCCGCCGCCTTGCGCGCGCGGAAGCACGTGGTCGATCGACAGTTCCGATGTGGGGAACGCCCGGCCGCAGTACTGGCACTGGTTGCGATCGCGAGCGAACAAGTTCCGGCGGTTGAGCTTCACGATCTGCGCCGGCAGGCGGTCATATCCCAGCAGCCGGATCACTCGCGGCACGGCGATCTCGAAACGCACCGTCTGAACCCAGTCGTGCTTCTCGGGCTGGAACGTCTTGTGCAACTGCGAGATCTCGGCCCACGACTCGAAGTCGTAGTTGGCGAACTTCTGATCCTCGACGTGGATGACCTCGGCGATATCGCGGCAGAGCAGACTGAAGGCCCGCCGCGCCGAGATCACGCGCACCGCGATGTACAACTTGTTGAGGACCAGGACCTTGCAATCCAGCGGGCACGCCAGCGCCATGGCGCCCGCGGACGGCGGATGCAGCGGGTCGAACAACCCTGCCGCCTCTTCGAGGGACGGCTGCCCGAAACTCATGGCGCCTGCCCGTGGGGTACTCATACATCGCCCGGTGTCGCCCTTCGGCGGCGTCGGGTGTCACAAGTCTGATCGGCAGGATTCTAGCGTCAAATTGTTTGGGGTTCAACCGTGCGATCAAGGCCCGATCGATGCAGCGATCGATGCGTTATCGGATTGAAGTGTGCGGTCTGCAAGGGCCGTCAATGCCGGAAGTGGCGCACTTCCGTGGTCAGGCAAGTGACCCCGCGAGCCTCGCAGAGGTCAAACGTCTCCTGATCGCGCTTCGATCCTCCGGGGTGCACGATCATCTTCACACCCGCATCGATCAGCACCTGCGGCCCATCGCTGAACGGGAAGAACGCGTCGCCCACCGCGACCGCGCCCGACGACTTCGGACCGGCCTTCTCGACCGCGAGCCGGCACGCGGACACGCGATCGACCTGCCCCGAACCCACGCCGAAGAGTCGGATGCCGCGCTCGCCGTCCGGTCCACCCACGACGACCGCGTTGCTCGACACGTGCTTGCACAGCAGAACGAGCGCCGCGGCGGCGTGGAGTTGCCGCTCGGTCGGTTTCGGCCCGGCTCGTTGCTCCCACGCCGAGGTGTTCGGCATGCGGGTGTCGCGCTCCTGGACAAGCATACCGCCGGGAACGGAGCGGTACTCCATCTTGCGGGCCGTCGAAGGGGACTTGCCGCCAACCGCCAGCAATCGGACATTCGCCCAGCGGGAACGGAGCATCTCGAGCGCGGCCTCGTCAAAGTCGGGCGCGACGATGACCTCGAAGAAGTTGCTCGGGTCGCAGACGACGCGCGCCGCGTCCGCGTCGACCGCGTGCGTCGTCGCGAGAATCCCCCCGTACGCCGCACGTGGGTCGCCCGCGATCGCCAGCGCCACCGCTTCGGCCAGCGTGCCCGCCACCGCGCCCCCGCACGGATTGGTGTGCTTGACGACCACCGCGCCGACCGACCAACCCGATGCCCCGTTGAGCCGGCCGAGCGACTTGGCCGCCTCCAGCGCGGCCGCGGCGTCGTTGATGTTGTTGTACGAGAGCTGCTTGCCGTGGAGCTGGCGGGCGTTCACCACCGTCGGGCCGGTCGAAGACGGGTCGCGGTACAGCGCGGCCGCCTGGTGCGGGTTCTCACCGTAGCGAAGCTCGTCGAGCTTGAGGTAGCCGAGCTGAAGCGTCTGCGGAAACGCCGCCGGGGTGTGCCGGCCGAGGAAACTCGTGATCGCCGCGTCGTACTCCGACGTCCGTGCAAACGCCGCCGCGGCCAGTTCGGCCCGGGTTGCCTGCGTTGTGCACCCGCCGTTCGAGTCCATCTCCTGCACGATCCGGTCGTAGAACCTCGCCGCGGGCACGACCGTGACCCACTGGTGGTTCTTCGCGGCGGCCCTCAGCATCGCCGGACCGCCCACATCGATGTTCTCGATCGCCTCGGACATCGAGACGTCCGGCTTTGAGACCGTCTCCTGGAACGGGTATAGGTTGATGCAGACCAGGTCGATCGGCTCGATCCCGTGCTTCCTCAGAAACGCCTCGTGCTCCGGGTTGTTGCGCACCGCGAGGATGCCGCCGTGCACGCCCGGGTGAAGTGTCTTGACGCGACCGTCCAGCCCCTCGGGAAAGTGCGTGAGCTGTTCGACCGCTTGCACGTCAACGCCCGCCGAGGTCAGCGCCCTGGCCGTCCCGCCCGTCGAGACGATCTTCACCCCGCGCGAGGCCAGCGCCTTCGCGAACGGCACCAGGTCGGTCTTGTCGCTCACCGAGAGCAGGGCGCGGCGGATGGGGTAGGCGGTGCTGGGCATGTTCGATGCAGATCGCGGGGCCGGTGAGTTCAGTTGCGAGGAACGAGCTTCGTGACCACACCCGACGCCGACGCGAGGTACAGGTTGCCATCCACGAAGTTGTCCGACTTGATCATGGCGACGTTGTCGAGCTTGACCGATTCAACAACCGACCCGTCGCCCGGGTTGATGAGGCTCGCCGTCGCCCCGTCCCACACCATCAGCCGCGACTTCCGCATCCCGATCACCGTCCCGTGCAGCTTCGGGTTGGTCCAGACGCGAGAGCCGGCGTACGCCTCGAACGCGCACACCCCGTCGCCGCCCATGTCGCAGTAGACCTTCCCGTCGTGATACGCCGGCGCGAACTTGAGCGGCGCGTCGGTGCGCTTCCGCCAGCTCTCGCTCGCGCCCTCACGGTTGAACGCGTACAGCGAGTGGTCCGTGCTCGCTACGAACAGCGTCGTCTCACTCGCGGCCAGCGAGACATCGGTTCCGCCGAACATCCGGTTCCGCCCGTACGCGAACCCGTGCTCGCCGTTCAGGATCAGCAGATCGCCCGATCTCGCCACGATCCCGATCACCCCGTCGTCGTTCATCCTCACCGGGTCGATCTCGATGGCGTCGTCCAGGAACGAGCCCCACTGCCGGTACCCGCTCAGCGTGTTGTGAGCCAGCACCTGCCCGTTGGAGCATCCGTACACCATCAGTGGTCCGATGACGATCGGTCTGGTGTTCACGACCTGCGACAGTTTCTGCTTGGTCTGGAGCGCCCCCGTGTCCGCGTCATAAAAGAAAGCGTCCGACTCGCTCGACACGATGATGTTCTTGTCATGCCGCGTCAGCCCGACGAACTTGGTCAGCGGGCTCGCCACCGGGTCCGACCACCTCCGCTCGCCGCTGCGGGTCTCCAGCACCGTCAGCACGCTCCCGCTCTCCTGGACCGCCACGAGGTCGTCGAGAATCTCCATCCGCTCCACCACCTCGCCGGTGGTCATCGTCGGGAATCCCCGCCACTCCACGCGATACCCGAACTGGGCGTAACTCTCGTGCTGCGGCACAACCGCCGACGCCCGCTTCTCCGCCGAGACCACCTGTGGCCCGGTCTCGCACCCCGTCAGCATGGCGCCCGCAGCCGCGGTCGCGCTCAGCACAATGGAGAATCGGGACAGGCGGCGGACGTTCAGGATTCGCGGCATCTTCATGGTGCTCGGGCTCCGGCGAAGGGCAGGTCGGACCGTGTGGAGATTGGAGGGATAGGAGGTAAGGGCAGAGGGTAGCAAGGCGCGTCCCCGTGTGTTCGACCGGCGCGAACCGGATTACACCCGGGGGGACGGGGGGCGGGTGGGGGAGTGAGGGCGCCGCTCGCACTCCTGCACACATCGTAACGCTATTCTGTCCCGCATGTTTACCGGTCTGATTCAGGCTGTCGGTCGCGTCGAGCACGCGACTCGAACGAGAAAAGGCGGCGGTCTGCGGCTGGCCATCGACCCGTGCGGGTGGTCGGCCGCTCCCCCCGGGACCTCGCCCGCCGAGGGCGATTCGATCGCCATTGCTGGTGTCTGCCTCACGCTCAGCGCGCCCATCGAGCCCAAGCGCCCGCTGCTCCGGTTCGATGTCATCCCTGAAACGCTTGCCAAGACCACGCTCGGTCGGCTCCGCAAGGGCGATCCCGTCAACCTCGAACACGCGGCGACACTGGGCACCCTGCTGGGCGGTCACCTTGTCCAGGGCCACGTTGACGGTGTCGGCCTCGTCGAGTCCGTTCGGCGCCGGGCGGACGACTGGCGCATCCACATCGATGTTCCCGCCTCGGTCGGCCCTGAGGGCCTTGATCTGATGGCGGCAATCGTTCCGAAAGGTTCCATCACCCTCGATGGCGTGTCGCTCACCGTCGTGGGCACCTGGTGCGACGGTCGCAGCACCAAGGGCGGGGGTGAGGGAGCTGGGGGCTTCTCCGTCGCCCTGATCCCCACCACCCTTGCCAAGACCACGCTCAAGCGACTCAAAAGTGGCGATCATGTCAACCTCGAAACCGATGTCATCGGCAAGACCGTCGCGATGTGGATGCGACGCTACACCGCCGGCGCCGCCAGGTCGGCGAAGTCGAAGGGAGTCCGCCCGTGAGTGGGTCGGCCGGGACGCGCGTGCTCGGCATCGACCCCGGCCTCCGGGTCACCGGCTACGCCTGCCTCGAAGCCGTCAGCCGCTCCGTCCGCCCGTCGCCCCGGCGATCCTCCGGCCGCGGCGTCGCCACCATGATCGAGGCCGGAGTCATTCGTCTTTCCGGTGGCCGCGGGAGGGACCGGGGGGGTGGAGGGGGTGGGGCGGCGAAATCGGTGTCCCAGCGGCTCGCCGAACTCGATGCCGATCTCCGCGAGGTCATCGAGCGCACTCGCCCGAGCATCGTGGCCGTTGAGAAGCTCTACGCCCACTACAAGCACCCCACGACGGCCATCATCATGGGTCATGCGCGCGGCGTGGTGCTCCTCAACATCCGCCGCGCCGGGCTCGAACTCGTCGAACTCGGTGCGACCGAAGTGAAGAAGTCCCTCACCGGCAACGGTCACGCCGCCAAGATCCAGATGCAGGAGGGCGTCCGCGTCCAACTCGGCCTCAACGCCCGTCCCGAGCCCGCCGATGTGGCCGATGCGATGGCCATCGCCCTGTGCGCCCTGCGGCGAAGATGAACGAGCCGCGCACGCAGTAAGCGGGCTGCTCGCCATGACGTCGATCACGATGTCGCGAGCCTCGGCGCGGCGCAAACCCCCGGTTGGCGATTGGGTCGGAGAGGGCGCGGCGTGCCGCGTGCGCGGCTCGTTCACACCAGCAACTCCGCGATCTGGATCGCGTTCAGCGCAGCGCCCTTGCGGAGTTGGTCGCCGCAGACGAACAGATCGAAGCCGAGTGTGGCGGCTCCCGGGTCCTTGCCGCGGGAGGCATCGGGGCGGATGCGCCCGACGAGGCAGTCGTCCTTTCCGCTGGCCTTGAGCGGCGTGGGAAAGCGGTTCGCGGCGCGATCATCCACGATCGACACGCCCGGGAACCGCGCCAGCGCGTCCCGCACCTGTTCGGTCGTCGCCGGCTTCTTCAGCGTCACGTTCACACTCTCCGCGTGCGCCCGCCTCACGGGCACGCGGATACACGTCGCCGAGATGCCCACGGTGTCATCGCCCCAGATCTTGTGCGTCTCCTTGATGACCTTGGTCTCTTCGACGTTCAGACCCGTCTGCGGATCGACCGCCGTGTTGTGACTGAAGAGGTTGAACGCGTAGGGCTCGTGGAAGAACTTCGCCCGCACTTCCTGCCCGGCCAGGTCCGCGCGCGTGAGTTGCTCCAACTCGTCGATCCCCTTGGCGCCCGCGCCGCTCGCGGCCTGATAGGTGCTCACGATCACGCGCTCAACCCCGAACGCGTTCCGCAGCGGCGTCAGCGCCATCAGCAGGATGATCGTCGAGCAGTTGGGGTTGGCGATGATCCGCCCCGTCCCATCCGCGTTCTTCATCGCTCGCATTCCACGCGCATCCGCCGGCCCGAGAGCCTCCGGGTTGATCTCCGGCACCACCAGCGGGATGTCCCGATCCATCCGGAACGCCGAAGAGTTGTCCACGGTCGTGCACCCGTGCCCGGCCGCCTGGCGGCAGAACTCCTTGCTGAT
This sequence comes from Phycisphaerales bacterium, assembly GCA_020846975.1. Classification (GTDB taxonomy): domain Bacteria; phylum Planctomycetota; class Phycisphaerae; order Phycisphaerales; family UBA1924; genus JADLCX01. The sequence goes on from JADLCX010000093.1 coordinate 59,213, forward strand.
GCTCCCTCCCGCGCTGAACAGGGCGATATCCACCCCCTTGAGCGCGTCGTGCGTCAGCGTCTGCACGGCGTGCATCTCGCCGCGGTACGCGATCTTCTGCCCCGCCGACCGCTCGCTCGCCAGCAGCCTGATCGACGAGTGCGGGAACCTCCGCTGCTCGAGAATCTCGAGCATCTCGCGCCCGACGGCCCCCGTCGCCCCCGCCACCGCAATGGAAACATGCTTGGACATCACCAGAAGGTAGCCCGTGCGTCCGACGCGGGCATAGCGAACTCTTCGCGTCGTCAGGTAGTTCGGGCGCTCGCCGCCGTGCCCGCTCCGACAAGCCGCACTCGCGAGCCGGCCGTGCTCGGTGAGCCGCCATCGTCACTGCCGACCTTCGTCACTCTGAGCGGCCGGGCCGTCTCCGCGGATCCCCAACGCCATTCGTCGATCGCCGCGGGCCACCGGCTCCAGGATTCCGCCAGCAAGGGCTCGATCACCCGAAGCAGTCCGGCCTCCACGATCACCGCGACCGTCGCTCCGATGGCCTCGCCCTGACCCGCCATTGCCAGACGGATCGAACTTCGGTGCTCCACAAGTCATGCTCCCGCACGCAGCAAGATCGCCCGCTGTTCGGTCACCGAGAGCTGGTCAATGTCCACGGACTGCCATCGATCGGGGATGCGCCGTGGGACCGCGATGGGTGCGGCTTCAGCATCGCAACCGGGGGCGAGGCCCGAAACCGCCCTTTCGGGCCCACCAGCCGTATGCAAGTTTGCCGTACCGGCGCAACGCCCGGTGGGGGAGTGGTGCGGCGATTCGCCGCGTCCGAACCGACCGCAGCGTGACCGTGACGGTGCCCGAAACTCCTAGACTCCCCCATGCACACACAGTTGCGATGGGTCTTGACCGCCGGGCTCGCCGTGTTCTGGGGCGGCCGTGCGCCGGCCCAGGCACCCGCGCCATCACCGGTCGTGGGTACGGAGCTTCACGTGGCCACGGGTGGCAGCGACCAAGCCGACGGCAGCGCCGCGCACCCCGTCGCGACGCTGGAGCGAGCACGGGATCTGGTCCGTGCGATCAGGAGGGCGGCGGGGCCGCGTGGAAAGGGTACCACGGGAGCGGGCGGGGCCGCCGTGGTGACGCTCCACGCCGGGACGTACGAACTCGTCCGTGCGTTCGAGCTCTCGACGGAGGATGGGGGGACCGAGGGCTCGCCGATCATCTATCAGGCCGCGCTGGGCGCGGAGGTGCGCATCTCCGGCGGCCGCCGAGTCAACGGGTGGAAGCCCGTGACCGACCCCGCCGTGCTGGCGCGGCTCGATCCGGTCGCGCGAGGGCGCGTGGTGCAGGCGGACCTGCGGGCGATGGGCGTGACCGACTTCGGCACGATGGGCGGCGGGTTCGGGAAAGAGGGCGGCCCGGGGCTGGAACTCTTCTTCCGCGACCAGCCGCAGACGATCTCTCGCTACCCCAACGAGGACTTCATCACCATCGCCGATGTGCTGGGCGAGACAGACATCAAGCGTCCGCGCGCCAAGGCCCGCGTCGAGGGGATCATCACCTACGACGAGAGGGAGGCGGAGCGGCTCGCGCGGTGGAAGGATGAAACCGAGCCGTGGGCGCTGGGCTACTGGCTCCATGATTGGGCCGAGGAGCGGCAGAAGATCGCGTCCATCGACCCCGCGGCCCGCCGCATCACGCTCGCGCCGCCGAACCACCACTACGGCTACCGCCAGGGCGGCTGGTTCTACGGCTTCAACCTGCTCTGCGAGATCGACCGCCCCGGCGAGTGGTTCCTCGATCGCGCGGCGGGCGTCATCTTCTTCTGGCCGCCGGATGCGGAGATGCGCCCGATCAAGGACGGCGAGGCCGTCGTGTCCGTGCTCGACTCGCTCGTCACGCTCAGCAGTGCCGAGTTTGTGACCTTTCGCGGTCTCACCTTCGAGCACGCCCGCGGCACCGCCTTCCGCATGGAGAAGGCCAAGGGCAACCGCGTCGAGGACTGCACGCTCCGCAACATCGGCTCGTGGGCCGTGAGCATCCGCGGCGAAGAGAGCGGCGTCCACAACTGCGAGATCACCGGCACCGGCGACGGGGGGGTCAGCCTCGGCGGCGGCGACCGCAAGACGCTCACACCCGGGCGGCTGACAGCCGAGAACAACCACATCCACCACTGGAGCCGGTGGAACCGCATGAACCGGCAGGGGATCGCCCTCTCCGGCGTGGGCAACCGCGCCGCGCACAACCTGCTGCACGACTCGCCGCACACGGCCATCGTCTTCAGCGGCAACGACCACGCCATCGAGTTCAACGAGATCCACGACGTCTGCAAGGAGTCCAACGACGCGGGGGCGATCTACGCCGGGCGCGACTGGACCGGGCGGGGCAACGTGATCCGCCACAACTTCCTGCACCACCTCAGCGGCTTCAAGGGCGGGCGGGCCAAGGGCTGCATCGGCATCTACCTCGACGACATGTTCAGCGGCGTGACGATCACCGGCAACATCTTCTACGACGTGACGATGGCCGCGTATATCGGCGGCGGGATGGACAACCGCGTCGAGAACAACCTCTTCATCGACTGCAAGCCCGCGGTGCACGTGGATGCCCGCGGCCTGGGCTGGGCCCACAAGTGGTCCGACGACTGGCTGCGCGAGGTCAAGGAGAAGGGGACGCTCACGGGCATCCGCTTCGACCAGCCGCCCTACAGCGAGCGCTACCCGGAGTTGGCGACGCTGATGACACGCACGCCCCCGCCCCCCGCGCCCACGGGCAACATCATCGGGCGGAACATCCAGTTCGGCGGGACGTGGAGCGACTTCGAGAATGGCTCCGGGTCGCTGGTGACGATCGAGCACAACCTGCTGGGCGTCGATCCGCTCTTCGTCGATGCCGCGGCGCGGACCGGCGCATCGGCCGGCGCGTTCCGGCTGCGCGACGACTCGCCAGCGTTCAAGGCGGGAGCGATGGGGGAAGAGGGATACCAGCGCATCCCTGTGGAGAAGATCGGGCGGCAACGTCCCGGAGCATCCGTGATGATCGAGCGGAAACAGGCGGTTCAGTCCGGCCACGCGCCCGTCAACGGCCTCCGGCTGTACTACGAGGTGCACGGCGCCGCGCACCCGGCGCATCCGCCGCTCGTGTTGCTGCACGGCGGGGGCGACACCATCGACACGAACTTTCGCCTCATCCTGCCGCTGCTGGCGCGCGACCGCCAGGTGATCGCGTTCGAGCAGCAGGGCTACGGGCACACGGCGGATATCGCCGATCGGCCCTTCAGCTTCGAGCAATCGGCGGACGACACGGCCGCCCTATTGGCCTACCTCCACGTGGACAAGGCCGACCTCTTCGGCTTCAGCAACGGCGGGACCATCGCGCTGCAGGTGGCAATCCGACACCCGAAGGTCGTGCACAGACTCGTGCTGGCCTCGACCTTGGCCAGCCGCGATGGCGCCTATCCATGGCTCTGGGAGATGCTGGCCAAGGCCAGGCTCGAAGACATGCCCAAGGAACTGCAAGCGGCCTATCTCAAGGTCGCGCCGCACCCGGAGAACCTGCGGATGTTCCACGACAAAGCCGCGCAGCGCATGCGTGACTTCAAGGACATTCCCGCCGACGCAATACGCGGGATCACCGCGCCGGCCCTCGTGGTCATCGGCGATGCCGACGTGATCCGTCCCGAGCACGCCGCGGACTTGTTCCGGGCGCTCCCGCACGCGCAGATGGCGGTGCTTCCCGGCACCGATCACATGAACGTGACGGCACACACCGACTGGTTGGCGCCGATGATCACCGGCTTTCTCGACGCCGCGACGACGAAGTGAAGACGGTCCGGCGCTCTGGTTTTCGCACGGCGGCTGAGTCGCACACAGATGCAGAGAGAGAACGCGATGCCGTGGGACTTGATCATCGGGTGCGTGCTCATCATCCTCACCCGCATCGGCGATGTATCGCTGGGGACGGTGCGGACGGTGGCGGTCGTGAACGGGAACCGCGGGCTGGCGTGGCTCTTCGGGTTGCTGGAGATGACCATCTGGGTCTTCGCGGTCTCGGCGGTCATGGAGCACATCCGGTCCGAGCCGACCTAGGGCCTCGCGTTCGCGCTGGGCGCGGCCACCGGCAACCACATCGGCGTGACGCTCCAGCGCTGGCTCCCGTTCGGCGAGCAGGTCGTGCGGGTGTTCACGCGCGAGGGCGTCGTCCTGTTCGAGCGGCTCAAGAGCGAGGGCTACGGCGTCACCAGGTTCCAGGGCGAAGGGCGCGACGGCGCGGTCACGATGCTGTTCGTGCAGGCGGGCCGCGCCAAGGCGCGTCGTGCGCCTGGCGCGTGAACTCGACCCGCGGTGCTCTTACACCATCGACGACATCCGCGTGGCGGATTCGGTAGCGCAGGCGGGCTAGGGAGTGCGACGCATGATTGACCATCGCACCGGGCCCGTCATGCCGCGCCTGATCCTGCTCGCGATGGTCCCCGGCGATGCCGAGGGCTTCTTCGCGCTCAACAGCCATCCCGAGGTCATGCGGTTCACCGGCGAGCCGCCGATCGGCTCGCTCGACGAGGCGCGGCGTGCGATCGAGCGGAATCCCGACTTTGATCCCGCGCGCGGCGGGGCGGGCTTCGGCCGCTGGGCGTGCGGGCTGAGAGAGACGGGCGCGTTCATCGGGTTCTGCGGGCTCAAGCGCCTGGATGACCTGGGCGTCGTCGATGTGGGTTCCGGCTGCTGCCGCCGTACTGGGGTCGGGGCCTGGCGACCGAGGCGTGCGCCGCGAGCCTCGCGTACGGGTTCACGACGCTGTGCCTGCCGCGGATCGTGGGGCTGGTGCTGCCGGGCAACGCCGCGTCGACCCGGGTGCTGGAGAAGTGCTCGATGCGCCGCAACGGCATCGTGGCGTACGGCGGCCACACGGTCCTGCCCTACGAATCGCCGTGATGGAGATCAAGGGGGAGTGCGGCCGGTCGCCGTCGCGCAGGCGGCGCGGAAGGACATCGGGTCGAGGTCCGGCAGCGGAGAAACGCCGAGGTGTTTGAGGATATTGATCGTCTGCGTGCGGTCGAGCGCGGCGTGGTCCACGATCTGCGCCCGCGCGGCCGGCGCGGGCAGCGAGTCCGAGGGCGCGTTGGGCCAGTGCGCGGTTCCAGGATCGCAGATGGTGTTCTGACCCTCCGCTATTCCGAACCGGCCGAAGGGGTGCCGAGAGCAACCCTCCTGTTTACCTCGCGGGGGGCGTCAACCATAGAGCGCGAGAGTTTGGGAGGATTGGCGCCGGTGGGGGGGAGAGCAAGCGTGGTGGTTGCGGTCGGGCCCCGAGATTCGATTTCAAGACCGAGAGCCCGGCAGGCGGGACGGCTGTCGGCGCCGGCATCGGAAACCCCCGTCCCAACGATCGTGCTGCGTGTCGCGGCGGCCAAGGTCCAAGGCGTCCACATGAGGGATTCCTCGCGGTGGTCAACCGAGAGTCGGAGCAAGGAGTCGGTCTCAGTTCGAAACCCAGACGGGGCTTCCCCCGACACTCTCCGACCGGCTCTCCCCCAAAACCGCCTTCAGGGCGAACGCCGGAGGGCCCGCGGCGAACAACGCAGTGCCGGGATATACTCCCCCTAAGTATGCTGAGCCGCAGCAGCCCAATCCGGTTCGTGCTGACGCTTCTGCTGGCGCTGGCCGTGCCGTTCTGCTGCTGCGATCTCCGTTCCTTGCTGGCCGGGTGCGTGTCGGTCGGCGCGAAATCCGAAAGCCGGCCGGTCGCTGCCGATCGAGGCGAAGGCACGGAACAGGGCCACGCGACGCATTGCCGCTGCCACTCTTCCGCGACTGACCCGCATCACGGTTCCACCCCTGAAAAAGGACCGGGAGAGGACCAGCACGATTGCCCGTGCGGCAAGAACACCGGGAAGATGCTCACGGTCGCGCAGGCGACCTTCGATCTGCCCGCGCCGGTAGCTGTCGCCATTCTCGATTGGTCCGGATCGACGGACCTCCGCCCGCCCGCCTCGTTCCGAGTTCGGGACATCGAGCAGCGGGCGGTCGGACGACCCCAAACGTCGCTCCTGCGCATGCACTGCGCGCTCGTCGTGTAGCCGCGCGTGCCGCACCCGTGCAGCCGAGCGCCCTCGGGCCTCAACGCGCGGGCACGTATCCGGAAGCGACCCGGTTCCCCACTTTGCACCCACTGTTTACTCGCCGTAACGCGATCCATCTGCCATTACCCTCCACGGAGGCCCATCATGTTCATTCGTGCATCCCTCGTTGTTGCCACCCTCTTCGTGTCTGGCTCGATTCTGGCCGTTGCCCAACCGGAGCATCAGCAGTCGCGGGAGTCACCAAGCCCGGCCGCGCAGCCCGCGAAGGCGGTGAACGACCGCTGCCCCATCAAGGGCGAGGAGGTGGATTCCGAATCCCCGACCCGCGTGTGGCGGGGCCACACCATCGGCTTCTGCTGCCCCGGATGCGAAACAAAGTGGGATGCGAGGACCGATGGCGAGAAGGACGCATTCCTGGCGAAGTATGTCAGAGTGGCACCGGCCTCGCCTTGCGTCGAGGTCGCGCGCCGGTTTCAGGCGGCGATGACCGCCGGTGATGTTGCCGCGATCGACCGCCTGTTCCTGGGCAACGGCAAGGCGACGGTGCTCGAGAACGGGAGCGACGAGGGAACGTGGGAGCGCTACCGGGATGAACACCTCAAGCCCGAGTTGAAGGATCTCGCCGGGTACCAGTGGCGAACCGCCACCGAGACTGAATCCGCGATCGGCACGGCCCGGCTCATCAGCCAGACGGGAACATTCACCATCGGGGAGGGAAAGCAGCGGAAGGCGTTTTTCGCCGCCATCACGTTCGTCGTCGTCGATGACGGGGGCGCCCCGAAGGTCGCCCACATGCATTGGTCATCGCGCGAGATCAAGGCCGACCACAAGTGAGGCCCATTATGAGACGCATCGATCCTCGGATGCACGACTTTGCAGCCCTGTGTCTCGCCGCGACATCGCTGGCGGGGTGTGTCGGCACGCCGATCGACTCGGAGAAAGCGGCCAGGTCCGACCTCGAGAGCGTCCGCACGCTCTACAGGCCCGGTGATGCCAGACCCACGCTGCCCTCGCTCACCCCGGAGTCGCCGCTCGCGGACTACCTGCGCTACGCCATGCTCAACAACCCGCGGGTGGAAGCGGCGTACTACTCCTGGGCCGCCTCCATCGAACGCATCGCTGCAGCGAGATCGCTCCCCGACCCGCGGCTGACCTTCGAGGCCGATATCACCGACACCGTCGAGACCGTGATGCCGGGCCTCATGCTCGACCTGCCGGGCCCGGGCAAACTCCGGGCGGCCGGCGATGTGGCCGCCGCGGAGTCGCGCGTGGGCTATTTCGCCTTCGAGGGCGAGGTGCTGAGGACCGCGTACGCCACCAAATCCGCCTACATCCGCCTCCACTTCCTCAGCGACACGATCCGCGTGCAGCGAGAAACCCTCGACCTGCTCCGAGAAGTGGAGTCGCAGGCGCAACAGCAGGTCGGGGTCGGCCGTGGCACGATCCAGGATGTCTTGCGTGCCCAGATCGATCGCGATCAACTCGCGAACCAGATCGCCAATCTGGAAGATTCCCGCAGCGTGCTGGAGGCGGAGTTCCGGGCCGCGCTCGGCCATGCCCCATCCGACGGCGCGGCGCCGATCCCCACGACGTTCGAGGCCGGTGTCCCACCGCCCCCGCCCGATACCGTGCTGGCGATCGCCGCGGAGCGCAACCCCGTGCTGCGACAAATGGAGGCCGACGTCCGGCGCGGCGAGGCGATGCTCGATCTGGCGCGAACAAGCCGGGTGCCCGACTTCACCGTTGGCATCGAGGCGGATGTAAAGGCGAGCCCGGTCATGTGGCGCCCCACAGCCAGCATGACACTCCCCATCTGGCGTGACAAGATCGCGGCGGAGATCGCCGCGGCGCAGGGGGAGAGACGCTCGTCCGAGGCTCGTCTCTCGGCCGAGCACATCTCTGTCGCGGCCGAACTGGCCTCGATGCTCTACATGTACCGCGAGAGCGGGCGAAACGCGACCCTGTTCGGCGTCACGCTGCTTCCGAGAGCGCGGCAGTCGCTGGACGCCGCTCGCTCCGGCTATGCGAGCGGACGCTCCTCGTTCCTGGATGTGATCGATGCCGAACGCCAGTTGCTCGAGTTTGAGTTGAGCAACATCGAGGCCAGGACACAGCAAGAACTGGCCATCGCATCGATCTCACTCGTGATTGCCGGCGTGACGCCCGAGGGAGCCCCCGTCCTGCCCGTCACCCGCCCCCAACCTGCGCAGCCCACGGAGGCACGCCCATGAAGCACACACTGACCATCGCAGCGATCGTCGCCATCATCCTCCTGGCCGCCGCGGGCGGCTACTGGCTCGGACGCGGCGGCCGACCCGCAACCTCGGCGGGCGCGTCGCCGGGGCCCGGCGCCGTGCCGGCTCCCGCCTCGCAGGTGTACACCTGCTCGATGCACCCGCAGGTTCGGCTCGACCAGCCGGGCGACTGCCCGATCTGCGAGATGCCCCTTATCCCCGCCGCCTCGGCGACAGCGACCGCGGCGGGCGAGGCTCCAACGCTCCAACTGTCCGAGCACGCCCTCGCGATGGCGAGCGTGGAGACGGTGCCCGTTGAGACACGCCCTCTCTCGCGCGAGCTGCGGGCGGTCGGGCGAATCGAGTACAACGAGTCCTCCCTGGCGACAATCACACCGCGGGTGGATGGTTACGCCGAGCGGCTCTTCGTAAACTTCACGGGCGTGGAGATCCGCAAGGGCGACCACCTCGCCGAGGTCTACAGCCCCGAGCTTCTGGTCGCCCAGCAGGAGCTGCTGATCGCCCTCCAGAGCGGCGCGGCGGGCGGCCCGCTGGTGGATGTCGCCAAGACGCGGCTGCGCCTGCTCGGGCTCACCGACGAGCAGATCACCAACCTGATCGACAAGAAGCAGACCACCGACCGTGTGACACTCTACTCCCCGATCAGCGGGACGGTGATCGAGAAGTCGATCATCGAGAAGGCCGGGTTCAAGGCCGGCGACGCCCTCTACCGGATCGCCAATCTCGATTCGGTGTGGGTGTACCTGGAGATCTATGAGTACGACCTCCCATGGATTCGCTACGGACAGAAGGTGCGGCTGACCGCGGAAGCGATCCCAGGTCGTACCTTCGAGGGCCTCGTCACATTCGTTCAGCCCCTCGTCAACGAGCAGTCGCGGACCGTTCGCGTCCCCGTGCACATCGAAAACAAGGACCACGCGCTCAAGCCCGGGATGTTTGTGTCCGCTTCGATCGAGGCTTCGCTCACCGCCGAAGGGGTTGCTGCCCCAACGGGGGTTGAGGGCAAGTTCTCGTGCCCCATGCACCCCCAGGTTCTCGCCGACACCGGCGGCTCATGTCCGATCTGCGGGATGCCCCTCGAGAAGATTCCCGGACAGCCGGCCCCGAGCGTCAATGCTCTGCCCGCCGAGGACGGTCACAAGCACTCCGCCGTGCCGGCCGACACGCCACCGCCCGCGGCCCGGTACTTCTGCCCGATGAAGTGCGAGGGCGAAAAGACCTACGACCAGCCGGGACGCTGCCCGGTCTGCAGGATGAAACTCAAGGAGGTTCCGGCGACTCCGGCGGCGAGCTCGACCGCGGCGGCGGGCGGCGCACTGGCCGTCCCGGCTTTGGCCGTTCTCGACTCCGGCACGCGGCAGATCGTCTACGTCGAGAAGGCCCGCGGGCTCTTCGAGCCGCGAGAACTGAGACTCGGCCCCCGCGCCGGCGCGTACTTCCCCGTGCTCTCCGGCCTCACGGCGGGCGAGCGGGTGGTGACGCGCGGCAACTTCCTGATCGACAGCCAGTTCCAGGTCACCGGCCACCCGAGTCTGTTCTACCCAGGTGGACTGCACGCGACGATGGGCCACGACCACGGATCGAGTACCCCGCCGTCGAATACGCCTCCAGTTGCTCCCACGGACGCGCCGCCACCGGCCGCCGCTCCCGCGAGCGGGCACAAGCACTGAGCGAAGGAGCAACGCATGGTCAACGCCATCATCCGCTGGTGCATGAAGAACACGTTCCTGATGACGCTCATCATCCTGGGCGTCTGCACGGCGGGGTACTGGGCCATCATCCGTCTGCCGGTGGACGCCATACCCGACATCGGCGAGAAGCAGGTGATTGTCTACGCCGACTGGGAGGGCCGAAGCCCCCAGGACGTCGACGATCAGGTCACCTACCCCCTCACCACGAGCCTGACCGGCACGCCCGGCGTCAAAGCGATCCGGTCGATGTCGGGATTCGGGTTCGCGATGGTCTTCGTGATCTTCGATGACAGCATCGACTATTACTGGGCACGCTCGCGTGTGCTGGAGCGGATGAATGTCGCGCAGCAGCGACTGCCGCAGGGCGTCACGCCCGTGCTCGGCCCGGACGCCACCGCGCTCGGGCAGGTGTACTGGTACACGGTCGAGGGCGAGGGCTTCGACCTCGCCGAGCTCCGCTCGATCCAGGATTGGTACATCCGCTACCAGATGCAGTCCGTCCCCGGTGTGAGCGAGGTCGCCAGCGTCGGCGGCTTCGTCAAGCAGTACCAGATCGACATCAACCCCGACAAGATGCGGGCCCACCGCGTCACGATGATGGACATCGTCGGCGCGGTCGGCAAGAGCAACATCGACGTCGGCGCCAAGGTGATCGAACGGACCGGCGTCGAGTACTTCATCCGCGGGCTGGGGTTCATCAAGTCGGTGGAAGACCTGGAGCGCATCGTGATCCGCCAGGAGGGTGGCACACCGCTGTACCTCCGCAGCGTGGCCACGATCCAGCTCGGCCCGGACTTCCGCCGCGGCGCGCTGGACAAGGGCGGGGTCGAGGCCGTCGGCGGCGTCGTGCTCATGCGCTACGGCGAGAACCCGCGCGAAGTGGTCGCCCGCGTCCACGAGAAGATCGCCCAGCTCGAGGCCGGACTTCCCAGCAAGACGCTCGCGGACGGCCGGGTCTCCAAGGTCAGGCTCGTCCCGTTCTACGACCGCACCACCATCGTCCAGGAGACCATCGACACGCTCC
>JADLCX010000094.1 GCA_020846975.1 Phycisphaerales bacterium
GGGAAGAGCACCTCCATGCGGTGTGTCTCGATCACCTGGTCGCCCCCGGGGGAGTCGCCGGTGAACATTTCCACCAGCTCGCCCTCGCAGGCCTCCGCGGTCGTGCAGCCCGCGCGTTTCGCGAACAGGAGCACCCGGCCAGGGATGTCCGGCTCACCCGAACTCCGCAGGTTCGTCCAGGTCGCGGTCGCCCGCATCCCCGAGACGGCGAGCCCCGGCGCCGCCCCCGCGCCCCGCGCCCAGTACTGCTTCCCCACGATGCTTCCCAGCTCCAGCAACGCGGTCGCTCTCCGCCCCGCCCCGTCGGTCACCACCACCTCCACGCCGAAGTCCTCCATCCCCGTGGGGATGCTCACCACATGCACCTGCTTCGGCTCGCTCGAGACTTCCGCCGGGAAACCCGGGGCATCCGGCGCCGAACGGTAGGTGGTCACCTCCGCGGTCGTCTCGGTGTTCGTCGCAAACCGCACGGTCAGCGCCCCGGCGCCCGCATGGTCGGCAACCACCCAGAGCACCTCGAGCTCCCGGGGATCGGTGTCAGGTGTGTCCGTCGCGGGAGTGGTGGACCCTGGCGTTGCGCCCGGGATGTTCGCGACCTGCGTTGGGCCGGGCGTACTCATCACGTTCGGCTCACTGGTCTGGGGCGATTGGCTCGAGCAGGCCGCGAGCGCAATCGTGCCAAGCCCGGCCAGGCCCACCGCCACGCGCATCATCAGCTTCAGTTCCATCGGTTCACCTCTCCGCTTTGCGCGGGTCCTTCTACATGGAAAGACCACCCGGGTCGCGCGATCTTTCACGGGTTCTGTGAAGCAGGTCACAGTAAGCCCGCTGGCCCCCGCCTAGAGTCGGCCCGGACTGGCTGTCGGGAGGTTTTGCCGTGAGCGAGGACGCACTCGAACGGTCGGCCGGCCTGGCCGCGCTCGCGCTGGCCGGGGCCGAAGAGGCTGTCCGGAACGGCCAATTCAACCTGGCCAAAGTCCTCCGCGCCGCGGCCCACACCCATCGCGCCCTCGCCCATGGGCTTGCCCGCGAACAGCTCGGATCGTTTCCGGCGCCCACCCTCATCGAGCATGCGCTCGACTCCACGCGCGCGCTCCTCGCCGGCGAAATGCCCGCGTCGACCCAGCCCGGAGCCGCCGCCAGCGCCGCCGCCATCCTCGATAAGGCGTTGGCGAGCCTCCAGGAACACCCCGATGTGTCCGAGCGCGATGTCGCCCAGTTCCTCTGGGGTTGCCACCTCTGCGGCTACCTTGCCGAAGGCCGCCGGCCCGACTCCTGCCCGGTCTGCGGTGCCCTCGCCCCCGACTTCGAGATGTTCGGCCCGTTCTACGCCCAGACCAGCGAGCGACTGGGCCGCATGGACCCCCGCGAGATCCTCGAAACGCTCTTCTCCGCACCCGCCGCCCTCGAGGCCGAGATCCGCGATGCGACGCCCGCCATGCTCGCGGCCCATCCCGCTGAAGGAGAGTGGAGCCTGGCCGAGCTCATCGCCCACATTATCGAGACAGACCTCCTGTTCGCCGCCCGCCTGCGGGCCGTCATCGCGCAGAACGATGCCCCCGTCGATGGCCAGGTGATGCCCTGGCTGCTGCACGTCGGCAAGGGTTACGAAGAGCTCGACGCGGCCGCCCTCGTCCGGCGCTTCCGCGATTCCCGGGCCGCCTCCCTTGCGCTCATCCAGGACCTCACCCCGCGCGATTGGGCCCGCCGCGCCAACATGCGCGGTTCCGTCGCCACCCTCCTGGACTTTGGGACATGGATTGCCAATCACGACACCGGCCACCTGCAGCAGGTGCGCCGCATGGTCCGCCAGTTTCGCGGCTAGACCGCCTCGAGCACGATCGCGTCGCCCTGGCCCGTGCCCGAGCAGATGGCCGCAACGGCGTACTTCCCGCCCGTCTCGCGCAGCTGGTAGGCGAGCGTGAGCACGAGCCGCGCCCCGCTGGCCCCGATGGGGTGCCCCATCGCCACCGAACCGCCGTGCCGGTTCACGCGCTCCGCGTCCCAGTTCAACTCCTGGCCGCAGATCAAGGGCACGCAGGCAAACGCCTCGTTCACCTCGATCGCCGCCATGTCGTCGATGGAAAGGCCGGTCTTCGCGAGTACCTTCTTGATTGCGTGCGCCGATGCCACCGGGAACTCCCGCGGCAGCCCGGCCGATTCCGCCCACCCCGCGATCCGTGCCAGCGGCTTCGCGTCCATCCGCGCTGCCTCTTCTTCCGAGGCGACCAACAGCACCGCCGCCCCGTCGTTCACGCCCGGCGCGTTCCCCGCCGTGATCGCCTTCGTCCCATACACGGCGTTGATCCGCCCCAGCCGTTCCACCGTCGAGTTCGGCCGCGGGCTCTCGTCCTTCGCCAGGGCCAGGTGGTTCGGGTCGCGCTTGTTCGGCACCGGCGTGATCTCGCGCTCGTAGTATCCCGATGCCTGGGCCGCCCCCCAGCGCCGCTGGCTGGTCACCGACCAGTCGTCCATCTCCTCGCGCGAGACCTCGCGCTGTGCCGCCATGTCGTCGGCCTGGTTGGCCATGTGCACGTCGTCGAACGCGCACCACAGCCCGTCGAACA
>JADLCX010000095.1 GCA_020846975.1 Phycisphaerales bacterium
CGCCGCCACGACCCGGCGACGCAGGTCCTCCTGTCCCGCCGGCGGCAGCTTCCGTGCATCGGGTCCGGTCATGCACCATCATATCGGCCATCCGTCAAATGTCCAATAAATCGTGCTCTGATTAGTATCGGCGTTGATGATGATCTGGCCTTGCAGCCCGAGCGGCTGAAGGATGAAGATGCGCCCTCGGCTTGAGTTCACTTCCTCGTTGGCCGCGGCCCGAAGCCACCGCGGCGACTCCTCGAAGGTCGGGCCCTGGAAGAAGCACAAAGAGGCCGAGCTGTTAAGACCGCAGGTGTCACCCGCGCCGAGCTCTTTCCCGATCTTGACGATTTGTCCGTCCAAGAGTTCGGGCAGGTGCAACTCACCGTTCATGTTGTCGTCGATGTGGGCGTTCGGGCACTCCATGAACCACAGGTCGGCCCCAGTTCCGACGCACTGAACCTCCAGCACGCCGATCGAGGCGTAGTTGTTGGCCACGATGTCCGCGCCGTTGTCGAAATCCACCTGTCCCGACCACACCACGCCCACCTCCATGCTGCCGATGTCAAGCGTGTCGATGCGCGACGACTCGACGCGGGGGCGCGAGCACTTGAAGGGGGCAGGCGTCGGGTGTAGCTGCGTGGTGGCGGCGATGCGGAGCGTCCCGATGCGCTGCTCGGCCCGGATCACCGAGTCGATCGTGCCGCCGTCGCCTCCGTTTGTGCGCAGCCAGCGCGCCTCGTCAGTGATCGCGGTGTCCATGCTGACCGGGAAACCGACGATGCCGACGAACCCGGCCAGGTAGTTGTTACCTTCTTCCGTGTATGGCGGAATAACCGGCGCGCCCGCGCCGAAAATGGTGGAACCGAGCGGCTCGTTCAGGCCGATTTCGATACTTTGGATCGTGCCCGCATCGGGGTCCGCGGTGCTGGGCGTGCCGTACGCGACGATCGACCCCTTGAGCTGGCGGCCGATGACGATGGGCTCGGTGATGGCGCGCCCGACGATGTCGCAATAGTTCATCACGTAGTCGATGGTGATCGGCGCGTTGATGTCGCCTTTCACAAGGATGCCCGAGTGCGGTGTGCCGCCGGAGGCGGTGGCGAGGTTAGTGAGGCGGAGTTCGCCGTTCAGGTCGCCGCCGGTGCGCAGCAGGCGGAGCGAGCCGTCCTCCTGCTGCGGGAACTCGTTGGTGTTGTTCTCCAAGATCGGGGTGTAGCTCGGCGCGATGCCGGACTTGACGTTGACGAAGAGGTCCTGTTCGAGGGTCGGGTTCGGGTCCGTGCCCGTCGTCTCGACAGCGATCCGGATTTCGTCGATCCCATCCGCGGCCCAGATTTTCACCTCGTCGGTGTCCGTGCCGATGTCGCCGGTCGAGAAAATGCTGAAGATGCGGCCTTTCTCGGCGAGGATGTCGCCGGTGATGCCGGTGGCGGACTCGGCTGGACCGACGACGATGCGCCCGATGTCGGCGTACGTGGCGCTGTCGCCTTGTGTGAACCCGGGCGAGAGGGCTGTGATGGTGCCGCTGACGGAATGGCCGGCGCGGAGGTACGAGATCGAGCGGAACGGCACGCGGAGCGAACTGGGCGGTTCTGGATTGGCCAACACGCTCTCGTTCGCTTGGTGCGCCGTGATGTTGCCGAGGATGCGGCCGCCAAAAGTGTCATTGCTGTCACGCAGCGCATCCACGCGGTAGACCTGAGCTGCATCGACGTTGCCGGTGATGTCGCCTTGGATGGCGATAGCGACGATGGCACGATCCCGCAGCGATGTGTCTGACGAGTTGTTCGGGTTGAGGAACGTCAGGCCGCCGAGGTGTCGCAAACCAACGGTGAAGAAGGTACCGGGCTCCTGACTGAATGCGTCGACAGAAGACGCTGCAACCTGCACGCGGATTCTCGCTCCAGAACTCGATCCTTCGATGACGATCGCAGGCGCGTCCTCATCCACACCGGTCGCGTCGAACACGCGGACCGTCGTGTCAGCTTGGATGGCCCCGACCGTGATGATCCCCGTCGAGGGAAGATTCTGCGCACCCGCGCCGTTCACCGAGAACTGGACCTGTCCCAGAGTTGCCGCAGCCGGGACCAGCCCGAGCAGCCACGCCGCCTTCATGATCTCTCTCATGTGATCGTCTCCGACGATGTGTGCTCCACAGGATCAACCCGACGCCCAGCGAGCACCAGCCGGGCGCGGGAACGTTTGATGCAATGCGAAATCCGACCGGATTGGCGGAGTAACTGGGGAAGTCCGTACCGCCGGGACCGATGATTTGGTCAGCAACGAAGGCAGGCGTACTCCACTGACTGCCTTCGTAGTAGCGATCTGTCGGCGGGTCGCCGGGCACTGCGTACCCAGCCTCCTCCGTCCACTCCCCCGTCGCGCCAGCCACATCCATTAACCCGAAGGGACTCGAAGCGCCGTAAGCGCCGAGCAGCACGGTGTACGGGCTTTGCCCCGGAAAGCCGCGGTCATCCCACCCGTAGTTCGCCGTGGCCAACTGCCCGTTCACCACCGCTCCGGGCGGCCCTGCTACATAGGGCTGGTCGCTCCCGTTGCTGTAGAGCCACCACCCGCCGGTCGTCCCGTCGGGATTGGGTTTGTTCGGGTCGTAGTGGCTCCCCTTGATCCACTCGTCCCATGTCGGCAGCCAGTACCGGGCACCCACGTTGTGGGTCAGTTGGTCGAGGTGGCGGCCGCCCGGCGTGTATTGGAAAGTTGCCACATCGTAGGCCCCGTTGAGGAACGACTCCCGGTTGGTGGCCTTGTTGTTACGGTAAAAATTGCATACCATGGCCGCCATGCGCCAGGAGATGTTGCCGACCGGCCGCATCTCGTTGCCCGCAGGCACGCTCCACCGCATCCCGCCGGGCGTGTTGGGCGTCGCCCCGGCCGCGCCCCAGAAGGTGGGCGGGATCAGGTGCGGAAGACGGTCGGATTCCGGCCGGTCGAACGCCGCGTTGAAGAATTCGACGGCCTGAGCGGTCGTCCATTCAAAGCGGCCGAGAAAATACTCGTAACCGACCCCTCCTCTGCCGACAGCGCGATCGCCCGGCGTCGGCGGGTTGGTTCCCGCCCATGGAGCGTTTCCCGGCGACCCGATCCGCACAAAGTCAATCCCGCTGTTGGGATCAACATCGGCACGGGCCGTCCGGCAGGGTGTTGTCGCGAGCGCGACCATGCAGGCAACTCCGGCTGGACAGACCCACAGCCCTCGAAAACGCCTGTTTAGGCGGTTGGTCGATTCGGGGCGAACCACAACTTCAACATCACGCGGCATGGAGCCGACCTCACCTTCTGGTCCGGCGGTGCGCCTTGCAGCGCGGCCGTCGGCCGGTGCTATGGGTCAGCTCTCTCCTACCAACAGACTTTCAGTCTACCGGATCAATACGACTCTGCTGTGGGAAAAGTCCGAGAATCCCAAAAAAAAAACGAACGGACAGCGGTGTGCTGTTTTATGAGCACCAACCGCGGCCTTTTTGAACGGTAAGACTTAGTTCAACTCGGTGCAGTACCACCCGAGCTTGTCGCGCAAACGGGGCTCGGCGAGGTCCGACAGATATGACTCGAGTGACAGCCTCAATCCACCAGCGCCGGCCGCTTGGCCTTGACCGCGGCGGGCGCCGCGCCCATCGGGGCGGAGCGATCAAGCATGCGCTGGATGGCGATGAGGGCCCACTTGCGGGCCTCGGGGTGGACGGTGATGCGGTTGACGACGTTTCCTTCCGCAAGGTTGTCGAGGACCCAGCAGAGGTGCTCCTGATCGATGCGGTACATCGTGGTGCAGAGGCACTGGCAATCGCTGAGGATGCGGACGTGGACATCCTTCTCCGCAGCAGCGCGGGCGAGGCGCTGGACGAGGTGGACCTCGGTGCCGACGGCCCAGCGAGAGCCTGGTTTCGCGCTGCTGATCGTGCGGATGATGAACTCGGTGCTGCCGGCGAGGTCGGACTTGTCCACGACCTCTTTGCAGCACTCGGGGTGAACGAGGATGGTCGTGCGTTCTGACTTGGGCTTGCGTTCATCGGCCGCGCGGATCTCGTCGCAGTGCTCGGGACGGAAGAGCTTGTGGACGGAGCAATGCCCGGCCCAGAGGATGACCTTGGCGCGTCTGAGGGCGTCGGGCGATGTTCCGCCGAGTTCCTCGCCGCGGGCGAGCCTGCGAGGGTCGAAGATGCAGGTGTGCTTCTCGACGTCGATGCCGAAACTCGCGGCGGTGTTGCGGCCGAGGTGCTGGTCGGGGAGGAAAAGGAGCTTGATGTCCTCGCCCTTCTTGCGGGGTGTTGTACCGCCCGCCAGGGCCCACTCGAACATGGCCGCGGCGTTGCTCGAAGTGCAGACGATGCCGCCGTTCTTGCCGACGAAGGCCTTGATCGCGGCGGAGGAGTTGATGTAGGTGATGGGGATGATCCGCCCCTTCCAACCCTCGGCCTTGAGCGACTTGTGGATCAGGTCCCACGCGGCGAGGGCATCGTCGTAGTTGGCCATGTCGGCCATCGAGCAGCCGGCGGAGAGATCGGGGAGGATGACGGCGACCTCGTCGGGGGTGAGCAGGTCGGCGGTCTCGGCCATGAAGTGCACGCCGCAGAAGACGACGAACCTCGCGCCGGCCTCGGTGACGTTGGCGGCGGCGAGTTGGCTGAGTTTGAGGGAGTCGCCGGTGAAGTCGGCGTGGCGGATGACCTCGTCGGTCTGGTAGTGGTGGCCGAGGATGATGAGTTTGTGGCCCAGCTCGCGGCGTCGCGCGGCGATGCGTTCGGCCAGGCGGTCGGGCCCGGCTTCGAGGTAGTCTTTGGGGAGAGAGGGCTGCCAGAGCACGCGCGGCTCCTTTGATGGCCGCGGGGCGTGGGGCAAAGCGATCTGGTGCGGCCGATCGGGGGATCGTAGCGCGACGGCGCGGGCATGTCGCCCGGCGCGGCGTATTGGAGTGGCGCAAGTCTCTTTGGGACAGCGGCTTGTGCGGGGGGGGGAGGGGGGAAGGGTGGATCAGGCCGCGGCGGCCGCGCCGACAGGCTGGATGTATCGCACGGCGAGGTTCTGGCGGCCGGGCTCGAGCCGCTCGACGCGGACGACGATGCCGCGGACGAGTTTGTCGGTGGGCACAACCTGATGGCGGCCGTAGGAAACGCCGACGTCGATGATCTCGCCGACGGAGAAGGGGCGATCGGCTTCGACGGCGACGAGCGCGCCGCCGAAGGAGAGGTTGCGGGTGGTCATCGGCGCGTACTGCTGGGTGCTGCGCCGGAAGATCTTGCCGGGCCGGGCGACCAGGAAGCGCTTGTGGCCGCGCCGGTCGTCGTGGCCGTCGAACGCGAAGGCCGTTGGCGTGAGGTCGTCTGGGTTGTTGAGCGTGGCGTGCATGATCGGGTCTCCGGTTGTCCCGCGGCCGGTGGCGATGCGGCCGCGATCAGGGTGGGTATCGGACCGAAAGGGTCGCGACTTCACGGAGGGCGTGGCCGATGTTCAGGATCGGTGCGAGGGGCGCGTGCGGGGGTGCGCTCCTTGAGGGCCCATCGCCGATACAGGGGTGTGGACATCTCCGTGCTCATCCCCACGTACGGGCGGGCAGACAAGCTCGCACGCTGCCTGACGCGGTTGGCCAACCAGACCCTGGAGCGGTCGCGGTTTGAGGTGCTGGTGGGAGTTGATGGGCGAGCGGAGGGGGCGGCTCACGAGCAGAGCGACCTGGAGGCGGCCGATGCGGCCCGTGTGATGGCCGACACGACGGCGGGCTCGATGCGGGCCGTGGTGCATCGGTTCGAGCACGCCGGGCCGGGCGCGACGCGCAACCGTCTGGCGGCGCACGCGCGGGGCGGGCTGATCCTGATGCTCAACGACGATGTGCTTCCCGAGCCGGACCTGCTGGAGGCGCACGTGCGCGAGCACGCGCGGCGGGCAGAGGGGGGCGGGCCCGCGATGGTGCTGGGAAGCGCGCCGTGGATCGTGCACCGCGAGGACACGCTGTTCGATCGGCTGATCCGCGAGACGTCGATGGTGTTCTTCTACGACCGAATGCACGAGATGCTGGCCGACGGGCGGGCCGATGCCGACCACGACTGGGGCTACCGGCACGCGTGGACGCTGAACCTGAGCCTGCCGCGGCGGGTGTTCGAGGCGGTGGGGGGGTTTGACGAGCGGCTCACGAAGGCGTGCTACGAGGACATCGAGTTCGGGTATCGCGTGTGGAAGTCGTTCGGCGCTCCGGTGCGTTACGCGCCGAACGCGGTCGCGCACCACGACCACCGGATCATGCCCGAGGATTATCTGCGGCGAGAACGGATGATGGGCGCGGCAGCGCGGGTGTTCGCAGAAGCCTCGCCCCTGTGTTCGGGCGAGGTGTTCGGGCGGGACATCCGCGCGCGAGCGGAGGCCGAGTATTCGCGGGCGTTTGTCGATCGAGAGGGCGGGGCGGCGGCGCGGTTGCGAGAGACGTTCGCGGGGTGGGCGAAGATGCCGAGCACGGCGATCGACGGGCCGCACGCGGGTGCGCTGCTCCGGGGGCTGTACGAGCACCACCTGCTGTTGAAGCGGTGGGTGTGGCGGAGCGGGCTATTGGACGCGGCGGGCTGAACCAGCGTGATGGTGCGCGGCGTCAGGCCATGGCCGCGTTGAGCAGGTGCGGCAGGATCTGGCCCGACCTGCCGCGGAGAGACCACGTGGCCGTGCGGGTGAGCGAGGTCGGGGCGGGGTTGACCTCGATGACCGGCGCGCCGCGATACCGCGCGAGTTCGGCGAATCCCGCGGCGGGATAGACCACGCTGCTGGTGCCTACGGACATGAACAGGTCGCAGGTGTGCATGGCGTGCTCGGCGGCGTCGAGGGCGGGCTGAGGGAGGGCCTCGCCGAACCACACGACATCGGGGCGCAGCGGCGCGCCGGCCTCGGAGCGTGGAGGAAACTCGTCGAATGGTGCGTTGGGCGGTGTGGACTTGCGGCCTGTCCGCGTGCAGCGCCATTCGATGATCGAGCCGTGCAGCTCGATCACGTTGCGACTGCCGGCCTTGTGGTGCAGGCGGTCAACGTTCTGCGTGAGAAGCGTGAACGTACGATTGGTCTCGCTGAGCCATGCTTCCAGTTTCGCGAGCGCGACATGGCCGGGGTTCGGCTCGGCGGCGAGGCACCCGAGCCTGCGCCAGTCGTACCAGCGCGTGACCGTCGCGGGGTCGGCGGCGAAGGCCTCGGGCGTGGCGAGCCTGGCCGGGTCGAAGTCCTTCCACAGCCCTTCCATCGTGTCGCGGAACGTGCGGATGCCGCTCTCGGCGCTCACGCCCGCGCCGGTGATGACGACGACGTGGCGGGCCTGTGCGAGCGCGAGGGCTGCGGGCTGCAGGTGTTCGATCATGCCGGATGGTTGGCGGTCATCGTCGCGCGCGCGTCGAGCCCTTCGAGCCTGGCCCCCAGTTCCTGTCGAAAGACCTCGGCCGCGGCGGGTGCGAGCCGCTTGGCGTAGGCGTGGATCGACGCGAGCCAGGCGGCCGCGGCGACGGGTGGCGAGAGGTTCAACAGCGGTTGGTCCCATCGCACGACCGACGCGGGCGCGGCCGCGAACGCGCCGGCCGTTGCCATCGCGTCGGCGCACGCGCGACGGTAGAGCGGGAAGACCGCGTCGAGGCTCAGTTCGGCCCGCACCGCCTCGGCCGCGGCGCGTCCGAGCCTCTCCGCGAGTGCATCATCGGTGAGCAGTTCGCGAAGCCCCGTCGCCACATCGTCCGCGGTCGCGCCGGTCACGATCCCGGTCTGGCGGTCGCGCACACGATCGACCATGCCCGGCGAGTCGGTCACCAGCACGGGTGATCCGCAGGCCATCGCCTCCAGCACCGTCTTGGGGTGCCCCTCGTACTCGGAGCACTGCGCGTAGGCGCGGCAGGTCCGCATCAGGCCCAGCAACTCGCCGTGCGGCACGCGCGAGCGGAACTCGGCCGCTACGCCCAGCCGCTCGGCCAGCGACTCAAGGCCCATCCGCTCGGGGCCATCGCCCACGATCAGCAGGCGCGCGGCCGCTCCTCGCGCCCGAAGCGCAGAGGCGGCGTGGATCAGGAGGTCGATCCGCTTCTCCCGCGCCAGCCGACCGGCGGTCAACACCGGTCCGGGTGCTCGCGACGCCACCGGCTCGGGCGCTTGCTCCGTCAAGACGAAGTTCGGCACCAGCCTCAGCCGTGAGCGTGGCAGGGCGTGCTGGAACGAGAGATCGTCCAGGATGCGCGGCGTGGTGGCGATCACGACATCCGCCGCACGGCACAGTTCGCCTTCGAGAAAGCGAGCCTGTGCGAACGCGGCCGACTCCGGCCCGTGCTCGCGGAGCATCGTCCATGACCAGTGGTACCCGCCGCGGGCCGCCAGGCCGACGCGCAAACCATTGTGACGTAAGCAGTTAGAAACCGCGACGCCGACCTCGCCGCCCCAGAACTGCTCGCTCAGCACGAGCGCGGATTGGCCGTGGCTGACGAGCCGCTGAATGTGGTCGGGCACGCCCGAAAGAAAGACCCCCGGCTCCAGGTTGCGGTCGTTGCACACGCACCGAACGCGGCCGCGCATCGTGGGCACGAGCGAGTCGGCGACGGCGTGATCTTCGGCCCCGCCGTAACTGATGAACACCACCTCGTGGAAGCCCGGCCAGAGCCTGGAATAGAACGCCCGCTCGCGGTCGAGCAGTCCGAACCTCTCCCCGGTCGCCAGAGAGGTGTAGGCGCACGAGACGACCACGAGTGTGTGGGCGATGGGCGCGGCGTCGGCGGTTGAGGTCGGGTGAGGGGCGGCGTCCGCGCGCGGAATGGTCGTGGCGCGAGGGTTCAAGTGGTCAGTCTTCGGAACTTGGCGGGCGCGGGCGTCAGTTTTTGCGCCTGGGTCGATCGGCGCGGCGGCTTCACCGGCACAAGGGTTGATGGTCGATAGAAGATCGGGGAGGCGTGCAAGGCGGACAACGCGCACGGGCCGGTGGCCCGTGTCACCACACCATGAATCCTTATACAACGGCGTACTTCGACTCGATCTCGCCCGGCTCGGATCGCTCGGCGCAGGTCATCGTTCCGATGGTGCTCGACCTGGTGAGGCCGCGCTCGGTGGTCGATGTGGGGTGCGGGGCGGGGGCGTGGCTGGCCGAGTTTGCGAGGGCGGGCGGATCGAGGTTGCAGAGGCTGGTGGGGCTCGACGGCGACTATGTTGACCGCGCCCGGTTGGAGATTGAATCGTCGAGCTTCCGCGCGGTCGATCTGGGCCGCCCGATCCCGACGCGGCTTCGAGAAGAGCTTGGTGAAGGGACGTTCGACCTGGCCGTGAGTCTTGAAGTGGCCGAGCACCTGCCGCCCGAGCGCAGCGAGGGGTTCGTCGCCGACCTGTGCTCGCTCGGCGAAGTGGTGCTTTTCTCCGCGGCGATCCCCTACCAGGGCGGCGAGGGTCACATCAACGAGCGTTGGCCGACGTTCTGGTACGAACTGTTCAAGGCCCGGGGCTACGAGCTCATCGACGCCATCCGCAAGCGCGTGTGGAGCGATCGGCGCGTCGAACCGTGGTACCAGCAGAACGTGCTGATCTACGCGACGCCCGCGGCCATTCAGGCAAGGCCGAAACTGGCGCGGGAGTATGCCGAGACCTGCCCCGGTTTTCTGTCGATGGTGCACCCGCGGCTGTACGGCCCGCTCGTCGAGCGCGCGGGGCTGAAGCCGCCGGGGCCGTGGGCGCCTGCCGGTCTGGTTGGCGCGGCCGAACCCAAGCCCGCGGCCGCGATGAGGGCCATCGCGTGACCAAGCCGATCGTGAGCACGGTGATCCCGATGTACCAGTCGGCCGCGACGGTCGCGGATACGGTGCGGTCGGTGCAGCGGGACATGGACGCCTCGGGTCTCGGGGGTGACCGTGCCGAGATCATCGTTGTCAACGATGGCTCGCGCGACCGTGGCCCAGAGATCGTGGCGCAACTCGCCGATGAGGATCGCCGGATCCGCGTGCTCACGCAGTCCAACCGCGGGCTGGCGGGAGCCCGCAACACCGGGCTGGATGATGCGCGAGGCGAGTGGGTGCGATTCCTCGATGCCGATGACCTCGCCACGCCCGGCAGCACCGGCAGGCTGGTTGCGCTGGCCGAACAGGCCGGCACGCCCGGGGCGTGCGGGTCGCACCGGCTGATCGACGAGTCGGGCCTCTCGATGGGCCGCGTATCGTGCGCGATCGGGAACCGGGCCGGCTGCGTGGGCCTCGACGAGCTTCTCACCGCCAACCGCATGGGTGTCGGAACGGTGTTGACGCGGCGGGGCGCGATCGGACCGATGCGCTTCGACGAAGGCCTGCGCGTGTGCGAGGACTGGGACTTGTGGCTTCGACTGGCCCAGTCGGGGGTCCGCTGGACCGTGTCGCCGGGTTGGTGCGGGCCGATGAAGCTCTACCGCGTTCGCCGCGGCAGCCTCAGCAAGAACTTTGAGTCCATGCTGGCGGTCGGCTCGGGCGTGCTGCGCCGGGCGTTCGGCCGCATGGGCGACGCCGATGGCGAGGGCTGCCAACGCGGACTGCGAGGCCAGTCGCTCGCGTTCGCATCCATGCGCGCGGTCTCGCAGAGTCCCGACGCCGTTGCCCGTGCGGCCGCCATGCTGCTCGGGCCGGTCGAGTTCGGGGCGGAGCAACTTGCCGAGGCGGCGGTGTGGGGGGTGCTGCTGGGCTTGGGTGAGCGTCCGGAAGCGGATGGGCCGGAGCGGGCTCGGTGGCTGGGGCGATTGCTCGAGTGGTGGGATTCGATGGGCGTTGTGCCGCCGCTGGCGGAACTGGCCGGGCGCACCGTCAGGCCGTCGTGCGTCGCCGACTTGTGCGTCGCGAGAGCCCGAACCGCGGGAGCGTCCGAACTGGTCATCGCCGGCGCGGGCCACAACGGCATGGCACTCGTGGATGCGGCGAGAAGGGCCGGCGTGTCCTTCCGTCTGCGCGACGATCGTTTGAACGATCGACCGGGACCGGCAATGGATCCGGCCCTCGGGGCGCGCGTGCAGCCCTTGCTCGCGCCGTTGAGTCCCGGGCAGGTCGTCATCTGCACCCCCAATCACGACGGCACGCTGGTTGATCAGCTCTGCGCGATCGCTCCCGCCGCGTCGGTCATCCGGTGGCGGACGGTTCATGGCGACCTGGCCGACGACGAGCGGGGTCGGATCGAGAGGCTGGGGTCGTTGTGCCTCGCCGGGGCGGCGTGAGAGTATTGCTTGACAGAGCCGGGCCGAACCCAAGCCGCGGATGCGACGCCCATTCTGACCGGTTGTTTCCTTCAGCCGCACCGGACAACGGCCGATAAGAGAGCGTTCATCCCGCTCTCGCGGGTCTTACGGAGTCTCCATGCCCTCGCCCAGGCTCACCGTCATCATCACGATGTACAACTCGGCGGCGACGATCGCCGAGACGATCGACTCGCTCCGCGCCCAGAGCTTCGGCGATTGGGAATGCGTCGTTGTCAACGACGGCTCGACCGACAACGGTCCGGCGATCGTCGATTCGATCATCGCCGAGGAGCCGCGCATCAGGATGGCGACGCAGGCCAACCGCGGGCTGGCGGGGGCGAGGAATCGGGGCATCGACGAGTGCCGCACCGAGCTCGTGCACTTCCTGGACTCCGACGACTGGATGGCGCCGCGCGGGCTCGAGTGGCTCGTCGGCGCCGCCGCCTCGACCGGCGCGAGCTACGGCGGGTATGAGTTGTGCGACGAGCGCGGGCGGACGCTCGGCCGGCAATCGCCCGTCAGCGCGCCGATCGTCGGTCTGGATGAGCAACTGGAATGGAACCGGACCGCCACGCACGCGCACCTGTTCAGCCGCGACGCCATCGGCGATTGCCGGTTTGATGAGAAACTCAGGGTCGTCGAAGACTACGACATGTGGCTTCGGCTGGCGGCCCGCGGCGAGCGCTGGCAGGGCGTCGAGCGCATCGTGGCGGGCTACCGCCTGCGTCCCAACAGCATGAGCAAGCAGTTCGGCGCGATGTGCGAGTGCTACGAGCGCGTCGTGCGCCGCGCCTTCATCGAGGCTGAGGACCTGGGCTGGTGTGAGCGCGGGGTCGATCTCGGCGAGCGGCGCCTCCGCCGCGTCGTCGGCAACATGTCGCTCACCTACGCGACCATGGACGCGTTGATCGATCCTTCGCCCAACAAGGGCCGCGCGGCACGGATGTACGACCAGTCCGCGCACCCGCCGGTCATCTCTCCCGCTCTCGCGGCGAGCACGGCCTCGGTCGCGCTCCTGTTCGGGGCGTGCACAGCGCCCGACATCGACGGGTGGTCCGAGCGCCGCTGGCTCGCGCCGCTGCGGCAGTGGTGGGTGCGCTGCGCCGATGAAGGATGGCTGGAGTTCGCCGAGATCGAGGCCGCGTTCGCCGAACTGGCCCGCAAGGTCGTGCACCCGGACACGATCGCAGATGCGATGCTCGACGCCGTCGGTCGCGGCGGTGCGACGCCGTGCGTCGTGATCATCGGTCTGGAGAAGAACGGACGGCGGCTCGTCCGGCGTGCCGCCGCGCGCGGGTTCAAGGTGCTGGCGTTCGACGATTTCTCCAATCCCGCCGAACCCGCGCTGCTCTCGGGCGAGGAGCGAGCCCCGTGGGGTCAGAGCGTGCGCATCGTTCGGAGCGGGCCCGAGTTCGAGGGCTGGCTGCGGGCCGAGTCGATCGGCGGTCGTGAGCAGCACTGGATGATCGGGCCGGTCGATGGCCCCGCGCTCGACGCCGCCGAGCGCATCGCGGCCTCCGCCGCGCCGAGCCGCATCGGCCGTTGGAACGATGCGCGTCATCGGCTCGGATCGATGAACCTCGTCCGCATCCGCGATTCGCTCGGCCAGCGGCAGGCCATGGCCGGTTGAACGTTCGTGCCGGGGACCAGCACAGTGCCTTCAACCCTCGCCGCCCAACTCACTCACGCCCCCAACCCACCCGTCGGGATCGCCGATCTCGGCTTCATCGTGCGAGCCGCGGGCGAGCGCACCGCCGATGCGGCCGGAGCGATCGTGCGGCGGCAGATCGCCGGGCTGGCCGGGGGTGACGGCGCGGGCGTGCCGGTGACGGTCGTCTCCGAGCGCCCGTTCGCTCGCGCGGTGAAGCGAACCCTGGAGATCGGCGCGGCATCGGATCGTGCCTGGACCATCGGCATGGATGCCGACGCGCTCCTGACCCGTGACGGCGTCGCCGGCCTCGTGCGGATGTGCGCGGAAGCCAAGCCGGGTTCGTTCACGGTGACGGGGCTGATGCTCTGCAAGTTCTACGGCGGCTTCGTCTTCCGCGGCGTGCACTGCTACCGATCAAGCCTCCTGTCGCGGGCCGTAGGCATGGTCGGCTCGCGCACGCCCGGCGGGCCGGACCCGGAACTCAAGCCGGAATCGGCCGTTGTCCACGCGATGGAGGCGCTCGGGTTCGGCTACGAGGGGCATCCGGTGGTGCTCGCCGCCCACGATTTCGAGCAGTCGTTCCGCCACATCTACCTGAAGATGCGGCTGCGTGCGCGGCGCGAGGTGGAGGGCGCATCGAGCGGCGGCGACGTCGAGTCGCTGCGGAGGTTCTGCATCGAGCGAGCGGAATCAGGCGATGCGGACTTCCTCGTCGCGCTCTGGGGCGTCGAGGATGGCCGGGCCGATGCGGCGCGCGGCGGGCCGGTCCGACACTACGACTGGTTCGCGGAGTACCCCGAGTTCGATGCACGTGCGCGCGAGCACGGCCTGCGCGAGAAGCCCGCGCTCGCGCCCGATGCTGCCGAAGGGCTTGCCGACCGCGTCATCGCCGACCACCGGCTCGACCTTGACACACGCACGCCCCGCTGGGTGCGAGAGGCGCTCCTGCGAAAGGCCGCGGCGTGAGCGCGACAACACTCGATCGTCCGGGCGCCGCGACCTCCCCGACCCCGGCGCACGCCGAGGCCGACAGGGCCGAGCGCGAGCGGCTCAGGTCCGACGCCGAGCGCTGGCTGGCCGCGCTCCCGATACGCACCGTGCTGCGGCGGCCGCCGCGAGGCACGGGCGAGCGAGGCCACCCGCGGCTGGCCATGTACCGAACCGCCGCGGGCTCGCCCGAGTTCTGGGAGAAGACCTGGCTCGTCAGCCCGCCTTATCGCATGCGGGGCTACACGCTCCCGACCTGGTACCGTGATGCGTTTACCCGCTGGCTGCCGAGCGATGGATTGATCATCGAGGCCGGATGCGGGAACGGCAACCTCCTGCGCATGCTCGCCAACCACGACCCGGCCCGCTGGGGCAACTTCGCGCGAGAACCGCAGAAGGGCGCGTGCGTGGAAGGGCTCGACTTTGCACCCAACGCCATCGCCGAGAACCGGCGCATCCATCCCGAGGGTTGCTACCGCGTGGGCGATGTCCGTGACCTGCCGTACCAGACCGGTGGGCTCTCCGGCTACATCTCGATGGGCGTGGTCGAGCACTTCGGCGAACCCGAGCGAGCGGTGATCCTGCGCGAGGCCGCGCGGACCCTGCGCCCGGGTGGCGTGGCGATCATCACCGTGCCGAGTCTCAGCCCTGCGAGGCGGCTGCGAGCGAGCCTCGGCGGCTTCGCGGATGAGTCCACCATCGACCGATCCAAGCTCGACTTCTACCAGTTCTATTTCACCCGGCGCGAGATCGCTGGCCAGATCGAGGCCGCGGGCCTCCGCGCGGTCGCGTTCGACGGCTACGACTGCCGGCGCGGCTTCGCCGACGCCTTCGGCGAACGCGCCGGTCGCGTGCTGGACCGCCTGGCGCGCGGCTCGGCATGGATGGCGCGGCGGATCGATCACCCGCCGCGCCCGGTCAGGCGATTCTGCCCGCACATGCTGATGGTCGTGGCCATCAAGCCCTGGTGAGCGGGTCAGGCCAGGGCAATCGCATTGTCCGTTTTCCGAGCCATTCGGGATCGAACTCTCGCACGCCGCGTGGGTCAGCGGCCCCAAAGGGGCGAAAGAACGGGCTTCGCGATAGCCCTGAGCGCGACGGCAAAGGCATGACGCCGCTCCACGGCGCGAAGAACGAGAAGCACAACCACACGATCGTGTTGCTGGATGCGCTGCCTGGCCGCGCGGCGATACGCGATGAGCGGCGGAGCTGCTGGGCGAGCGGTTCGCCTGGTCGTCGCGGCGAAGGTGGGCGGTAGAAGTACGAAGGGATGTGCAGGAAATCAGCGGCGGCGACGCGAAGCGAAGAGGCCACCGAGGCCGAGGATCGCGGCGGCGCTGGGCGCGGGGACCACGGAGACGTTGTCCAGTCCCCAACCTTCATCGTCGATTGATTGATTCTGCCCGCTGAGGAAGTTGAGCGTCAGATTTCCGCCAGCGTGGGCAAATGGCAATGCGAAATGATAAGTTGAATCAACAAATGTAATGTTCGGATTACCGGTGAGAGGTGGGTAAAGCGTACTCGTCGCGACAGCGCCGGTACCCGGCGCGAATGAACCTCCTGGACCAAATGGCGCGAGTTGATTTGGATATGCTTGCGTATTCGCGCCCAACCAGTTCGCGAAGTTCGTATAGAACAATGTCGTGGTGTTTGCCGAGAACCGGAAGTTGTCCGGCACCCCAAATCCTGACTGTCCGTTCCCGTCCAGCGTTACGAGGGCATAGAAATCAAACTCGAGCGTGTAGTTTCCCGCTGGAAGCACTCCGAGGTTCAGACTGACAGTTCCCGCCCCGAACCTGCCCAAAAACCGTTCGCCCAACGTGGCGGTGGTCGTGGTGGTGTTGGACCACTCTGGACCAGGAGTTCCCGCGTTGAAGTTGTTGAAGTACGGCACTTGGGCCCGCACGGTGTTGACCGCGTCGGTGAACACAACCATCACGGCCAAAGCCGTAATGGAAACTGAATAGGCGCGAAAAGGCAACGAAGTGGCACTGCGCATATCTCTCTCCGGTCCGGGAAGTCTCATTTTGCCCACGGTGTCTCGTCGTGGTGCGTAACTGCACCAGCGTTCTCTCCATTTGACCAGACACCTAGGAAGATATTCGGTTCCGGCCGCGTTGCAAGACGGCAATTCCGCCGTCGGCGAGATCGCCGACGGCGACTTCGCCGAGCACGCGCGGTTTCTGAAAGTGTTCGGCCCCAGCGGTCCAACGCCGGTCAGGCGAACGGATTGACCAACTCGACACCCTCGATGACCGGTCGCCCCTGCATGTCTTCGGTGTACAGGCGCGTGACACCCGTGTCGGCACACGCGGCGATCAAGAGCGCGTCCCAGGCCGAGATCTGATTCTGCTGCTGGATTGCGAGCGAACGTTCAAGCGTCGAAATCTGAGGGAGCGCGATCGGGAAACACGATCGGAGGGCGCTCACCGTTCCGGCATAGTCGCCGCGAAACCTGCCGGCGACCGCCATCGACCGGATGACCGCGGCCGTCTCGCACGCGACCTGCCAGGGGATGACGGTTTTTGATTCGGGCAACGATTCAATGAGGCCGAGCGCACGGCGGCGCTTGGCATCATCGGCCGCGTCGATCGAGTAGATCAGGATGTTGGTGTCAATCGCGTTCATGCATCTGGTCACGCGTCAGCGTGCGGCCGCCGGAGTTGAAGTCGCCCGATTCGCCGATCCGGCGGATCGACTCCAGCGCCCGCTTCCGCGCCCCGCCGTCGGAGCGAGCCGTGGTTTCACGGATGTGTGCGATGCCGTGGGTTCCCTCGGGCAGGTCCAGCTGTTCCTCCGGCCGGAGAACGCCGTGCTCGTATACGAAATGAAACTCCTGCTCGCGGTCCATGAGCAAGTATAGATCGGAGGCGGGCTCGCCATCAAGAATGGCTACCTTTGCTCCAGGGCAATCGCATTATTGATCCTTGAAGGCCAGGAGGCGCAAGAGGTACTTGTGGTCCCAGGCGGCGAGCAGGCGTTTGTTCTTGACGCCGAGCTTCTCGGTCTTCTCGGCCCGAAGCGCGTTCAG
>JADLCX010000096.1 GCA_020846975.1 Phycisphaerales bacterium
CAAGACGCCGGAGGAGTGGGCGGACAAGGTGATCGACGGCATGAAGGTGACGGAGTGTGTGGTCATCACCGGCGACGGCCAACTCCGGGTCACGCCAGAAGGCCACCGCATCATCGCCGAGGCGATCCGCGAGGCGGTGGAGGCGGTGAAGGCATGATGCAACAACCCGCCCCGCCACTGTTCGCGCGGCCGACCGAGCCGACGACGGCGAAGCCCGCCGAGCGGACGAGCGCGACCGCCACCGAGCCGTACCCGTTGGCCGAGCCAGCTCCAGGTAAGCCCACGAGGTACGCGCCCGGCGATTGGCGGGCCTGCCCGATCGCGCGGCTGCACGGATACCCACCGCACCGCGACGGCGCAAAGCCGTGGATCGACAAGGCGAAGTAGACAACCTCACCACCCCAACCCCGGCGAGGCCGGAGAACTCAGGAGATCACGATGGCCGTCCGAACGATGTCGAAGAATGGGAAGGCGCCGAAGCCGCCGCGCGAGGCCAAGCGCGAGCGGCGAGAGGAACGCCCCGATGCCGCAACAGATCCCATCCCTGAGGGCGTCAACCCCACCACCGGCGAAGTCTCAACCCCGCCCGCCGCGCCGCTGTTGCGGATCACCTGTCCGACCGACATCGGGAAGGTTACGGCGAAGGAATACAGCCGCTACGCGATCGAGGCCGTTGCGATCATGCCCGACCACACCAACGGCGAATCGGTGTTCCTCACCGCGACCGACGGCCGGATGGTGGCGATCGTGCGGGCGGACTTCGAGCGGGCCGGGAACGTCGAGGGCGCGGGGCTCGATGCCCAATGGCTCCCCCGCGACCTGGCATCCGGCGGGTGTGCGCTGCGGTTGGCGAAGGGCCAATCCCAGACCCTGTTCGGCGAGGGCCTGCACTGGGTTGACGACGATGCGGGCGTGTTCGCCGAGCAACCCGGCGGCGGAAACTTCCCGCCGATCGCGGACCTGTTGCCCGAGAGCGTCGAGGGAACGCTGTGCGTGCGGTTGAACATGAAGATGCTGGCAACTCTGGCGAAGGCCCTGAACGATGGGGTGTCGGATTGCCCGGAGGCTGTGACGCTGTTCATCCGGCACGCGAATCCGGGCGAGATGGTGATCCGCCCGGTCGTTGCGGTCGGCAACCGCGGTATCGGCCTGTTGATGCCGCGCGGGAACGGCGAGGAGGGCAACCCGAGCAGCGATGCGGCCGAGCGGTGGTATCGGGGCTTCCGCCGGGACTTCATCAAGGGCCGCCCGAAGCCGAAGCCGACCGAGGCGGTCGAAGAGACGCTGAACCCGGCTCCGCTCGACGCCGCGCCGCAATACCCGAGCGGGAGCGAACCCAATGACGGCGAGCCTGACGATACCGGCACCGACGACGGCCGCGACGCCCCGAGCGATCAACACGAGCCCGAGCCCGCGAGCGAGCCGGCCGCGCCGGCGCCGAAGCCCGACGAAACGCCGTCGCGGAGAACCGGCCGCTGGGACAGCCGCCTGACGATCAGCGTCGGGACGCTCGGGTTCATCGACAGCCGCGCCGAGGATTCGCTTCGCGCGGCCGGGCTCTCGACGCTGAACGAGGTCAACGCCTTCATCCTCGACAACGAGGGCGACACGAGCAAACTCCCGCTCCCGGCGGGCACAACCAAGAAGCTTGTCGCGTTCATCGAGAAGTGCCTCAAGAAGTAGCCGCCACACCGTCTCTCTCCGGCCCCGCACTCCACGGCGGCGGCCTCGCTTATCGCAACCCGCGCCGGCTTCACCGGCGGCGCGGGGATTCATGAGGTACAAGATGGCAGCTTGGCACGTATTGGACGACGGAACGGGCACCTGTTGGATCGGCGAAATGTCCTGCCTCAACGCGGCGATCGTGCGCACCGCACGGGATCAGGTCGCGTGGATCGTGCGAGACGGAAGTCGCACCGTCGGCAATGGAGTCGAAGGCGACTTTGAGGCGGCGTATCGGCGGGCGAGTCGTGTGTATGCGGACGCACTAAAGGCGAGGCTTCGATGACCACCCTCGCCCTCGACCCGAGCCTGTCCTGCACCGGCTACGCCGCGCTCTCCGGCCGCACCCTCGACGAGTCCCGCGTGATCGAGTGCGGAACCGCGAAGCCGAAGGCCGACGACCTGTTCGATCGCCTGTGGGAGATCGAGGCCGATTGCCTCGGGCTGCTCGTGAAGTTCCAGCCGACGACCGTCGTCGTCGAGCGGCCGATGGACAAGTCGTTCGGGCTGATCGGGGCGCGTGGCCGGATCAGCGCGCCGAACTACGGGATGGCCGTGTGGTGCGTCTACCGCGTCGCGTGCGAGCAGGTCGGCCGCGAGAACATTCGGACGCCGACGCCGGCGGAATGGGTCGGCCGCGGGTCGATCCCGTCAAGCCAGGGTGACAAGTACAAGGAAAAACGGGTCCGGTGGGTCGAGACGCTGTATCCGGAGTGGCGGGGAAGGCTCGGGCCGAAGACAACGGCGGGGAACATCGCGGACGCGATCCTCCTCGCGCGGTGGTCGATCGGGATGGGGGCGTTTGGACGGATGATCGGGGCGGCGGGGGATAGGAGAAGCGCGTGAAGAACACCACAGAAAGGAATCCACAGATGGATCAGCTTCTTGTAGCGTCCGATGTCGTCGAACTGGCCGAGAACCAGCGTCACCTGATCGCCTCGATGGAGGCCAAACTCGCCGCGGCCAAGACCGAGGCGAGGGCGGCGCATGATGTCATGTCCACGATGACCAACGCGCGGCTCGATCGCGGCCAAGCAGGCCGCCTGCATCGACGCGCAACCGCCCGCGTGACCTACCTCACCAAGATTGTGTCGGTGCTCAAGGCTGGGTACTGCATGATGCCCGACATGCCCGGAGATATCGTGGCGGTGCGACATTCTCGTATTCGGCCGTCACCCCAGGCCATGCGATGGCGTGATTGGCGGGGATCGGTTCCCGACGAGCGACCCGCCGGGCTTGAAGAGGGCGACGGCGAGTATGTCAGCCCGCGGCAGGCCATCGAATCCCAGACCGTTCCAAGCACGGGCTACGACGGCAAGCCTTCAACGAAGACGCAATGGCGGGCGGTTGCGCTTTGTGACCCCGACGGGATCGGCCGTCGCTTCATGCGGGCCGAGGTGATGACTCGCACCGCCAGGGCCATGCAGCTCAAGGTGTTCGATGAGATCGTCTGCGTGACCGGCAACGTCAACCGCCGCCGTAGCCGAGACCCGATCGTGCTCGGGCGGATCGTCAACCCTATCACCGAAGAGTGCGCGGCGTTCTTGATCGCCCACTTCATTGATACCACGGTGCTTTGACCATGACCGACCCCCAACACCGCATCAAGCTCTTCGCGTTCGGCGTCCGCGCCTGCGGGTGCAAGGCCCGCGGCCGCCACCAACAGGGCTGTCCCGCCGTCGCCGAGCGGAGGCGGCAACTGCGGCTGGCGAAGCTAGAGGCCGCGAAGCCGAAGCAGCCCGAGCCGCCGCCGACACGGTACAAGGTGCCGCCGCGCCCGGAGCGGCCGTCGAACGAGACGCCGGTGGGCTGGATGCCGACCGTCGGCGCGAAGGGGAGCGGGTTGGGGGTGGCGAGGAGGAAGGGTTGTTAGGGTTGTGTGCAAAAGGGCTGTCAAGCGGAATCCGAAAAATATTTTGGCTCGACAGTCAAGCACCGCAGAATGGTGTTTTCTACATCGCCGATGAAACACACGACTTACAACGCATGTTAGGGAGTTGAGCAAAAACACCATGTTGTATACTTCTCATGTTGATCCGCGATAGTGCGGGTCACACATGGAGTGCCGACCGTGAGTCTCACCATCGTCAATCGCTCGCAATGGCCCAACTGGTTCGTGAAGCCCGTGTGCAACTGGATCGTGCGGCGGGCCGGGATCGACTGGGATTACCAGATCACCCTGCCCAGCTACGCGAACACCAAAGACCTGTGCGGCCGGGGTTGGCGACAGGGCCAGCGATCCCGGATCAATCGTCGGATTCAGCCGCCCGGCGGGTGGCCGTGGTATCGGCCGTACTACCCATACACATGGTCAGCCAAGCGGGAGATGCGGAACCGCGTCGAGGCGTTCGTTCACCTGATCGCACATGAGGCATGGCACGCCATTGACCACCACCCCGACCGGCAGACGGACGAAATGAACGCGGAGCGATTCGGCGACGAATGCGTTGAAGCCTTCCGCGAGTGGTGGCCCGTCGCCCGCGCCCGGATCATGGCGGGCCTACGGGCCGACAGGCAGCGGCGGGTACTCGCCAAGATCGGCCCGACCCCTGACGACAAGATGGCGAAGGCCGAGTCAATGTTGGCGGCATGGGAGCGTAAGCGGGACGCGGCCGAGCGGAGGTGCGCGAAGTATCGCCGGAAGATTCGAGCACTCCGGGCGGCGCAAACGCGGCGTGCTGCCAACCCACCG
Source organism: Phycisphaerales bacterium (assembly GCA_020846975.1). Lineage (GTDB taxonomy): Bacteria > Planctomycetota > Phycisphaerae > Phycisphaerales > UBA1924 > JADLCX01. The sequence goes on from JADLCX010000096.1 coordinate 4,415, forward strand.
GCGGCCAAGAGGTGACGTATACTGATTCCGTGATCCGCCCCCCAGGGGCTGCGACCCCGAGGGTCGCGCATGGTCACGCCCACACAACTTGGAACATCCACCGCAGCCCGCAAGGGTCATCGCGGATCACAGCGCGCCGTAAGTCCGAAGGGACGCGGCGTGCTTTCCCCCATCCTCATCGCTGCCATGACTGCCGTGGTGGGCGTGGGTTGCCAGTCGTCTGTAAAGGTTGACCCCGCGAAGTCCGAGGCGACTCGCACCGAGAACCACGGCAAGACCACGATCAGGGCGACGGTGTGGCCGAAGGGGGTGAAGCCTTGAGCCTCGCCGCGCAACAGATTCAGGAAGCGGCCGAGCGCATGAATCGCTCGATCCGCAAGTGCGAGATCCGGCGATTCCTCTGCCAGCTCGCCACGCTGTTTGTTCTCACGCTCTGTATGTTCGCCTTGTTGATCGCGGCAGCGGGCTGCGACCAGCTCCGCGAGCAGCCGCCGCCCACCAAGAACTCGCCCGTCACGTTCCCGATCCCCCCGAACCTCCCCGAAGATCGCGTAACCCAGATCGAGTTCATCGACGACCGCGGCGGGTCATCCGAGAACGTCAAGGGTTCCGGTGCGGGCTATTCGGCGAGCGGCGACAAGGCGGATGCCAACGTTGACACGACCGCTCCGACGGCGAACCTGAGCAACGGCGCGGCCGGGAGCGGCGGCGCGAGCAAGGGCGGGCTGTCCGGCCAGATCACCGACAACCAGCGGCAACTGTTCTGCATCGGCATCGGCGCGGCGGGCATCCTCGCGGGCCTGTGGCTTCTCAGCAAGGGCAACCGACACGGCCTTGCGATCGCCGGGACCGGCGGCGGGCTTGTCGCGGCTGGGTTGATGCCCGCGTGGTTCTGGCCGATCGTCGGGCTGTGCGCGCTCGCGGCCGGGGTCTACTGGCTGTGGACATCGAAGCTCGCGGCCGACCGGAAGCCCGAGAGTGAGACGCTTGGGATCGTGCTGTCGGCGATCGACTCATCGCCGGACGGCGTGCGTTCAACGGTGAAGCAGATCGTGGACAAGAAGGCCGACGAGCGGCACAAGAACGTGATCCGCAAGCTGACGAAGTGACCGCCCCCACCTACCGGAGCCGCCATGCTGACGATGCTTGCAGAGGCCGAGATTCACATTGGGAACGGGACCATCTACATCGGGCTCGCGACGGTCGCGGTGTTGATCGTGGCGACGGCGAAGGCGGTGTCGCTCCTCTCCGACATCAAAGCGGAGGTGGCCAGCACGACGACCGGGATCGCCAAGCTCGAAGAGGCTTTCAAGGGGTCGTACTCGC
>JADLCX010000097.1 GCA_020846975.1 Phycisphaerales bacterium
CGCCGCCACGACCCGGCGACGCAGGTCCTCCTGTCCCGCCGGCGGCAGCTTCCGTGCATCGGGTCCGGTCATGCACCATCATATCGGCCATCCGTCAAATGTCCAATAAATCGTGCTCTGATTAGTAACGGCCCAAAGAAGGAGGAGTTCCCGCGGGAAAGGGGCGTTCCCGCTTCGGCCGAACTTGGGCCGCACGGGCATCGCTCAGAGCCGCGAAGCCTGTGCCACGATTACACCTCAGAACCCCGCCCCCGCGAACCACGCGCTGGGCCTGGCTTCGAGCGCGGCGGCGATGTCCAGGAGCGATTCGAGGCTCGGCGTGTGGCTGCCCCGCTCGATCGAGCTGAGCTGGCTCACGCTGATGCCGCTGGTCTCGCTCAGGTCCTTGAGCGTCCACTCGCGCTGCGTGCGGGCCATGCGGATGGCGCGGCCGAGTTCGTGGCGGAGTTTGTCCTGCGGCCGGCCCCCGTAGCCCAGCCCGTGCGCGGCCGCGGCCTGCGCCAGGCTGCGGCGGAGGTCGGCGATCGAGAACGGCTTGGCGAGGTAGTCGGAGACCCCCCACCCGCCGCCCTCGCCCCCCCCCACCCCACCGCCCCAGCGCTTCAAGGTCTGCCGCATCGAGTCGAGCGACGGGTAGCCGGTGACGACGATCACGCACAGCCGCGGCCAGCGCCGGCGGATCTCCTCGAGCACCGCCTCGCCCGAGTCGCGGCCCATCTTCATGTCGAGCAGCACGACCTCGGGGAGCGACTGCTCGCACAGGGCGAAGAACTCCGCGCCCGTGGCCGCCAGCCGGAGCGAGTGGCCGTCGGGCGTGAGCACGTGCGCGAGATACTGGCGGAAGTCGGGGTCATCGTCGAGCGCGACGATCGCCAAAGGCGGCGGGGGGGAGAACGCTTCGGCGGAGGTCGAGGGAGGTGGAGGCTCGGCGGGCATGTTCGTGGGGACGGGGGAGGGGGGGAGAGGAAGGGATGGTACGCTACCCCGCCTCGGGCAGGAGCACCTCGAAGACCGCGCCGGTGGTCCCGTCGGTGCGGTTCCGCGCGGTGATCAGGCCGCCGTGCTCGCGGACGATCCCGTAGGCGACCGCCAGGCCCAGGCCCGTGCCCTTGGCGTCCAGCCGCGTGCTGACGAACGGCTGGAAGAGCCGCTCGAGCGCATCGGGCGCGAGGCCCGGGCCGTTGTCGGCGATGACCAGGCGGGCCCAGGTCTTGCCATCTCGCAAGAGGCGGTCTCCGGTGATGGCGAGCACGGGCGCGGATGCGCTGTCGGTGGCATCGACGGCGTTGCGGAGGAGGTTGACCAGCACCTGCACGATGCGGTCGGGATCGCAGTAGGCCGAGAGATCGTCCGGGAGTTCCGGCCGGAAGTCGATGCGGCGGGCCTCCCGATCGAGCCGGACCAGCGTCCAGGACTCTTCGATCAACGGCCGCAGCGCGGCGGGGACGGCGCGGTGCGGCCGCACGCGCGCGAAATCGAGCAGGCTCTCGCTGAGCCGTTCGAGCCGCGCGACCACGCGGAGCATGAGCGCGGACTCTTCGGGGCTGATGGGCGGCGTCCCCCCGTCGCCCCGCCCGTCCCGACCGCTCACGGCCTCGTGCAGCTTCTCGACCAGGCCCTTGAGCACGGACAGGGGCGTGTTGAGTTCGTGGGCCAGCCCAGCGCTCATCATCCCGAGGCTCGCGAGGCGGTCGGCATCGGCGAGGTTCTTGCGGGCCATCTCGAGCAGGTGGTTCTTGCGGCGGAGGTCGGTCGCGACCTCCTCGATGCGGGCCAGCGCGGCGGCCAGGTCGCCCTCGTGCCGGCGCAGGGCCAGCACGGAACTGTTCCGCGACCGCATGATCTCGCCGATCTCGTCGGCGGGCATGGCCGAGTCGGGGATGATCTCGTCCCGGTCGCGGCCCTCCTGCAGGGCCCGGTCGGCGTCGAGCAGCGTGCGGAGCGGGGCGTAGACGTGCTGCGGGAGCACGAAGACCTCCAGCGCGATCGCGACCAGCACATAGACGGCCAGCAGGGCGATGGTGGTGAGCACGTAGAGGCGAACGACCGCGGCCCGCGCGCCCGCCAGTTCGACCGATGCGGCGATGAACAGCGGCTCGGCCCGCGCGTTCCCCGTCGCGGCCTCGGCCGGCGCGGCCGCTACAGCACCGGCCCAGTGCCGGCGGTCGATCCGCGCCGTCCGCAACGAGCCGATGTTGGCGCGATCGAGCGCGGCGGCGGCATCGACCGGCGCGATCTGGAGTTGTTCGGCCGTGCCGAGCTCGATGCGGGCGGCCGCGCCGAGCTGCGCGGCGATCCGGCGCATGGTGTGCGGGAGGTCTTCGGTCGGCGCGGCGGCATCGTCCCGCATCCGTCGATGCTCGGCGAGAACAAGCTCGACGACAACCCCGGCCTCGTGCGCCTCGGCCTCGGTGACGACCTGCTTCACCGCCGGACGGAGCGAGAGCGCGAGCACGCCGGCAAGCACGAGCGAAAAACAGGTGTGCAGGAAGACCAGTTTCTTGCGGATACGCATTCCCGCAAGCAGTCGAGAGACGCCCTTCACCGGACGCGCGGCGGCGATGGTCCGCATCGGCGATGGCCGGGGGTTGGGCGCGGAAGGTGGCGAAGGGAGCGTGCTCAACTTTGGATTGAAGGCCGTCGAGGCCGCTCGAGCACGGCACACCACGACCCGCCCGCGCCGAATACCCTGCCGCGTGTCCAAACCGCGCCGAGTCCGTCCCCCCCACTCCCCCCACATCGCCCGGCAGGATGGCGTGCCCCCCCGCGCGCCAGCGCGGATTCCGCTCAACGATGCCGCGCGCGATGCCGCGTTCCGGGCTATCGCGAGACAGGCGCGGATCGCGCCCAACTTCGACATCGAAGCGATGACCCGCCGGACAGGGGAGGGCGATGGGCCCGCCTCCGCCACGCTCTCGGAGCTCGATGCTGCGTTCGCCCACGCGATCTACCACAACGTCATGCGACGATGGCTGACGCTCTCGCACCTGCTCGGCCGCGAGGTGACCCAGGGGTTCTCCAAGCTGGAGCCGCGGGTGCAGGCCGCGCTGCTGGCGGGGGCGGCGCAGCTTCTGTTCATGGATCGCGTGCCGGCGCACGCCGCGATCCACCACGCGGTGGAGTGGGCCAAGCAGATGGTGAGGCCGGGCGCGGGCGGGCTGGTCAACGCGGTGCTCCGCAAGGTGGCGGGGCAGGTGGGATCGGGTGACCCGGCAACCGCCGACAGTCGATGGCGTTCGGCGTACAGCAACCTCGCCGATGAACTGCCCCTTGGCGATGGCCGCGCGGTCGTGCTGCGAGAGCCGGTGCTTCCGACGGACGAGGTCGAACGGCTCGCCGTCGCCACCAGCCACCCGCCGGAACTGCTCCGCCGTTGGGCGCAGGCGCGGGGTTCGGACATCGCTGCAAGGCGTGCACTCCACAGCCTGCTCTGGCCACCCACCATCCTCAACATCGCCTACGCGGGTGATCAGACCTGCGAGCGCCTGGCGTCGCTGGAGCACGGAACAACCTCGCCGCATGAACGAGAGGGCTTCGTGCGCTGGACCGGCGCCCGTGCCGCGTTGGTTGAACTCCTGCGAGGGTGCGCGGACATCTGGGTCCAGGACCCTTCCTCGGCCGGCGCGGTGATGAGCATCGCCGACCTCGCCCCCTCCCCGCGGCGGATCATCGACTACTGCGCGGGGCAGGGCACCAAGACCCGCCAGCTCGCGCACCAGTTTCCCGATGCGGAGATCGTCGCGACCGATTCCGATCCGGGACGCTTCGAGACGCTCGGGCGTTCGCTCGACGGGTTCCGCATCGCCGGCCGCGACGGCCGGGTCGTCGTGCAGCCCATTTCGACCTTGCGTACCACGGGCGAGCTCGGCCGGTTCGGGTACGCGGACCTCATCCTGCTTGATGTGCCGTGCTCGAACACGGGCGTGCTCGCCCGCCGGCCCGAGGCACGCTACCGGTATTCGGAACGGTCGCAGGAAGCCGTAACCGGAATCCAGCGGCAGATCATCGCCGACTGCCTGCCCCTGCTGAGCGATCAGCCGGGCCAGGCTCGCCACATCCTCTATGCGACGTGCTCACTCGAGCCGGAGGAAAACGCCGCCCAGGCCGCGTGGGTACGCAGGTGGCACAAGTTCGCGCCCGGTCGTGAGCGATCGGTGGAGCCCTGCGGCGAGGCCGACGGCGCGGCGCGCTATGCCGACGGCGCGTACTCGGTCCTGCTGACCGGCGCGGGCCGATGAAACCGGGGAAGGGGGAAACGGGCTGGCGACGCCGGGGGCATCCCCCTGCGTACACTCTCCGCCAAACCACCGGACCACGCGAGGCCCCGCGACCCCATGAAGCTTCTCGACTTTCTTTACCTCAACAGCATCAAGGCGCCGTTGACCGCCGCCAACAAACAGGGCGCGATCGAGGAGCTGGTCGATGTGCTCGCGACGGCGGGGCGGGTCGAGAACGCTCGGCAGCTCAAGGACGCCGTGTGGACCCGTGAGATGACACGAACGACGGGGATCGGCGATGGGCTCGCCATCCCCCACGGCAAGAGCCCGAGCGTCACGCAACTGGCCATCGCGATGGGCAAGCCCGCTTCGCCGATGGACTTCGCCTCGATCGACGGCAAGCCGGTGCGGCTCATCATCCTGCTCGCAAGCCCGCAGGACAAGACCAGCGAGCACATCCAGGCTCTGGCGAGCATCTCGAAACTCATGAGCATGGCGGAGTTCCGCCAACGCGTCTACTCCGCGAGCTCGTCGCAGGAGATCTACGACCTGTTCAAGTCTCAAGAGGGCGGCGGGGGCGCGGCTTGATGGGCACCGCCATGGGACAGCGACACGGCAAGGTCGTGGTTGAGATCGATACGCCCCCCTCCGGCCAGGCCGCGGGCAGCGCCGAGTTGCCTCGGTCGGTCGCGGAGCCGGCGGGCCGTGCGGATGCCTTTCTCAATGAGTATGTGCGGTCGTGCGAGCTCCCGCCGAACCTGATCGAGGCGATCCTGTACTCCCTGCTCGGACCCGGCAAGCGGGCCCGACCGCTCCTGGCCTGGCACAGCTTCGCCGCGGTCGCGCTGCCGGGGCGAGATCCGGCCGATTGTCTTCCCGCGGCCGGCGCGTGCGAACTCATCCACGCGTTCAGCCTTGTGCACGACGACCTGCCGGGGCTGGACAACGACGACCTTCGCCGCGGTCGGCCGACGCTGCACAAGAAGACTTCGGAAGCCATGGCGGTGCTCGCGGGCGACTGCATGTTGACGCTGGCGTTCCAACTGCTGACCGAGCGGGTGCGCGATGCCGGGCTCGCGGCGTCGCTCTGCCGCGAACTCGCGCTCGGAACCAACGGCATGATCGCCGGTCAGGTCTACGACACGCTCGGCGGATTCACCGGAGATCTCTCGGATTCGCAGAAACTCCAGTTGATCCACCGTAACAAGACGGGGATGCTGATCCGAGCGTCGTGTCGCATGGGTGCGATGTGCGGCGGAGCGGATAGGTCCGCGCTGGAGGCGATCACCCGCTACGCCGAAGACATGGGGCTGATGTTCCAGATCGTGGATGATCTTCTGGACGTCACGCAGACGACCTCGCACCTGGGGAAAAAGGCGGGCAAGGACCTGGACGCGGGCAAGCTCACCTACCCCGGCGTGCTTGGAGTCCACGAGTCGCGCGACGTGGTGCGGCGGCTGCACGAGGACTCGGTCGGTACGCTGCGGCCGTTCGGGGCGCGGGCCGAACCTCTCCGACAACTCGCCGAATACATGGCTCATCGGACCCGCTAGCCGATAACCGGATGGATCCCGATCGGGATCGCGGGGTGCCGAACGCGCACGACCCGGATCGCGTATCCTGTTCGGGCATCGGCTCAGACCAAGAAGGTTCAATCTCGGATCGAGTTCCCGGCTGCACCTTTCCCGCTCCGCTCTGTCAGCAAACTCCACGAGTTCTTCTCAACACTCCGCCGGTCCCGATACCTACCCACCCATGACTTCACTTCTTTCCACGATCCACTCGCCCGCCGACCTCCGCAAGCTCACCGTTGAGCAACTGCCGCAACTAGCCCAGGAGATCCGCGCGGCGATCTGCGACCAGGTCGGCAAGTCGGGAGGGCATCTGGCGCCCAACCTCGGCGTCGTCGAACTCACCATCGCGCTGCACTACGTGTTCGACTTCGGGCCAGACGGCGACCGGCTGCTGTTCGATGTGGGCCACCAGTGCTACCCCCACAAGCTGTTGACGGGCCGCCTGCCGATGCTCGACGGCCTTCGCACGAGCAGCGGGATGTCGGGCTTCCCCGAGCCCAGCGAGAGCGGGCACGACCTGTTCCGCGTCGGCCACGCGGGCACCGCGATCAGTTGCGGCGTCGGCATGGCCCGCGGCGATTCTCTCGGCGGCCAGGGGTACGACCCCGAATCCAACAAGACCGGCCGGCGCGTCGCGTGCGTCGTCGGTGATGCTTCGATCGTCAATGGTGTCGCGATGGAAGGCCTCAACGGCGCGGGCACGCTGAAACGGCAGTTCCTGGTCGTGCTGAACGACAACGGGATGAGCATCAGCAAGCCGCAGGGCGCGCTGGCGCAGTACTTCGATCGCGTTCGCGTCTCGCACCTGTACAGCGATCTCAAGAAGCGCGGCAAGGACCTGCTCAAGGACCTGCCCGGCGGATCGCTGATCCGGGAGGCCTACCACGTCGCCTCCGAAGCGGCCAAGGCGGTCCGCCACGACGGCGTGGCCGCCGGCAGCGCCGGCGGCGGCTGGTTCGAGCACTTCGGGCTGGTGACGGTCGGCCCGATCGACGGGCACGACCTCCCCACGCTCATCGAGTTCCTCACCGAAGCCCGCGACTTCGACCGGCCGATGGTGCTGCACGTCAAGACCATCAAGGGCAAGGGCTTCGACTTCGCCGAAGGCGACGCCAGCAAGTTCCACTCCCCATCGCCGTTCGTGCGCGAGGGCTGCCGCGTCGAGCTCAAGAAGGAAGGCCGCAGCTTCACGAGCGCGGTCGGCGACGCGATGGTTGCCCTGATGGAGCGCGACGAGAAAGTCGTCGTCGCGACTGCGGCGATGCCCGACGGCACGGGCGTGAGCAAGGTCCTGCCGCTGTTCCCCGAACGCACGTTCGATACCGGCATCTGCGAGTCGCACGCGCTGGACATGATGGCCGGTCTGGCCAAGACGGGATTCAAGCCGTTCTTCTGTGTGTACGCGACCTTCCTGCAGCGGGCCTTCGACCAGGCGTTTCAGGAAGCCTCGCTGCAGGGACTCCCCGTGCGGCTGCTCCTCGATCGCGCAGGTCTGGTCGGCGGCGATGGGTCGGTCCACCACGGTTTCTGCGACATTTCCCTCCTGCGCGTGCTGCCGGGTGCGGCGATCATGGCCGCGATCGACGAGCCGTCGATGCTCGCCGCGATGGAGTTCATGCGCGGCTTCGACACCGGACTTTCCAGCCTGCGATACCCGCGTGACAACGTCAGCGATGCGGCGACCCGGGCGGGTGGCGTGTGCCCGCCGTTCGAGCTCGGCAAGGCTCGTTGCCTCACGCCCGAGTTGAACGTGTCACACACTCCCGCGACGGCCGCGCCCGATGTCGCCGTCCTGGCGTTCGGCACTCCGGCGATCGACTCGCTCAAGGCCGCCGAGTCGCTCAAGGCCGACTACCGGGTCGCCGTCTACGACGCGAGATTCGCCAAGCCGGTTGACCACGCCCTGATCCACGCGCTGATCAGCCGAAACATCCCGATCGTCACGGTCGAGGACCACGGGCTCATCGGCGGATTCGGCGCGGCGGTGCTCGAATCGGCCCAGCACCAGAACCTCGACGCCTCCCGCATCGTCCGCCTCGGACTTCCCGATTCGTGGATCATCCAGGACTCGCGTGCCAGCCAGCTCGCCGAGGCGGGAATCGACGCCGCGGGCATCGCCCGCGGCGTCCGCGCGGCCGCCGAACTGGGCGTGCTCGACCGAATGCTCGCTCAGCCTGATGTGCGGATCGCCTCTCCGCTCGCCCGGGAGACCGCGAATCGGCGCTAGCAGGCACGATCGCGCACGGCCCTGCTGACCGCCGGCTTGTTCAACCCCGCCGATCGCCCCCCTCCCGCCCCTCCCGCCCCGCCGCCCATGTCCCGCTCCGTCCTTCTGCTCATCAACCGCGGCAAGCCCGATGTTGTGGCCGCGCTCGATGAAGTGCGATCGACGATTACGCGTCATGGTCGTGGCCGCATCGTCGGCGAGCTTGACGCGGACGCCTCACCGCTGCCGAGCGGCGCGGCTTCTGGCGCCGACATGATCGTCGTTCTGGGCGGCGATGGCACGCTCATGGCCCAGACCCGCCGCTGCGTGGCCGCGGGCTTGTCGCTCCCCCTGCTGGGCGTCAACCTCGGCAAACTGGGATTCATGGCCGAGTTCGACCTGTCGTCGCTTCGTCAGCAGGCGGCGGGCGTGTTCGGCGGCGCTCCATTGACCGTTCAGGACCGCCCGATGCTGCACGCGGCCGTGTCAACACCGAGCGGGAGCGCGGTCGGCATCGATCTTCACCGATCGCTCGCCCTCAACGACGCCGTCGTGACCGCCGGCCCCCCCTACCGCATGATCACCCTCGGCATCCGCATCGACGGCCACGCGGGACCGACGGTGACCGGCGACGGGCTCATTGTCTCAACGCCCATCGGATCGACCGCCTACAGCGCCAGCGCGGGAGGCCCGATCGTCTCGCCGGAGGTTCCCGCGCTGAGCATCACCGCCATCGCGCCTCACACCCTCAGTTTCCGACCGGTGGTCGTGAGCCAGGAGTCCACGATCGAGCTTTCCGTGCTGAGGGCCAACGACGGCAGCGAGCGGTCAGACGGCTTGCTCGCCGAACTCGGCGATGGCGGCGGTTCAGGAACCGCGCTGGTGCTCGACGGCCAGGTGCCCGCCCCGCTGCGGACAGGCGACAAACTGACCATCCGACGCCACGCGCAGCCCGCTCGCTTCGTGCGCAATCCCGCGGGCAGTTACTGGGCCACGCTCCTGAACAAGATGAAGTGGGCCAGTCCGCCCGCCGTTCGCTCGAGGTGAACCAACACCATGCTCAGAATCATCCTTGCGGCCATCATCGCGTTGCTCGTCGGTTGCGCCTCCGGAGGCTCTTCCACATCCGGCTCGCCGGGTGTCATCGTTGTTCACAACACCAGCGGCCAGAACTTTGAATCCATCGAGATGGTGGCGGCATCGCAGACCCCCGGCGTCCGGGGTCGTGTCGGTCAGCTCTCGCCGGTCCTCAACGGCTTCGAGTACGAGGTCGCGCGAGCGCCCGGCGCGCCGCCACTGCCGGGCAAGGTGCTCGTTCGGATTACCATGCCCGACGGCCGCGGATGGGAACGCGTGGCCAGCGTGCCGCGACCGGGCCCGCGCGGCCGGATCATCGTCAACCTCGACCGCGACATGAACCTTTCCATGACCGGCGAGTAGCGGTCCGCGGCGTCACTTGTCCTGAGGCGTCAGGTCGATCACCACCGGGTAGTGGTCGGAGGCGTACCCCTCGGGGGGCAGCGTGTTGCGCCAATCGGCGCCTTCCGGCCGCGTAGGTGTGCCGAGGATGAACCGGGTCTCGCGGATCAGTTCCTTTTCGGCGCCGGCGTTCAGGTAGATGTAGTCGATCGCCCGACCCGAGGCGTGCGTGGTGTAGAGCGGCTCGACCTTCCTGCCCGATCCGCGAACGGGCGCGAAGACGTCGATCAAGCCCGAGTCCGTGAAGACCTTGCTCGATCGCTGCTCGGGCGTCGCGTTGAAATCGCCCATGATAAGAACGTTGGCGTCCGGATGCGACTGCTGAAACTCGCCGACGAGCTGGACCGTCTTGGCGGCTTCCTTCTCCCGCCAGTAGTTGCCCGGCGCGCCCGCTTTCTGATGCACGACGAACAGCGTGACCTGGTACGGCTTGGCCTTGCCATCCTTGCCTGGCACCGTCACCGTCGCCCGGAGCGGCGAGCGGTGGTACGTGATCGGCTTGCCCTTGTTGTGGTTCTCTTCGCGTCCCCACTTGTCCGGGTGCACGCCGCCGAGGTCCGCACCGACCCAGTTCTTGACATCGCTGATCGGATAGCGGGAGAGCACCGCCTGCTCGATCCCGCGCTCGTCGCCGGCATCGATCGATTCCACGAACTGGTAGCCCAGGTCGGCGATGTACTTGTCGCGGAACCACAGCAGGGCCTCCTTGCTCTCGATCTCGGTCAGCCCGAGCACATCCGCGTTGACGGCCTTGATCGCCGCGGCCGCGGCCTTGCACGCCGCGTCGGGCTTGGTCACGCCCTTGTCCTCGTATTGGCCCGACAACGCCGGGTCGTCTTGGTCGTCGAACAGGTTCTCGATGTTGTACACCGCGATGCGCAGCGCGCCCTCGGGCTTGGCGATCGGGGTCGGCGCTCCGAAGCGGATGGTGGACGCCGGCTTCGCTTCGCCTTCCTTCGCGGGCTGGGTCGCCGCGGGCTTCGGGTCCAGGGGCTTCCCAACCTTGTCTGGCGTGGTCGGCGCCTGCTGCGCGAGCAATGTCGCCGGGGTAACCAGCGGGAGGATCAAGGCCGGGATCAACGCAAGGCGAGGCGAGGGCATTCGGCGGTCTCCAGCAAGGTTCAGGTATGTGAAGGCAATGATACCGGCTCGTGGCTTCAACGATCCTCGCGGTCAGGACCGCAGGATCACTCCGGCCGCGGTTTGGCCGCTCCGGGCCGCCCCCTCCATCGTGGCCGGCCAGCCCGTCGCGGTGTAGTCGCCCGCCAGGACGATCCTGCTCTCCCCGTGCGAGGCCGGCCTCAGCGCATCCATACCGGGAAGGGGCGCCCAGGTCGCCAGTTTCTCCTTCACCGCACGGACCTCGACCAGCGCGGCATCCGCGTGTCGGGGCAGGCACGCCCGCACATCCCTCAGAACCGCCTCGCCGATCTGCTCCTCGCTCAAGCCCATCCACGCATCCGCCGCGCTGATGACCGCGTGAAGTTGTCGGCCCGCTTCATCCTTTCGGAACAACCACTGCGTCGCCCGATCGACGAGCACCGCGTGCGGCCACTCGGCCATGACGGGCCGGTCGAACGTCAGGTGAACCCCGAGGATCGGGCTGTGGGAGAACTCTCCGAGCCTCGCAAAGCGAGAGTCCCGCTCTCGCACATCGGCATCCACCACGCGGGTCACGCGCTCGACGGGCAGGGCGCACACGACCCGTCCCGCTTCCAGCACGCGACCGTCGGTGGTCGTGATGCTCCGCTCACCCAGCCGTTCGACACCCGCGCCGAGCTCGATCCGCCCTCCCGCCCGCCCGATCAGGTCCTCCGCTCGCGCGTAGAGCTCCACAAGCGGCACCGACGGCACGCCCATGTCCGCGGCGCTCCGGGACGCGAAGAAGCCCTCCTGGAACACCTGCAGCGCGGAACTCGCCGCCACGCGGTCCACCTCCAGGTTGCACGCGCTGACAACCACGGGCGCCCAGAACCTTCGCACGATCCGCTCGCCCTGCCCGCACGACCGCAGAAACTCCCCGAACGTCCGGCCCGCCCACTTGTTCCGTTCGGTCCGCAGGATCTTTGCGCCCGCACGCGCCAGTTGCAGTTTCTCGCCCGCGCTCAGGAACGACGCCCGCAGTACCGACCCGACAAAGTGGGCCGGCGCGGGCAGCACCCCCGGCCGCACGATGCTCACGCGGCCGCCTTCCTCCACCCAATACTGCTCGCGCGTCCACCTGATCTTGTCCTTCGCACCCAGCCGGTCCAGCAGGCCGAGGTAGCTCGTGCAGCAGCCGAGCACCACGTGCTGGCAGTTGTCCAGCACGCGCCCCGAGCGCGAGTCGGTGAAGCTCGTGGCCCGGCCCCCGAGCTTCTTGCGTGTCTCCAGGACCACCACCCTCGCGCCCGCCCCGGCCAGATGCACCGCCGTCGCGAGCCCCGCGATCCCACCGCCCGCGATCAGCACATCCGTCTTCCCATCGCTCTCCATCCGATTCACCACCGTCCCAGCCTTGACTTGATCGTCGCGCTGAGCGCGATCGAGGCCTTCCGCACCGACGGTAGCCGCACCCTCGCGTTCGAGACGATCCGCCTCGGGTCCGCCTCGATCCGGTCCAGGAGCGCCGAGTAGATCCGCGTCATCGCCCAGAGCGTCGGCGCGCACGCCGGATCGATCATCTCCTCCAGCCCCGCCGAGGCGGCGTAGTGACCGCGCGTGATCCCGATCTGCTCTCGCAGCAGGGCCTCGCACGCCTCCGGCCTGCTCCAGGCGCGGACCTCGGCCGGCGTCACACCGTGCCTGTTCCAGAACTCGACCGGCACGTACACCCGCGGCGGCTGCTCGTCGAAGTCCTGCGCCAGGTCGCGCAGGATGTTGGTCCGCTGGAAGGCCTGCCCGCGGTGAACCGCCAGCCGCTCGGCACGGCCCCGGTCCGTTCCCGGCCGCAGCCCCCAGATGCTCAGGCACGACAGCCCCGCCGTCCCCGCCACGCAGTAGCAGTACCGCGCGAGTTGCTCATCGGTCTGAAACGTCTCCCCGACCAGGTCCGCACGCAGCCCCTCGACCATGTCGTGGAAGATCGCGTGGTCGATCGGGTACGACCGGGCCGTCGCCGCGAACGCCACCCACAGCGGGCCCAACTTCGCCACCTCGCGGCCGGGCCTCTCGCCGCTCAGGATCTCCGAACTCACCCGGTGATACTCCGCCAGCCGCGCCGACCGGGCCTCCGCGGTCCCCGCATCGTCCACCGCATCGTCCGCGCCCCGCATCCACGCGTACACCGAGTAGATCGCCGACCGCCGCGGCTCGGGCGTCAGCCGGAGCCCGTAGTAGAAGTTCCTCGCCCGCATCCGGGTCACATCGCGGCAGGTCGCCCACGCCGCCGCCAGTTCCACGGCCGAGATGCCCGGCAGCGCCGGCTCGATCGCGCCCGTGTCCACGACCGAACGCACCACCTCCACGGGCCGCTCAAGCTCCATGACCGCGGTCGGGTTGGTCATCGCGGGTTGGTTCAACCAAGCACTCCGGTCCTTGCCCTACCACCCCGCCGCCGCACGCCCGACCAGCGCCACCTTCCGCCACTTCGAGAGCCGCGGCCGCTCCCACAGCGTCGCACAGCCTACCCGTTCCACGGCCGAGAGGATAGCTTCCCCACCCATCCCGAACAGACGCACAATCCTCCCGAGCCGCGGGTCCAGCAGGCCCGGCAGCGGCCGGCCCTCCTCGAACATCGCCGCCGTCCGCTCCACCAGCGGCCGCAGCGCGCGGATGTACGGCACCCTCGCCCGCGGATCGTTCGGCCTGTCCATCCACGCCCGCAGCATCTCCGGCGTCAGGCCCGTCTCCTCGCTGGGGATGTACACCCGGTCGCGCTCGAGCAGGTCGCGCCGCACATCCTGCCAGAAGTTGATGAGTTGCAGCGCGGTGCAGGTGCGGTCGCTCAGGCGGTACCGCTCGGCGTTCTCCGGCGTGTCGGCGTACCCGCCCAGCGCGAGCACGATCCGCCCGACCGGGTCCGCGCTCAGGCGGCAATACCCCAGCACCTGGTCCCACGTCCGGTACGCGGTCACGCGCTGGTCCATCTCGAACGCGCTGACCAGGTTGTGGAACGGCGCGGCCGTCAGCGCGTGCTCTCCGCGTTCGCTCCGCGCGCGGATCGTCCGCCCCAGCGCGATGAACACGGGGTGCGTCGCCTCGACACCCCCGCTGGCGAAGCACCGGTCCAGTTCGCCCCGCCACCACGCGAGCAGTTCGAGCGACCTCGCCCGCGCGGCCGCATCGTTCCCCGTCTCGTCCCCCAGGTCGTCCGACCACCGGCAGAAGGCGTACACCACCGCGTAGTCGTCGCGCCAATCTTCCGGCACCAGCCGCGAGACCACGCTGAAGTTTTCGTAGTGCGAGCCGGCCAGGCCGCGGCAATACGCGACCGCGGCATCTTCCGATATCGCTCCACCTTCGCCCGCACCCGCCTGAGGCCCGAATCGCTCCAGCAACGCCATCACCGGCGCCCGAGGGTCGATGGCCGGTGATTGGGCGGCAAGGAAGGTCACGGGCCAAGCGTACGCCCCCACTTGCCTTCATCCTCTTCACGCCTGATGCCCGAAGCCCGCCGCCTACTTCTTCAACTCCTCCACCGCACGCTCCAGCACCTCATCCTCCCTATCGCGCGTGTACCTCACCTCGATGTCCGGTCTCACGCCGTTGCCTTCAACCACCGTTCCATCGACATCGTAATCGACCCACGAGGGCAGCAGCACCGTCACACCGTACGCGCCGGGCGACAGTTCCAGCGGCATCGGCCTCCCCGTGCTCCCGAACGTCCTGCTCCCGATCAGTTTCGCCCTCCCCTCCGCCCCGTGCCTCATCATCAGCACGAACGATTCGCACGAGGACATGACCGCCGGCCCGATCAGCACCGCGACCCTCGCATCGCTCAGCGGATGATCCCCTGTCGGTGTCACCGCCCGCTCGTGCACCGGCGTCCAACCCCCCTCGCCCCCGCTCTGACCCCCGTTCTGCCCGGGGTCGCGGATCCTGCTCTTCGAGTACACCGTCTTCTCCGCGACGAACCACCCCGCCACCTTCCTCGCGATCGACTCATCACCCCCGGAGTTCGGCCGCACATCGAGGATGAACGACTCGGCACCCTTGTGCTTGCCGAGAAACTCCATGACCGGCTCGTACTCACGCCCCGCCCCGCCCCAGTCCCCGATCAGCAGGTACGGCACACCCTTGTACATCCCGCCCGCCGCGTGCCCGCCGAGCGGGGTCCACCCGTCGATCCGCTCCGGGAGCGACCGCACATCGATGTTCGGATCAACCTCCCGCCGGCCCGCCGCCAGCACGAACGGTTCGGCCCCCTTCCCCGCCCCCACGCGCACGCAGATGTGCAGGTCGCCGGTCGGGCGCAGCATCGCCGCGATCCGCCGCCCCAGTTCGCCCGGCGTGCGCGCTGCGCGGACACCCGGCCCGTGCTTCTCGAACAGCCCCGCCCAATCCAGCCCGCGCTCGGCCCGCAGGTCCTTGTACGAGTACCGCTCTTCGATCCCCTTCACCAGCGCGGCCCACACCGACTCGGCCTGGGCCTCGGTGATGACCGGCCCTTCCTCCCCCTCCGCGCGGGTCCTGAACTGGATCGGGTGGATCTCCGCCGCCTCGCCCTTGACGCTCCTGAAGTTCCTCGCGCCCGGGCAGTTGATGCTCAGCCGGTACGCCCGCCCCGGCTCCAACATCACCGGGATCACCACCTTCCGGGGCGTGGCCCACCGCGGCATCTGCCCCGCGGTCTGCGGCGAGGTCTCCCTCGATCCACAGATCGAGAACCCACCCCCCCCACCCCCCCCGCCCACCCCGCCCACCCCGCCCACCGCCATGTCCTGGTCGAACTCGACGATCATCTCCTTCAGCCCGGGGTCGACTCCGACATCGCCCATATCCGGCTGCGCCAGGACGACCCTCGGAGGATCAGCGGCCGCGCGGTCGGCCACAGCGCCGATCACCAACACCCCCGCCCACACCGACCATCCAAACACCCAATGCGCAAGTTTGGCGTTCATGGCCCTCAGCGTAGCCGACCCTTGTTTGCGGGCCGGCAGGGCCAATGCAGGTCCAATAAGGGGCGCAACGACGACCGTGGCGGGCGCAGCGACGACCGTGGCGGGCGCAGCGACGACCGTGCCGGGCGAGGACGACCAGGGCGCGTGGGCACGCTGGTTCAACCAGCAAGGGCAACGCGACCGGGGCTTCAAGATCAGCCAACGCAAGCGGCGGCTGGACGAGGAGATCTTCGGGTGGCTCAAG
>JADLCX010000098.1 GCA_020846975.1 Phycisphaerales bacterium
CCACGCCTTGGCCGAGTTACCGGTGTACAGGGCGTTGGACAGGTAGCGGCTGACCTCGATGCGGAACTTGCCCTGGTGCGGGTTGGCGACGGGGAACTTGGTGTTCGCCGTGGTGTCTCGCATCTCAACGCTCTTGTAGAGCTGCGTGCCCACCGCCGAGAGCGCCGTCGGCACCAGGAGGATCGACGGCATCACGCCCGTGGGCTTGCCATCCGAATCCACCAGGTCCATGAACGTGACCTCGCCCTTGGTGAGGCCGTCGATGCCCAGCGCGGTGTCGGCGCCGGAGATGAAGTTCTTGCTGCCGACGGCGAAGAACGCGGCGTTGTTCATGAACGCCGTCCAGAACACGTCGTTGATCTTGAGTCCCGAGCCGCGGCCCAGCTTGCGCGGGACCGTGGTGATTGCGCCCAGGTCGTCGTTGATGATGTCGCGGCGGTCGATCGACAGCATCAGGCCGTAGGTGTCGGCCTTGTTGCTGTAGGTCTCCTCTCCGAGCGTGCCGTGCTTGAGCTCGCCGCCGGGGGCGACCTGCTCGTACTGGTCCTTGCCGACCAGGCGGTAGCTCGTGACGGTCTTGAAGTCCGACACATTGCGGACGGCGCAGATGTTCCGCCACACGCGCTCGACAGAGAAGAATCCCTCGAGTAGGAACTTGTTGGCGACGTTGGACAGGATGCCGCCGACGTCGATGATGGTCATGCCCGCCTCGATGCCCCGGCCGAACGCGGCCTCGAGGACGCGGCGGCTGTCCCGGAAGGTCCGGCCGGTGTAGCCGTTGGCAATGGCGGCCTCGAAGAGCAGTTCCTGCAGGCCCAGACCGTTCTGGAATCGCTTCGCCGCGACCTCCATCGCCTGTTCCGAGCACACCTTCTCGATGCCCTCCAGCTTGGCGCTCTGGAAGCACGCAGCCTCCAGGACCTCGCCGGTGACACTCGTGTCGGGCGTGTGGAATGACGGGGCCTTCGGACGGCTGGCGCGGAGCACTTCCAGTTCGGTGCGGGTCGCGTCCCAGCCGTCTCGGATAGCCTGAGCCTCGATGTCGAGGTGCTTGCCGGCGCAGATCTTCCGCACCGCCGCGATACGGCTGGTCTCCGCGAGGGCCTCGGCGCGGAGCGCGGCAACGCCCGCCCCGGGCGCGGGATCGGCATCACCGCTGGCCGAACTGCCGTTACCACCCAGGCCCTGCTGGGCGGCGATGGAGGCGCTCGTGCGCCCATCCGCACCGAGGTCCACGAAGCTGATCTCGCCGAGCGTCGCCTTGCGGACGACGTTGATGGGGCCGGAGAACTCCAGCCCGTTCACGATTGCCTTCTGCGACTCGCGGATGAACTCGAACTCCTCGACGCTCGCGCCCACCGACGCCTGCCACGGGAACCCGTTCCGGGACGACGCGACCACCTCGCGGGCGGTTGCGGTATCGCGCGAGATCACGCCGGTGGCCACGAGCTGTCCGCCCTCGACCCTGATCGCATCGGTGTGACCGACGCCGGCGGCCGGATCGTGCGCGAACCGGATCGGGCGGCTTTGCGATGGGACCGCGAGGCCGGCGAGATCGAGCACCACGGGGTGACGCCAGCCGGCGACGCGCATGGCCCCGCCCGTGTACGCCAGCATCTTGAAGCGAGGCAGTGCCTTCTCGGCATCAGCCCCCCCAGCGCCGGCGGCGATGGCCGTGATCTCCGCCGTCCCCGTCAGCGTGAGCGGAGAGGTGCCGGCCGGAGCAGCCGCGGCCTCAAGCCACAGACGCTTCGGAGTGCTGCGGGTTGCCGGGACCATTCGAGTCTTCGTTGCCATCGGTGTCGTCCTCTTGAGGTGCGGGCGGATTGCCCGTCTGGGTCGTCGGAGCGGGGGACAGGCCGAGTTCATCCATGAGCGCCCGCTCTTTGGCGCGCTGGCGGAGCTCTTGCTCCCAGTCGCGCCCCTGGCGGGCGTACTCGGCGGCCAGCGTGGTCGTGTGGTTGGTGAGGCGCGTGGCCTGGGCGGTCGCTTCCTTGGCGGGATCGACGTGCTCGACGCCATCCCAGAACCATGCGTGCTCGGGCAGTGCAACCCCGCGCTCACGAAGGGACTGCGGGAGCAGCCCCTCTACGAGCACCGCTTCGTTAATCCACGCTTTCAGAAGTCGGTCGAGCACGGCGAGCTGCAGGTGGTGCTGCTCGACACGGATGCACTTGAAGTACACCTGGTGATCCAGACGACCGCTGGCGTAGTTGTAACCCGATGAGTTCCCTGCCGCGACGTTGAACGGCATGTTCAGGCAGCGGGCGATCTCGTTGAGGATCTCGCGCTTAAACTCGCCGAACGTCGTCGTCGGCTGCTCGGCGTGGACCTGGCCAAGCTTCCAGCCGCCCGGGAGCACGGTCGCCAGCCGCTGCTCGAGCTCGACCTCGTCCATCGGCTCCAGCGGATCGGCCTCGCCGTTGGGCGGGCTGTCCGTGTAGATCACGGCGGCGAAGTTCGCGGCGGTCTCGGCTGCGGCGATGGTGGCGAGCGTGTACCGGCGGAGCTGCGCGAAGAGCGGGAGCGCCGGCGTGATGTCAGGAATGCCGCGGAGTTGGCCGGGCCGATCGGAGCGAAAATAGTGCACGACTGCCGAGGCGGCGAACGTGTCGTATGCGGTCAGGTCGTCGATGGGGGCGCGAAGAAGGCCGCTATCACCCGGATGCCGCTTCAGCACTCTGTACGCGGACGGGTTGCCCCACTGGTCGAGGACGATCCCATCAACGTCGTCAGCGCGCCCCCGCCGCAGGAGCGGCGTGCAGACCTGGTCCGCCTCGATGAGCTTGAGGTCCAGCGATACGGGCGATCCCCACGACGCGATCGCGGGGTTGTTGACCAGGAGCGCGAACGCCTCGCCGCTCTCGGCCCGGGCCAGCCGCATCGTGCGGAGCTTGCCCGCAAGGTCCACGGCCCGGGACCACTGCTCGAACGCGTCCTCGATGCGAGCGTTCGC
>JADLCX010000099.1 GCA_020846975.1 Phycisphaerales bacterium
CTGACGATCAAGCCGGGGAACCGCGTCTGGATGGCCGAACAGCACGCGCGGCCGATCGACAAGGCCCAGTCTGCCGATATGCCCGAAGTCGCGTTGCTCGCCTCCGGCTTGGCGAATGACCCGATTGGCGCGACGGGGAACAAGGCGATTCGGCAGTCTTACGACCTCATGGTCCGCACGGACGATGACCGGATGCGGGGTGACACCGAATCGGCGTCGGCGCCGTCGGCGGGCACGCGGCGCGGGCTGAACTGGGTGAAGTGGGTGGTGCTGATGGCGATCGAACGGGCACGCCGCGCGGCGGCATCGGGCGGCGTCATCGTCGCCGCAGCGTCCGGCGGGATCAAGGGGCTGGACACGCTGCCGGGCTGCGAGCACTTCGTGACCCAGGTGCGGATCACGGAGGCGACCGAGGAACTTTCGACCGACAACGGGCTCAAGCCTCTCGGCTGGAACGCCGTGCTTCGGATCGAACTGCTGATGGTCTTTGCGACAAGCGAGGTGGTGGCATGAGCGGCACTGCGGCACGGGTGACGGCCTCGATCTCGTTTCCGGGGACGCTGGAGACAGCGAACATGACCGGCGCGGACGTGCGCGATCCATTCTGGATTGCCCGCTCGTTTGCGGCCTCAATCAGTTCGTCATACCAGAGCTACCGCTCGGCGGGCACGATTGCGTCGGGCACGCCCGGTACGTTCAACTTCACCAACAGCAGCCTCTACACGCCGTTCGTTCAGGCGATCAACTGGACGAAACAGTACGTGCTGTTCGTCCGTCACACCGGCAGCAGCGGCCAGCTCCGCGTTCAGGGTTCGGCGGGCTTGGACACCCCGATCATCGCGGACACGACGCTGTTCCCCGGCGGGTTCGTTCTGCGCTGCGGAGACATCAACGCGGACCACGACGCGGGCTCGCTGTATAGCTCGGCGGGCACGATCACGCTGACCGCGAGCGGGGCGAACGTCACTTACGAGATGGCTTCATTCGGCAACGTCTCGGCCTGAGCCGGGAGATCGGACTTTACATGGGCATCATCACCGCACTCGGCGGAATCCTGGCGTATGGCTCGACCGCCCAATCCTCGGTGCGGCGGTTCACGATCAACAAGCCCCGCGCGGCGATCCCGTGGTCGCCGTCGGGCGCGGCCGGTATGAAGTCTCAACTCGCCGGGAACACGGACTGGTCCGGCTCCGCGAGCATCTACGGCTACATCCCCAGCACGCTTCCGGGCGAGACGTTCACGCTCAACGGCCAGACCGACAGCGCGGGCGGCGGAACAAAGTGGACGGGCGCGGCGATCATGGAATCGCTGACGGTGAATACGAACACCGAGGCCGCGGAGCCGATCCAGAGCGAGATCGCGTTCAGGGGGAACGGCGCGCTCTCGGCCGGCACGGGCGCGGTCGCGGACTCAGCGAACCCCGGCATCTTCTCGTCGATCAGCCTCGGCGTCACGTTCAACGGCTCGGCGGTCGCGGCGGTTCGCGGGTGGTCGCTGAACATCCAGAACGATCTCCAGCAGTACACGACCAGCGACGACGCGGGGATCGTCAAGCGGAAGGCGGGCAACCTCTCGGGCGGCGGCTCGTTCACGGTGTACGAGGCGGCGCCGGCGTCGGTGCTCGCTCCGGGCGATGTCGCGGTGCTTCGGCTGCACGTGACGGGCTCGCTCTACTGGCAGTTGACGTATGCACAGATCCTCGACTTCACGCACGAGGTTCCGATCGAGGACGCGGGAATCATCCCGGTCACGTACAACTTCGCGTTCACGGGCCACAAGCTGATCTCGACGACGTGGACTCGCGGGTCGCTGGCGAAGCCGGACACCACCAACTTCTGGAGTTGACCTTGCGGATGCGCGGCACATCCGGGTCATCGCTTCGCGTCGCGGATGGCGTCGGCTATCTCATTGCCCCAGCGGTTCACCTCGGAACCAAGCCGAGCGATGCCCAAGAAGATCAGGCCAGGCACAACCAACCCGGACCCTGCGGCGATGGCCGGATCGCCTCGCATGATGCCGACGATCAACAGGGCCACGCCGATCGCCACGAAGATCAGTCCAACCCATCCGAGATCGGCCGTGCGCGGTGTGTGGCGGGCGTTCCGCTCGCGGTTGTGCTCACGGGCAAGGACCGCGGCCGAGGCGTGCGCCGCTTCGCGTTTGGACGCCTCCAGTTCTTGAAGCTCTTGCTTCCTCGCCGCGAGCGTTCGGGCGTCCTCTTCGACGCGAGCCTTCGCAAGTTCAGCGGTTCCCGGAACTTCCATCGACACGCCGCAGTCGGGGCACCTCTGCATCGTTCCGGCATCTTCGATCGGGCACGTAAGTTGGGTGCGACATCCGTCGCACGGAAACTTGACGGTCCGCTTCATCGGCATCTTGTGCCAGTCGATCGTGTAAGCCGGGGCGCGGGCTGGTGTGGCCATGCCTTCACAGTACAAGGCGGGCCGTCTCACCGCAATACGTACACGCCGCGAACGGGAGGGCCGATAAATGCCCGAACGTGACGGCGCGACGATTGACATGAAGCTGGAGGGCGGTGCCGAGGCGCAGCAGCGTTTGGGCGACATTGCCGACGGCGTTCGCAAGGTCGGAGAGTCTGCGAAGGACGTTCGCGGCGTGCTCTCGGCGTTCGGCCAGTTGGCGAGCGTGTTCGGCATTGTGTACGCCGCCATCCGCACGCTCGGAAGCGGCTTCGAGTACATCGACAGCCGGATGCAGGCGGCGAACCGGCGCGCTCTTGGGCTTGACAAGTCATTCGGTTCCCTGATCGGCCAGCTTCAATCGCTCGGGGCCGACGGCGGAAAGACCGGATTCCCCGACCTCGACAAGCAACTGGCCGACCTCGAAAAGCTCCGGGAGGAATCAAACAAGCTGTTCCGGTCCGGTCCGTTCTCTCAGGGCGAGCGCGATGAGGCTCGAAACAAAGAGCTCGTTGAGTTTCAGAACAAGCTGGCTGCCGAAGGCGAGAAGATCGAAGCGACGGCCGCGGCTCGCCGCCGCGCCCGTGCGGAAAAGGAACAGCAGGACAGGTTCGACGACGCCCAGCGTCAGATTCAGGCGATCACGCGTGAGCAGTTGACCGAAGAAGAGCGGATCAATGACGAGCGCGAGCGGGGCATCATCGAAGCCGACGCCCTGAGGCGCAAGGCCCAAGACGAGTTTGAGCGTCAGGTCGCCGACGACCTCGATGCGGCCGTGCGCGCACGGGCCGAGCGGGAAATGCAGTTGATCCGCGACCGCCGAGCCGCCGAAGAGCAGGCGGCCACCGACGCCGCCCGCGAGCGTGAACGCCGCGAGATCGAAGCCAACCGCCGCATCGCCGAGGACATGGCCGAGCAAATGGCCCGCGCGCTGCAGGACGCCTACGCACGCGGAAACGCCGAACTCCTCGCCGGTGTGAACCAGGTCAACAGCAAGCTCACCGTCACCGCCAACAACATCCTCACCGTCGTCCGACAGCTCTACGCGAACCAACCAACGGGGGGCCGCTGATGGGCTGGGTTGAAAACACCCTCGATGTCGGCGCGTCGGTCGATGAGAAGTCGGCGGGGCAGACCGACCGCGTATTCCTGTTCAACTCGCCGGGGATCGACCCGGTGCAGGTCGCTCGCCGGCCCGAAACGTTCCTCGGCGGCGACGTTGACGGGAGCGGGAGTCAGCCCCTTCCCGCACGCGGTTCCGAGCACCCGATCTACCGATCGTTCCGCCTCGACCGCTACGACGTTCAGCAGTCGGGAATCGTGACGACGGCGAGGGCGCTCTACTCGTCCGACAGCCGGTTCCGCTACCCCAACACCACACCCGAGCCGGAAGTCGGCGAGGTCCGGTACGGCTCCGGCCGCGCCGAAGTCACCGTCTCCATGCCGCTGATCGTGGCGAAGTTGGTCGTGCAGGCCCTCCCGCCGCAGTTCTCAGGCCCGCCGCAAGCGTTCACGCAGTACGCGCTCGACTTCCTCGACATCACTGAGGCCCGCCGCAAGCGGATGTGGACGGTGCTGCTGGCGACCGACGAAGTTCAGGACGCCGAAGATCTGATGGACGAGCAGGACAACCGCCTGCACCTGATCCTCGGGCGGTGGTATCGGTTTCAAGCCGCGGACATCGTGCCGTCGGGTAATGCCGACTTCCCGTACCAAGCCACGTATACGTGGTGGACCGATCCAGGCACGCCCGACACGACGAGCACGAATGACCGTCTCCCGCCGCACGTGGCACTCCCGCCAACGTGGACGAGCGGGCTGCCTGGTATCCCCGGCAGTTTCTTCCGCCCGCCCTTTTACGAGTTTGTCGCCACCTCGAACAACGACGCGACGGTCGCGCCGGTGATCGGCGTGATGTGCCCGTACCTCCGAGACGACACCGGCTGGCAATCCCTGATCGGCCTGTAACACCGTGCCCACGCTCACCTCCATCACCCTCGATCCTGTCATCGGCTACATCACCGATGTCGTGAACCCCGCGCCGGGTCCGCGCGGTTCGCACCAGTACGTCGGGATCGTCCAGACCCCCGAAGGCCAGACCGCCAACGTCTCGATCGGCCCGTCGTCTGTTGACGGATGGGACTTGCCGCACCACGTGCGCCCGCTCCAGATCGGCAAGGCGATCGAGGGCATCCGCGTCAACGGCTCGATTCAGTGGCACTACCATGAGCTTCCCAAGACCGGGATCTGCGGGCCGGGTATCGGCGGCGGGTCCGGCGTCGTCTCGCCGTTGATGTACATGAGCAAGGACCAACTCCGCTGGTTGAAGCGGGCACTCGCGGAGGTGGACGAATGAGCACTTTCGGCGGTGGATTCGGCTCGCTTCCCGGCGTCGGCGGCGGGAGCGCGGAGGGCTTCGGCGAGCCCAAAGGCTCGGCGTCCGCCATCGCTCAATCTGTGCCGCTGATCGTCACCGAAGAGATCAACGCGGGGTACACGAGTAAGCGCGTCTGGATTCGCTGTCTCGGGTTCGACTGGCTCTCGATCGAGGCTCAGCCGCTCTCGGGCCTGTGGCCGACGGGTCTGGTCATCGCGGGCGAGCAATCGTCCGACCGCTTCCGCTCCAACGCCTTCGCGTCCGCCGTGTCCATCTCGGCGCTCGGCGCACCCAAAGTCAGCATCCCGATCACCGGCATCGGCTGGGCTTGTGCCCGCATCTCCACCGTCGGCACGGACGGGGAGTACGTCCGCATCACACTCACCGCGACCAAGAACGCATAAGCGCAAGGAGCGCGAATCATGGCAGTCATCACGATTCCGAAGGGCACAACCGACCTGACCGGCCTGATCGCCAATCAGGACTCGATCCAGTTCGCCGAGGGCGAGCAGACGTTCACGAACACCGATCAGGCGACGCTGGCCGCGTTCGCCGACGGCCTGTCCGGGATCAGCTTCGATCCGACATGGCACGGCGTCATCGCCGACTCAGTTGCGATCAAGGCCGATGTGGACTACGGCTCGACGCCGACGGTCAAGATCAAGAGCGGCGGGCAGATCGCTCTTTGGGCCGGCGGCGCGTCGGGCGTCATCACGAAGGTTGAGCACTTCGGCTCCGCGCAGGTCAACCTCGTCGGCGGCGGCACGATCACCAACTGGGAGCAGGCGAGCGGGCGCGGCCGCGCCGCACCCGTCGTCACGGTCACGAACTTCCGAATGACCGGCGGCTACTTCGCCATCACCTACGCGGCGACGGGCTTCACCGCCGGAACGATGACCGGCGGCGTACTCGACTCCGGCCGCGGATGGTCCGGCACGCTGCACCAGTTCGGCGGGGTCATCAACACCTTCCGCGAGGACACGAGCACGACGCTCCCGACCGGCGCGACGCTCATCATCGGCGGCAAGGCCCGCCACCGTTGGCGCGGCGGCGACATCACGAACCTCTACGTGCTCGGCCCCGACTGCGAGTTTGACGCCCGCGATGTCACGAAGGACATCACGATCACCAACCTGTTCATCACAGGCGACGCGGCCGAGAAGCACCGCAACCTTCTGCGGGGTCGGAACAAGACCATCACGATCACGAACAAGAACCCCTACGTCTCCGAGATCACGACCTTCCCGTAATCCGGCTCCTTCGGGCCGCTGCCGCTTCCGGTTGCCGCGCCGGGAGCGGCGGCTGGCCTTTTCTGCGGCATGGCGAACGAGCAGATCATCACCTGTGGGGACGGGATCACGCTCCGCACGACCGACGACGGGACGGCGCTGTGTACTGGGGACTGCGAGAACACGCCGCCCCCGTGCTGCGACGAAGAGAACCCGTCTCCGTGCGGACGCCGCTGGATGGTCTGTTTCTCTCGCTACCGATACCGGCACGAGCGAGTCGCGTCGAGTGCCCCCTACGGCGTGCTCACCGAGCGCGTGACCGAGGACATGAACGGCGGCCCCTTCGCGTATCAGGCCGATGTCGATGCGTTCGGATGTTCGACCGCCGTCACCGACGAGCTTCCCATTATCCGCGTCGAGGAGGCGTTCCAGGTTCCGGGAACGGTCGAAGTACCGCCGATCGACGACACGCGCCGGGTTGAGTACCTGTGCCGGTATCTCGGCGTGATCTGCGGCGAGCTGGCGGGCGTCGCCTGCCTGCCCCCATCGTCATTCC
>JADLCX010000100.1 GCA_020846975.1 Phycisphaerales bacterium
CGGTGCGCCAGGTCCATGAACAGCGCGAGGTCGAGGACGATCGGCGCGGCCAAGATCGAATCCCGGCAGAGGAAGTCGATCTTGATCTGCATCTTGTAGCCGAGCCAGCCGAAGATATCGATGTTGTCCCAGCCCTCTTTGTTGTCGCCCCGGGGCGGGTAGTAGTTGATCCGCACCTTGTGGTACATGTCCCCGTAGAGCTCGGGGTAGGTGTCCGGCTGGAGGATGTACTCGAGCACGCCCAGCTTCGACTCTTCCTTCGTCTTGAAGCTCTCCGGGTCGTCGAGCACCTCGCCGTCGCGGTTGCCGAGAATGTTCGTCGAATACCAGCCGGCCACGCCCAGCATGCGCGCCTTGAGCATCGGCGAGAGCACCGTCTTGAGCAGCGTCTGGCCCGTCTTGAAGTCCTTCCCGCAAATCGCCACTCCGCGGTCGTTCGCGAGCTTCACGATCGCCGGGATGTCGCAGGTCAGGTTCGGGGCGCCGTTCGCCAGCGGCACGTTCTCCATCAGCGCCGCGTAGGCGTACACCATCGAGGGCGCGATCGACTCGTCGTTCGCCTCCATCGCGGCCTCGAGCGCTTCGAGGTTGCGGTGCGCGTCCGTTTCGACCAGGAAGATCTCGGTCGACGCGGCCCAGACCATGACCAGCCGGTCGCAGCCGTTCTTCGCCTTGAAGTCGCGGATGTCCTGGCGGATGGCGTCGGCGAGGGCCATCTTGTTCGCGGCGGTCTTCACGTTCGTGCCGTTCAGCCGCTTCACGTAGTACTGGTCGAACACGGCCGGCATCGGCTCGATCTTCTCGAGGAAGTCCTTGATCGGCTCGATGTGCTCGTGCTTGTCGAGCACGCCCGCCTTGAGCGCCGCCTGGTAGGCGTTGTCCGGGATCGGGTCCCAGGCGCTGAAGACCAGCTGGTCCAGGTTCGCCAGCGGCACGAAGTCCTTGATCAGCGGCGAGCGGTGCTCGGTGCGCTTGCCCAGCCGGATGGTCCCCATTTGGGTCAGCGAGCCGATCGCCGACCCGCTGCCGCGGCGCGCGTTCTCCACGCCCGCGATGAAGGTGGTGGCGACGGCCCCCAGGCCAACCAGGAGGACGCCCAGCTTGCCGGTCGCAGGTGCGACCTCGCGAGGAGGGGTGGCGACGAAGTCTTTCGGTTCCAGGATGATCCCCCGTGAACGGGCGACGGAGATTAGCGCGCCCTGCCATTGCGCCGGGATGCGCCCCGTCTTTGCCCAGTGTTGGATGGTGCTCTGCCGCTTGCCGAGCAAGGCCGCCAGCGCGCTCTGCCCGCCGAAGCGGCGGATGATGCGTTCCGCGGCGTTGAGCTGATCACCGTCCACCCGGCCACGATAACGAAATTTTCGTTAGGATGCCAGCAAGCCCAGCGCTGCCGACCCCTCCAGCAGGTCGAAGAACAGCACGCGGAACTCCGCCTGACCGCCCGGGTCGAGCACCGGCCCCCATTGGGCGCTCACCGGCCGCCCGTCGTAGAGGTCGTAGGCCACGTCCACCGCGCCCGTTCCATACACCTCGAACAGCCCGTCGATGCCCGCGAACAGCTCGTCCGGCGTGGCAGGTCCGGGGGCGGCGCAGGGCGCCGGCACCGCGTCCGGCGCCGAGACCGTGACGAACGTGCCGTCCTCCACGACCGCCGTGCGCAGGACGAAGATCTGCCGTTCCGGGTCCCAGAAGCGCACCGTCGTCGAGTAGCCATCGACGCCCACGGTGCCCCAGCGCGCCCGCGCCAGGGCGAGGTCGGTCGCGTCGTCACCGGTCGTGAAGGCGGTCACCTCGATCGTGTGCGCCCCGAAGGCGATCGCGAGCGGGAGCCCGTTGACGTTCGCCCGGAAGTCCGTGAGCTGCCCCTGGTAGAGCCCCACCCGCGCGCGTTCGAACAGCGCCGGGACGGTCCAATCGGGTGGGAACAGCTCCGGGCAGTCGATCTCGCCCTCCACCTCTCGGCACTCGGCATCGAACTGCGAGAGCACGCCATCGACCACCGCCACGCGCGCATGCACGCCCAGCGGCCCGGACCGTTCGCTGACTTCGAAGGTGTAGGTCATCACCGCGTTGCCCGCCCACGATGCGCGCGCGGCATCGAGCGCCTCCGCCAGGGGGCCCGACGGCCCGTCGCTCGCCACCGCGGGCAGGGCGAGCCGGTGCGGCAGTTCGTCGGCCAGCGCCGGCCGCGCCAGGACGCCGGCGCCCGCGAGCGCGAACAGAAGGACGAGGATGACCCGCTGCATGGTCACTCCGGTGGGGGCGGCACCACTCTAGCAGGTTCGGGCCCCATCCCGGCGCTGTACACTTGCCCTATGGCCACCATCGTTGTTGAAGTCGACGACGCCCTCATGGAAGCCGCCGCCCGCCGCGCCGAAAGCGAACACACCACGCTCGAGGCTGTGGTCGCGAGGTTCGTCGCGGAGTACGCCGCAGGCGCGGCCGTCCCCTCCGAGGACCCGATGGCGGTCATCCGGCGAATGCAAAGCTACGTGAACACCGGCAACGGGCCGTTCAACCGCGAAGAGCTGAACGAGCGGTGATTTCATCCACTCCTATGTGCGAACGCCGAGCGGCCATCGTCGATGGCCGCTTTCAGGCGTCATACCGGATCGCCGCAGCCCGGCAGACGAAGATACGGCTCTCCCAGCCATGTAATCTCGTGATCGATCCGCATGTCCGCCAATATGCGGCCGACGATGTGCGTCGCGATCACCATCGCATCCAATGCGTCAGCTCCATGCGCCTCACCCGACCTGTCTATCCCGGGTTTCGTGATCGAGTACGAGACCACATGGTCACGAGGATCCTCCGCAGACGGTCCCGGCAGGCCAATCTCGATGGTCAGCCGGGCGGCCGGCCCCCCGGGTTCGCGGATCTCCATTGAGCGCTTGAACCGCTTGTTCACTTGTTTAGAGTCCTTCTCCCCAGAGGAGCGCGAGGCCATCGCCCGCGATGTGCGGCCCCGGCCGCCGGAACACAACCCAGCCCGCACGCCCGGCCCGGGGCAACTGACGACTGACGACTGATAACTGATAACCGCCCCCTACCCCCGGTGCACCACCGTCGCCGTCGCCTGCTGCACCGGCGTCACCCGCACGTGGTCGATGTTCACGTGCGGCGGGCGCGTCGCCACCCAGGCGATGATGTCGGCGCAATCGTCCCCCGTCAGCGGTTCCACGCCGCGGTAGACCTGCTGCGCGCGCGCCTCGTCGCCGCCGAACCGCACGAGGCTGAACTCCGTCTCGACCATCCCCGGGTCGACCTGGGTCACGCGGATCGGCTTGCCCAGCAGCTCCAGCCGCAGCGTCTCCGTGATTGCGGTCACGCCGTGCTTCGCGCTCGTATAGCCGGACCCGCCCGCGTACGACTCCTGTGACGCGATCGAGCCGACGTTGATGATGTGCCCCGCGCCGGAGGCTTCGAGCGCGGGCAGGAAGGCGCGCGTCACCAGCATCAGCCCGAAGACGTTCGCCTCCCACATCGTCCGCCAGTGCTCGTCCACCGCCTCCGCGAGCGGCTCGAGCCCCTGGGCCCCGCCGGCGTTGTTCACGAGCACGTTGACCCGCGGGTTCGCGGCCGCGAACGCCTCCACGGAGGCGCGGTCGGTCACGTCGAGCGCGATCGCGCGCCCGCCGAGCTCGCGTGCGAGCGCCTCGACCCGGTCGAACCGGCGCGCGCCGAGCACGACCTCGAACCCGGCTGCGGCGAGCTGCCGCGCGGTGGCGGCGCCGATGCCGGAGCTGGCGCCGGTGATGACAGCGATGGGACGGGACCCGTCGGGGGTGGGGTTTGCGGTGTAGGGCATGTGCGAAGGTTAGCAGCAGCCCGTTGTGATGCACGCGAGAGCGCACCGCGGCCACGGTCGCGCCCGCGTCACGCCGCCCGGCCCACGCTGGATGCCGGAGGTACCGCTATGCCGCAGGAAACCGACCCCAGGATGCAGGAGCGCTTCTTCCCGGGCGCGTGGATCGCCATCGCCTTCGTTGCCCTCGGCGCGGTCGGAGTGGCCGCCGGTATCGCGCTCTTCTGACGCTACCCCTCCAGCGTGAGCGGCGTGTCCTCTCGGTTCGCCCAGTCCCGCATCGAGCCGTCGTACACGCGGACGTCCTCGTAGCCGAGCAATTCCATGGTGAAGGCAGCGTGGGCCGCGCGGATGCCGCCCTGGCAGTACGTCACCGTCGGCTTGTCTCGTTCGATGCCGGCCTCCTTGAGCAGGCTCTCTAGTTGCTCGGCCGGGAGGAATTTGCGCGAGTCGTCCCGGGCCACGAAGCGCACCCACTCCAGGTGCCGCGCCCCCGGGACGTGCCCGACGCGCCTGTTGCCGCGGTCGTTCGTGCCGGCCCACTCCTCGTCGGTCCGCGCGTCCAGCACTTGGCAGCCGGGCTCCGCATGGTGCGCCTTCAGGTACTCCGCGTCCGCGATGAGATCCGGGCGCGGGTTCGCCTGGAACGTCGCCTTCGCAACCTTCTCGGCGTGGAATGTCACCGGGTGCCCTTCGCTGAGCCACCGGTGCCAGCCGCCGTTCAGCACCTTGCAGTTGTCGTGCCCGTAGTAGCGCAGCACCCACCACATGCGGGCGGCCACCAGCGCGTTGTTGTCGTCGTAGGGGATGACCAGCGTGTCGTTCGAAACCCCGAGCCGGCCCATGAGCTGCTCGAACTCCGCCTGCCCCATGATGAACGTCCCGTGGTCGGCGCCGTCGCTGCCCGGCTCCTTGATGTAGTAGTGCGTGGGCAGCTGCACCGCCCCCGGGATGTGCGCGCGCCGGTAGGCCTCGACCGTCGCGCAATCGATGATCCGCACGCCCGGGTCGTGCAGGTGTTCGGCCAGCCAGTCCGGTTCGACCAGCAGTTCGGGGTGCGCGTATTCCATGGGGCGGCCTCCTCGGCGGGTTCGCGGCGAAGCATAGCAAGTGGCCCGCTCCCGCGCGGCACGCGTACACTCGATCCGTGCCCGATTCCAACTCCCGCCTCGTCTATTCGACCGACGGCGGCCGCGTGAAGGGCGGCCTCCAGCCGCACAACCGCAAGCTCGACCCCCCGGCGAAGCAGCCCCCGGCCGGCGGCTCCCGCCCGCCCGCCGACGGCATCGTCCGGATCATGCGCGACCGCAAGGGGCGCGGCGGCAAGACCGCCACCACGATCACCGGCCTCCCCGGCAGCGAGGCCGAGCTCGATGCGCTCCTGAAGCAGCTCAAGGCGAAGTGCGGCACCGGCGGCAGCCGCGAAGGCCGCGACCTCGTCCTCCAGGGCGACCTCCGCGAGCGGCTCCAGGCCGAGCTGGAAGCCCTCGGACACCGCGTGAAGCTCGCCGGCGGCTGACGTCTTCGCACATCGCGACACGGATTGTCGCACCAGCGCCCGATCCTTCCCCTGTGCCACGCGACGACGGCGAGCCCACCGCCTGGGACTGGTTCAAGCTGGGGTGCCTGTTCGGCGCGATCTACTCGCTCATCCGGAACCCGCAGGGCGTTGCCTGCTGCCTCGGGTGCGTAGGGCTGGTCGTGCTTCTGCTCGTGCTCGCCGTCGCCGCCGTGGCCTGGCCCTACTGGGAGTGGCTCCTGTTCGGTGCGGCGCTCCTCGCGGCCGTGCGGCTCTGGCAGGTGCGAAAGCGCCGTTAGACCGTCTTCTGGAACACCTGCTCCAGCGCCGCCCGCCGCCGCTGCTCCGCCTCCCGCGCAAGCCGCAGCCGCCGGTCGACGCGCGTCTGGTTGCGCCGCTCGTACGCCATCCATCCGCTGACCAGCCCGATCAGCACCGCGAGGAAGATCAGGTTCCCGCCGATCCAGAGCACGAGGATGCCCATCCGCTGGTCCATCATCGGGCCCGGCGCCCAGCCGGGAGCTCGCGCCGCGAAGTCCGGGTGGAACGGTGTCGACATCGAAAGGAACATCCCGCCGAACAGCCCCTTATGGACCATCTCCACCAGCACGTAGAGCGCGCGCAGGGGATACGGCATCCGCCAGCGCAGCGGGTCCATCGCCAGCGCCGGGAGCCAGAAGCACAGCGACACCAGGAGCAGCGTCGCGAGCTGCACGTCCCGCACGAACACGTTCCGCGAGGCGAGGTCCATGAGCGAGGTGAACTGCCACACGTACGTCACCACCGCGAACCCGAGCCCCGAGGCCACCGGGAACGTCAGCCAGCGCAGCGGCCAGCTCCGGTACGACGCCCGCAGCCAGCGGCGCCCCCGCGGCCCGCTCGCCCGAAACGCGAGCGTCAGCGGCGACCCCGCCAGCAGCAGCGGCGCCGCGATCATCGTCAGCACCAGGAAGCCCGCGAAGTTCACCCAGAGCACCTGGTTGCCGTAGTGCTCCAGCGGCGAAAGCACGGCCACGAACGTCGCGACGAGCCCCCCGTGGAACGCGATCAGCTTCCACCGCGGGTGCGGCGTACCCGCCCGCCGCGCCGCGACATACCCGCGGACATACAGCAGCGAGGCCAGCGCGAAGACGGCCAGCCACGGGAGATCCCACGCGAAGTGCCCCACCACCTCGGTGAACCCGGGCGTATCACCTTCCAAGGTCCCCTACTCCGGCGCCAAAGATAGCAGAGCCCACGTCTCCCCGCGTTTACGGAACAGCTGCCGGCCATCGGCTCTCGGCTGTCAGCCATCGGCATGGCGCGGAACGCCGCGGGATTGTCGTGCCTCGTTCCGCGCTGGCGCGGGACGGCGCCGCAGGCGTAGCCGCGCCCCTCGTGGGCGCTGGCGCCAGCCAAACGGATGCCCCGCGCCAGCCCTCGCCCGAGGACGGGACTCCGCGACCGCCCGGCCCCCCCGCGAGGATGTCACGCGCCGCCGTGGGGCGGCCGTGCCGGGGCGCGGCGAGGGCGCCGCAGGCGTAGTCGCGGAGCATCGGCTCCGCGGCCCCCAGGATCATGCCCTGCGGTAGCCCGCACCCACCTCGCCACGAACGGCCTCGCCCCGGCACCCTCTCTCCAACAGCCAACAGCCCACAGCCCACAGCCAACAGCCCACAGCCAACCGCCAACAGCCAACAGCCACCAGCCACCGGC
>JADLCX010000101.1 GCA_020846975.1 Phycisphaerales bacterium
CCTCGCGCAGCTTCCGGATGATCTCCTCGGTCCTGTGCCGCTTCCGCTTCATCGTCAAGAGCCTCCCGGGTACTTTGTACCCCAAAGACCCTCATCCGACTTGGCTCAGGTTTTCAAGGGCAGGTCACCCAGATGCCATTGCGGCGACAGAAGTTCGTTGGCTCTTCGATTCGTTCGGCTCGGACTCGGGAGTGTTCGTCTGCGCGGAGACGGGGCAAGTCGCTGCCATCTGCGCTGCGACTGCAACTGCAACTGCGGCTACCCGCTGCTTCCAGAACTGCATGTGCTACTCCCTGAAAGAGGGTGAAGGCGATCTCGCCGACCTTGTCCGGCGTTGGTTATACGACCAAGGTGCGACGAAGTTGCCAGGACAGGCCAGTCAGAGTCGGCATAGACGTCAGGGCTGCGCGGATCGGCGATTTCGGGAGCACTGCGAGGCAACTCGGCGACCGATCGAACCGATTCGGAATGCACCCCCCAATGTGGCGTGGGAAGTGTGTGTAGTGTGCTTGAAGCTTCAATGTGCAAGGAGATCTCTGATGAAGTACCGTGCGTCGAAGGCCTTTACGCTGGTGGAAATCCTGATCGTGGTGGTGATCCTCGGCATCCTCGCCGCCATCGTCATCCCCCAGTTCACCAATGCCTCTGAGGAAGCCCAGAGCGGCAACGTGAAGAGCCAGCTGCAGACCATCCGCAGCCAGATCGAGCTCTTCCGCGTCCGCAACAACGGCCAGGCCCCCGTGCTGGTCGGCGCGGCCGACCTCTCGTTCACCGACCTGACCATCTCGGGCGCCAACAGCTACGGCACCACGCAGGACTCGTACATGCGTATCCCTGCGGTCAACCCCCGCACGGGCACGAACGATGTCGTTGAAGATGCCGACCCGATCACCACCGCCAACGCGTTCGTGAACATCGGCGATGCGGGCTGGCTGTACAACTCGACGACCGGCGCGTTCGCGGCCAACGGCTTCTGCGAAGTGCTGGGCGATGCCGACTACGGCAAGTGGAAGCCGGCCCCGTAAGTTTGGCAGGGACACACCACGAACGAGAGATTGTCTGAGAATCACGCGGCCGGCCCTGGCAACGGGGCCGGCCGACTTGGTAAGTAAGGGCCGATCTGTCCTGTCGTTGCCCGGTCGCACCGGAGGCCTGTTCGGAGAACGTCATGCCGTCGTCACGCTGTCGCAGTGCGTTCACGCTGGTGGAGATCCTGATCGTCGTGGTGATCCTGGGAATCCTGGCCGCGATCGTCATCCCGCAGTTCGCGGGTGCGAGCAACGAGGCCAGTGCCAAGGCGACGTACAACGAGCTGCAGAAGCTGCGGCGCACGATCGGCGTGTGGCGGGTGCGGAATCCGGGTGCGCCCGCGCCGTTCCTCGATGGTGATGGCGATCTGGGCTGGGGTCCGATCGTGAACAACCAGGAGGAATACCTTCAGTCGGCCCCGCGCAACGCGTGGGTCGGCGGCGACAACGCCAAGGTGCTTCGCATCGAGGCGGGCGCGGTCGCCGATGTCGCGTTCCACACCGACTACGGCTGGAAGTTCGACCCGAACACCTGGGAGGTGTACGCGGGCGGGTTCGATGACCACGACCAACCGTTGCCTCGGTGAGCGCATGTGGCCGGACGGGCGTGCCACACGGCAAGTTCCGCGCACGATTGTGTCCGCACGTGGTTATTCGACGCATCCGATCGGGCTGCAACCCGATACACCCATGACGGGGTTCGTGAGCACGAGCATTTCCAAACCCCGAACAGGAGTCGCCCCATGTCTGCCGATCGAAACAACGTCATTTCCCGCCGCAGCAACACCTGGTTCACCGCGGCCGCGGTCTTCGCGGGCGTGCTCGTGGGCGCGCACTTCGCGGACGGTGTGCGGCCCGAGGAGGCGATGGCGCAGCAGCCTCGCGAGGACAAGACCCCGCCGCCGTTCAACAGCGCGGGCGATCGCAAGGTGCTGATCGAGCAGTTGACGGAGTTGAACACCAAGCTCGCGCGGATCGAGGCGAAGTTCAACACCGGGATCAACGTGAAGGTGACGGAGATGCCGGCGATGAAGGAAGGGAAGTGAGTGGCGCTGGCGGCTTTGCCGGTCTGCCGCGATCGAGTTTCGAGTTCTCAGGAGCACTCCCCATGTCCATGCCGCGATTGAGTGTTGAGCGGCGAGTCAGGCATCGACACGGGCGGGACGCCCGTGCCACGGCGTTCACGCTGATCGAGATGCTGATCACGGTGGTGATCATGGGCATCGCGGGCGCGCTGGTGATCCCCGCGATGGGCGAGACGGGGATCCTGAAGGTTCAGGCCGCGGTGCGTTCGATCGTGGCGGACATCACGTTCGCGCAGTCGGACGCGGTGGCGTTCCAGGAACGCCGCGCGATCATGTTCGATGTGGATGCCAACTCGTACCGGGTGATCCAGGTGCCGGGCAGCACGCTTGAGCCCGACACCAACACGCTGTTCGACCCGACCAAGTCGGACGGCCGCTTCATCGTGAACTTCAACCAGGGGCAGTTCGGCGATGCCCGCATCCTGTCGGCGTCGTTCGACGGCGAGCCGAACCTGATCTACGACGCGCTGGGCGGGCCCGTGGCGGACCCGTCGGGCGCGGCCGTGGGCGCGGGCGGCACGATCGTGGTTCAGGGTTCGGGCTCGATCTTCACGATCACGGTGGAGCCTTTTACCGGACGTGTGACCATCACGCGCGCCGATGCGCCGCCGGGCCCGTGATTTCCCGGACGGCACGACGCGGAATCGGCGTGCAATCACGCGGTTCGGGTGTAGGTTTCAAGAGTACGGCAGGGGTCAATCCATGAACGATCGGCGGGATCAACCGGGTTCGGATCGCGCGTGCGGCGGGTGCCGCGTGACCAGGTGCTTTGGCTCGATCAAACTTTCGCACCTGGGCCTGCTGGTCCTGGTGTTCGGGCTGCTGCTGTGGGCGCGGTTCCTGCTGGTGACGGGCCATCCGCGGACGGCGATCGCGGACCCGCCGGCGCAGGCCGAGCATCAGCACGCGAGCGCTGGCGCGACGCCGACGGCCGCGCCGTGAGGCGGGCGGGCGTGGGGTTGAGCACCGGCGGATGCGGCCCTCGCGCGCGGGTTGGACAAACATCCGAGTGACCCATACACTCCCGCCCCTGATTGGTCCGGGCGTGTACCGAAGTGGACAAACGGGGCAGACTGTAAATCTGCTGGCTTAACTGCCTCCGCTGGTTCGAATCCAGCCGCGCCCATTCCCTTTGGTTGATCGCTTCGGGCCTCGGCCGGGCTACGGGCAGCCCTGGAAATAATCGGCGAGGTAGTCGAAGATGTCCTGGGTCGTGGTGAAGCCGTCGAAGTTGGCATCGGCGTTGACCGCGAACCAGTCGCCGATGAAGTCGAAGACATCCTGGACGGTCACGGCACGGTCGCCGTTCCAGTCGCCGCTGCAGGTGAGGAGCACGGCGGAGATGGACTCGTCGCGCGAGTCGATGACGCCGTCGCCATCGAGGTCGCCGATGTCGAACTCCGGACCGTGGTTGAGCACGGCCACCGCGCCGTTGACCACGCCGTCGGCGTCATCGCTGGTTCCGTCGGTCGAGGTGATGTGGGTGGTGATGAAGCCTCGATCGAAGCGGTTCTTGACACCGTTGCCGTCGAGGTCGCCGCGGTCGAGCTCGAACCCGGCATCGGTCCAGGCGTAGAGGGCGGACTCGCTGGAGGGCTGGCTGATAGTCGTGGAATAGGTCGTGCCGAAGAGGGCGGTGGCTCGCCAATCGGTGGGGTCGAGCATGTCGGCGAGGCTGTTCGCCTGGAAGGCCCAGCGCTGGGCGAGCGTGCGCGTGAACAGGTCGGGCCACCCGGCGCCCTGCTGGCACTGCGTCGCGGCGTCGGCGATGTCCTTCATGGCCTCGTAGATGCTTCCGGAGTTGCCGTCGCACTCGACCAGCAGGTTCGCGGGCGGGGTCGCGCCGAGCCCGGCGAGTTGGGCCGCGCCGAGCTGGTCGAGGGCGTAGACGAGCGACACGGTGGTGGTGTTGGCGGTCGGGTTGTGGCAGAAGCGGAGCCTGACGATGGGCGCGTACTCACCGGGACGGCCGCACGCGCCGCCGGTGGTGTTCATGCGGCTGATGGGATCGAAGCCGCGGGACCGCTCGAACACGCGGCCGGAGAGCACCCAGGCGTCGCCGCTGGAAAAGGCCGTATCGCCGGGAATGGAAGTCGAGAGGAGGTTGAGCGGCTCGCAGCCGCAGAGCTTGAGCGTGAACTCGGCGCCGGAGAGCTCGAACTGAGGCTGATCGAGCCAGGAGTGGCCGAGGATCTGGCCCGCGTGGATCACGACGCGGTCGGCGATGGATTCATCGGGCAGCGCGCCGAAGCGGCCGACGTTGGCGAGGAAGCGGTTGGTCGCTTCGGGCGTGGGGTCGCCGCCGGTCAGCCGATCGCGGTCGATGTTGAGTTCGAGGAAGCCGTAGAGCGGGCTGGGGCCGTACCGGAAGGGGTCGTGCTGGCCGCTGATTTCGAGCGGTCCGGGCGGGTTGATCAGGCCGTTGAAGACCAGGTCA
Source organism: Phycisphaerales bacterium (assembly GCA_020846975.1). GTDB lineage: Bacteria > Planctomycetota > Phycisphaerae > Phycisphaerales > UBA1924 > JADLCX01. Next base: position 4,551 of record JADLCX010000101.1, read on the forward strand.
ATCCGGAAAAGGTGGGCGTCCGGAACGTCGATGGTCGAGCCGTAGAACGGGTTGGCGGCGGCGGTGGGGCTCTGCCATTTCGAGAGCGTGCACGTGAGCAGGTCGGGGAGGATCTGGCTGGGGTTGAGGGGGCCGTCGGCGCCGGGATCGGTGCGACGCAGGAGCGCGTCCCCGGCGGGATCGGTGAACCGCTCGAAGGGATCGCCCGCCCAGGCCGCGGCGGCGAGGCCGAACGAGCAGAGGATGGCGGGCGCGCGGCCCCGAGAGCGGTTCATCGGTTGACCATTTCCGCGACGAGGGAATCGAGCTGGTACCGTTCGATACGGTAACGGAGGCTGGAGCGCTGCATGCCGATCAGTTTGGCGGCGCGGCTTACGTTGCCCTGGGTGTGCCGGAGGGCCTGGATGACGAGTTCCTTCTCAACATCCTCGGCGAGGTAGGGGCCGTTGACGAAATCGAAGACCAGTGAGCCCGGGCGGCCGGGGTGGGCATGATCGGCGGCGCCGTTGGCGGGCGCGGTCTTGAAGGGGGCCGCGTGGAAGCCGTTGGTCGGGTGGGGCTGATCGGGCGCGGCGGCCTCGCCGAGGCCGAGATCGTCGGCGTGGATGGTGTGACCCTCGCAGAGCATGACGGCGCGCTGGACGCTGTTGACAAGTTCGCGGACGTTGCCGGGCCAGGCGTGGGCGGCGATCGCGGTGCGGGCGAGGTCGTGAAAGCGCATGTCGGCGCGGCCGTAGCGGCGAGACCAGCGTTCGAGCGCGCTGTCGGCGATGAGCAGGGCGTCGCCGGTGCGGTCGCGGAGGGCGGGGATTCGGAGCTCGAAGGCGTTGAGGCGGTAGAGGAGGTCGCGGCGGAAGGCGCCGGCCGCGGCGCGGGCATCGAGGTCCTGGTTGCTGGCGGCGATGACGCGCACGCGGACGTGGCGTTCCTTGCTTCCGCCGACGCGGCGGAAGACGCCGTGCTCGACGACGAGCAGGAGCTTGGCCTGGAGCTCGAGGGGCATCTCGCTGATCTCGTCGAGGAAGATGGTGCCGCCGTCGGCCATCTCGAACAGGCCTGCGCGCGCGTCGCGTGCGTCGGTGAACGCGCCCTTCTCGTGCCCGAAGAGTTCTCCCTCGACCAGCGTGGCGGGGAGCGCGGAGCAGTTGACGTGGACGAAGGGCGGATCGGCCTCGGGCCTGCCCGCCGACCTGGCGGCGAGTTGCACGGCGCGCTGGTGGATGTAGCGGGCCATGACGCCCTTGCCCGCGCCGGTCTCGCCGGTGAGCAGGATGCACGGCAGGCTGGCGGTGGTCGCCTCGGCGCCGGAAGGGACGTTGGCCCTGCCATCGCCGAGCGGGATCGCGGCCATGCGGTCGGCCAGCGCGATCATGTGCTTCCACTTGGGGCTCTGACCGACGACATCGCTCTGCTGGCTCTTGGTCTGCTCAAGGCGTTCGTACAACTGAACGCGGCGTTTCAGGCGGCGGTGCTCGATCCACTTGTCCACCTGCAGGCCGAGTTCGGCGAGGCTCAGGGGCTTGGAGAGGTAGTCGTCGGCTCCGTCGCGCATGGCCGAGACGGCGTCATCGACATTGGTGAACGCTGTCATCACGACGATCACACCGTCGAACCCGTCGCCGCGGAGTTCTCGAACAAAGTCGAGACCGTTCTCCGGACCGAGCATGACGTCGGACAGGACCAACTCGAAATCGTTCTTGCGATTGGCTTCACGAGCCGCGCCGAGATTCTGGGCTTCGGTCACGGCGTGACCGGCCTTGACCAGGCTCCTGCGGATGGTGAACCGCAGGTTGTCTTCATCGTCGATGACCAGAATCCGAGCCAAGCGATGCTCCTTGCTGGCCAATATTAGCCAGCGACTGATCCTCTCCGGCCTCTGATATGGCCAGAGGAAGCCGGATCACGAATACGGCACCGGTGGCGTGGTGCGGTTGGGCACCAGAATCGGGGGTTCCGAAGGCTTCAAGGCCGCCCGGAGTATCCTCGATCCGGATGTCGCCACCGTGGCCTCGAACGGCCTGAAGAGCGATTGCAAGTCCGATGCCATTGCCGTCCTGCTTCGTGGTGAAGTATGGCTTGAAAACGGAGCCACGCAGGTTTTGGGGAACGCCTGCTCCCGAGTCGGCGATACGGAGCTCCCAAACCTGTGGCGAATCGGCGGGTTTTCGGACCTGCGAGGTGACACGCACGGCGGCCCGGTTGCGTGCCGACTCGTTCTGCTTGGCGGCCTGGATCGCGTTGGAAAGGATGGCGCTGACGGCGTGTTCGAGGTGGCGCGGGTCAAAGGTGGCTCGCTCGGGGCCGGAGTCGAGGTCGAGGAACAGTTGCACGGCGAGGCTCTGCGCGAAGGGGCGATGGGCGGCGACGAGGCCTGTGAGCCACGGACCGACATCGTGGGGCGTGGGTTCGACGACCGACGGTCTGGTCACGCGGAGGAGGTCCGCGAGCCAGGACTCGAAACGGTCGACGGTGGTGATGATGCGGGTCTGGTTCTCGCGGACGTCGGCCGCGGGTTCGCCGAGGTTCGAGACATCCGAGCGGGTGAGTTCGGCGAGGCCTCGGATGCCGGCGAGGGGGTTGCGGAGGTTGTGGGCGAGGCGGCGGACCATCTCGCCGACGGCCGCGAGGCGCTCCTGCTCGATGCGTTCGGACTGGAGTTGCTTGACCATGCCGGCCATGTGGTTGACCTCGGCGCTGAGGGCGGTCATCTCGTCGGCGGGTGCGTTGGGGGCGATGGGGACGCGGTGCTCGAAATCGCCGGCGGCGATGCGGGCGGCGGCGGCGCGGAGGAGGCCGACGGGATGGACGACCCATCGGCGCACGAGGGCGGTGGCGAGCGCGCCGGTGAGCAGCACGAGGAGAAGGGCCAGGGCGAGCACGATGATGAGCCGGGTGCGGAGGTCCGCGCTGGAGTCGGTCAGGTCGCGGATGTCGGTGACGATGCGGCCCTCGATGCGTTTGAGAAGTTCGTGGATATCGAAGAGCTGGTTGCTGATGAGCGAGAGGGGGGGGGAGGCGTCGCCCGCGGGCGCGGGCGGTCCGTCGAAGTGGGCGTCGGCGGTCTGGCGGAGCGTGTCGAACTTGACGCGGAGGTTGCGGATCGGGCTGCGGCCCGCGTACTCGGACCAGGAGGTCTCGGCGACGAGCTCGTCGAAGCGGGCGTCGATCAGGCGGCGCCGGGCGAGGTAGGCCTCGCGGGAGAGCGCGGTGGGCGGAGGGGAGTCCACGGAGCCGGCGGCGGTGGTCCTGGGGGAGGTGCTGAACGCGTCGCCGGGGTCGGCCAGCCCACGCAGCTCATCGACGACCTGCTCGAGTTTGACGAGCACGGCGAGGGCGCGCGAAGAGGTTCGGACGGGCTCGCGGACCTCCCGGTAGGTGACCCCGAGGGCCCACCAGGCGGTGCCGAGCGCGAGCAGGACCGCGGCGGCGAGAGAGGCCAGCAGGAGTGTGAACTTGGCCTGGAGGGACATACCGCGGAGAGTCATGGCGCGGCAGGGAGGGCTAGCGGACCGGTTCACCGGCCTCGAAGTCCCACGCCCAGTTCCGCTGCTGGAGCGGGCGGTGCGTGGACTCGACGTGCCCGTCGATGAAGGCGATGTTCATGTCGCCGTTGTGACGCAGACCCGGGAACCAGTAGCGGTCATTATCGAGCAGCGTGCTGCCCGGCACGGACGGACCGGCGAAGAGCGGCGAAACGCCGTTGGCGACGGCCGCGGCGCCATCGACATCCATCAGGAGCGGGATGGACGCGGGATCGGCCTTGGAGTTGCCTTCGAGAATCTTGCTGGTGAGGCCGACGTGCGGGTTGCGTCCGACCGCGGCGTAACGCTCGGACATGTGCATGCGGACGTTGAAGCCGAAGGAGACGTTCTCGGCGGGACCGACGCCGCCTTGTGTGCAGGGCGCGCCTCGCCGGAGTTTGAGGATTCCCTTGACGTCCGGGCAGCGCATCGGGTCGCGGCCGTTGGCGTCGGGGAGTTCCGCGGTCGAGGCGTTTCCGTATCCCCAGAACGAGTTGACCTGGTACTGGGAATCCTGGAAGGTCACGAGGCGGAAGTAGCCCGGGCGGAGATCGACCTCGTCCTGGCCGCGGGAGCCGTGGAGCGCATCATCGGCGAAGACCTGGAAGTCGAAGGCGATGGTGCGCTGCGAACTCTTGCAGCGGAAGGCGCGAGCGGAGGCGATCGTCCCACCGATGGCGGGAAGCAGGAGCGAGACGAGCACGGCGATGATGGTGACGACCAGGAGGAGTTCGATGAGCGTGAACGCGCTCGACGCGCGGACACCGGCGCGACGGATCGCGCGGCGTTGCGTTGGTGAGGATGCTGAAGCCATCTCGGGCACTCGGACTCCCTCGGTCGGCCGTCAACAATAGTCTAACCCAAACCGAGAGGAAATGGCAACTTCTTCCCGGGGGAAGGGGCCGGCCAGATGTAGCCACTCGCTGGATTCGGGGATAGTTGGTATTCTGGTTCGCTCAAACGACAAGCGACAGGATCGTGATTTGGGCTGAGAATCGGCATTGGAGCTCTTCAGTGAGAAGAACCGTTTGCAAGTCCCGGGTGGTCCTGGTGTGGGGTATGGCTGCCGCGGTGGGTGGGCGTGCGCTGGGTGCTGGGCCGGACGCCTGGTGGGAATCGAGGATCGCGGCCATCGCGGCGGGGCCTGGTGCGAGCGCGGGGGAAGGTGGGCCGCCACGGGTGGAGAAGGTGGGGGAGTCCACGGGCGGACGGGCGTTGACGGCGGTTTGGATCGGGGAGGCCGGTGGGAAGAGCGGCGGCGCGCGTGTGCCGACGATCGCGGTGGTCGCCGGGCTGGATGGGCGTCACACGGTGGGGACGCGCGTGGCGTTGGGGCTGGTTGAGAAACTGGCGGCGGAGCGGCCTCGGGAGTTGAGCGGCGCGGCGGTGGTGGTGCTGGCGTGCGCGAACCCGGATGGGATGACGGCGTTCGAGGGCGCGGGTGTGAAGGCGGACGACGGCACGAACGGAGCGCGGCGCAAGTCGGCGCGTGATGATGCGGATCGGGATCGACGCATGGACGAGGATGGCGGCGCGGACCTGAACGGCGATGGGGTGATCACGACGATGCGGATCAAGAATCCGCGGCAGGGGTTGGTTCGCGGCGCGGCCGCGGATCAGGTGGCGGAGGCGGATGAGGCGAGGTTGCTGAGAAGGGCGGATGGGGGGAAGGGGGAGCGAGGGGAATGGGCGGTCTTGACGGAGGGGCGAGACGAGGATGGGGACGGGCTGATCGCCGAGGACGGGGCACGAGGTGTTGATCTGGATTCCAACTTCCCGTTCCACTGGCCGGAGTTTGACGATCGAGCGGGTCCGACACCGCTGTCGGAGCCGGAGTCGCGTGCGATCGCGGAGTGGTTGATGGGGCACCCCGAGGTCGTGGTCGTGGTGGAGTACGGGCCGAACGACAACCTCGTGAGTCTTCCGGCGAACGGCAAGATGGACGAGACCGGACAGTCGCCGATCTCGAACGGGGTGCTGGATGAGGACAAGCCGCTGTACGAGCGGGTGTCGGGCAAGTTCAAGGAGATCACGAAGATCACGGGTGTCGGAGGCGTGTCGCGGTCGTTCGACGGCTCGCTTCAGGGCTGGGCGTATGCGCAGCTCGGCGTGGCGTCGTTTGTGACACCCGTGTGGGTGAGGCCGGACCTGCTCAAGCAAGAGGAGAAGAAGGAGGAGGACAAGCCGAAGGAGGGCGAGCCGCCGCGGAAGAAGGTCGTGGACAGCGATGACGGGAAGTGGCTCGCGGTCAGCGATCAGCGGATCGCGGCGGGGCAAGCGACGGGGTTTGTGGAGTGGTCGCCCTTCAAGCATCCGCAACTGGGCGAGGTGGAGATCGGGGGATGGGTTCCGGGGTTCAAGTTCAATCCACCGGAGAGCGAGTGGCCGCGGCTGGTGGACGAGCAGTTCGCGTTCGTTCGTGCGGTGGCGGAGATGCTGCCGCGGCTGAGCGTGGAAGGGCCGAGCGTGGAGCGGGTGGGCCAGCGCGCGTGGCGAGTGCGGGCGTCGGCGGTGAATGGGGGCTCGATGCCGACGCGGCTGGGGATGGGTGTTCGAGCGAGGCGCCATCCGGATACGCGGTGGGCGCTGGAGGTGGACGCCGCGCGGGTGGTGTCGGGCTCGCGGGTCCAGGGCGCGGGTCGGTTGTCCGGGAGCGGAGGCAGGCTGGACGGGGAGTGGGTCGTCGCCGGATCGCCGGGTGACGAGATCAGGTTGAGGCTGCTGTCTCCGGAGTGCGGGGACCGCGAGGTGAGCGTCAAACTGGAAGGGGAGGTGAAGCCATGAGGCGAGAGATCGGTCGTGCGATGAGCGGGGCGATGATGGGCGTGCTGGCGTGCGCGGCGTCGGCGCAGACTGAGATTCCGTCGAAGGTGCCGATCAGCTGGAATCGGTACCGGGACTACCCGGAGATGAAGGCATCGATGGAGGCGATCGCCGCGGCGTATCCGGAACTGGTGACGCTCAAGGTCGTGGGCAGGAGCCGCGAGGGGCGGGACATGCTGGTGGCGGTCGTGAACTCGTCGAAGACGGGGCCGGACACGGCGAAGCCCGCGATGTGGATCGACGGGAACATCCACGGCAACGAGGTTCAGGCGGGTGAGGTGGTGCTGTACACGCTGTGGTACCTGACGAAATCGTACGGGAAGAACGAGTCGATCACGGGCGTCATGGATGGGTGCGCGTTCTACCTCGCGCCGATGATGAACCCGGACGGTCGGCAGTTCTGGTTTGACAGGGCGAACACGCCGCACAGTTCGCGGCACGACCGACGGCCGATGGATCACGACCGGGATGGGACACCGGCGGAGGATTCGCCCGACGATCTGGATGGGGACGGGCAGATTACGCAGATGTGGAAGGTCGATGTGCGCGGAAGGTGGGTGCGGTCGCAGACGGACGACCGGGTGTTCGTGCGGCTTCGCGATGACCAGACGGCCGCCGCGGGCGTGCAGACGTACCAGCACCTGGGCGAGGAGGGATTCGACAACGACGGCGACGGGCGTGTGAACGAGGACCCTGGCTTCGGCGACGACATGAACCGGAACTGGCCGTCGGACTGGCAGCCGGAGTATGTGCAGGGAGGGTCGGGGCCGTACCCGCTGAGCGAGCCGGAGACGAGCTCGATCGCAACGTTCGTCATGGAGCATCCGAACATCGCGGCGGCGCAGAGCTATCACAACACGGGCGGGATGATCCTGCGGCCCCCGGGGGCGCAGCCGCGCGAGCGGCTCTATCCGGGCGAGGACACGCGGGTGTACGACGAGCTGGCCCGAACCGGCGAGCAGATGCTGCCGTACTACCGCTACATGGTGATCTGGCGCGACCTGTACCGGGTCTACGGCGGGTCGATCGTGTGGATGGCGGAGGGGCTGGGGGTCTATTCGTTCACGAACGAGCTGTGGTCGACGGGCAAGTATTTCCAGCGAGACGGCGGGACGAGCGAGGAACTGGAGCGGTTGTGGCGAGACCGCATGGCGTTCGGCGAGTTGTTCAGCCCGTATCGGGAGTTCGATCATCCGCAGTTCGGGAGGGTGCTTGTCGGCGGCCCGAACAAGTGGTCGAGCCGCGTGACGCCGCTGTTCATGCTGGAGGAAGAGTGTCACCGCAACTTCGCGTTCACGACTTACCATGCCGACCAGCTGCCGCGGCTGGGGTTCGGCCGGGTCGAGGTTGGGCGGGTGCGCAACCGGGCGGAAGCCCGTGTCGGAGACGCGGGATACCCGGGGCTGTGGAAGGTGCGCGTGGAGATCGTGAACTCGAGGCTGGTGCCGACGCGCAGCATGGTGGCGCGCCGGGAACGGATCGGGTTGCCCGATCTGTTCGAGTCATCGGGCGGCGCGGGCTCGGCGGCCCGGGTCATCGCGGTGAACCAACTCTCCGACTGGAACGATCTTTCGCCATCGGCCCTGACCGGGGCCGAGAGCCGGGAACCGGGCCGGATCCTCGTGCCGGAAGGCGTACCGGGGCGGGGCTCGCGGCTGTTCGAGTTGATCGTTGAGGGCGGAGAGGGGCAGTCGCTCAACCTCAGGTACACATCGTCATGGGCGCGGAGCATCGAGCAAACGGTGGAGTTGCGGGAACCCAAGGGGCCGTGAGTGCACCGGAGGACTTTGCGGGCGCTTTCGATCGGGAGGTGATACCGAGTTGGGACGATCGGGGCTGGTTGCTCGGGTTCCTCAAGGATCGGCACGTGCCTTGCCCGCGGTGCGGCTATGACCTGCGGAATCTTGAATCACCGAGGTGCCCGGAGTGCGGCGAGCCGCTGTGCTTGCGGGTCGGGCTGAGCACGCCGCGGTTCGGATGGCTCCTGATCGCGGTCGCGCCGGGGCTGTTTTCGGGCGTGTGCGCCGCGCTGCTGGCCTTTCCGCTGTACCGGTTTCGGAACGCCGGACCGGGTAACGGGCCGCCCGCGGCGATGTATCTGGCGGAGGCGTTCGGCGTGCTGAGCTGCGCGGCCGCGTGCGTGCTCTATCGAAAGAGGCGGGTGTTTCTGGGATGGGCGGCGAGGCGGCAGGGGTTGGCGGCATCGGCCGCGTGGCTGGTTCACATCGTGGCGTTCGTGGCGCTGCTCGCGTCCTTTGTCTGAAGGGGTGGGGCGGGCGCGGCGGCGGGATCGCCAGTGGGGCGCACCCACGCGGCATCGGCGGCGCGAATCCAGAAATCGGGAACATCGCCGGCCGCGCGACCCGAATCGAGCGGGCGGACGCGGAGCCACGCGGGCCAGCCGGGCTGGTCGGCGAGGTCCTGGACTTCGATCACGCGGAGTTCGCGGCCTCGCGGGAAGAATGGGATGCCCTCGAAGGAACGGGCGGGGTAGGTGATCGAATCGGGACCCTCGAACGCTCGGCAACGCTCGGAGAGCACGACCACGTCGTTCCGTGCGGCGGGCGAGATGCGGCACGCGGCGAACAGGGCGATGGCGAGCGAACCGGCACCGAGCAGGAGCGAGGCCGACAAGACCCACGGCTTGCGCCGGGTGCGCGGCGGACCGAACACCGCTGCGCCGACACAGCACCACCCGACGGCGAGAACGCCGAGGCCGCCGTACCAAAGAGGCGCGGCGGGGAGCGACCTCGCGTAGCGCCAGACCGACTCGCCGAAGGTGCGATCGGGATTGGATGGCGTGCTCCCGCCTTCGGGGGGGCGTGTGCGGGATTCCTGCTGACGCAATCGGCGGCGCATGGCGTCGATCTGCGCGGAGGCGGCGTTCGAGGGAAGGAGCGCGTCGGAAGTGCGGAAATCGAGCAGGGCCGCGGGCGAATCGGCGAGCGCGGCGTGGGCGAGGCCGCGGTTGTAGGCGAGGATGGCGAGATCGCGATCCGAGGCGGGCGCGGATGCGATGAGCGAGGTGAGTTCGGCGATGGCGAGCGTGAGCGAAGGCTTGGCGGCGGATGGGTTTGTGCGCGCGGTGTCGAGGGCGGGGGTGAGCCGGGCGATGGCGGCCTCGGCGCGGGCGTTCCAGTCGGAATGGGTTGGGGTTGACGCGCCCGCGGCCGCGGAGATGGCCGCCGCGACGATCAGGGCGATCGAGATGCGAGCGATGAGGGTGGCGGTGGAGGCAAGGATCATCTTCGCCCTCCCCGGAGGTTGCGTTCGGCATCGCGCAGGGCCGCGACCGCACGGTCGATCAGCGATTGGCCGCGAACATCGGCGTCGGGGCCGAAGCCGAGGCGGTCGCACTCGACGAGCACCGGGGCCAGCGATTCGGCGGCGGGCGTGGAAGCGGTGGCGAGCAGACGGCAGGCCTCGGAGGATGTGAGGGTGTGGCGAGGGAGGCCGAACCAGTCGGCGGCGAGGTTCGTGAGTGCGCGGCCCGCGAGGATGGCGGTGGACGCGGCGTCCTCTGACGCCCCCTCCCGGAGTCGCTGGACCTCGCGACGAGCGGAGCGGACGGCCCGCCGTCGGCGGCGCGCGGGTTCGCTGGCCGCGGCGCGCCGCGCCAGGGCGATCCAGACCGCAAGCCCGGCGAGTATCGCGGGCGGTGCGAGCGCGAGGGCCGCCGAGGCCGGATGAGTCAGCGCGCCGCGGAGCGTGAGCGTCGGCCCGCCGAACTCGAACGGGCCTGGCATGACGGCCGGAGCGGCCGCGGCGGGTGAGTCGGCCGGTTCGTCGAGATCGTCGTCGAGACCGACGCTCGACGCGGGCTTGACCTTCAGTGCGATCGGGTTCGAGGCGGCGGTCTTGTAAGTTCCGGACGCGGTGTCGAAGTAGTTGAGCCGTACGGGCGGGATGAACTGCACCCTGTCGTTGCGGGCGCGGATGGGAGATCGGAAGACCGCGGTGGTGGGGTTGGCGGCCGAGGGCAGGACCGGATCGCGGGGCACGCGGAACGACTGGGCGAGTTCGCGCTGAAGGCTCAGGTCGATGGCGGGCACCTGTGAGATCGGCGGGCTTCCCGAGACGGTGACCGACAAGTTGAACGGCTCACCGACGGCGACCTCGCGCTGGTCGGCGGTCGCGCTCACGGCGAAGGCGCCGACCAGGCCGGAAAAGTCCGCGGGTTGGCCTTCGGACGGGAGGGGAAGGACCTCGATCGAGACGGGCTTGGCGGAGAGGGCGCGGTCTTCGACCGCGTACTGCGTGCGGCCGAAGAAATCTCGACCCACGGCGCGCCCGGGAACACCGATGACGGCGCGGGCGCGGTCGAAGGCCACGCGGCCGGGTGATCGGGCGGTGAACACCTGATCGATGATGAGGTAGTCGCCGGGCACCCCCTCGACCACCTCTCGCGACTTGGTGAGCGGGACCTCGCGGCCGTCGAGCACGGCGCTGGTCGGATCGGCGAAGGGCGCGAACTGGCCGATGGAGCCGTTGGCGGGTTGCTGCTGCTGGTCGGGGTGTGGCTGGAGATCGAAGTCGCCTTCGCCGCCGAGTGTGAAGCGCGGGTCGCGGAACTCTGGGCGGGCCAGACGAAGGGCGATGCGCAGCCGGATCGGTTCGCCGACATAGACGCGGGCCTTGTCGGGCACGATCGAAAAAGCGAGCTCGGAGACGGGCCGGTCGTAGATGTTGACGCGGACCTCGTTGGTCTTGTAGAGCTTGCCGGCGACGTTGACCTCGATGGGGGGGATGACGAGCTCGCCGGTCTTCTTCGGTCGGATCTGGTAGGTGTGGGCCATCATCGCGCCGCTGCTGCCGGAACTGACCATGAAGCCCGAGCCCAGGACGTCGTAGCTCTCGCTCCTGGGAATCACCGGTTTCTCGGCCTGCTGCGTGCCGCGGATAATGATCTCGAGCTGGAAGTCCTCGTCGACGAAGGCGGTGAGGGTGGCCCGGGCGGTGACGGTGATGGGCTCGGGCTGGGCGAGAGCGCACGGCGCGATCGCAACACTGGCGAGCGTGAGAAGGGCGAATGTCAGGATGGCTCGGAGGGCGCGGGTCATGCTGATCACCAATCCTTGTCCGCCTTGACGGCTCGGCTTCGCATCATCTGCTGGAGCATGCGGCGGATCTGTTCGCGGCGGAGGCGCTCCTTGTCGAGGATCTGCGCGGCGGCGACATCGAACTCGCGGGGGTTGCGGGGTTCGCGCTGTTCCGTCGCACTCGGATCGGCCTGCGCCGGGTTGGGCTTGTCGGCGGGCTTCGCGGAGTCCTTCGGGTCACCCTCGTCTTGGCGCTGCCGCGGTTGCTGCTTCGGCTGTTCTTGCCGGGCCTGGTCGTCGGGTTGTTGCATCTCGTCCTGCTTGCCGTCCGTGGGCTTGTTCTGCCGGTCAGGGCCGGCTTTCTGCTGCTTGTCCTGTTGCTGTGGGGAGGCCTTCTTCTGCTCCGGGCTCTGATCCTGATTCTGCGGACTTGCAGCCGAGTCCTGCCGCTGGTTGTCCTGCTGTTTGTCGCCGGACTGGCCCTTGTCGTGTTCGGACTTCTGGTCCTGCTTGTGCTGGTCTTGCTGTTGCTGGTGTTGTTTGTGCTGATCCTGCTTGTCCGACTTGTCCTGCTGCTCCTTCTTCTGTTGCTGCTGTTCCTGCTGCTTCATCAGTTCGGCGCGACGGCGCTGCACGATGTCGATGTTCCGGGCCGCGTCGGCATCGCCGGGAGAGTCGGCGAGCGCGTTGCGGAATCGCCGCTCGGCGCTCCGCAGGGCTTCGATGGCCTTGGGCGGGTCCGACTTGGCGAGCGTCTCGGCGTGCTGGGCTTCGAGCAGCCCGAGGTTGTAGCGGACCTCTGCGCGGAGCGTGCGATCAAGCCCACGGCGGGTGTCAAGGTCGCGCAGGATCTTCTCGGCCTCGGCGGGCTTTTCGAGTCTGAGCAGGGCGCACGAGCGGTTGAAGTCGAGTTGCGCGGCGAGTTCCGGCTGGGCCGGATCGACCAGCCCGCGGGCCTGGTCGAGATCCCTTAACGCATCGGCGTATCGACCGGACTCGAACGCGCTCGCGGCGCGCGCCGTGAGTTCACGGGGCGGGGCGGGCTGGGCCGTCGCCGCGGGAGTAAGGCCGAACGCGAGCGAGAGAACGTGCGTCGCGGCCAGACTTCGGCTTGTGTGGAGCGGGCGTGGTCGGATCATGCCTGCCTCCTTATCACCCGCAAGAGCGGCTCGGCGCACAGCATCGCGAGCGCGGCGGCGAGAACGTACTGGAACGCCTCGGTGTAGCGCATGGTTTCGGTCGTCTCGAGGCTGCGACGTTCCGCGTCTTTCATCAGCCGCTTGTACACGCGGTCGAGCTCGATGTTGCCCGTGCCGACGTTGTAGAAATGGCTGCCCGGAGCGGCCGCGGCGGAGATCTGCCGCAGGGATTCGGGGTTCAACTTCGACTGCACGCGCTCGCCGCCGTACTCCATGAAGCCCGCGGGTGGGGCGGCGCGACGGCTGCTGGCCTCGGCGACGGGCGCGGGGACGGGCGCGCCGACCGTGTCGGACCCGAGCCCGATGGCGACGATGCGGATGCCCTTCTCGCCCGCCGCGGCGGCGGCCTTGACCGGGTCGGACTCGTGGTCCTCGCCGTCGGTGAACAGGAAGATGTCGCGGAACCGTCCGGTTGATGGCGCCGGGTCGGCATGGTCGCCGGCGAGCAGTTGCGTGGTTGTGCGCAGGGCGTCCCCGATGGCGGTCCCGCCGCGTGCGACGGAATCGGGCGAGAGTTCGTCGAGCATCATCCGCGCGAATGCGTAGTCGGTGGTGAGCGGGCACTTGACGATCGCGTTGCCGGCGAAGGCGACGATGCCGACGCGGTCGCCTTCGACGACATCCAGCACATCCCGCACCGCGAGCTTGGCCCGTTCGAGGCGGTTGGGTCGGATGTCCTGCGCGAGCATCGATCGGGAGACGTCGATGACGAACACGACATCGCGACCGGTCTTCTGGGCCTTCTGCGGTCTGGGGTCGTACGCGGGTCTTGCCAGCGCGAGCGCGATGAGGGCGAGCCCGGCGAGCGAGGCGATCGGGCCAAGCCAGCCGCGGATGCTCGATCGGCGCAGGAGCCCGAGCCGCTCGGCCATCGGTCCGAAGAACCGGGCCAGGCCCGCCCGTCGCACGGCCGTGCTGCTGATGATCAGCGTCGCCAGCACGGGCACGGCCGCGAGGGCCGCGAGCCATTCGGGGGCGAGCAACTTCATGCGACGGCCCTCCTGAGCACGGTGGAAGCCAGCATGGTGGAGATCGCCAGGGCGGCCGCGCCTGCCGCGGCGAAGGTCATGAACCGTTCGCTGTAGTCGACGTATTCGACGGTCTTGACGGTGGTTTTTTCGAGGCTGTCGATCTCCTTGCAGATCGCGCGGAGGGCATCACCGTCCTGGGCGCGGCGGTAGACGCCGCCGGTCATGGTCGCCATCTCCCGCAGCATCGGCTCATCGACATCGCTCTGGATGCGCACGCGCTGCTCGCCGAACGGCGTCTGCATGACGTCGTAGGCGTCGGCGCCAGCGCCGATGCCGATGGTGTAGACCTTGATGCCCCAGTCTTTGGCGAGCTTGGCCGCGTCGAGCGGCTCGATCTCGCCCCGGTTGTTGGCGCCGTCGGTGAGCAGGATGATGACCTTGGACTTGATGCGCAGTTCCCGGTACTGCTCGGCGTCGGTCCGGTTCTTGAGGTCCTGCTCGGCGGTACGCAGCCGTGCCGCGGCGAGCGAGAGGCCGTCGCCGATCGCGGTGCCATCCTCGAAGCGGTACTGGGGGAGTTGGAGCGTGTCAACGAGTTGCGCCAGCGTCGCGTTGTCGCGCACGGGCGGGCAGACCGTCTCGGCATAGCCGCAGAACGAGACAAGGCCGATCAGGTCGGAGCCGCGGCCCTTCAGCCCCGATGCCGTCCCCATGAGGAAGTCATGGATCACGCGCTTGACGACATCGATCCGCATCAGGTCCTTGCCCCCGAGGTCCATTTGGGCTTTCATCGAGCCGGATCGATCGACGACCAGTTCAATGGCCACCGCTTCGGACGAAGTTTCAACACGTCCGATGCCCTGTTGCGGCCGGGCGAGAGCGACGACCAGCGCCGAAAGCCCGATGAACCGCAGCGCCGGGGGCAGCCACAGCATCCGGGTCCGCCAGGACCGGGGGATGTCGAAGCGGGAGGGAAGTGCCGAGAGCGAGACCGTGCGCGGCCGCCGCCGAAGCTCCAGGATGACGATGACGAGCGGGATCGCGAGCAGGCCGAGCAGCCACGGGCTCTCGAACTGCATCCCTCGCGGCCAGAGGTGCTGGATCATGCGGCCACCCCCTCGGCCGGAGCGGCGGCGCGGTTGAGGCGGGGGCGGGTCTGGTCGATGAACCGACGCACGGTCGTGGTCTGCGCGAGCGCCTCGCGGGCGTCGGCGCTGGAGGGTCCGAAGCGGCGTGTGTCGAGGTCGCGCAGGACCGCGATGACCGGCTCGGAGTCGCCCGCCACGGTCGCGTGCGCACGGATGAACGGCGCGAGTTCGTCGGCGAGGAGCCCGCGGGTGTCGCGTCCGCACGCGGCGGAGAGGTACAGCCGCGCCGCGGCGGCCAGGCGCGAGTACGTGGCGGGGTCGGCCGGTAGCGAGGCCTCGCATCGCGGGCGCAGGTCCCGTTCGAGGGCATCGAGCGTTGCCAGGGCGTCGGCAATGGGATCGAGCGCCGCACGCCGGCGGCGCGCGCGGAGGCGAGCGGACAGGAACGCCGCGGGATAGGCGAGGGCCGTGGCGAGCGCGAGGCCGCCGATCAGCCAGCGCTGCCACGATGCACCGAGCGAGATCGCGATCGGAGGCTTGGAAGGACCGAGGGCCGCGCCGGCGTCCCCGTTGGCAACAACCGCGGTGACACGGACGGGGATCGGGTCGGTCGAGAGCACACGCCACGGCCCGCTCGGGCCGGTGGCGTAGCGGAAACTCATGGCCGGGATCGCTTTGTCGCCATCAAGAAACGGTTCGAGCTCGATGAGGTGCTCGGCTGTGTATCCGCCATCGGGAGAGTTCCGTTCCCGCGCCGCGCTGTGTGCGACCTGCCACTCGCCGAGCATCTCTGTCGGGGGTGTCCACTCCGTGCGCACGCCGGGCGCGGCGGCCACCACGACCAGGAGATTCGCGCGGTCGGCGGTCCGCAGGCGGTCGCTCTCGAGCGAGAGCGTGACGGTCAGGGCGGGCGTGCTGTCGGCGCTTCCGCCGCTGGTGGAGTACTGCCGCTCGACCTTGCCGCCGGTCGCTGGCGATGGGGCGAAGGGTGTCGGGGAGGCGGCCGGGACGAGGGTGGGGGGCCCGCTGGAAATCGGAGGCGCGGCGGCTGCCGCCGCGGTGGTCACGAGCGACAACACCGCCGCGAAGCAACAGCACGCGGCCGGCTGCTTGTGCCGCACGCGGGATCGCGGGTTGTGGTCGGTCTGAATCCGCATCGTTCACCGGCTCATCCGCCGCTCCCGCTGCTTGAAGAAGGCCACCAGTTCGTGCACGTACTCCGATTCGGTCGAGAGCGAGAGCCGATCGACACCGCTCCTCCGCAGCACGGACTCGCGCCTGGACGCGGCCTCGGCCGCGGCGTTTCGGTAGGCAACGCGCACGCGTCGGCTGGAGGTATCCAGGACCATCGTCGCCCCGCTCTCCGGGTCTCGCACATCCATCAGCCCGGCCGGCGCCAGATCAAAGTCGCGCCGGTCGTTGATGTCGATGGCGACCAGATCGTGCCGCGGCGCCAGTCGTCGCACTGAATCGTCCAGATCGTCGCACAGGAAGTCGGAGATCACGAACACCACCGATCTGCGGCGCAGCACGCGGCCGAGGTGGTCGGCGGCGGCGGCGAGGCGCGTGCCCCGGTGCCGAGGCTTGAACGCCAGCAGTTCGCGGACCAGCCGCAGCGTGTGCCGCGAGCCTTTCTTCGGCGGAACGTACAGCTCGACCTGGTCCGTGAAGATCAGCAGGCCCACGCGATCGCCCTTGCGGACGGCGGCGAAGGCGAGCAGGGCGGCCACCTCGCACGCGAGCTCCCGCTTCGAGCGATGGGTTGTGCCGAACCCGCCCGAGCCGGACAGATCGACCGCGAGCATGACCGTCAACTCGCGTTCCTCGGTGAATCGCTTGATGAACGGGTGGCCGGCGCGGGCGGTCACGTTCCAGTCGATCGACCGCACATCGTCACCCGGCTGGTACTCGCGCACATCCGAGAACTCGATGCCGCGGCCCTTGAACGCCGACGAGTAATCGCCCGCGAAGACCTCCGTGACGCTGTGACGCGTGGAGATCTCCAGCAGCCGGACTTGTCGGGCGAGTTCCGCGGGGGTCATGTTGACGCTGGACAGAGATTCAGGAACACGGAGATCACGGAGAGATGCAACGAGCCTGGTACGCGGAGAACGCGGAGAAGAACGGAGGGAGCAGGAAAGAGAGAGAGAGGCACGAGATTCCGCTTGTCTGCTGATTTGGCGCTTGCCCCGTGCTCCTTGTGCCTTCTCCGTCCCTCTGTGGTCCGCCTCTTACGGAACGGGGACGTGATCCAGGATGCGGCGAACGAGTTGATCGGAGGTGATCTCCCGCGCCTCGGCCTCGTAGGAAACGATCACGCGGTGCCGCAGCACTTCCATCGCCACGGTCTTGACATCGTGCGGCGTGACGTAGGCGCGGCCCTCGAGGAAGGCGTTGGCGCGCGAGGAGAGCGCGAGCGAGATCGTCGCACGCGGCGATGCGCCGAAGGAGATCAGGCTCGAATCCGATCGGCCCTTGCCGGGCGCGCCGTCGTCGAGGTCCAGCCTGTACTCGCCCGGCGAACGGGTCGCGTGCACCAGATCGACCATGTAATCCTTGACCCTCGTGTCGATGTGGATGCGATCCACCAGGTGTCTGGCGGCGATAAGCTCGCGAACGCTCGCTGCGGCGGAGATGTCGATCGCCGGGCGCGACGAGCCCATGCGGTCGAGGATCATCCGCTCCTGATCGCGGCTCGGATAGCCGACGCGGACCTTGAGCATGAAGCGATCGACCTGCGCCTCGGGCAGCGGGTAGGTGCCCTCCTGCTCGATGGGGTTCTGCGTCGCGAGCACCAGGAATGGGTCCGGCAACGGGTACGTCTCGTCGCCGATCGTGACCTGCCGCTCCTGCATGGCTTCGAGCAGCGCCGACTGCACCTTGGCGGGCGCGCGGTTGATCTCGTCGGCAAGGATCAGGTTGGCGAACACTGGGCCCTTGCGCGGCGCAAACGTCCCCTCTCGCGGGTTGTAGATCAGCGTGCCCACCAGATCCGCCGGCAGCAGGTCGGGCGTGAACTGGATGCGCTTGTAACTGGCATCAAGGGCGCGGGCGAGGCTCGAGATTGTGAGCGTCTTGGCCAGCCCGGGCACGCCTTCGAGCAGCACATGCCCGCCCGTCAGCAGGCCGATCAGCAGCGACCGAACCATCCCCTCCTGCCCGACGATGGCCCGGGCCACCTGCTTCTGCACTTCGCGGATCGGCGCGGCGAAACGCTCGATCTCGGCGGCTCCGAGCGGCGCGCCGCTCTCGGGCGCACCGTGGAGCAACGAATCTGATCGGCTGGTTGGCGACAAGGCAAGTCTCCCGAAGTCGATTTCGGATGGTTCCCACGCTCGGCTGGTTTGCGCGCGGGCCCAATGATTGGCCCGACCATCACCGGACGCGCGTGCGCCGGGTTTCCGTCACGATCTGGTGGTGGCCGCGGGGCCCGAAAACAATCGCCGCCCGCTCTCGAACGGGTGAATCGCTTCTCCCGTACAAGAACGAGCGGCGGTCAGTGTTGAGCGAGCCGGAACGGCCTGGGTGGCCGCAAGGCTCACTCGGCCAGGCGAGGACCGCCCGACTGCTGCGGGGGGTTGAGCTGGATCTCGCCGTTGCGCTCCTCGAACTGGCGGATCACCTGGCCGAGGCTGATCGCCAGCCGCTTGGCGCCGCGCCAGTTCATGACCACGCGCGAGCCGACGCTGAACATCAGCGCGGGCGAGTTGTCGGGCGTCGGCACCGGCAGGTTGATGCCGAAGTCGAGCACGACCTCGTCGCCGGTGGTCGAGGTGCGGATGGTGTTGGCGTAGGTCGTGTGCATCTTCGACTCGTCGATGTTGAGTCGGACCTGCTGCTGCTGCGGGTTGTCGGCCATGGCGAATCTCCGTGAGAGGGGTTTACTCGTGAAAGTCAAAGGCAGGAACACAGAGGCACGGAGATGTCACAGAGGGCACAGAGAGAAAGCTTGTCTTGATTCAACGTCTCTTCTCAGTGTTCTCTGTGCCTGCTCAGTACCTCCGTGTTCCATATCTGTTTCGTGGGGAATGCCGGAGACAGGAATCGAACCTGCAAGGGTTTAGGGCCCGGCGGATTTTGAATCCGCTGCGTCTGCCAGTTCCGCCACTCCGGCGAGCGAGCGAACGGGGCAAGCATAGCCGGACCGCTCCGATCCCGCGCCGGCGAGGCTCGCGATCAGCGGGTGACGGCGAACGGCTTGTTGATCTCCGCGACCGCCTCTTCGCCCACGGCGAAGTACTTGATCTTGACGTTGCGGCCGACGCGGTAGAGCAGCACCATCTGGTCGTTGGGTTGGCTGCGCGTGATCGTCGGCGCATCGCTCACGGCGTTCATCGGCTTCTCGGGCGTGTACCGGATCCACGTCTCGGTCGGCGTGCGATAGACGTAGCCGTAGCAGAAATACTGCTGGCCCGACTCGTCGACCAGCACCGGTGCCTTCGAGCGATCGATGTTGCCCGCGGCCGTCGAGAGGAACCCGAACTCCGAGTTCTTGCCGTCGACCGTCACCTGGATCAGGGCGACATCCTCGGGCACTGAGAACCGCCGCACCTGCAGTTTCGGATCGGCGTTGCGGGCCGCGGCCAGCCGGGTGTTGAGGAACTTGTCCTCGCCGGATTGCAGCCGGCCGTTCTCTTCCAGCGTGAGCGAGCCGACGTCGTCCTTCTGCATCACGATGCCGAAGGGAATCGCATCGCTGACGCGCATCGGCGGCTCGCCGGGCCACTTGGCCGGGTTGCTCAATACCGTCGTCGGCGTGGACTTGATGACCGCGAGCGCGGCCGCGGGGACGATCGACTTGTTGAGGATGGCCGCATCTCGGGCGGCGATGGAGTCGTACGTGGCGATCAATCCGACCTTGCCGTCATCCAGCCGGGTGCGCTGGCCCTTGACATAGAGCGCCAGCGGCCTCGCGCCCTTGGGCACCGGGAACTCGAAACTCATCGGCGCATCGTTGCGGCCGTTGAACGTCGCGATGAACGACTTCTGGCCCTCGAAGATCCAGCGGCTGTAAAGGCTGTTCTGGTTTTCGGCCTCGGAGATCACCGCGATCGGCTGGATCCGCTGGCTCCGGCCGTCGTGCTCGACGACCAGACTCACCTGGCTGTTGCCGACGATGACGCGCCCGGACTTCTCGTTGCCCGCGGGCTTGAACTTGACGCAGTAGCCCTCGAGCGTCACCTGCCCGGGCTGGGCCGGAGTGCCATCGATGAATGAGTACGCACGCTTCCGCGTCGGCTCGATGGTGTCGTTCAGGACATCCTTGGCGTCTTTGGGATCGAGCGTGTAGTGGCCGAGCACCTCGAACGCATCCGCGGGGATCACGTTCTTGGACTTGCCGTCGTCGAAGTTGATCCGCAAGAGCGAGCCCTCGTCGGCGACGTTGGGGCGCCACTTGGCGAGGTTGTCCTCGACGCGGAAGGTCGAGTTGCTCATCATCTCGTAGAACCTGCCGGTCCAGCGTTCGGCGGGGAGCCAGAGCTGGTCGCCGTACTTGAGCGAGCCGTTGTCGCCCGTGACGATGGGCTTCCAGCCGAGGAACGCCTGCTCGACGCGCAGCGCACTGACCGAGATCAGTCCGATCCCCACCGTCAGCACGCCGGAAATCACGCCGCAGAGCGCGCCGCCGATCATGTTCGTCGCGCCGTCAAGGTCGATGTTCTTGCCGATGAGGCCGTTGGTCGCGAGACGGAGCACAGCTAGCGCGAGCGCGAACGGCAGGGCGAGGCCGACACCGTACCCGACGTCGATCATCCACTGGCTGCCGCCCTTGGCGCCCGACCTGATGATCATGCTCGCCACGGGTTCCCACGCGGCGAAGGCGATCGCCCCGGCGACGATCACGCACAGCATGTGGATGAGCGCCGAGAAGAAGCCGCGGCTGCCCCAGATGTAGGCGATCGCGAGAACGACGCCGATGGTGATGAGCGAGAGGATCATGGGTCTTCCGTTCCCTGCTTCGCGGCCGGCCTGTGGCCCGGCCGCGGGGTGAGTCGTCCATCAGCAGACGAAGCGCAATGCCTCGCTGCGGTACATTCCGCGTGCGGTTCAGGTTGCGGCGGGCTTGGGTGCGGGGGCCGCGCCGTTGGGGCTCGGGCCGCCGCTGGATGTCGGCGGATTGGCCCCGCCGCCGGATGTCCCGCCGCCCGAAGGCCCTTCGCCGGCCGTGACCCGCATCACTTCCTCCACGCTGGTCACGCCGTCGGCCGCCTTGCGGATCGCCACCTGCTGGAGCGTCGGGAGCGGCTTCTTCCTCAGCGAGGCCTTGAGGCCCTGGAAGTTGCCCTGGGCGATCAGCTCGCGATCCTCCTTCGAGATCGAATAGACCTCGAACACGCCTTCCTGACCGAAGTACCCGACGCCGTTGCACGTCGGGCAGACCTCGGGCTTGTTCTTGATGAGCACCTGCCCGCCCTTCTTGAACAGCGTCTGCACGCGTCCCTCGGGCACACCGAGTTTCTTCAGCATGTCCGCCGAGGGCGGGTACCCGACGCGGCAGTTGGTGCAGAGCTTCCGCACGAGCCGCTCGTTGATGACCCCGTGCAGGCTGTTGGCCGCCTGACGACCGTCGCCGACCGCCTTCACGTAGGTCTGGATCGCCGTCAGGCTGTCGCCGGCCTTGAACGAGAGGTACACACGCGTCCGGTCGTGGTCGGCGCGGGCGATCTCCTTGGCCGTCTGCGGGTCGGGCAGTTCCGCAACGCCGACGACATCGGGATCGCGCCGAAGGATCGATCGCACCAGCGTGCTGAACTCACCTCCCGCCCCGCCCGAAGCCGGCGCGCCGGGCGCGGCCGTCGTCGCCCCTTCTCCCTGCGGATCAAACTTGTTGGTCCGCACGCCCTCGATGGTTGCCTGCGGGTCGAGCTCGACCGTCTGAACGTTCGAGGTGTACGCGTCGTGCAGCTTGAGCACGCTGTACAGCGCGGTGGTCCGGCCGCCATCGGGCGGGCTGGTCAGCAGCACGACGCCCTGGCCCTCGGCGACCAGTTCGCGGAGTTCCTTCATCTGCGCTTCGAGCAGACCCAGGTCCTCCGGCTTGCGGGTCACGGCCTGCTCGGGGTTGAGCACCATCGAGAGCTTCATGCCCCCCTGCACGCCCATGCTGGTCACGCGCAGGATCGTTTTCGCAAGGCCGTCCTCGACCTGGATCTGCCCGGTCTGCTTGCGGCGGCGGTCGTTGACATCCAGCCCCGCGGACAGCTTCCAGAAGTCCATGATCCGGGCCGCGTTGGGCGGCGGGAGGGTCTCGGCGCTCTGCTTCACACCGTCGATCGTCCACCAGACCGCGTAGTTGGCATCCTTGCCGCTCGGGCCGATGTCCACCTGCGCGGCCCGGGCCTTGACGGCGTTGATGAACATGGCTTCGGCCGCGGCGCGGACCTCGTACTCGGGCGTTTCCGCCTGGGGCGCGGGGAGCGTCCTGGTGTACTTGCCCTTCTCGTCGGCCCCGCGGATGGCGAGCTTGACGGTCGCCTGCAGTTTGGCCGCGGCCTTGGCGACCTTGGCCTTCTCATCCGGCTTGGCCATGCGGAAACTGATGCGCCGATCGGCGGGGACGCGGTCGTCCTTGTCGGATGCGACCTTGTACGCGACCAGGTCGCCGACGAGGATCACGATCATCGCCCCCAGCCCGGCCCAGAACCCGCCCTCGCTCCCGGGCATCGCCATGCCGATCAGGATCGCCGCCGCGACCGCCCCGAACCCGCACAGCACGTGGGCGATG
Organism: Phycisphaerales bacterium; assembly: GCA_020846975.1. Taxonomy (GTDB): domain Bacteria; phylum Planctomycetota; class Phycisphaerae; order Phycisphaerales; family UBA1924; genus JADLCX01. The sequence goes on from JADLCX010000101.1 coordinate 26,918, forward strand.
TTCCACTTCCGCCGCGGCAGGAAGTACTGGGCCGCGTGCTTGTCGTAGATGCTCGAGACCACCCACGCCCAGGGGACGAAGACGACCAGGAGCAGCAGGGGCTTCCACCACGAAACCAGGACGAAGGACTCGGCGAGCGTGGCGGGGGTGATGGGCATGGTGTGGTAAAGGTGGGGTGCGATGGGGTCGGGTTGGCCCACCGTCTCCGGAGAGCGCGGGACAGGGTCGGTGGGGAGGGCCTGTAGGGTATCAGGTCTCCCGATCCGGGGTGAGGCCGGTTCGGCGGGTCGGTTCGGGCGGTTCCCGCGGTTGGGAAGCGCGGTGTGAAGGGGGGCAACTTGAGGACCTCGGGCCCGTGATGAACCGTCTTGTCCGGGAACAGGCACGAGCTCGGCCGCGAATCCACCCGGCTCGGCGGCCGTTTCGAGGCCGCCCGTGTCGGTTCGACCAATCCAGATCGAAGGAAGCCTGCCCATGCGTTCACCCGCCCGATCGGTTGTCGGTTCTCACCTCCTGGCGCTGTGCGGGCTGGCCGCTGGCTTCGCGTCGGCGTTCCCGGCCGCGGCCGAGCCGGTGCAGGTCGTGCTGGCCAGCATCCAGCACGCCCCGGCCTCGCCCAAGTCCGCGATCCCGGGCGTGATCCCCGGCGAGGGGATCCCGGGCGATCCCCGGTTCGTCAACTTCAGCAACAAGATCTTCCGCAGCCCGACCACCAACCTCTGGACGGTCGTCGTGACCACCAACCTGACCCCGGGCGCGGCCGACCAGGTGCTGCTCATCGGCCAGGGCCTGAACATCGTCGGCGGCCAGGTCGCCGCCCGCGAGGGCGTGAGCGCGACAACCGCCGGCGACCTGATCAACTTCAGCCGGCTGGATTGCCCGCGGATCAACGACTCGGGGCAGTGGGCCATGACCTTCCGCCCGGCCGCCGGCGGCACGACCAACGAGCGCGTGGTCCGGTGGGACGGGAGCGAGCTGCTCACGGTCTTCGGGCCCGGCAGCGAGATCCCCGCGGTTCCCGGCCAGTTCTTCGCCGGGGCGTTCAACGGGTGCAACATCGCCAACTCCGGCGCGGTCGGCTTCCTGGCGACCGGCCTGCCGACCAACCCCGGCGATTCGGCTTTCGGCGCCGACGGCGCCGCCCTGCTCGCCGAGGCGGGCATCTCGATCCCCACGGGCCAGTCCGGCACACCCGGCGCGTGGAACGACATCGACACCAGCACCGGCTCGCCGCAGTTCTGGCAGAGCGGCGATGGCACGCGGTGGATCGCCCTGGGCGAGGTCGGCACGGACACCTCCCGCGACAAGGCCGCGGTGGTGGACGGGGCGGTGGTGGTGCAGGAGGGCTCGGTGCTCGCCGGCTCGGCGTTCGTCTCGCCCGTCGGCTCGATCGGGGATGTGTGGATGGAGTCGGGCGGCGACTGGTTCGTCCGCGCCGCCAACGCCGACGGCATCGACTGGATCTGCCGCAACGGCGCGGTCGTCGCGGTCGAGGGCCGGCCGATCGTCCCCGGCTCCACGGAACTCTGGCAGACCTTCCGCGACATCCGCGGCAACAACCGCGGCGACTTCGTCGTCAGCGGCAACACCAACCGCGATCTGGCCGAGCCGCCCGACGGCGGGCTCTCCGACGATGTGCTGGTGCTCAACGGCCGGCGGGTGATCGCCCGCGAGAGCGACCCGGTCGATCTGGACGGCAACGGGGCGTTCGACGACTCGCTGTTCCTGCACCTGATCCAGGACCGCGGCGCGTTCAACAACGACGGGTACTTCTACTTCGCCTCGCGGCTCAAGAGCGCGGCGACCGACACCGTCCCCGTCGGCGGCTCGGCCAACACCGCCGGCTCGCTGCTCCGCATCTTCGCCTGCCCGGCCGATTTCAACGGCTCGGGCGCGGTCAGCGTCCAGGACATCTTCGACTACCTCGCCGCGTACTTCGGCGACAGCCCCGCGGCCGACATCAACAACTCCGGCGCGGTCAGCGTGCAGGACATCTTTGATTACCTGGCGCTCTACTTTGCCGGTTGCGGAGGCTGAAAGGCAACAGCGAACAGCGAACAACGAACAGCGAACAGCCGGAAAAAGGCGGACGGCGCCCGGGAGGAAGGGTTCCCGGGCGCCGTCCTTGTTTTCTCCTGCTGTTCGTTGTTCGCTCGTCGCTCTTCGCTGTTTCCTCACGCCGCCATCTTCATCGCCTGCGACACGCCGTTGACGGCGAACATCCCTCCCCCTCCCCCGCCCCCGCCCTCGACGCCGAACTGCACGGTGATGGCATCGCTGGAATCGCCGACCAGGTTGCCGCGGCGGCCCTGGATGATGTACTGGGCGCCCGCGCCGGCGGCGCTGGTGGGGATGGTGAAGTCGGTGAACGACATCCTGCGTGACTGCGCGGTCGCGCCGGGCGAGCCGCCGATGAGCGTGTACGAGGTCTGCCCCGGCAGCTTGCGGGACACGTTGAACCACGCGCCGGTGCCGGCCGCGGCGTTCTCGCACTCCCACGAGAGCGTGATGACGCCCGTGGTCTCGAGCGTGACGCTGACCATGTTGGGAGTGCCCGGCGCGGTTGCGGGGGAGGGGGGGGCGGGCGGATCAATGTGCGCGGCCACGTAGATGGCTTCGGGGTCGGCCTGCTGCTCGGCGAAGGCCTTGATCGCCGCGATGATCTGGGCCGCCTTGGTCCGCATGTCCCCGCAGGTGTTGTAGAAGTCCAGCGTCGCGTTCTTGCTGGCCTGCCGCGCGGTCTGCGCCACGTTGAACTTCGTCCGCGCCGAGATCGTCGCGGTCTTCAGCCCGCCGACGGCCAGGGCCGTGGTCCCGATCGAAGTCGGGGCCACCTCCCAGATCGGGTAGTGGTTCTCGCAGAAGATGACCTGGTCCTGGCGTGCGTTCGGCAAAATACTCATCGTCGTGCTCCCGTGCACCGAGCGGCTACGAACAGAAACCGGCTGGGTGACTCATGTTCCATCCGTGCTCTGCACCCACTTGCGGGAACACCCCGCCGTGGTAGACTGGCCCGCGCCATCCACTCGGATGCCCACGGCCGGTCCGGCATATCCCTTCGACACGGCCCACCCCGCACTTCAGGAGAATCCGATGATTCCCGCACAATCGTCGGCGTTGGCTCGCGCGACCCCCCCCGAGAAGCTCCCGCATGGTCCAATAAACGGCGCAACGACGACCGTTGCGCCCGCAACGATGACCGTGGCGAGCGCCACGATGAGCGTTGCGAGCGCAACAGGAACCGTTGCGCCCGCCACGATGACCGTGGCGAGCGCCACAGGAGCCGTTGGGCCCGCCACAAGAACCGTTGCGCTCACAACAAGAACCGTGGTGCTCGCCACAACAGCCGCTGCGAACGCCGCGAGAACCGTTGCAGGCGCCGAAATCACCTCCACGGCCATCGCAAGGGCCTCCGCGCGGCTCTTGCGCGTTGCGCGGGCGATGCTGCTGCACCGAGTTCGCGGTACGAGAGGGGAAGCCCCTCTCGTGCTCTCCCCAGGCGAAGCCAAAGGCGCCATCGCGCGGGCGGGCAGCGTGCTCGCGGCTGTGATCGCGTGCGGTGTGACGGGCGGGGAGGTGCGTGGACAACCCGTCAGCTTTTCCGAGACCGAGTTCGCCACGTGGTCACCGATCATCGTGCTGGGCGACAATCCGGGCCCGGTGACCGGCCAAGTCGGAGGTGGCAACCCGTCGCCCGGCTACGTCATGCAGCACCAGCTCACGGCGACCACTCCGGCCGTCACGGGCAGCTACGCCTTCCACGCCGGCAGCGCGATCTACCGGCCCGACGTCTCCGGCCCGATCCGGTCGGTGTCGTGGAGCGAGGAAGTGAGCTACGAGGGCGGGACCTTTCCTACGGGCGATGGCCAGGGGAACTCCCTCATGTGCGTACAGGATGGCCGCGTGTTCTACGCCGACTATTTCTACGTTGGGACGAGCTCGATCTGGAGAGTGCACGCTCGAAGCGGCCTGACCGCGGCGGACTTTGTGGCGTTTCGTGCTCCATTCCAGCCGCCCGGGGTGCTCCACCCCGACTTCTCCGCGCAGGCCTCGGCGATCCGGTTCGGCGTGCATAGCGCCAACAGTCAGGGACCGGGCGGCGGCGCGTATGTCGCCGCCGCACGCATCGATAACTGGATGGTCACGGTTGTGCCGTGCTGCCCCGCCGACATCAACTGCACCGGCGACGTCTCTGTGCAGGACATCTTCGACTTCCTGGCGTTCTATTTCGCCAGCGACCCGCGCGGCGACTTCAACGGCGTGGGCGGTCACAGCGTGCAGGACATCTTCGACTTCCTCGCGGCGTACTTCGCGGGGTGTCCGTGAAGTTCCGTGAAGTGAAGAGCGGCCAGTCAGAAACCAACAGCGGGTGCTCATACCCAGGAGACCTTTCCTATGACGTTCAGGATCGCCCCAGCCCTCGGTTGCTCCCTGGTGATCGCGCTCTGGTCGATGATCGCCGCGGCACCACCCGCCGCGCGTGCCGATGTGGTGTTCGACAACTTTGATGCCGGCGGGGGTTTTCACCCGCAGTCCAACCTCGTCGCGGCGGCGGCGAACTCCAGCTCGACCACGAACCGGTTGGCCGTGCAGTTTCAGGTGGGCACGGGCGGCGCCGGCTTCACGCTCGACTCGATCACGCTGCCGATCTCGCAGAGCGCGGGCGCTCCCAACGTGCTGCGCGTGCGGCTCGCGGCCGATGCGGGCGGGACCCCCCCAACCCCGGGCGCGACGATCGAGGTGCTCAGCCTCAACCAGCCGGTGCCTCCGTTCAGCAACCCGTTCACGACGACGACGACGTTCAACTCCGTGACGCACCCGCTGCTGTCGGCCGGGGTCCGCTACTGGATCGTGACGGAACTCTCGATGCTGCCGGGCGCAAGCGTGGATTACCGCTGGTACTTCAACACCTCGGGCCCGACGGTCCCGGTCCGGTCTCAGCAGCAATCGGGCGGGCTCACCGCCGATCCGTGGGTGGGCGGCAGCGGCAACTTCGGCGCGGCGTTCCGAGTCAACGGCACGCCGCTGCTGGTGGCGTGCTGCAACCGGGCGACAGGGGCGTGCGGGCTGGTCGAGCCCACCACCTGCCAGGGGCTTGGGTTGATGGTGGTCGCTGGTTCGCAGACATGCCAACCTAGTCCGTGCCCGCCCGCCTGCCCCGGCGACTTCAACCGCTCCGGCGGATCGCCCACCGTGCAGGACATCTTCGACTTCCTCGCGGCGTACTTCGCGGGGTGCATATAGAGCCGAGGAGCGCAAGCTCCCGGTCTTCAACCCGGAAGCCCGACCGGCGGCTTGCGCCGCTCGGCTCTCAATCGACACGGGTTCGACCCCTTCGCGGCCTCGCGCGTTCAACATCCCGCGAAGTACAGCGCGAGGTAGTCGAAGATGTCCTGCACCGAGATGCCGCCGCTGTTGTTCACATCCGCGCTCGGGTCGTTCATGAAGTACGCGGTCAGGAAGTCGAAGATGTCCTGCACGCTCACCGCGCCGGAGTTGTTGAAGTCGGCCGGGCAGTCGGGGGGGAGGATGGTGCGCGTGCCCTCGAGGATGAACGGGAGCGAGTACGCCCGGCCGTCGCTCACCCCCGAGACGAACCCCTCGCGGCCCTCGAACCAGACGCGGGCGCCGGTGTTGAACGGGTCGTTGAGCAGCCGCGCGTTGTGCGGGGGCAGGACCTCCTGCGTGCGCGGCGTCACCAGCGGCTGGAAGACGTTGGCCGAGGGCGAGCTCGCGCCCTCGAAGGCCCACTCGACCCAGTAGCGGCCCGGGCCGAGCACAACCCCCGGCCCGATCACGCCCTCCGCGGGCAGGGAATCCAGCGAGAGCTTGTAGGCGAAGACCGGCCGCACCGTGCCGGTGCTCGACGGGCTCTGGCGGTGGCAGACGAACGTGCCCGGCGGGGCGGGGATGACCACCGGCGCGGCGAGCACCGGCATCGGCACGGGGCTGGGCACCGGCGGCGGGGAATCCGCCGAGTAGGGCGGCTCGGTCCACAGGTTGATGCGGATGCTCGTGACGGTCGCTGTCGTCTGCGAGGTCTGGAAGGCGAAGAGCGTGATGTGGCTCAGGTCCCACTGTTCGCCGTCGGGGATGAGGAAGTCGTCGGCCGAGGCGGTGCCGGTGGCGACGGTCGCGGCGATGCCGGTGGTGGAGAAGGTGAAGCTCTGGCCGGGGATCGTGAACCCGTCGGCCCGGCTGATCGGCAGGCCGGCGATCGAGCCCGTGCCCCCGGCGGGGTCGGTGATGAAGCCGCCGTTGTCGAACAGGACATCGGCGCGGGCGAGCGGCGCGAGGGCGAGCAGGAAAAGGCCGGCCGCGGCCGAGCGGGAGGGGTGGGAGGGGCGGGAGGGGCGGGAGGGGCGGTGTGAACGCATCGACATGGTGTTTCCTTCGGGTCAGCCGAGCTTCTTGAGCCGCATCTGGAGTTCATCGACGTTGGGCGAGGCCTCCAGCGCGGTCCGCATGTGGATCATCTCGCTCTCGACGAGTTCGACCAGCGAGTCGTTGAAGTCCTTGAAGCCCTGCTGCTTGGCCTCGATGGCCTGGAAGTACTCGCGGAGCTCGCCCTCGCGGCCCTCGAGGATGTGCTTCTGCACGACGATGTTGTTGATGAGGATCTCGATCGCGGGGATGCGGTGGATGTGCTCGTGCAGCGTGGGCAGGAGCTTCTGGTAGGTGAAGGCCCGCATCTGGTAGGCGAGCATCTTGCGGACCTGCTCGCGCTCCTCGGGCTCGAACAGGCCGTAGATGCGGCTGAAGGTCTGGAGCGTCGAGGAGGCGTGGATCGTTCCGTACACCAGGTGGCCGGTCTCGGCGGCGTTGAGCGCGGCCTCGAAGGTCTCCTTGTCGCGCATCTCGCCGACCAGCACGATGTCGGGGTTCTCGCGGACCAGGGCGCGGAGGGCGATCTTGAAGTCCAGGCAGTCGATCCCGATCTCGCGCTGGTTGATCGTCGCCTTCTTGTCGGTGAGCAGGTACTCGATCGGGTCCTCGATGGTGACGATGTGGACCGGCTTGCGCTCGTTCACGTAGTCGAGCATGGCGGCGATGGTGGTGGTTTTGCCCGAGCCGGTCACGCCGCAGAGCAGCACCAGGCCCTGCGGCTGCATGGCGATCTGCCCCATGATCGGCGGGAGGTAGAGCTCCTCGAACTTGCGGATGTTGGAGGAGATCAGGCGGCACGCGACCGCCAGCTTGCCGCGGGCCTGGAAGAGGTTGACGCGGAAGCGGTGGTGCTCGTCGTAGTCGTAGGCGAAGTCCACCGAGCCGTACTTGTGCAGGTCGGCGAACTGCTCCTCGTTGAGGATGTGCCTGGCGATCCCCATGAACTCCTCGCCCGAGACGGGCGTGGTGTCCAGCGGCTTGAGCGCGCCGCGCAGGCGGATCTTGGGCTTCTGCCCGCTCTTGATGATGAGGTCGGAAGCCGAGAACTTGATCGACGCCTTCAGGAAGTCGCCGAACCGCGTGTCGTGCGGGTTGTGCTTCGCATCGGGGTCGAGCGAGACGTGGCCGGTGTGGGTCCCGGCGGAGGCGTTGGCGGAGGAGGAGAGGCTCATGGGTGTGAAGACCGCGAAGTGGACATTGGAAGTGGAAGGGAACGAGCAATGCTAGCGGCCACGGAGCGATGCCGATAAGCCGGTTCGTACGCCGCCACGCTGGAGTTCCGTCTGCGTCGGGAGGCGGCAACCTACCGGCTCTCAACCCTGCTCGCCAGGCTCAACAGGCCGGCGGCGCTGCGAAGTAGCAACCGAGAAAGTCAAAGATATCTTGCACGGTCGTGGATCCGTTTCCGTTGAAGTCGCCCTGGTTGTTGAAGTAGTCCGCCAGGAAATCGAAGATGTCCTGCACCGTGACGAGGCAACTGTCGTTCCAATCGCACGCGCACTCGTCGGTCGCGTCGCACGCATCGATCGAGTCGTTGTTGTTCGTATCTAAACGGATTTGCGCGATTCGGCAACTGTCAGTATAAAGGGCGTCCTCCACGAGTAGCAATCGTGAGGAGGACACCCAATGGAACGACACGAGATTCGGTTGAGCAAGCCGTCGTTGAAGCGGC
>JADLCX010000102.1 GCA_020846975.1 Phycisphaerales bacterium
CCGTGCCGGCTGCGGGGGTCGGGCATGCCCTCAAACGCGACGGTCAGAGATGTGGCTTTCATCCCCCGAATACCGCAATCCCTGCGCCATCCCCGCGTCATTCCTGCTCAATAATGCGATTGCCCTGACCTTTGCTCCCCTGCCGACAGCGTGGGCACGGCTCGCTTCTGAGCATGTCCCACGCGATTCCGAACACGCGGCTGGTCACTTCGGCGAGGTTCGCGCCGTCAAGCTCGAGGCGGCCCAAAGCGCGCTCGCGGTGCATCCGGACGGTGCCGTAGCGGATGCCCAGAGCGTCGCCGATCTGCTTGTCGCCGAGGCCGCGCATCATCAGCGACACGACTTGCGCCTGCTTCTCCGAGAGCCGGGCCTCGCGCACGATCCGCAGCCATGTGGGCGCGTCGAGCACGGGAGGGAGCGGCAGCGGACAGCCGGCCGGCTGTTGCGAGCCGGAGTCGGCGCGCGGAGAAGGAGGATCGTGATCGCGCGATGAACTGCCCAAGCGGGTTCCGAAAAAAAGAAGCGTCGAACCTCGGACGCTCACGGAGCCCCGGCAAGAGGCGTAGAGAACGTGCCTCGGCCGACGCCCCTTTTCGGGGCGCGGGTACCAAGGCACTGCCTCTCTACACGGGAACTTGCCGGTTTCCGTGAAGCAGCGACTTGACGCACTCGCGTCAGTTCAAGATGTCGCCGGGGCCGCGCGGGCCGGCTCCGGCATCAACATCCTATGGAAGGATGCCGCGGGGTCGCCCAGGGCTATCGCATTGTCGGTAGGGATTGATTGGGTATTCGGGATGAAGCGGATCGATGAACCTTTTCACGGGCGTGGATGCCCGGGAAGGGAGGCCAGGATGGCCGCGTCGATCGTTGAGTTCTTTGCGCGTCTGCCGGACCCACGCCAGGACCGTGGGCGGCGGCATCTGCTGTCGGACATGATGGTGATCGCGATTCTGGCGATGCTGTGCGGGGCCGAGGACTTCACGGACATGGAGGACTTCGGCCTGTCCAAGCGGGAGTGGCTTGGAACATTCCTGCACCTGCCGCACGGCATCCCGAGCCACGACACTTTCGGGCGGCTGTTCGCGGCCATCGATCCCGAGCAGTTCGAGGCGTGCTTCGTGGCGTGGACGCGGGCGGTGGCGGGAGAGATCCACGGGGTGCTCGCGCTGGACGGCAAGAAGATCCGGCGCAGCTTCGACACCGCCTCGGGCCGGGCCGCGGCGCACATGGTCAGCGCTTGGGGGAGCGACAACGGCGTGGTGTTCGGGCAGCTGGCGGTGGACGAGAAAACCAACGAAATCACGGCGATTCCGCGGCTCCTGGAGATGCTGGCGATCAAGGGCCTGATCGTCACCATCGACGCGATGGGGTGTCAGAAGGAGATCGCAAGGAGGATCGTCGAACGCGGCGGAGACTATGTGCTCGCCGTCAAGGGCAACCAGCAGGGGCTCTGCGAGGACATCGTCGAGACGTTCCGCTGGGCTCGGGCACGCGGCTTCGACGGCCTGAGGCACGCGGAGTCGGAGGAGACCGAGAAGGGTCACGGGCGGATCGAGACCAGGCGGGTCACGGTGTTGTGGGAGCTCTCGCTGCTGCGCGACGCCGCGGCGTGGGCGGGCCTGAACTGCATCGCCGAGGTCGAGCGCCGCAGGACCATCGGCGATCACACCAGCACGGAGGTGCGGCACATCATCTCCAGCGTGCGGACCAACGACGCCCGGGAGTTGGGCCGTGCCTGCCGCGCCCACTGGGGCGTGGAGAACGGGCTGCACTGGTGCCTGGACGTGAGCTTCCGCGAGGACGACAGCCGCGTGCGGATGGGCCATGCGGCGGAAAACCTCTCACGGCTCCGGCGGATCATCCTCAACATGCTTATTGAGCTCTGCGCTGCGAAAGAAACTGCTTGATGCTCGGAACTGGCCTGTTTTCAGGCTGCAGCGAAGGGGGTGGTGTTGCTTTCGCCATGCAGAGGTCAATAAGCTGGACAAGACCAAGAAACGCAGCGTGCGGGCCAAGAAACTCCTGGCGGCGTGGGACCACGACTACCTCCTCAAGCTCTTGGGGGCATGACTTTGCGATTGCCCTGCGGGTCAGGCACGCGCACACGCGGAGCGGCCGTTCCACTTCTATCATTCGCTTGCCATGTCCACGCCCGCCACGACCGCCCCATCCAAGTCCCGCGCCGCGACTCCCGGAGCCCCAACCATGCGCGCCCTGTTCAAGCACCGCGCCGGGCCGGGTCTGGAGCTCGATACCGCCCGCGCCATCCCCACCCCCGGCCCGCGCGATGTGCTCATCCGCGTCATCAAGGCCGGCATCTGCGGCACCGATCGCCACATCTGGGAGTGGGACCAGTGGGCCGCCAACCGCATCCCGGTCGGCATCGTCACCGGCCACGAGTTCGTGGGTGTGATCGAGAAGGTCGGCAGCGCCGTTACCCGATTTCAGCCCGGCCTGCGCGTCAGCGCCGAGGGCCACATCACCGCCGGTCTCGATTACAACAGCCGCACCGGCAACGCCCACATCGCCCAGGACACCCGGATTCTCGGCATCGACCGCGACGGCTGCTTCGCCGAGTACGTCGTCATCCCCGAGGAGAACGTCTGGCCTGTCCACCAGGCCATCCCCGACCACATCGCCGCCGTGCTCGACCCCCTGGGCAACGCGGTGCACACGGTGATGAGCGCGGGTGTGAGCGCCAAGACCGTGCTCATCACCGGTGTGGGCATCATCGGCCTCATGGCGGTGACCGTGGCCAAGGCCGCGGGCGCCAGCCGCATCTTCGTGACCGATGTTGACCAGCGCCGCCTCTCGCTCGCCAAGAAACTCGGCGCGGTCGAGGCCTACCGCGCCACCGACCCCAACTGGATCGCCGATGTGAAGCGACAGTGCCGCGCGGGCGATGGGCCGGATGTGCTGCTGGAGATGTCGGGCCACGCGGGCGCGATCGATGACGGGTTCAAGGCCCTGCGTCCCGGCGGCACCGCCGCGTTGCTCGGCATCCCCTCCCGCCCCATCAGTTTCGACCTCTCCAACCACGTGATCTTCAAGGGCGCGACGGTTTTGGGCGTCAACGGCCGGCGCATGTTCGAGACCTGGTACCAGATGGAAGCCCTGCTCCTCTCCGGCCGTCTCGAGCTCGAAGAGATCATCACCCACCAGATCCCCCTCGAGGACTTCGCGCGAGGCTTTGCCTTGATGCAGAGCGGGGAGGGGATCAAGATCGTCATGAACCTGACATAAGCCGGCCCGAACCGAACCCTCCCGGCGTAAGGTATCTGCCAAGTCCGCGCAGGGCGGGAGGCGATCCTTCGTACTTCGGATTCACGGGCAGGTTTGGCAGCGGCCTAGCGCTGCGGACTCACCTCGCGGAGCACACCCCCCTGTGCGCGGGCCGGCCACCGCGACGGAATCGCCGGAGGGTGTTCCGGCTCGACGGTGTTTTCGACCTCATGCCCGGGTTGCGGCCGGAACCACCGATTTCAACGAACTCGGCCGGGCCGCGGAAACCGATGTGGATCCGCTCACGGACTGTTTCTTGCACAAGCATCGCGCAGTCTCCCCTGCCCCCGCCAACACCCGGCCCGTGGCTCTCCTGCGGACCGGCTACCTACCGCGAACCCGCTCGGCTGACGACGCCGGCGGGTTCGCGGCTTTTTGAGCCCGCCGCCCCTTCACCCTTGCCTAACAAGAAACAACTTTGATCTCGCAACCCTCGAGGGCCGGCCCGCGAACATTGAGGTCCATTCGCACTTGTCGATTGCGGTTTTCGACCGATCGGTCACAATAACCAGATCGACCACGAGTGCTTTCCTCGGCCAGGATCGCCGAGCCGGTGGCCGTTGCCGACGCTCGGAGTCCCGGCTGGAGTCGAAACCCAAATCGCCATCAATGTCCGTCATGCAGGAGATTCGCATCATGAGGAAGACGTTTGTCGTTCGCGCCCTGGCACGCTGGAGCGCGGCTGCGCTGTGTACCGCCTTCGCATTCTCGACCGCCTCTCAAGCCGTCGCGCAGCCGAACGGCGGCGCGTGCTGCACGCCCAATCCCAACGGCGTGATCACGTGCACCGTGACGACCCAGGAGGAATGTGCGCGGGGCGGAGGGGTTTTCCGGGGTGGCGCTTGCGACCCCAACCCGTGCATCGTCAGCGCGCCGACCGGCGCGTGCTGCTTCCTGACCAACTCGGGCGTGACCGGTTGCGAGGTTCTCACCGCGGCCGTCTGCACCCAGCGCGGCGGCCTGTTCCGCGGCGTGGGCACAACCTGCACCGCGACGGTCTGCGGCGCGCGGGGCGCGTGCTGCTTCCAGGTTCCCGGCACGCCCCTGCCCGCCTGCCAGATCTACAACGAGGCCCAGTGCTCGCTCGCCCACGGTGTCTTCCGCGGCGCGAACACGGTCTGTGATCCCAACCCGTGCGTCACGACCGCGCCCACGGGCGCGTGCTGCATCGTCACCGCCGGGGGCGTGAACTGCTCCATCCGCACTCAGGCCAACTGCACCGCCGACAACGGCACGTGGCAGGGCCCCAACACCGCCTGCGCCAACGACCGCTGCGTGCCCCGAGGCGCGTGCTGCGCGAACAACAACCCGGCGGGCACCCCCGCCTGCTTCATCACCACCGCGTCCGGCTGCGCCGCCGCGGGCGGGACATACCAGGGCGACAACAGTTCGTGCGCCAACGTGACCTGCCCGGCCGCCCCGCGCGGCGCGTGCTGCATCGACGGCATCGCCGGCCGCCTCTGCCAGATCCTCTCGCCCGAGCAGTGCGCTCACGCGACAGGCGGCACGTACCTCGGTGACAACACCATGTGCACGGCCACCAGTTGCCCGAGCGAGCCCCGCGGCGCCTGCTGCGCCCGGACGGCCGCCGGCACGATCGGCTGCTTCATCACCACCGCCGCGAACTGCCAGGCCGCGGGCGGAAACTACCTCGGCGACAACACCATCTGCGCCAACTCTTCGTGCCCCACGCCCCCGCCGACCGGCGCGTGCTGCACCCCGCTTACCGCCGATCCGATCGGCTGCCGCGTCGTGACCGAGGCTCAGTGCCGCGAGATCCAGGGCGTCTGGCAGGGTGTCAACTCGGCCTGCAACCCCAACCCCTGCGGCCGCCCGACCGGCGCGTGCTGCATCGACGGCTTCGCCGGCGTGCTCTGCCAGGTGCTGACCGAGGCCCAGTGCGCCGCGGCGACCGGCGGCCGCTACCTCGGCGATGGATCGGTCTGCACCGAAGACTCCTGCCCGCGGCCGGACCCGACCGGCGCGTGCTGCGCTCCCAACAACCCGACCACGACCGGGTGCATCGTCACGACCGAGGCCCGCTGCCGCGAGCTCCAAGGCTCGTGGCGCGGTCCCAACTCCGCGTGCAGTCTCGAGATCTGCGTACCGCGCGGCGCGTGCTGCCTGCCGATCAGCCCCAACACCAACGGCGGGTGCGTCAACCTGACGCCTGCCCAGTGCCGCGAGCGCGGCGGCGACTACCGCGGTGACGGAACTTCCTGCGGTCCCGACTCTTGCCCGCGGCCCGTGCGCGGCGCCTGCTGCCTCCCGCTGGCGACCAGCGGCGGCGCGATCTGCGTCGTGCTCAGCCCGGAAGATTGCCACGATCGCCAGGGCGACTACCGCGGCGACGGCACCCCCTGCACCAGCACCACCTGCCCGCGGCCCGAGCCCCGCGGCGCGTGCTGCTTCGTCAACACCGATCCCGCCAACGGCGTCCGCTGCGAGGTCCTGACCGCGGCGGTCTGCCGCGAGCGCGGCGGCCACTACGCCGGCAACGGCACGGTCTGCGGCAACGAGATCTGCGCCCCGCGCGGGGCCTGCTGCAACCCGACGCTCAGCACCAACGTCGCGCGGTGCGTCGTCACCACCGCCGAGACCTGCCGACGCATCGGCGGAACCTACCAGGGCGACGGGACCACCTGCGGGCCCGATCATCCCTGCCCCGAGCCCGAGGCCCGCGGCGCGTGCTGCTTCCAGACCCCCGCGCCGGGAGCAACGCCGTGCGCAGTGATCACCGCGGCCCGCTGCCGCGAGATCGGCGGCAACTACCTCGGTGACAACACCGTCTGCCGCCCCGAATCGTGCCCGCGTCGCTGCGCGTGCGATTGGGACAACGACGGCGATGTGGACGCGACCGACCTGATGGCCTTCGTCAACGACTGGGTTGCGGGCCACGGCGACTTCGACCACGACGGCGACACCGACACCACCGATCTCACCGGGTTCATCGGATGCTTCGTCTCGCACCCGGCCTCCTGCGGCAACGGGCTGATCGCGCCCAACCCGCCGGAGATCGGACGGCCTGTCAAGGGTCCGACGCCCGCGCCGCTCCCGCGTCGCTGAGCCGAACGCCCGACCGCGTCCCGGTTTCTTGCAACCTCAAGGCCCGCGCTGGACAGCCAGCGCGGGCCTTTTCCTTCGGCGTTGGGTGCGAGGCCCCTCGCCGTTCGTCAGCGGCCCGTCAGTATCGACCACCATCGCCGCGAACCCCGCTGATCGAGCGCGGCCGCGGCGTTCGCCAGCGCGTCGGCCATCGCCGCGGCGTCGGGAAAGCGGTCCTCCGGAGCGCGGCTCAGGGCCCGCGCGATCACCGGGCGAACAGATTCGGGCAGGCGCGAAAGGTCCGCGGGCGCGGCGGTCACGGGCGCGGCGCCGGTGAGCGACTCGATCGCGAGGATGCCCAGCGCGTAGACGTCCATCCTCGCATCCGCCGGCGCGGGCGCAAGGCCGACCTGCTCGGGCGCAGCGCAAGCCGAAAGGGCCCGCACGCGCGAGCGTCCCGGCGAGAGCACCGCCGACCCGGGCGTCGCCGGCCCTCCGCCGCGCGGGTCGATCGGCGACTCGATCAGGCGTGACACCCCGAACTCGAGCACCTTCACGCCCCCGTCATCGAGCGCCCTGATCGACCCCGACGCGATCTCGGCGTGCGCGATGCCCTGCGCGTGGCCCCGGCCGACGGCGCGGCAGGCACGCTCGATCAGCGCGAGCCGCTCCGCGTCCGATCCGCACCGGGTCTGCGCGAACCTTGTAATCGCGACACCCTCGACAAGCTCCATGACGATGTACGCGAGCGTGCGATCCTCGCCCTGATCCCTGGTCCGATCGAGCCCCGCGCCGAGGCACTGCGCGATCCCCTCTCCGCACGGCCATGCCAGCGCCGAGGCGCGATCGAACCTCTCGATCATCGCCCGGTTCAGGAGCTCGGGCCGCACCAGCAGGATCGAGGCTTCGCGCCCGTCGGAGTCGCGGCCCGCGCGGAACGCGATCAGGGTTCCGCCGGATCCAAGCGCCGATCGCAGGCGCCATCCGGCGATGAGCGAGCCCGGTCCGGGCGGTTCCAAGGGCGAACCGCGTGGTTCATCGGCGTTCGGGGCGACCATCGGCGCGCGATCGAGGATCTCGCCGTGTTCATCGTGAAACCCGAGCAGGCTCTCGACCTCGACGGCAACCTCGGGATCCGCGATGCGGAGCGACGCGATCGCACTTCGGCGCGCGGCGCCTTCGAGCCCGCACAACGCGCAGAACGCGGCGCGCACGCGCCGCTCGCGGTCGGCCTCGCTCGAAGGGTTCGGGTTCACGCGCCCGCCGCCGGGTCCGCGGCCCGCCGGCGCTCCACCTCGCGCAGCAGCCACGCCCGCGCGTACGTCCAGTCGTTCTTCACCGTGCCCGGGCTCACGTTCATCGACATCGCCGCCTGTTCGATGGTCAGCCCCGCGAAATACCGGAGCATCACCACCTCGTACTGGCGCTGGTCCTTCTCGCGGAGCGAATCGAGCGCGCCGTCGAGGTAGATGAGTTCCTCCGCATCACGATCGGGGTCCAGCCCGCCGCGCTCGCCGGGTACGCCGGCAAGGATCGTGCTTCGCGCCTGCCCGGCGTGCCGCTCGACGCGCGTCGATTTCACGTGCCGCGCCCGGTCGATCAGGATCCGACGCATCGCTTGCGCCGCCGCGCCGAAGAAGTGGGCCCGGTTCTCCCAGGTCGTTTCGGTTGTGCCGACCAACCTCAGAAACGCCTCGTGGACCAGCGCGGTCGGCTGCAGGGTGTGGCCGACGCGCTCGGAGCGCATCATCGAGCCCGCCAGCCGGCGCAGCTCGTCGTACACGATCGGCAGCAACTCGTCCGAGGCCTTGCGTTCGCCGCGCCCGGCCGCCTCGAGCAGCCGAGTCACCTGTCCGGTGGGGTGGTCCTGTGAAGATGGGGGGTCTGATGTGCTCACGGTCGTTTTGAGATCCTCCACCTTACCCGAGTCCGCGGCCCAGCGAAGCCGGTGCCCTGAACGAGGGATTGCGTTCACAAGCCGCCACACGGAGTTCCAAGTCACTCTGCCCCGTTCGGGGGATTGCGGCCTCGCTTACTCCAAAGTAGCATGAAACAGCGGGCAAAAACAACCGACAGGCAACTGTCGGGATTTCTGTCAAATCCGCCGTTCTGAACCGCATTGATAGGGGGCCACGTCTGCTCCGCCTCGATCCCGACGAGGGCTTTCGCACGGCTCTTTGGTGACGCCGCGCCGAAGTTGCCGCGTTCGACGGAGTTGCCGGGCGCGGCCGGACCGTGGTTCGATCACCAGACAGGAGCGTGTTTCATGTTGAGGACGATCAAGCTGGCGGTGCTCGCCCGGTGGGCCGCTGCGCTGTGTATGGCGGTCGCGGCCCTGTCGGGCGCTCGCGCATACGGTCAGGCGACCGGCGCGTGTTGCCTCTCGAACAGCCAATGTGTTCAACTCACGGACTGTGAGTGCAAGGTGCGCGGGGGCTTCTTCATCGGGGTGGGGGTCCCGTGCAACGGACAGAGTTGCGTGGTTGGCCCGGCGCCCCAGTTCGGCGCCTGCTGCTACAACAGCCCGACGACCGGCGGCGTGACGTGCGTGTTCACGACCGGCCCGAACTGCGGCGCGCTCGGCGGGTTCAACTTCCAACCGGGCGGGACGTGTCCGAACGCGGTGTGCGGCCCCACGGCCTCGTTCGCGTGCTGCTGCCCGACGGCCTGCGTGGACACCAACCCGGACCTCTGCCAGCTCGGCGGCGGCAACCCGTTCCCGGGTGTGACCTGCGCCGCGAACCCGTGCCCGATCACGGGGCAGACGGCCTGCTGCCGCGACGATGGATCGTGCTTCTTCGTTCCCACGTCGCCGTGCCCCGCTTCCACGCTGCCGGCTCCGGGCAACGTCTGCTCGCCCAACCCCTGCCGCGGCGCGTGCTGCCGGCCGGGCACGCCGTGCTTCATCGCGACGATCTTCCAGTGCAACGCCTCCGGCGGGACCTATTTCCCCGCGGGCGGGTGCTCGCCCGATCCGTGCCAGCTCGCCTGCTGCGACGTCACTTCTTGCTTCTTTACCACCGCCGCGGCCTGCCCGGCGGGGACGACTCCGGCCCCGGGCAACACCTGCACGCCCAACCCCTGCCGCATCGTCTGCTGCCAGCAGGATGGCTCGTGCGTGCTGACCAGCGACCCGACCACGTGCAGCGGCCAGGTCTTCCCGAGCATCACCAGTTGCACGCCCAACCCGTGCGCCATCGCGTGCTGCCGTCCTGACGGAAGCTGCTTCACGTTCTTCGGCTCCGCCTGCCCGAGCGGCACAACCCCGGCGCCCGGCGGTGTCTGCGGCGGCCCGATCCCCTGCCCGATCCAGGTTCAGACCGCGTGCTGCCTGACCTCCGGCGCGTGCGTGTTCGTGGTCGGCACCGATTGCCCCGCCGGCTCGACGCCCGCGGCCGGCAACACCTGCACGCCCAACCCGTGCTTCGGCGCGTGCTGCACCACCGACGGCATCTGCTTCATCGCGCCGTGGTCCCAGTGCGTGCCGCCGTTCGGCAACTACATCCCGGCCGGCTCGTGCGTCCCGAACCCCTGCCCGAGGGCCTGCTGCCGCGTGGATGGTTCTTGCTTCACCAGCGCGGGCGTCTGCCCGGCGGGAACAACTCCCGCGCCCGGCAACACCTGCTCGCCCAACAACTGCCCGCCCGGCTTCGTGTGCTGCCAGCAGGATGGCTCGTGCATCCTCGTGCCGACACCGAGCCAGTGCAACGGCTTCATCTACTCCGGCGCGACCTCGTGCACGCCCAACCCGTGCATCCGCGCGTGCTGCGACCTGAACGCCTGTTTCTTCTTCGTCGGCGTTTCGTGCCCGCCGGGCACCACCCCGGCCGCGGGCAACACCTGCGTGCCCAACCCGTGCCCGCCGCTGACCCAGGTCTGCTGCCTGCCGGACGGCACCTGCCTGCTGATCCCGCTCGGCACCGTCTGCCAGGGCTTCGTGCCCACTTCGTTGAGTTGCACCCCCAACCCGTGCTTCGTGGCGTGCTGCGAGGCCGACGGCACCTGCTTCAACTACGTCGGCCTGTCCTGCCCGACCGGCACGACACCCGCCCCGGGCGGAACGTGCAGCGGCCCGATCGGCTGTCCGATCCAGATCCAGAACGCCTGCTGCCGTGACGATGGCTCGTGCTTCTTCGTCGCGGGGCTGGTCTGCCCCTCCGGGTCGATCCCCGCGCCGGGCAACGTGTGCGCGCCGAACCCCTGCCGCGGGGCCTGCTGCCTCACGACGGGCGCGTGCATCATCACGTCGATCTTCGGCTGCCAGCAGCCCAACGTGTTCGTGCCCGCGGTGACGTGCGTGCCTAACCCGTGCCCGGGCGTCGCCTGCTGCCGCATCAACGGCGCGTGCATCGTGTTCATGTCCGCGGCCTGCCCCGCGGGCTGGATCCCCGCTCCGGGCGGGACCTGCTCGCCCAACCAGTGCCGAGGCGCCTGCTGCCGTCCCGATGGCACCTGCTTCATCGCGACGATCTACACCTGCGTCGCGCCCAACACCTACCTCGGCGGCACACCGTGCCTGCCCAACCCCTGCCCGCAGTCGCACGCCTGCTGCGACCTGACGGCGTGCTTCCTGTGGTACGGCCCGTGCCCGACCGGCACGATCGACCCGGGCACGCTCACCTGTGTGCCGAATCCGTGCGTCCGCGCCTGCTGCCGCCCGGACGGCTCGTGCTTCACGATCGCCGGTCCGTGCCCGACAAGCACGACTCCCGCGCCCGGCAACACGTGCTCCCCCAACCTCTGCCCGCAGGTCTCGCACGCCTGCTGCGACCTCAACGCCTGCTTCATCTTCACGGGCATCGGCTGCCCGCCGGGCACGGTTGATCCGGGCACCGCGACCTGCACGCCCAACCCCTGCCGCGGCGCGTGCTGCATCTTCGAGGAGCCCGGCGTGATCTTCTGTCAACTAATCACGCAGGCCCAGTGCGCCATCCAGGGCGGCACCTTCCTCGGCGGACCGACCTGCACACCCAACCCGTGCAACGTCGCCTGCTGCCGTCCGAACGGGACCTGCAACATCGTCGTGGCGTTGCAGTGCCCCGCCGGTACGACCCCCGCCCCGGGCGGGACCTGCACGCCCAACCCGTGCCCCGGCGCCTGCTGCCGGCCCGACGGGTCGTGCATCCAGACGTCCCTGGCCCAGTGCCCGGCGCCCAACGTCTTCTTCCCCGGTGCGCCGTGCCCGCCCAACGGGTGCCGCGGGGCGTGCTGCTGCGGCTCTAGATGCACCATCACCACGCCGCAAGCCTGCCAGGGACCCGGCCGGCGCTTCGCGGGTCTGAACACCGTCTGCAACCCGCCCGGCAACAACACCACGCCGTGCTGCAAGGGTGACTTCAACCAGAGCGGCGCCATCAGCGTGCAGGACATCTTCGACTTCCTGGCCGCCTACTTCGGCGGGAACCTGTGCGCGGACATCAACGGCAGCGGCACGCTGACCGTGCAGGATCTGTTCGACTTCCTGGCCGCCTACTTCGCGGGCTGCCCGTAACGCCCCTGCCCCTACCACGGGGGCGTCTGACGAATCTGAGATCACTCAACCTGGCCGCCCGCGCACGGTGCGCGGGCGGCTTTCTTTGGTGCGCCATTCACCCACCGCGCGCCGGCTCATTGACGCGCTCTGTGTTTGTGGTACAAAACGCGCTCCGTACCGAGTCTCAAACCGAGGGAGGTCCCATGAACCCGTCGTGCGTGCGTTTCGCGCTGGTTGCGTGTGCGGTCGTGATCGCGTCGTTATCGCTCGCGAGCGCCGCGCTTGCCGATCCGGACCCCGCGAAACTGCCCGGCGCGTGCTGCGAGCGATGCCAGGGCGCCTGCTTCGTCGTGAACGATCCGTCCGAGTGCCTGGGCGCGTTCTTCGCGGGAGGTTCGTGCGAGCCCAACGCCTGCGACCAGATGGCCGACTGCTGCCTTCCCGACGGCTCGTGCATCATCACGATGATCCGCGACTGCATCGCGGCCGGCGGCGGCGGCTTCACCGGCTCTCCGTGCGGCCCGACGAGCTGCCAGGGCGCGTGCTGCACGTTCGAGGGCGCGTGCACGGTCTCCGCGCGGATCGACTGCTTCGGATACTTCGAGTTGCTCGCGGGCTGTGACCCGCCGGCCTGCAACGGGGCGTGCTGCCTCTTCGACGGCTCGTGCACGGCCGCGGCGACGCCCGAGGTGTGCCAGGGCAACTTCTTCATCGGGGCCTCGTGCGCCCCGGACCCGTGCCCGCCCTGCCCGGTCGCCTGCTGTCGGGCCGACGGAACGTGCTTCATCACGATCCCCGATGTCTGCTTCGACACCAACGGCGGCGAGATCCTGCCCCAGCCGGTGTGCGCGCCCGCGGCGTGCCAGGGCGCGTGCTGCCTCGTCGACGGCTCGTGCACGGTCATCCTGCGCAGCGCGTGCGACCTGGCCGATCCCAACCGCACGTGGAACGGCGCGGGCAGCACCTGCGCGCAGGCCGGCTGCTCCGGCGCGTGCTGCGCGCCCGACTTTTCCTGCTCCATCACCGGTCCCAACGCCTGCCAGTTCCCGAGCAACCACCTCGGCGGCGGCACGGTCTGCGACCCCGGCATCTGCAACCCGCCGGTCTTTGCCTGTTGCCGGCTTGATTTCTCGTGCGTGCTGAGCACCGAGTGCGACTGCCTGAGCACCGGCGGCGCGTTCTTCTTCGATGTCACCTGCGCCGCGTCCCCGTGCGCCGAGAGCTATTCCATCGGCGCGTGCTGCTACGGCGGCAAGCCCGAGACGTGCATGATCACCACCAGCCTCTCGTGCAACGGCAACTTCTCCGACGGCCTGACCTGCGAAGACACGTTCTGCAACTTCCAGCCCGTGTTCGCCTGCTGCTGCTTCGACACCTGCATCCTCACCAACCCGGGCCAGTGCAACGGTGTCTCGTTCTTCAACCTCACCACCTGCTCGCCCAACCCGTGCGGGGCGGGCGCGTGCTGCGACCCCCTCACCGGGCTCTGCCAGTCTCTGCCCTACCCGTCGCTGTGCTTCGGCAACTACACCGTCGGGCAGGCGTGCGAGCCCAACCCCTGCCCGCCCCCGCCGACCGGCGCGTGCTGCGATCGCGACACCGACGCGTGCACCATCGCGCCGTTCATCCCCTGTGTCGAGAACAACAACGGCTTCTACCGCGGCGACGGCACCGTGTGCACGCCCACGATCTGCGGCGGCGCGTGCTGCCTCCCGCCCGTGCAAGGCGGTGTCGGCAGCGTGTGCAGCATCCTCACCCGCCCCGACTGCGCCGCCGCGGGCGGAACCCACGCCGGGCTGTTCACAACCTGCGGCTTCGCCTTCAACCTCACCACCTGCTGCCGGGCCAACTTCAACGGCTTCGGAGGCCTGAGCGTCCAGGACCTGTTCGACTTCCTGGCCGCGTACTTCTCCAACAACCCGCGCGCCGATTTCAACAACTCCGGTTCGATCAGCGTGCAGGACATCTTCGACTTCCTCGCGGCCTACTTCTCGGGCTGTCGCGTGGTGTGAGCGCCGGAACCGCCGCCGCGGCCCGCAACCTCGCCCAAGTCTTTCCGTATCAGTTGATGCCTCCCGGTTCCGTCCGCCGCGACCCGCGCGCGGGACCGGGTGGGCATCAGGCTTTAGGGGTTTGGGGGTACAGATGGGGTTCCCGTCGGTCGGCTCGGCCCTTTCGGCTTCCCCGATCCTCCCACCTCCTTCCCCGGACGGGGGGGCGTCCGTGGGGATGATCGGGGTGCCGGCTGCCTCCACCAGGCCGTGTCGGCCGACGGAACCCGAACTTTCGCCGTCCTTTGGGCGTACCTTCTCTACCTCTGCCGCACGCAGGGTCATGGTTTGCCCATCTCCGCGCGCACCCGTCCTCAATAAGGTGGGTGCTCCCGGATCGACCGATAGACTTGTTCCCATGTCCCGACTGGCCGCCGCAACTTCCGCCCCCCGCGCTTCCGGCAAGCCCCAGGCCCAGGCCTTTCTGTTTGTCGCGATGAAGCCGGGCGGAGGGCGCAAAATCGGCCTGCGGCAGGCGGGGTCCTTGGCCGCGCTCTCGCAGGGTCTGCGGGCCGAAAGTCTGATCCTGGTCAACAGCTACCGGCTGCCCGCCTGGGCGGCGCGCGAGAACGACCTGACGCTCAAGGACCAGGCCGCCCTCAACGAGCAGCTCGGCCAGCTCATCACCCGCGGCGTGCCGCTGGTGGAAGCGCTCGATGTCGTCGCCTCGACGGTCAAGCCTGCCAACAAGGGCAAGGTCATCCGCATGCGCGACCTGGTATCGAGCGGCTCGAGCTTCGCCGATGCCTGCAGGACGGTGGGGGGGTTCGACAACGTGACCATCGCCGTGTACCGCGGCGCGGAGCGCACCGGCGACCTCGGCGGCGCGGCCCGGGAACTGGCCATCGCGCTGCGCCGGCGGCTCGCCGTCAGCGGCAAGGCCACGACGCTCCTGATCTACCCCTGCATCGTGCTCTCGATCTCCGCCGTCGTCGCCACGCTGATGATGATGGTCGTGGTGCCGATGATCGGCGAGGGCCTGGCCAAGAGCAACATCAAACTCCCGCTCTACTCCAAGATCATCATGGGCACGGGCATCTGGATGCGCGACCACGCGACCCTGGTGGGCATCGCGTTCGCCGCGCTCCTGGTCTCGGCGCTGATCGGGCGCGGACTGGTGGTGCTCGCGGTGCAGAAGGCGATGCGCAAGCTGCCGATCATCCGCGATGTGCTCCTGGCGCAGGAGTGCGCCCGCTTCTTCGGCGTCATGGGCGCGATGACCCGCACCGGCGTGCCCATCGGCGATGCGCTCGGCGTCGCCAACCAGGCCATCGGCCTGCCCGCGCTCCGCCGCCAACTCGACCGCCTGCGCACGCGCCTCATCGAGGGCGGCCTGCTGCGGAACCTGATCGAGGAGGTCACGATGTTCCCCATCGCCACGCGCCGGCTGCTGGTCGCGGCCGAGCGTTCCGGCGATCTCGAACACGCCTTCGGCACGCTCGCCAACGACATGACCGACGAGGTGGACCGTACCTCGTCCCGCCTGCTCGCGGTGCTCGAGCCCGTCCTCATCGTCCTGATGTTTGCCATTATCGGCTCGCTGCTGCTGGCGCTGCTGCTGCCCATGCTCTCGATCTCCAACAGCATCCGCTGATTCCCGCCGCGGCACGCAACCTCCGCCGCGCTCAACCGCTACCACACCCAGTCAGGCCCGAAACTCGAACACGCACGAACCCAAAGGGAGAATCAAGATGAACCGCAAGACCACCCACAACCGCCGCCGCCCCCCCCGCCGCGCCGCGGCCTTTACGCTGCTGGAAATGATGCTCGTCGTGGCGATCATGGGCATCCTGATGTCCGTCGCCGTGTGGAACATCGTGGGCGCGGGCGATAAGGCCCGCATCCGCGCCACCGAGCAGAGCATCAAGACCATCGAATCGGCGCTCAAGGCGTACAAGACCGACAAGGGCTCCTTCCCGACCACCCTGCAGGCGCTGGTCACCTCCAAGCTGATGGACGACAAGTTCAAGGACTCGTGGAAGCACGACATCGAGTACCGCTCACCCGGCGCCAACGGGCGCGACTACTCGCTGATCAGCGCGGGGCCCGACGGCCAGACCGGCACCGAGGACGACATCGACGTCTGGCGGATCGGCGAGGAAGAGGCCCAGCAGTAAGCCCGCCGGTGTGTTGAAGGAGCGGCAGAGGTGCGATCGCACGCGAGCACAGCCACGCCAGGGCCGCGACCATCGGGTCGTGGTCGCGCCCGCTTGCACGCCCCCGGCATCACGCTCCTCGAAGTCGTCCTCGCGGTGGTCATGCTCGGCCTGGTCGCGGGCTCGCTCACGGGCGCGATCTCGGCGATCGAGTCGATGTCGGCCCGCAACAAGCGCATGCTCGCGGCCTACGAACTCGCCAACCGGCTGGTCCTGACCTGGCTCGACAACCCCAAGCTCCTCCCGCCCAGCTCGCTCCCGCTCGACTACGGCCCCTACACCTTCATGTGGGACTACGACCTCATGGGCGTGCAGATGCGGATCAACGACGCCCAGCGCTCCACCAGCGGCGCGGCCCCGCAGGCCCTCGACCGCTTCGAGGTCATCAGCATCACGATCTTCGAGGCCGAGGGCGACGGCCCGCAGCCGCGCCCGGGCGAGGAGATCGCGCTGCTCAGCCGCATGTACGACCCCGCCGCCCCGCGCAACCCCGAATCCATGAAGAACATCGTCGAGGGCGAGAACCTCGAACGGCTCATCAGCAAACTCGGCGGCGGAGCCTCGCTCCCGACCCGCAAGAAGTCCCGCAGGGAATCCTCGGAGGACGAGAAATGACCCCGCGCCCAGCAAGGCCCGCCGCGCCCCGCGCGTTCACGCTCCTGGAGATGGTCCTGGCCATGGTGCTGGGCGTCATGGTCATCGCCGGCGCGATGGCGCTGTTCCGCGTGCTCGACCGTTCGCAGGTGCGCCAGCAGACGCGCATGGACGAGAACATGGAGATGGCCCGCGCGCACAAGGTCGTCGGGCTGGTCTTTCAGACGCTGCTCATGGCCCAGTCAGAGGTCTCCGAGCGCGACATGGAGTCGAGGCTCGAGGAGGACGACGCCCGCAACAACCAGGATCGCGCCGACCTGCGCGACGACGACGCCGACGATGCCCGACTCGCGCTCCAGCCCGATCCCGCGCTGGGCGCGCGCATGATCGTCGCCACCGACCGCGGCGAACGGCTCGCGCCCGCCCAGGTCTTCGGCGTCACGATCCGCCAGTCGCCCATCGCCGCCAGCGAGGGCGACCAGACCGAAGAACAGAAAGCCGACGCCGACTACGAGAGACTCGTCTATCTTGAACGCGCCCTGGAAAAGACCGGCGCGGGCTCGAAGGCCGTCGAGGACCTGCGCCGGGAGTCGCGCGGCGCACGTTCTTCGATGGACAGCGAGCGCAGCGGCGAGAGCCGTTCAACCTCCGGCCGCGATCGCGAGCGTTCATCCCTGTCCCGCCGCACCGAGTCCCTCGGCGAGGCCGGAGGTCTTCTCGATCGCGCCATCCGCGGCGAGGGCCGGCGTGAGTCCCGGTCGGACGATGAACCCCGCGACCCCGACAACCTTTCCGCCAGCGAGCGGATCGAGGAACGTCAACTCTCGCGCCCCCGCGCCCCCGGCGTGCGCGGCGTGTTCGAGATCCTGCCCGATGACCAGGAGCCCGGCGCCTCGCCCGCGCTCGCCCCTTCCGAGTTCGCCGTAGGCGCCGAGGGTCCGACCTACTCGCTGTGGTGGCGAGAACTCCCGCCCCGGCCGGCCAACGAGGACCTCACCGCCGAGGGTGTGGACATCGGCGATGAGCCCGCGGCCGATGAATCCGACACCGCCGAGCGCGAGCGCCTCCGCCGCGAGAAGGCCGATGCCGAACTGGTCTCGCTCTCGAACGGGGACGAGTTGACCGGCAAGCGCGAGCGCCTGCTCTCGGGTTGCAAGAGCATCCACTGGACCGCGCTCCGTGGCAAGAAACCCCGCGACAAGATCATCGCCCTCTACGACAAGGAACTTCCCGGATACGTCGAACTCGAGTTCGAGACCGCCACCGGCCGCCGCGAGAAGTGGATGTTCGAGGTCGCGTGGGTCGTCGGCGCCGAGCCCGGCAGCGTGCTGGCCGACCAGCCCGACGCGCTCGACACCATCGCCGCCAACGCCGGCAATCCCAGTGATCCCAACAACCCGAACAACCCGGAGAACAAGGATCACCTCGATCCCGACCGGCAGAACAACCCCGACAACCCCAACGTCACCGACCCCAACAACCCCAACAACCCCAACAGCCCTCTGAGGCCCAAGCCCCCGCCGACCATCAAGCCCGGCCAGATCGACAACCCCACGATCGTCAAGCCCGGCACCAAGACCAAGTGAGTCCGATCTCCGGCCATGCCACGCTCGCGCAAGTCATCGCGGACCGACCCCAGCCGTCGCGGCTTCGCGATGGTCCTGGTCGTGCTGCTCACGCTGGTCGTGGGCCTGGGCATCGCGATCCTCTTCCAGCGCCACGGCGTCGCATCGCTCGCCGCCCGCCGACAGGCCGACGATTACATCGCCCGCCACGCCGGGCTGGGCATGCGCGAGCTCATCAGCCGCTGGCTCTCGACCGTCCGCGGCAAGGTCGCCGACAGCATCGAAGGGGACGGGTTCGCCTTCACCCTGGAGTTCTCCGACGGTCAGCGGATCGATGTCTACATGCGCGACGCCCAGGGCACGTCGCTCGCCGACACCAGCGCGCTCACCGGCCGCCGCCGCGAGATCGTCGAACTCATGAAGTTCTATCTCGAGCAGACCCCGCTCGAGGACCAGCAGCACCTCCTCCGCCGCCACGGACCATCGGAGATCTGCATCGCCTCCGCCCCGCCCGAGGTCCTGCTCGCCCTCGCCCAGGCCATCGTCGGCCCCGAGCGGGCCGAGGATGTCGCCGAGGCCCTCTCCGAACGGCGCGACGAGCGGTTCGACCGTCGGGAGGGGACCGACTCCGGATCCAACATCGCCGCCGAGTCCGCCGCGGCCGAGGCCATCGAGCGGGCCACCGGGAGGGCCTCGCCGGGCGGAGGCGCCAACGGCCGGGGCGGCATGAACTCGCACGGCCTGGCCTCGGTCGATCAGGTCCTCCGCGTGCTCAGCGAGGAGAACGTCGATCCGGGAAAGATCGCCGAGTTTCGGGCCATGCTCGTCGCCGCGCCCACGCTCTGGTTCGTGACCGCCGAACTCAAGGGCGTCGGTGGCAAGGTGGTGGATCGCGCGGGCGGGCTGATCGAGCTGGAGGCCGGTCGGACGGACCCGTTCAACCAGAACGGCCCCTTCCTCACCTGGGAAACCCTTCCCCTTGATGAGGGCTTGGGAGCCTCCGTGAGCCGATAAGCCCATTCGGACCTTCGGTCAGGCTGTTGGAAGGTCCGGTCTTCGGGCGCGTGGGCGAAACCTGCGCTTCCCTGACCCGCTACAACGGGTACGTTCTACAGTTCGCATCGGGCCCTCCGAGCACCCAGGACTCTTGCCATGACTTCCCACCGAACACGTACCCGCCGGTCCACCCGCACGTGGCAGGTCGCCGCTCTGGCCCTGACCGGCGGCGCGGCCGCGCTCGCCTTCTCGCCGCTCTCCAAGTACCTGTCGAGCGGGAAGTTCGCCCCGCCCCAGCCGGCCGCGGGTGGCGATACCGAGGTTCGGCGGCCCGTACTTTCGGCGACCGCGCTGGCTTCGCTCGCGACCGAGATGGACCGCATCGCGGGCAAGGTCGAGGTGGCGCCACCCCCGCCGGTCGAGACAGAAGGCGCCGACATGGCAGGGGTCGAGCCCGACGTCCCGCCCGAGCCCGAGCGGGCGCCCATCATCGAGTGGGTGTACAAGTCCTACCTCGGCAGCCCGCAACTCAAGGCGGCGACTGTCAACGTCGGCGACCGTCAGATGCTCGTGTGCGTCGGACGCACCTACGAGGGCATCAAGGTGCTCGAAGTGCACCCCTCGCACATGATGATCGAAGAAAACGGCCAGCAGCGCCGGCTCGACATCGCGGCGAGGGTTGTGAACGGGTTTGGGGACGGGACCGTCGGCGTGC
This sequence comes from Phycisphaerales bacterium, assembly GCA_020846975.1. Lineage (GTDB taxonomy): Bacteria > Planctomycetota > Phycisphaerae > Phycisphaerales > UBA1924 > JADLCX01. The sequence goes on from JADLCX010000102.1 coordinate 19,878, forward strand.
GCCCGGTCACCGCGGCGACACGCCCGATGCCCCCGGGCATCAACGCCATGCAGCCCAACAACGCCCGCGGCATGGCGGCCGGCCACGCCGCGCCCAACTCCGGCCTCGACCAGCAGCGCCGCGCCGCCATGCAGGTGCAGGCGCCGCCGCCACCGCCCCAGCCCTTGAGTGTCGACCAGATGGCCTTCACGGCCGAAGACCTGAAGGTTCGGTTCGAGAGCATGCCCGACGAGCAGCGCGAGGAGTTCAAGCGGATCTTCACGGACACCTCGGCCGAACCCGCAAAGCGGTTGGCGCAGCTCGAGCAGCTCGGCGTGCACCCCAAGGCCACCATCGAGGACCGCCTGCAGATGCTTCAGATGTTCGGCGTTACCCCCGAGAACGATCCCGGCCTCATGGAGGTCTTCAAGCGCAGCGGTGGAGGCAAGTGAGCAAGCCCGCGATCTGTTATCTCGAACGCGCGGGGGGAGGATCGTTTATCCGTCGCGTCCGCCTGATGGCCGAGGGCGGTGGCGCCGCGCCCTTCGATCGCTCGTGGACCGCGCCCTCCGTCACCGCCGCGCCGTCCAGCGAGGCCGCGGCGTCGGACGCCGTGTCCACGACCCGTGCCGCGGCCCGCTGGGTCGCGGAGACGCTCGGCCAGCTCGGGACACGCGAACTCTCGCACGTGTGCGTCGATCCCGACGGCGCGCTGTGCACCTGGCTCAGCGCGACCAGCGCCGACCCCGCGACCATCACCGCCACGCTCATGCAGCCCGAGGTCGATGACGGCACGGGCGCGGGCGGCGGGAGCGGCAGCGCGGCCCGGCTGCTCTCGCTCGGCGCGGGCTCCTCCTCGGGCTTCAGCCCCGACGATGCCTCGGTCCAGGCTCTGGCCACGCTCGATCCGCCCGGAACCGGCTCGGGGATCTCCGCGCGGCTCCTTTCGCGCCGCTCGGCCGGTGCCCTGGGCATCGATGCCCAGCGCTCGCGGTACGCCGTCATGGCCGTGCCCGACGCGCCTGTCCGCGTCTTTCTCGACGAACTCGACGCCCGCGGCCTCGAAGTCCGGCAGGTCACGAGCCTCTGGCACGCCATGGCCGCGGCCTGGGACCCGGCCGCGCAGGATTCCGCCTTCGACGAGTCCGGCCGCGTCGTCTCGAGCTTCTCGCCCTCTTCGGCCGTCGTGGTGGTCGATCCGGTCGGAAGACTGGTGTGGGCGTGGTCGCACGCCGGCCAGCTCGTCGCCGGGGGCGCAATGCGCCTGCGCTCGGCCGTCCGCCGTGCGTCCGATGCCGAGGCCGAGACCGCTGACGATCAGGCCACCGCCCGCCGCGTCGGCGCCGAGCACGCCGATCAGACCGTGCTCGAGTTCACCGAGGCCGAGACCGGCCGACTCGTCATGGACTGGCTCTCGTGGAGCGCGCAGCTCGGCCACTGCCCGCAGCAGGTCGCGTGCATCGGCCCCGCGCCCGCGACCGACGCCTCCACCGGCCAGCCGGACCCCTCGCTCATCGGACAGTCGCTCGGCCGCGCGTGGCCCGGGGCCACCATCGGCGTGGGCATCCACGCCGACCCGATCGGTGCGACGCTCCTTCGGCTCACCGCGGCCACTCCGGGCAAGGCCCTCAACCCCGAGGCGGCCGTCGCCGTCGGGCCCGACGACCCCCGCTCCGCGCTGGTCGGCCTTTCCAGCCGGCCCGGCAAGGCCGACCGCGGCATGTACGCGTGGAAGGCCATCGGCATCGTCGGCGCGGCCCTCATCGTGGGCGCGGTCGGCTACCAACTCCACGCCTCGGCTCGCGGCAGCGCCGCCGCCATCTCCGATGCCAACGACACCCGCAAGGCCGCGCTCGAAAGCGTCGAGGAGGTCATCCGCGGCATCACCCTCATGCGCCCGCGCGATGCCACCGACTCGCTCGCCAGCAAGACCGAGGAGTTCCGCAAGCAGATGGCCGCGATGAAGCCGCCCAAGCCCTTTGTCGAGGAGATCGCGCGCGTGTTCGAGGCGATGAAGGACCACGACGAGGTCAAGGTCAACGCCATCAACATCGGGCCCGTCTCCGGCACCGTCGATCTCATCACGCCCGACATCGAGACCGGACCGGCCATCGTCACCACCCTCATCAAACTGCCCGGCGTGCTGATCCGCTGGCAGGGGACCAACGTCCCCGGCCGACCGCCCACCGGCCCCGGCAAGTTCATCATCAGCGGCCCCGTCATCTCCGAAGAGAAGCGACCCGGAGGCGGCGCATGAACACGCTCGAAAACGCCATTCCCGCTTCGGTCTCCGAGCAGGCCCGGCTCGACCTGACCATGGCCGCGGCCGGGAGCGAGCGGGCCAACCGTCCGCGCATCTTCGTCGTCGGCGCGTGGGTCCTGCTCATCGGCGCCGGCCTCTACGCTATCTCGGGCGTGACCGCCCGGACCGCCGCGCTGGGCAAGGTCTCCACCGCCCGCCAGCAGGCCGAGAAGACCATCACGCTCGTGAACGAGGTCAAGGACCTCAAGGCCCGGCTCACGGCCCGCGGCGTCGACTACAACCCGCAGATCCCCGTCTTCCTCGACCAGCTCGCGCGCGACGCCGGCGCCCAGCCCGACAAGGCCATCTCCGAGGTCGGCACCGGCGACACCGTCGCGACCATGCAGCAGCGGCGCTACCGCGCCTCGTTCGTGGACCAGAACCCGACCCATCTCCTGGCGTTCCTCAACGCGACCCAGGAGTCGCCCCTTACCGCCGGGATCGAGATCACCCGCATCGAGGTCAAACCCGGCAATCCCGACCCGGCCACCGGCCAGGTTCGCTGGAAACTCGACACCGACTTCGCCCGCTGGGAGCGCAAGCGGTAAAACATCCCGACGCGTGCCCATCGGACGGTCACACCCATGCCCAAGACGCCCCTCACCGCCATCCTCATCGCCGTCGCCGGTCTCGGCGCGGCTTGCCAGAAGAAGTCCAGCGGTCTCTCGGACTACGAGATCCCCCGCGAATCGACCGCCTCCTACCAGGCCCAACAACTCGCCAAGTCCGACTCGCTCGTGCGCGACGCCCAGCGGCTCGAAGTCGCCGGCAAGCACGGCGCGGCGCTCGAGAAGTACCAGCTCGCCATCGCCGCGTACAACGAGAACCCGATCGCCTGGCACAACGCCGGCCTGCAATGGGCCAGGCTCGGCAAGAACCTCGAGGCCGCCCAGGCCTTCATGACCGCGAGCGAGCTCGCGCCAACCGACCCGCGCCCGCTCTACGAACTCGGCGCGCTCTGGGAAGAACTCGGCTACCTCGACGACGCCGCGCGCTGGTACGACCAGGCCCTGCAGCGTGATCCGCGCCATCAGAACTCGCTCCGCCGCGCGATCCTCGTGGACGAACTGCGCCACCGGCTCACGCCCCTCACCGCCGAGCGGCTCAAGATCGCCATCGTCGCCGAGCGACAGCCGTGGTGGATCAACCGCTTCCAGCGCATCCACCAGTTGATGACGGAGCGCGAACCCTACAACTTCGACGACAACGCGCCCAGCCCGGCACGCGAGGTCGAGTCGATTCCCGCCGACGAATCGATCACGCTGCCCGGTGTCGAGCCGCGCCGCCCGCGCGACACGACCTCGCCCACCCAGCCGGCCCCCGCGCAGCCCCTCCCCGGCACCCCCCCCGCCCCCGCCCCGGCCCCGGTCCCTCAGCCGGCCCCCGCCGCGCCGCTACCCAAAGCCTGAATCGGGTGTAGACTGGAAATCCCGGCTCTGTCACCGCGCGCCGACCGTCCGGCAGCGTGGGCTTCAGGCCCGGCGGGCTTGCCCAGGTTCACACCACCATGCCGAGTATTCTCCGTTTCGACCGTACGGCCAACGCGATTGCCGCGCTCGCGGCCATCGGCGTCCCCCTCGTCGCCGCGGCCCAGGATTCGGTCTCCAACTCGCCCGGCCTCCCCGGCGATGCGGTCAGCGCCTACGCCGTTTCACCCGCGTCGGAGCAGGTCAACGACTTTGTTGTCGATCTCGCGCCCATGACCAGTTCGTGGGGCGGCCGCTATTCGATCGGCCCGGTGGTCAAGGCCGGCGCGTCGGCCGGCGGTCAGTATTTCGACCAGCTCATCGGCGCGCAGGCCGTCAGCGCGCGCTTCTCCTCCGGCCCCATGCTCCGTTCGAGTTATCCGCGATGGACCGTCCCCGGACAGGGCGTCAACGCGGACCGGAACGATGCGCCGGGGTCCACGCTCTCCGCCGCATCGCGCACCGGTAAGCGCTTCGGCCTGGCGTTCATGGAGTTCGGCTACGGGCCCGACGCCGCGTTCGGCACGCCGGACGACCAGACCGCGATCATCGCGTCGATCATCGAACTCCAGCCCAGCCGCCCCTCGCGCCTGTTCGTCTCACGCATCTCCGCGCTGACGGGCAAGCCCGTATCCGCCGCCGATTCGACCGCCTCGCTGGGCCTCGGCGCCATCGACGCCGCCGGCAACACGCTCGTGCTGGCCGACGACCACGCCCTCAACTCGCCGCAGCAGATCACGCAGCGTCAGTACGTTCGCGTCCGTGCTGCCGCGCGCACCGCCTCGCTCGTCAACGCGCTCTCCCTCGTCGGCGCGGCCGATGCGCCCTCGACCGACATCGTCCGCTCCACCGCCACGAGCATGACCACCCCGGCCCAGATCCCCTCGTCGATCGGGATCGGCGGTCGCCCCGTCGCGCTCGGCCTCGACTTCAACGCCGACTACCTGTTCGAGCAGGCGCCCAACGCCACCTCCGCGACCAAGTCCTACCTGCCCGGCTCGGCCGGTTCCTCCCGCGGCGGCCTGACCTTCATCCCGCACGCGTTCGCCGCGGTCGCCGCGGGCGCCTCCAACGCGGGCACGGGTCTGTGCCTGGTCCGGACCGACTCCAACACCCGCACCCGCGGCATCGAGGTCTTCGGCATCAACACCGACGGCTCGCTCGACGGCACGCTCCAGGTGCAACTCCCCATCATCGCGGCGCAGATGCTCGACCCGACCGACAACTGGAGTCCATCCAACTTCGTTGTCTCTCCGAGCGTGCACGAGTTCACCGGTTACGCGGGCCAGGCCCCGTTCCGCGGCGGCACGGCCCAGGTCGCCTCGGTCGTGCTCCCCGGCGGCAGCCTCCTCGCCGCCGCCGTCGTCACGCCGACCACCGGCAGCCTCGTGCCGCAGTCCGGCGACAACTACCTCGTCGTCGCCACCATCACCCCGGGCGGTTCGACATCGTGGGCCACCGCCGCGCACACCGGCAACTCCCTCGGCTCCGGCGCGGGGGGAGGAGGGATCAGCAAGGTCATCCTCGGTGACAACGGCGCCGACGGTTTCCCCGGCACGGCCGACGCGGGCGAGGGCGACGGCATCGTCGATACCGGCGCGGGCGCGTGGATCGGCCGAATCGCCAGGCTCTCCGAGGTCTTCCCCGCGCAGACCGGTGGGCCGAGCATCTCCTGCCCCGCGTTCGACCTGCGCGGCAACCTCTACTTCATGGCGACCGTCGCGATGAAGACCTCCGACGGTTCGTTCGAGTACACCTCCGCGCTGCTCCGCGGCAACCGCGACACGACCGTCAACGGCTACCGGCTCGAGTTGCTCGCTCGGCTCGGCGATGTGCTCCCGGGGCTCAACTCGGGTCTGAACTACCAGATCCAGTCCATGAGTTTCGCCGATGCCGACAGCGTGTCCAGCGGCGGCATGTTCAGCGGCAACATCGTGCAGGACGGCCTCGGTCCGAACCCGGGCACCCCCGCCAACGCCGCCTACGGCAGCCCGCTCGCGCTCGGCGCGCTCACCTTCCGCGCCAAGATCGTCTACGACGTCGATGCCGACGGGCTCTTCGCCGACCCCACCAGCGGCGGCAGCAACAGCCACGACCAGGCCTACAACGTGGCGATGGTCATCGTCCCGCGCCCCGATGTCGGCGACTTCAACTTCGACGGGGCCAAGACCGTCCAGGACCTTTTCGACTTCCTCGCGGCCTACTTCTCGAACGGCCCGGGCGGCGACTGGAACGCCGACGGCAGCACGTCCGTGCAGGACATCTTCGACTTCCTCGCCGCGTACTTCGCGCCGTGAGCGCCGCTCACCCGGCCAGCGCCGCCACGCCCCCGACCTGTTCATCGGGTCCGCGTTCGGCACTCGCCGCGCCGACCGCCATCGCCGCGGGCTTGCGCTCGATGCGCTCCGCGCCGGCGCCCGCCGCCGCCCCGCGATAAACCCGCTCCACGCGCGGCCCTACGCGGCAGAGTTGCTCGTGCGTGATCGAACCGCCCGCCGCGGCCATCGTCGCCCAGAAGTTCGGCGCCGCACGATCGGGGCTCATCAGTTCCACTTCCGGCCCGCCGTCCGTCGAGCCGATCCGCCCCGCCCCGCCCAGGTACGCCTCGGGCACATCGGTCACATCCACCGTGATCTGGTCCATGCTCACGCGCCCGACGACCGGCGCGTACACCACCGGCGGTCGAGGACCGCGGGCCGTGCCCTCATCCGCGCGGCGCTCCCACGCGCGCCCGGTGAACCCAACCCATCCCGGTCCACCCGTGCCGCGCCCGCCGAGCGTGCGCGGATAACCGTCGGCGTAGCCCACGGGCACCAGCGCGATGCGGGTCCTGCGGCCATCTTCCCGCCAGGGGGCACGCCACGTGCGCCCATACCCCACCGGCCAGCCCGCGGGAATCTCGCTGATCGCGCTCACCGTGCTCGTCCACCGCACCACCGGCGTCAGTTGCGCCGCCTGTTCGCCGAACTCGAACCCCTCCCGTTCCTCGCCCGCATCCTCGAGCGCGAATCCCAGGAGCGCCTGGCCCAACCGCACCATCGTCCCGTGATAACTCTTCGAGCGGAACGTCGCGCACGAGTTCGCCGCGTGCAGCATCAGTTCCTGCCCCTGCCAGCCCCCGGGTGTGCTCGATGTCGCCGCCGCCCTGAGCGCGGGCTTGATCCCCTCGACAAAGTCCCTGAACAGCCGCGCCTGCTCGCGCGTGAACTCGCAGTCGCAGCACGGGCTGGCAAAGTGCGTCATCAGCCCCGCGAGCCGGGTCCGAGGTGTCGTGAGCACGCGCTCGACCAACCGCCGCCCATCTTCGGGAAGCGTTCCCCCGCGCGAAAGGCCCGTGTCGATCTGGACATGCAGCGGAACGCCCACCCCGAGCTTCGCCGCCATCTCCTGCACCTGCCGGAACTGGTCCTCGTTGTGGAGTGCCAGGTGAACCCGTCCCGCGCCGAGTTGGCGGTACATCGGGTCGGTCCGCTCCACGCCCGTCACCGGCATCAGCACCAGCACCGACACGTTCGGCACCGCCTCAACGATCGCGCGGGCCTCATCCAACGAGTACACCGCGATCATCTCGACGCCCGCCCCTCCCGTCGCGCCGCCGGCACCGGTCCCGACCAGCCGCTTGGCCAGCCGCACCGCCCCGACGCCGTATCCGTCCTGTTTCAGCACCGCGCAGACCGCCGCGCCGCCGCTCCCCGCCCCCGTTCGGCCCGCGCCACGCCCGACAACACCCCGAACCACCCTCAGGTTTCGGTCCAACGCGGCAAGGTCCACTTCAAGTCTGCTGGTCGGCACACGCACTCCGTTGCTGGCGTCGGATTGTCCCCGCCCAAGCCCCCGCCGGACACCCCGTTTCCCACCAAATTCGCTTCCTTGTATCGACCCTTCCGTTTCCCTACGATCAAAGGTGGCGTCGGGTATCGGATCGGTGGGCAATGCCCGCCGCGACCGACACGCGGCCTGCCTTCCAACCCTTTCCACCGACTGCCCGACAACCCTCCAACGCCACGCACGATGACCGCCTCCCGACCCTCTTCGTCCCGCTCCAGCGCCCGGTCCAGCCCTCGCGCCAAGCCCGCGCCCAAGAAGGGCAAGCCCGCCGCGAAGCCCGCGGCCCGAGGTGCCGGCGCGCGCAAGCGCGCGGCCGCCGCCCCCAAGCCCAAAGCCCGGATCGTCGCGCGCGCCGCGAGCAAGCCGGCCGCGAAGAAGGCCAAGCCCGCGCCGAAGACCAAGGCCGGCGCCAAACCGGGCGCATCCAAGCCCAAGCCGATCGCCAGGAAGCCGCTCGGCAAGCGCCCGGTCGCGAGGCAGAAGCCGCCCGGCCCGGTCAAGTCGCAGCGAGAGATCACGCCCGCGCCGCAGGTCGCGCCGATCGCCGAGCCGCTCCCCGCGATGGTGAGCTTCGACGAGCCGCGCGAGCCGCTCGTGCCCCCGTTCACGCCCGCGCGGCCGGAACTGCGGCCCTCGGGCCATCGGCCGTCCCAACCCGTTCCCGCGCAGCCCCCTTCGACGCGTCCGCCGCAGCCTCCCTCGCCACCCGCGCCGCCGCCCGCGCCCCGCGATCTGCACCGTCCCGCCGCGCCAGACTCGAACGGCCCGGCGGTGGGCCAGCCTCACCGGCCGCACGGCCAGCCCCCGCGCGACCAGCACCCGCACCAGCCGCGTCCGCGGCAGCCCGCGTGGCGAGACCAGCGTGAGCACCGTGATCAGGCCGATCGGCGCGACCATCGAGACCAGCGCCCCCACGGGGACCAGCGCGACCACGGCCGGCGCGATGAGCACGATCGCCGCCCCGCGCCGACGCCCACGGCCGCGCCGGGCGCGCCATCGGTCCCGGCCGCGGCCGCTCCCGTGACGGCCCCGGTCTCCACCCCCGCCGCGCCGCCCCCCCCGGCCGAGCCCGCGCTCTCCGCCACCGCCGAGGCCGCTCGCAAGCACCGCGAAGAGATCTTCGACAAGCAGACCAGGTTCGCCGACCTCGGGCTCAGCGAGCAGGTGATGCGCGGCGTGAACGACGCCGGGTTCGTGTACCCGACGGCGATCCAGGCCCGGCTCATCCCGCTCATCCTCAGCGGGCGCGACATGCTCGGCCAGGCCAAGACCGGCACGGGCAAGACCGCCGCGTTCGGCCTGCCGCTCCTGAGCCGCATCGAGAAGGGCCGGCCCTTCCAGGCGCTGGTGCTCGTGCCCACGCGCGAGCTGGCCATCCAGGTCGCCACCGACCTGCGCGAACTCGGCCGATTCACCGGCCTGAACATCCTCCCGGTCTACGGCGGACAGAACGTCAGCACGCAGGCGCAGCTCCTGGCCAAGGGCCCGGAGGTCATCGTCGCCACGCCCGGGCGCGTGATGGACATGGTCCAGCGCAACTACATGAACTACCGCGGCGTGAAGATGGTCGTCCTCGACGAGGTCGACCGCATGCTCGACATCGGCTTTCGCGACGACATCCGGCGCATCCTCGGCTCGTGCCCGAAGGACCGCCAGACCATCTTCGTCTCGGCGACGATCAGTTCCGACATCGAGTCGCTGGCGCGCTCCTTCGCCAACAACGCCGAGAAGATCATCGCCTCGGCCGGCTCGCTCACGGTCTCGATGGTCGCGCAGCACCACCTCTCCGTGCAGCCGTGGGACAAGAAGCAGTTGCTCCTGCACCTGCTCACGCACGAGGACCCCGCGCTCACGGTCGTCTTCTGCCGCACCAAGCGCACGGTCGACAACCTCACCGAGTACCTCTCGCGCAAGGGCGTCGATTGCCACGCCATCCACGGCGACATGTACCAGAACAAGCGCAACAAGGTCATGGAAAGGCTGCGCTCGGGCAAGCTCGAGGTGCTCGTCGCCTCCGATGTCGCATCCCGCGGCCTCGATGTCGAGGGCATCACCCACGTTATCAACTACGACCTGCCCGAGGACCCCGACCTCTACGTCCACCGCATCGGCCGCACCGCCCGCGCGGGGCGCGACGGTGTCGCGTGGAGTTTGGTCACGCCCGAGCAGGGCGGGCTGCTGACCGAGATCGAACTGTTCATCAACGCCGAGATCCCCAAGCTCGACTATCCCGACTTCAAGCCGGGTCCGATCCCGCCCGATGTGCTGGCCCGCCAGCAGCAGGACACCCGCCGCGTCGAGAACGCGCGGCAGTTCAGCCGCTTCGCGGGGCCGGGCTCGCCGGCCTACGCCGGCGCGCCGACCGGCGTCCCTGCTGCTGCCCAGCCCACGTCTGTTGCCTCGCCTTCTCACCCCGACACCCCCTCACCCCGCCACCCCGCCACGCCCATGACTCCCGCCGCCCCCGATCCCACGCGCTTCCCCGGCGGCATCGTCCCCTCCCAGGCCCCGCTCAAGCGCATGTTCGGCAAGGTCAAGACCGCGCGGAGCATGAAGCAGGCGATGGCCCAGCAGCCGCAACCGCAGCCGCAGCAGGTGGTCGTGACGCCGCAGGCGACCGCGTCGGAGTCCAGTGGCACTCCGATGGGGCAGGGCTGAACTCGCTCCGCCTTACGGGATCGTCCCCCCCGGCGGAACCGGCCGCACCCACAGCTTCGCCGAGCACTCCCAGACCAGGCACACGAACCCTTGCGAGGCGAGGTCGCGAAGGGTGGCGCTGAGTTGCGTGGCCGACAGGCCGCTGGCGTCGATGTCACCGTGTTCGTCCGGGTCCGGCTCGATCGGGCAGACGCCGCTCGCGCCGTCCGGGGTCGGCACCACGAACGCTTCGGAGACCTCCTCAAACGGAGCCGCCTCGGCCGCGGCGCTCATCGCCATCGGAGGAGGGGCCTTCCTCTTCGCGGCCTTCTTTGTGGCGGACTTCTTCTTGGCCATGGGTCACCCCTGTCAGCGTGATGAGTATTCCTTGCTCAGGATGCGGGCGTACTTCGCCTTGCCGCGGCCGCTGCTGGCGATTGAGGTCTGCGGCACGAACTGCACGGAGAACAACTGCGAGGCCGCGGCCTGGCGTGCGGCGGCATCGGTCATGGCCAGCGCATCATCGCACTTGCCGCTGATGAACCGCAGGCGATCGGCCTGGATGTCCGCGACGTTCTCCGCCACCGCGCGATCGCAGGTGCGCTTCATGATGTTCAGCACCTCGATCACCTGTGCGTCGCCGCCGTCGAGTTTGCCCCGCATCGCGTCGGTGATCGGCTTGATGTCCACCACCGCGGGCTCAAGCCTCCCGACGCTCTCGTTCAGCACCGTCCACGTCGGGAGCGGATATCCGAACTCCGGCACGCCCGGCTCGGCGCCCGCGAAGACGGGGATATCCAGGCCGAGGTAGCCGATCACCAGCGGTTTGTCGAACGTCTCGCTCAGCGAGATCGAGCGTTCGCTGGCCCATGCGAACTTCACCGACCCGCCGGGTAGGAGCTTGCCCGCGGCATCCACCGGCCGCGACGCGTTCGCTCCGGCATCGAGCGTTTCCAGGAGTTTGGAGAAACCGGCCTTGGGCGCGGCGGTGTTGGGATCGAGGATGCTGACTTCCTGCTTGGCGCCGACATCGGCCGAGCCGCCGCCCTGCTCGCGGCTGACCAGCGAGACCGAGACCGAGCCGACGAGGTACACGCGGCAGACCACGCGCAGGAAGATCGGCTTGGAAGTCGCGTCCTTTTCGCCCTGCGACTGACGCGCCGCGCCGTCGAGCATCGACGCCACCACCGGATCGGTGGCCCAAGTCATCGCGTCGTTGTACAGCGTGAGCGCATCGGCCCCGTACGTGTAGGCATCGGCGAGCGTGACGGTCCCGTCGGCGCTTTCCGTCTTCATAAAGCTCAGGCCGACAGGAACACCCTTGATCGGCAGCGCGAGCGATGTTCCGCCGCCCGAGACAACCTCGAACGAGTACGCCGGGAACGCGGCCCTGGGCGCGTTGGCGTTCGAGAGTTGGGTGATCGGATCGCCGGGCTTGATCGGACCCGGATTCGAGATGATCGGACGCGGGTTGGGCTCCTTGCCGAAACCGTCCTTCCAATACCCGTCGAAGTACATGCGCCGGTACATCTCGGCCATCGTGTTGGGAGGGGAGGTCGGGGGATCGACGTAGCCAAGCCGAACGCGGTGGTCATCGAGCGTCAGGTAGCCGCCGGTCCTCCACTCTTCCTGTTGCCGCCCGACCGGCCGCTGCACGAGGAAGACGTCGCCGGGACGCAGGTCCTCGGTCAACGGGTAGACCGGGATCACCTGGCTCGCGCGGATCGTCTCGCACCAGTCCTTCGCGACGCGCTCGAGCTGCTCGCGACGCTGCTTCTGGGCGCAGCCGGTGGCCACGAGACAGGCGGTCGCGATGAACGCGATCCAAGCACGGTTCGACCATTGGCAGAACTTCGACACCATGAATCCATCCTCCGATCCGTTCAGCCGGCATACGCCGCCGCGCAACGCACCGCCGCCGCTCCGCGCATCCAGCGGAATCCATCCCCGCTCGGGACGCGGCCAGAAATGAACAGCAGTTGAAGCGAGCCGCCTTGGCTCCCGACCCTCCCGACACCCTTTCAGAACTCGAACTTGGGTATTCTAACACCCAGCGTGCGCACCCGCACATCCCCCAAAAAGTTGTGCAAAACGTGTTGATATCGGTCCGCGGCGAAGCCCCCTCAATAGGGGTTTTGTGCGGTCATGGGGTCATAACCCTGGGAATCTGGCGGCGAGTCGGCCGCCCAAACGATCTTGGAAGTACGCCGGAGGGTCGCCAGCGGGCGACCGCGCGAGTCGGGGCTCTGGGAAGCGGATATCCCCAGTGGCCGCATCGCCCGGCGGGTTGGTCGTTGGCGATGGCGGGACGGGGAGAGACCCAGAACGGACGGGCGGGGTGTTCCTGGACGAACCGCGCGAGCGCGGGAGGTGGTGCATGGTGAGCCGCATGGTGAACACGAAGGTGTTGACGGGGATGTGTCTGGCGGCGGCGGTTGTGACGCCGACGGGCGCGCTGGCGCAGTGCCAGACGGACTGGGCCCAGCACCTTCCGTCGGCGCGCATCGACGCCGACATGGCGTTCGACGCGGCGCGCGGCAAGGTGGTGCTGTTCGGCGGGTTCAACTCGCCGGCGTACCGCGGTGACACGTGGGAGTACGACTGCGCGACCGGGGCGTGGCGGCTGGCGGCGACCGGCGGCCCGCCGGCGCGGCGCGGCGCGAAACTGGTGTACGACAGCAACCGTCGGCGCACGCTGATGATCGGGGGGTTCGCCTCGCCCGCGCTCTCGGGCGTGCAGACCTGGGCGTGGGACGGAGGAACCTGGCGGGAGATCGACTCGAGCGGCCCGGCGTACACCTTCACCGCGAGCGCGGCCCAGGAGATGGCGGTCGCGTTCAACCCCAGCAACGGCCACGTGACGGCGTACCTGATCAATGGCGAGACGTGGGACTGGGACGGGAGCGTGTGGCGTCGCGCGGCGACGACGGGCCCCGGCACGCGCCGCGGCATGGCGATGGCCTACGACCGCAGCGGCGCGCGGATCATCCTCTTCGGCGGCACGGTGAGCGGCTCGCCGCGGAACGACACGTGGGCGTGGGACGGGGTTGAGTGGCGGCAACTCGCGCCGGCGGCCTCGCCGACGGTGCGGTCGGACCACCGCATGGCCTACGACAGCGTCGGCCAGCGTGTGCTGCTGTACGGCGGGCTGACCTCGGGCAGCGCGCGGGTGCGCGACACGTGGAGCTTCAACGGGCTGACGTGGTCGCAGATCAACAACGCCGGCCCGGCGACAGTCTCGGGCGGGCAGGGCAACTGCATGGCGTACGACTCGACCCGCCGACGGCTGGTCCTGACGGGCGGCTCGACCAACGGGTGGACGGACATCACCGAGTTCGACGGCTCGGCGTGGATGGCGACCGAGCAGGGCCCGAGCGCGCGCACCGGCGCGGCCTCGGCCTACGACGCGGCGCGCGGCCGGCTGGTGCTCTTCGGCGGGCTGGGCAGCGCGCGGCTGGGCGATACGTGGGAGTTCGACGGCGCGAAGTGGGCGCTGGTCTCAACCTCGGGCCCGGCGGCGCGATCGGAATCGGCGATGGCCTACGACCCCGTGCGGCGGAGGGTCGTGCTCTTCGGCGGCACGGGCACCGCACTCCTGAATGACACATGGGAGTGGGATGGTTCGACCTGGCAGCGGAACAACATCACGGGCCCGACGGCGCGAGAGCGCCACGCGATGTGCTACGACCCGCTGTCGGGGCAGATCATGCTCGAGGGCGGCACGGTGGGCGGGAACGAGATGTGGTTCTACAACGGCTCGGCGTGGACGCGCAGCGTTAACGGCCCGACCCGCGCCGGACACGCGATGGTCTTCCATCCCGGCACGGGCATGATGATCCTGTACGGCGGCTCGGGCGGCGGCACGGGCCAGACGGCGTGGGGGTGGAACGGCACGACGTGGATGGCCGTCGGCGGGCCGGGCCCCTCGACGGCGATCGAGCACTCGCTGACGCTCGACCCCGGTTCGGGCCAGGTCGTGATGTTCGGCCCGTCGGCGAGCGATGCCGCGAGCTGGATCTTCGACGGCCTGACGTGGCGGCGCGTGCCGACGATCTCCGGCGGGCCGCGGGCGCGCAACAACCAGTGCGCGTGGTTCGATCCGCAGCGCGGCGGGTTGATGCTCTTCGGCGGGACGGCCGCGGGCGGCTCGAACCGCGAGACGTGGGAGTATCGCGGGATCGCCGGGCCGCGGTTGGCTCGGGCGGCGACGTGGACGGTCTCGTGCGACAGCGGCACGGCGAGGTTCGACGTCGAGACCGCGAACGTGGCGGGCGCGCCCGCGATCACGAGCGTCGTCTGGACGCGCAACGGCTCACCGCTCGCGGACGGCCCGACGGGGCTTGGCTCGACGATCGCGACAACCAGCACGCCCGCGGCCTCGGGCGGAACGATCTACGGGCTGACGATCTCGGGCACCGGCTTCGCGGACACGGGCGATTACCGATGCACGCTGACCACCGAGTGCGGCGGCGTGACGACAACCAACCCGGCGCGGCTGAGCATCTGCCCGGCCGACTTCAACTGCTCGGGAACCGGCTCGGGTGACGGCGTGACCGAGCAGGACATCTTCGACTTCCTCGCGGCGTACTTCAACCGCGACCGGCGGGCCGACACGAACAAGGACGGTATCGTGGCGATGCAGGACCTGTTCGAGTTCCTGCAGATCTATTTCCGCGGCTGCTGATCCGGCTTACGACTTTCCCGCGCCCTCGGGCTTGCCGGGGGCCGCGTCCTTGCCGCGCGGGGCCTTGCCCTTGCCGCCCTCGCGCCGCGCCTCGCCGAACTTCTTGAGCTCGGTTTCGACGGCCGCGGCCTGCTTTTCGTTGAGCAGCGCGAGGATCTTCGTCTGCGTCTCGCCGGGCGCGGGGCGCTGCGAGTAGATCTCGACGAGCTTGGCGCGGGCCTCGGCGGACTGCTTGCCGGTCTGGGACTGGCTCGAGTCGGTCATCGACTCGCTGTCGGCATCGGTCTGTCCCGGTTTGCCCTTGCCGAGCGATTTGCGCTTGCCCTGGAAGCCGGCCTTGCCGGTCTTGATCGGGCGACCGGATTCGAGCATCTTGTCGAACGCGGCGCGGTCCTGTTCGCTCAGGTTGGCGCGGGCGGCCTCGATGTCGGCCTTGTGCGCTTCCTTGAACTTCGCGACCGAGGCGTCGAACTCGGCGGCGAGCGCGGCGACCTTGCTCGACTGATCGTCGGTGAGGTTCGCCGACTTCACGGCCTTCAGAAAAGCGGTCATCGGCACGGGCGCGTTCGCACGGGCCTTGTTCTTGCCGGCGGGCTCGCCGCTGAACGAGGACTTGCTCTTGCCCTTGCCACCGCCGGTCGAAGGACGATCGGTGACTTCGGGGCCCTTCAGCGGCTGCTCGGTGGACTGCGCAAGCGAGCACGGCGCGGCGAAGAGGATCGAGGCGGTGAGAGCGGCGAGCGAGCGGCGGGTGGTGTTCATGGCGAGCGTTCCCTTTGTGGGTTGTTCGTGGGTCTTGAGAGCCCGCAGAACGCCACGTCGAGCGCGGTATTGCGTTCTATCGGGCCGGCGGCTCTGTTGATTTCGGTCGAGAAGCGGTTATCGGGGCCGTGCTTGCTTCGCGGCGGGCTTGGAGCCGGGTTCGAGCCTGACCAAGGCGTGGCGGATCACGACGCGATCCTGAATCGGGCCATGCTCGCCGGGATCGACCTTTACGATGAGCGAGGCGCGAGGGGAGGTCTCGAGGTTGACCGCGGCGACGGGTGCGGCGGCGTTGAGGCGCGAGCGGGAGAGCACGCGCTCGGTTCCATCGGGCCCGGCGAGCGCGAAGATGACTTCGCAATCGCCCCATGCCCAGGAACGCTCTTCGAGCACGAGGTAGGCCGCGAGGCGGGTTGCGCCCTCGGGGAGCGTCCACGTGACCGACATCGGGCCCGGGAGCACGATGTCGTCGGCGCCGAGCATCGAGCCGATGACGGGCGAGGTTGGCGCGATGATGACGGGGTCGAAGGCTTCGCGCCCGGGCCAGGCGCGCTGATCGGCGATGGGGATCGACGAGAGTGGCGAGAGGCTCATGGCCTCGGGCGCGACAGCGCGGATGTCGGCGATGTCGAGCGAGGCGCCCGCGGGCCGCGCGGGCTTGTCGGCCGGTGTGCCCAGGGCGGACCCGACCAGCGAGGCGCGCCGGGCCGCGGCGTCGAGCTCGATCTTCGACGCGGCGATGACCGAGCCGTCGGAAGTCCACGCGACACCGCCGCGGAGCGGCTCGGGCGGGTTGGAGAGGCGGATTTCGGCGACCTGGTCGAGCGAGACGACCGTGGGCTGGGGGGGCGCGGCGGGTTTACCGGCGGGCTTGGGCGGTGAGATGGTGACGGAGTCGGAGATGGCGTCAACGAACCCGGGGATGCGATCGCCGTTGGCGAGGATGACGACATCGCCCGTGGCGGCGTCGTCGGCGGGCAGCGGCGTGATCGGTCCGAGGGCGATGCGGGCGATGGACTCGATCGGCAGACGCATCATGCCGAGCCGGTTGTGCAGCCAGAGCAGGGTCTGTCCGTCGTCGGGCTTGGCGGGGGCGGGTTGGGCGTCATCGACGATCCGCGCGGGCAGGCCGACGAACCGCTGGCCGTCGGTCAGCCTGACCCACGGACGGAAACTGGTGAGCGGGGGCGGGGCGGGCGCGGCCGCGGGTTGAGGCTGGTCCGCGCCCGGCTTCGCGGGGGCGTGTGTGGGGAGCGCGCCGATGGCCTCGATCTCCTTGATGACCTCTTCCGCGGTGCGCTGTGGCGGCACGGGAGGAGCGAGCGCGGGCAGCAGGGAGGGCACGAGCGCGGGCGCGGGCGGCGACGAGGAGAGAGGATCGATGACCCATGCCGGCGCGACCAGCGCGAGGACCTGCGAGAGCGGGAGCGTGGAGACCCCTGGCGCGGCGCCCGACGCGGCACGCGGGGCGGCTTCGAGGAAGGACAGTTCGGCGCGGCGGCCCTCGGCGGAGGCGGAGAGGCGCAGCAGGCCGATGGGGCGTGCGCGCAACTGGTCATCGATCAGCACCATCGGGATCGGCGCGGCATCGGCGGCGCGATCGGGCGCGTGCGAGGGGATCGCGGCGGAGAGTGCGGAGATGACCAGCGGGAAGGGCATGGGGAGGGTGTGGGGGGTTACTTCTGGAAGATCGGCAGAAAGCGCTTGGGCATTTGCAGAACAATGAGGGCCATGGCGGTTCCGTAGGAAGGACCGACACTCGGGTCGTCCCAGGCTCCGTCGCGGCGCTGGTTGCGGAGCAGTTCGGCGCGGACGGCGGGCCACCACTTGGCCCAGGAATCGCCCCCGGCGAGGTACATGGCCTGCACGGAGTAGTAGTGGCCGTAGAAGTAGTGCGCGGCGGTGTTGATGTTTCCCGCGCCGCCGGGCATCGCGCTGTTCACGAGGTACTTGGTGCCCTTGTCGATGGCCTCGTCCTTGTAGATGCCGGCGTAAAAGAGCGTAGCGACGCCCGCGGCCGAGCGCGGCCAGGCGGAGAAGCCGCTGGTGAGCTGGTAGCGGAAGCCGCCGTCGGAGTTCTGGCACTGCTTGACGTACTCGACGGCCTTGTCGATGGTCTCCTTGGGCACCTCGATGCCGGCGTTGCGCGCCGAGCGCAGGGCCATGACCTGGCAGATGGTGACGGAGACATCGGCATCGAATGGGACGGGGTTGTAACGCCACCCACCCTCGTTGTTCTGGCTGCGCTCGATGAGGCGGATGGCCTTGACGAGGGCCTCGTGGGTGCGCTCGGCGAGGCGCGTCTCGCCGCCGCCCTGGGTCATGCCGTAGACCTCGCCGAGGAAGAGCGTGGCGAAGCCGTGCCCGTACATCGGGCCGTTGGAACTGTCGGCGGCGATGAGGCCGGTCTCGGTGCTGCTGGCGAGGATGAACTCGAGTCCCTTGAGGACGTTCTTCGATCGCTCGCCGCGGCTTGGGGTGTGGCCGTCGGCGAGCAGGGCGAGGCAGGCGAGCGAGGTGACGGCGACGTTCTTGGCGTAGCGGCCGGAACCGAAGGAGCCGTCGGGCTGCTGCTCCTTGCAGAGGAACTCGATTCCCCTGGCGATGGCCTCGTCGAGTTCGGGGGTGATCTCGTTGGCGATCGCGGCGTTCTCGGCGGACTTGACGGTCTCGGCGGGAGGCTTGGCGGGGTCGGTGGGGGTGGGGGGGGCGGTGGGGGTGGGAGCGGGGGTTGGTGCGGGCGAAGGTGTCGTCGGCTGAACGGGCGCGGGCGCAGGGGTCGCCGGGGCGTCAGGCTTTGCCGGGTCGGGCTGCGCGGCGATCGCGCTGAACGCGTGGGCCAGGGCGATGATGATCGGGAGGCGAGTGGGGGGCATTGGGCGATGGTCCTGGCGAGTGCGTCGCGGGTTCGCGCGGTTGGGGATGATTGGGCCCGTCACCACGCGCCTACAGCGGGTGGTAGCACCCTTTGTCGACTCATTTTTTCTCCTCGGCGAGCTTTCGGTAGTAGGCCTCGGTCATGGACTTGTAGGTGGCGCTGAAGGGATCTTCGGAGCCTTGCAGGAGCATGTCGCGGATGCGGGCCGGGAGCGAGCCCCAGGCGGCGCGGGCGGAGTCGAGCGCGGGCTTGAGCGCGCCTTCCTGCTTGGGCGGGCCGTCGTGCTGCTGGTTGCCGTCGCCGCTCTGGCTCTGCTGGGTCTGTTTCGAGCCGGGCTTGCGCTGGTTGGGCTGGCTCTTGCCCTGCTGCTGGTCCTGCTGACTCTGTGATGAACTGCTGGAACTGGACGAACTGGATTGCTGGCGCTGGAGGCTGGCGAGCAACTGGTCGAGTCGGCGGACGACATCTTCCTGGACGCGCTGGGTCTTGATGCCGGTGTCGCGGGAATCTTCGAGGCGCTTGGCCGCATCGCCCATGAGCGTGATGGCCTCGCTGAAGGCGTCGCCGATCTCCGCGCCGGTGAGGAGGCGGTCGAGGCCTGCGCGGTCGGGGTCGGTGTCGTCGGGCGGCGCATCGGCGGGCGCGGGGTTTTCGTTGGTGAGTGTTGCGGGTTTGGGCGCGGGCTTGTCGGGCTTGGTGCCGAGGAGGTCGTCGAGGGAAGGGATGGTGGAGGGCGGCGGCGCCGTCGGCTTGGGTTCGGCGGGCCTCGGCTCGGGCTGTGCCGCGAAGAGAATGGCGACGAGGATCAGCATGGGCGTGCCTGTGTGTTGGAAGCGTGCTGGCGCGAATGGCTCAGGGTGTCGTTGCGGGTTCGGGGTCGGGCCGTGGCTCGGGGCTCGGGGCGGGCGCGCGCCCGTCGCCGTTGGGCTGGGCGGGCTTTTGAGTGCCCGGCGGCTCCTGCTTGCTGAGGCGTTCGAGCAGTTCCTTGCCGTGCGTGGCGAGGTCGCGCTGGAGCTTGGTGACATCATCTACGATGGCCGCATCGGGCGCGGGCGACTCGGCCGCGGCGCGGGTGAGTTCGACGATCTCCTGCTGCATGAGTCGGAGGAGTTTGATCTCGGCGGCGGGGGGGACGAGGGGTTGGGGGCCGCTGCCGCCGCCGCCACCGCCGCCGGCCTGTTCGCGTTCGCGGAAGGGCTTGTCGTCCTTGGCCTTGTCGAGCGCGGAAATGAGCGATTGGAGCAGCCGTGCCGAGGCGGTCTGGAGGCGGAGGACCTCGGCGGTCGCTTCGCCCTCGCCGAGCTTGGCCGCGGCGCGGCCGGTGAGGTCGTCGAGGCGTGTGTGGGCGTAGTCAAAGACTTTCGCGGCGGTGATGTCGGCGTTGTCGGCGCGGAGTCTGGAGAGTGTTTCGCAGAGAGAAGTCTGCTCGGCGCCGAGTTCGCGCGCGGCGGCGCGGGTGCGGCGGGTGGCTTCCGCGCCGGCGAGGCCGGCGGTCTCGTCCTTGATCGAGGTCTGCTTCGCGAGCGCCTCGATATAGGCCTTCTTGAGTTCCTCGCGCTTGCGCTCCTGCTGGCGCTCCTCGGCCTGCTCGTCAACCTTCTGCGCCGCTTCGAGGGCCTCGTTGAGTTTGTCGAGGCTGAGTTGTTCCTGGGCGCGAGCCTCGTCGGAGTTGATGGGGTCGTTGCGCAGGGCCACGATGGAGGAGGACTGCGCCTGCGCGGCTCGCTCGATGAGTTCGGCGATGCCGGCGGTCTCGCGCGGGCCGTCGGCGGCCTGGTCGAGCACGCCGAGGGTGTTCTGGTGCAGGCGGACCATGCCGCCGTCGAGACCCTTGAGGTTGTTCGACTCGATCCCGGCGTCGAGCGCGGCGAGGTGGGCTTCCTGCTGGGAGATCAGGCCGCGGAGCGAATCGATCAGGCTGGCGAGGAACCGGCGCAGTACCTCGTCGCGGTTCTCGTTGGCCTTGTTCAGGTCCTCGAGCATCTGCTGCATCGAATCGATGGCCTGCTGCTGGTTCTGCTGGGCGTTGTTGGTGCGGTTCTGCTGGGCGTTCTGGGCGGCCTGCTGCATCTTCTCGGCGGTCTGTTCGCGCTGGGCCCGCTGGGCGGCGTTGGCCATGGCCTGCGCGCCGGCGGGGTCCTGTTTCTGCATCTTCTGCTCGCGGTCCTGCATCTTGCTGACCGCGTCCTTGAGTTGTTCGGCGAGTTGCTGCTGGTCCTGGGCGATCTGCTGGAGCTGCTCGCGCTGCTGCGGCGAGAGTTGTTCGGCGCTCTTGCCGGTGGTCTGCTCCCCGGCCTGCTGCGTGCGCTGCTGGAGAGCCTGCTGTTCCTGGATCATCTGTTCGAGCGCGCGGCGCGAGGCGTAGGTGTCCTCGCCCTGGTCGAGCGAATCGATGAGCTTGGAGAGCTCATCGCGGACACCCTGCTCGGATCGGGCGGCCTGTTCGCGAGATTCCCCTGACTTCTTCCGGTCGGGTTCGGGCGCGGCGTCGGCCGTGGCGGCCTCGCCGAGGGATTCGGCGGCGGAGGCGGATTCCTCGCCGGCCTTCTCCATGGTCTGCGCGGCTTGGCGCATGACCTCCTGAAGGGCCTGGTCGGCGAGGTTGTTCTCGCGGATGCGATCGGTGGTGCGTTCGAGGGCATCGGCCTGGCGGGCGAGGCGTTCGGTGATGCCGGCCTGGGCGCGCTGGGCCTTGCGGGCTTCCTCCGCGCCGGCCTTCGCGGTGGAGGCGATGTTCTCCTTCTGGTCCTGATCGAGCTTGACGGCGGTGCGGCGGATGGCGCCGAGCTCGGCCCAGATCTGCTGGACGAGGTCCTCGCGAGACATGATGCGGAGCTTGCGGATGCCGGAGCGGGCGGGGTCGTGGCGCGCGCCGTTGAGTTCGTAGGCGTCGGCCGCGGCGGTGGTGATCCAGAGTTCGTCGCCGGGCTTGAGGTCCAGGGCGCTGAGTTCGAGGGTGTGGCGGATGACCAGGCGGCGCGAATCGGGCGCGGAGCCGTCGGGCAGGGGCTCGGTCGAGGGTGAGGAGCGGGCGATCTCGGCGCGGTCTCCGGCGGGTTCGTGGCCCGCGCTCTCGGAACCCTGGGGCTTGCGGGCGAGTTGTCGTTCGAGGCCGACCCAGTCGAGCCCGACATCGTCGCGGCCTTCGCCGGCGAGTTCGACGGTGGCGGTGGCGAGCACGGACTTGTCCTCGCTGGGGATGGTGACGACGGCGGTGGGGGGGTTGTCCTTGAGGGAATCGAAGCGGTAGACGGCCTCTTCGACTCCGGCGATGCCGTGCTTGTCGGTGGGCTTGATGCTGAAGCGGACGGGCTCGGCGAGCGTCCAGCGGATCGACCACTCGCGGCCGTGATCGCCGTCGGTGCGGATCTCGGCGCGGGGGGAGTCGGCGCGGGTCTCATCGCCGAGCCAGAGGGCCAGGGCGTCGGGGCCGAGGCAGCGCGAGAGCCAGACGCGGGCGTCGGGCACGAGCGCCGGCAAGCCGGGGACGGGCTTGTTGAGCGTGAGTTTGAGCGTGACGGCCGAGCCGGCGAGGATCGGCGCGGGGCTGGAGCGCTCGTCGTTGCCGGGGCCGAGGTCGAGGGTGCCCGTGGACCGGGCCAGGTCGGGGAAGCGCTCGACCAGCGCGGCGGCGTAGGGCGGGAGTTCGACACGCGCGGAGGCGGAACGCACGGCGGGGGGTTCGACCAGCAGCACGCGAGTCGGCTCGGTGCGGTCGTCGTCGGTCTCGAACCAGTACTCGAGGGTGATCTCGGCGGCCGAGTCCGCGGCGGCGCGATCGGCGGTGAGGCCGGTGGGCTCGAGCAGGCGCTCGAAGAGGCGGCCGCTGGAAGGGGCATCGAGCGCGGCGGGGTGGTTGTCGATGCGCACCGGCCGGGCCTGGCTGGTGAGCAGGACGCGGCGGACGGGGCTGGCTCCGCCGGCGCCGGGCGAGCCGGCACTGATGGTTCGGTAGAGCGCGGCGACGCGGGTGGAATCGACATCACCCGAAGAACGCGTGACGGCGGCGCGGAGGGCCAGCGCGCTGCCGAGCGGATGGACCTTGACGCCGGTGACGTCGGCGACGCCCGTTCGTCGCGGCCATTGCGCGCTGGTGAAGGGCCAGAGGATGCGCTGGGCGCCGATGAGCGTGAGGGTGGGTTGGAGGATCGCGGTCGCGGCGAGGGCGAGGACCGCCGCGGCGAACCAGCCGAGACTGCGGAGCGTGCGGGTGGGCGCGACCAGCCCCGCGGCCCTGAGGCCGCCGATGCGGCGCGTGGCATCAGCGATGACCGGCTCGGCGAGCCGGCGCGCGGCAGGGCCGACGGCGGTGTCGCTGAGTTCGAGGCCGGAGGCGAGGATGCCGGTCAGGCCGGCGTCGCGCCCGGCCTGGCTGTTCTCGACGCGGAGGGCGACCTCGGTGAGCGAGGGGTTGAAGCGAACGGCGGGCCAGATGGTGCGGTAGACCCACACGGCCAGCAGCGCGATGCCCAGCGCCCAGAGGGCGATGCGCAGAGGGGCGGGTGTGCGCAGGAAGAAGTCGAGCGCGCCCGCGGCGAGGAACAACGCGAGCACGCAGGCGGCGATCCAGCCGACACGCTGGGCGACCAGGAGGTTGCGGGCGGTCCGGCGCAGGCGGTGCAGCCACTCGGCGGCGGCGTTGCGCGTGGGACCGGCTTGAGCGTTGGGCGTGCTCATGGTGTTCTCATCCAACCTTCAGTATCGACCACGGGAGCGATACCGGCACGGAGGGGAAGGGATCAGGATGCGGGAGCGATCGGGGCGACGTTGAAGAAATGGCTCGACGCGGGCCGGAGTCTTGGTGAAGAATATATCAGGAAACTGTTTGGTCAAGCATCATGTAGGGAATCGTTTGGAGACTATCCCTATTTAGGGGAGATGATCAGGCCAGCCGGAGCAGCCTGCGTCCGATCCACTCGGCGGTGAGCAGGACAACCACCACGATGAGGGCCAGGGGGGTGTCCCAGAGGGTTTGGATGTCGGGCTCGCCGGCGAGTTTGAGGCGGCGATTGGGGAGCAGGCTTGGCAGGGTGCGGAGTTCGGCGGCGTTGAGCGTCTTGCCTCCGGTGGCCTTGCTGAGGTCGGCGAGCAGGGCGTGGTCGGTCTGGGGTTGGCGCATCTCGTCGTCGGGCTGCCAGACGTGGATGTTGGCCGCGAGCGCGGCGGAGCCGGGCGACATGGAGACCAGCGCGGGATCGATGGCCTCGACCTTGAAGCGGCCGGACTCGGTGGGGATCCAGGTGGTGGAGTAGGTTCGCGGCGTGGCGCGGGCATCGGCGCCGGCGGTGTCGGGGGTGAGGGTGAGTTCGATCAGGTCGTCGCCGGAGTCGGCGGCCGCGCCATCGGAGGCGCGGCGGATCCGGACCTTGAGCGATTGCGGGCGTGCATCGACGAGTTGCTGGTCGATGAGCGTGAGTTCGATGCGCACGGGGCGATCGGTCTGGGCGCGATCGGGGAGGACTTGCAGGATCGCGGGCTTGCCGGAGCGAGCGACGCTCTCGCGGCCGAGGAGGCGGACGATCTGGAGCCAGAAGCGTTCGGTGTAGAACTCGCCGCGGCCGTAGCGCCAACGCCAGATCTCGTCGGTGGCGACGTAGATGATGCGGCCGGCGCCGAAGCGCATGGACATGACCAGGGGCGTGTCGGCGGAGTCGGCGGCGGCGCGGTCGAGCGCGGGGTGGGCGAGGGCGAGGACCTCGGTGGTGGGCTTGACGGCTCGTCGATCGATCTTCTGCGCCCAGCGGAGTTGCGACCAACCGGCGGCGGGGTCGGAGAGCCGCGCGGGCCACCAGGAACCATCGACCGGAGCCTCGGCGAGGCGCAGGAGGCCGAGCGGATCGGCGGCGGGCAGGGCTCGCATGACGACGGGCTCGCCCCAGGCGGCCGTGCTGTCTGCTGAGCCGGACGAGAGGCCTCCGCCGCCGTCGGCGGTGAAGGGGAGAAGGTCGGCCAGGGGTGTGGATCGCCAGGCATCGGGGACCGCGCCCTCGCCGGCGATCCAGACGACCCCGAGCCCGGCGAGGGCGACGCGCTCGCGGATCTGGGTGAGTTGTTCGGAGGTGAAGACGCCGGGCCAGAGGTCGCCGAGGATGAGCACGTCCCACTTGGCCCAATCTTCGGGGCTGGCGGGGAGGGCGTCGATGGCCTCGGAGCCTTCCTGGATATAGCGACGGCCGGGCGCGAGAAGCGTCACGGCACTGGAGACGGTGGACTCGCGGACGAGCACGTTCTTGAGGTAGCGGTACTCCCATCGCGGGTAGCCGTCGAGGTAGAGCACGCGCAGCGGGCGATCGATGAGTTCGATGGGAAGATCGACGCGGTTGTTGTCTTCGATGAGTTCGACGGCGTCGGCGCCGCCCGCGCCTCCGCCGGCCGAGGGCTTGATGCGGACGGACCAGTTGGTCTTGCCGGCGATCGAGGGTTGGGAGATGAGCGTGGCGGTGGCGCGGCGTTCGTCGAGCGCGGGCGTGCCGGGCGCGTCGGGGCTGGCCGCGCGCGGGGCGGGTGCGGGCTGGTCGAAAGTCACCTCGCGGGTGTCGAGAACCGAGCCGGTGGTGTCGTCGATGAGTTCGACGACGGCGGTGGGCGCGGCCGAGCCCGGCGCGGTGGGGGCGGCGGGGCCGAGGCGCTCGAGTTCGACGACCACGGGCACGATGTCGCGGACGAAGGCGGTGCGCGGGGCCTCGGCGTGGCGGATGGCGAGGTCGGCGAGGCCCTTCTCGCTGCCGAGCGCGAGGGTGAAGACGGGGACCTTCTCGGCCTCGAGGCGGCGGAGCAGGGCGCGGGAGGGCGGTTCGATGCTGCGGCCGTCGCTGAGCACGACGACGCCCGAGAGCGGGCGTGCGGCGGCGCGCTTGAGGGCGGCGTCGAGAGCGCGGTTGAGGTCTGTGCGCCGACCGACCGGCTCGCCGAAGTCGGGGACCGAGGCGCTCGCGGCCGTGGGTTCTCCAGGCGTCTGGTTGGGGCGCGCCTCCCACGCGGTCGAATCAAAGCCCATCCAGACGAGAACCCGGTCGGCGGCGAGTTGCGACCAGACCGGGCGCGAGGCGTCGAGCGCGGCGCGGAGCTGCTGGTCGCGGGTGGTGAGCGGCGCGCCGGGCTGCGACGGGGCATCCTTGACCGTGAGGGAGGCGGAACGATCGACGAGCACGAGCACCCAATCCGGCTCTTCGACCTCGTTGGGTTTGACCAGGCGCGGTCCGGCGATGATGACCGCCAGCGCGATCAGGGCCAGGGCGCGGAGCGAGGCGAGCGTGAAGCGGGCGGCGCGGGATCCTTCGAGCCGGCGGTAGCCGTACCAGCCCAGGAGCGCGGCCGCGAGCACGACCGCGACCCAGCCCCAGGAGGGGAGTTCGCGCGTGAAGCCGAACTCGACGCCGGGGTCGCCGAAGCGGAGGCGATCCAGACGGAGCAGCCAGGAGAGCAGGTCGTTCATGCCGCGGCCCTCCCGGGAGCGGCGTCGGAGGACGCGGTTGACGCGGGCGCGGGGTGGGCGAGATCGGCGTGGCTGGCGCGGCGCGCGAGCCAGACCTCGACCAGCGCGAACGCGAGCGCGGCGATGAGTAACGGCCAATCGAAGGGCGAGCCGCGCTGACCCGAGCCGAAGAGACCGGCGAAGGTGCGTTGGACGGCCTCGGCGGGTGTGGGGCTAGCGGATGGCGCGGGCGAGGCGCCCGGGTCGGCCTGGTCGGGGATCCAGACGACCGCGCCCGACCGCGCCTCGCGATTGCCCGCGGAGGCGTTCGGGGTGGTGATCGCGGAGTTGAGCCAGGCGCCGACGCCTTCGACGGTCTGCGCCGCGATGCGAGAGCCTCGCGGGTCGGGGTTGATGGCGACCAGAGCGCGGGTGCCGCCGCGATCATCGACGGCGCGGTAGGCCGCGGCGCGGCGGAGAGGCTGGGTGACGGCGCCGGCCTGATCGAGCGCGAAGATGGCGGGCACGCGGGTGTCGGTGCCGGTGACGGTGTTGGCGGCGGAGACGACTTCGCGGAGTTCGACCGTGCGCGCCGGGGCGGCGGGCCGCGAACCGGCGAGACTGGCCCACGAGCCGCGGGCCTGGCCGACACCCTGGCGGATGGTCTCCTGCATGAGCGGGACCATGAGGGGCTTGGCGGGCAGGTCGCTCCAGTCGAGGCTGAACGCCAGGCCGATGTAGACGAGCAGGCCGGGCTCGGCGCGCTTGTCGGGTCGTGCGGTGGGTTGGGGGGGGCGGCCGGCCCAGACGAGGGCGGGACCGTTCTCCAGTTTCAGGAGCGTGCGGCCGGAGTCTCCGACGGATTCGAGTGGGAGCGCGGTGAGGAGGTTGACGGGGCGGATGAGTTCGTCCATCTCGCCGCGTACCAGCGAGAGCAGGTCGGGCGCATCGGGCTCGACGGCGGCGCCGGAGTCGGCGCGTGTCGGGGGCGGGGGGGCGGAGAGCTTGGCGCCGGCGACGTTGCGGGATTCCCGCGAGAGCGTCCAATCGGCGGGCAGGCCGAGGCCCTTGGCCATGGCGTCGGACCAGAGGTGGACGGTGAGATCGGGCGGGGGCGCGACGACCACCACGCCGCCGGAGGACATGAACAGGCCGATGCGCACCCACGAGGAATCCTGCACGAGGTCGGGGCGAGGAAGGACCAGGGCGTCGAGGCCGGAGAGCCGCGCGGCGTCGATGGAGGCGGGTTCGAGGTCCACGACTTCGATGCCGCCGGACGAGGAATCGCCCAGGGGCGCGAGGGAAAGGCGCGCCCACGACGCGGGGTCGAGCTTGTCCGCGGATGCGGCGGCGAACCGCGTGGGCCCGACGACGCCGACGCGCAGCACTTCACGAAACTCGATGGGCCTGCGCCAGGTGTTGTCGGCCGCGAGCGGGTCGTTGTCGATGGACACGAGGATGATGCCGGACGCCGAAGAGCGAGAGTCCGGGCCGGAGGAGATCCGCGGGCGCGGGATGCGGACGATGCCCATCGCGCTGTCGAGGCCGGGGGTCCAGCGTACCGAGGCGCGGCCGACGGCCTCGCCCGCGCCCGGCGCGGGGGCGGGCAGGGCGGCGCGGTCGTCATCGGCCAGGACGATGCGGGCGGTGATGGAGGTCACCGCCTCGGGGAGGTTCGGACCGCTGCGGCGGAGTTGGATGCGGGCGAGGTCGGACTGAGCGCCCTGCTCGGCGGCCAGTCCGACAGCCGATTCGCCGACCACGACGGAACGCAGCGGCTCGACCCCGGTGATGGTGACGTTCGGCGCGCTGCCGGCATCGGCGGGTCGGGTGGCCAGGACGGTGACGCCCGCGGGCAGCCGCACGCCCGAGAGCGCCGCGCCGTCCGTGCCGCCGGGGGAGAGTTCGAGGGAGCCCTCGCGGAAATCGCTGAAGACGGAGACGAAGGTGCGCTCGGGATCGGCGTTGAAGGCGTGGGGGGAGCCGTCGGTGGGCCCGGCGCGGGAGAGCGTGTCGGCGACGATCTGCATCGCGCCCGCGAGGTCGGTGCGCGAGTCGGCGGGCTCGATCGCGTCGATGACCTGCGCGATCGCGGCGAGGTCGGCGCTGGGGGGGGTGACCAGGCCGTCGGCGGGTCCGCCGAGGGCGATGACGCCGACGCGGTCGCCCTCGGAGAGCGCGCCCCCCGGCCCGTGGGCCAGGCGCAGAGCGGCGACGGCGGCCTTCGCGGATTCCTTGTGCCGATCGAGGGCGGTCCTGCCGCCGTCGGCATCGGACTTGAGGCCGGCGGTCAGGCCGTTGTCGATGAGCAGGAAGAGCGTTCGGCCGGACTTGTCGGCGCCGAGCCTGCCGAGGAGCGGGCGGCCCAGCGCGAGGCCGAGCAGCGCGAGCACGAGGCAGCGGCAGGCGAGCAGGACCCACTTTTCGAGCATGAGGCGGCGGCGCTGGCGGCGGTAGGCATCGAGCAGGAAGCGCATCGCGCCCCACATCACGGGCTTGCGACGCCGGTGCATCAGCAAGTGGATGATGATCGGGATCGCGATGGTCGCGACTCCGGCGGCGGCGAGGGTGGCGTTGAGAAAGGTCACCCGAACTTGCTCCTCTTGATCACCGCGTTTCGGCGGGCCATGAACGCGGCCATCGGCGGTCCGAGCCAGTCGTGGGTGTTGACGATTTGGTAGTCGAACCCGAACCCGCGGGTGATCTTCTCGATCCGGTCGAGGTGCTCGGCGAAGACCTCCTTGTAAGCGGTTCGGATGGCACGGGGATCGACGCGGAGTTTCGGCTCGCCCTCGAGGCCCTCGAAGGGCGCGACCTCGGAGAGGTCGAACTCCTTCTCGCGGTTGTCGATGGTCTGGAAGACCAGCACATCGTGGCGGCGGTGGCGGATGCGCGCGAGCGCGGTGCGGAACTCCTCGGGGTCCACGTAGAGGTCGCTGACCAGCGCGATCAGGCAGCGGTTGGTGAGCTTGCCGAGGACCTGGTCGATCACGCGGGCGAAGTTGGTGGGCTTCTCGACCGGCGTGACGCTGAGCGCGCCGACAACCTGCCGCCAGGTGCCCTGCGCGCTGGAACGCTTGAGCATCGAACGCACCTCGTCGGCGAAGACCACCAGTCCCACGCGATCGCCCTGGTGGAGCGACATGTAGCTCAGGGCCGCGCCGATCGCGGTGGCGTGGTCGAACTTGCTCCAGTGCAGGCGGCCGTCGGGGCTGGTCTTGCGGCCCGCGCCGCTGGCCTCGAGGAAGGAACGCGAGCCGAAGTTCATCGAGCCGGAGGAATCGACCATCACCACCAGGTCGAGGTTGGTCTCCTGCTGGTACTGCTTGAGGTGGAGCTTGTCGGAACGCCCGTAGACCTTCCAATCAAGGTGGCGGATGTCGTCGCCATGGACGTAGGGTCGGTGCTGGGCGAACTCGACGCTGAAGCCCTGGAACGGCGACTTGTGCGCGCCCGACATCACGCCCTCGACGATCATCTTGGCCCGGAGTTCGAGTGTGCCGAGCCGCGCGAGGGTCTGCGGGTGGAGGTAGAGCTGGGCGTCGGCTTCGGGAAGCCTGGGCGTGCCCGAGCCGGGCGGGCGCGCGGGTGCTCCGGCGCTCCCCCCCGATCCCGCTCTCCCGGCGGCCTGACTCCGTTCGGCTTCCACCATGTCGGATGGTACCGCCACCGGCCCGGTTCGTTTGCTGATTGGTGAGGGTGAATCCAGTATCAAGACGTGTTACGCGCTCGATGCCGACTGGCCCGTGCCGCTCTCGCGGGCAATGCTTACCCGTGCCCACCGATCCGCACCCTGCCAGACCGGTCTCGCAGTTTGCCCGCCGCTCGTTCCTGAAAGCCTCGGCCCTGGGTGCGGCGGCGGTCTCACTGGGCATCGGCCCGCGCCCGGCTCCGGCCGTGCACGTCTCGGGTCGCCGGACGGTCCCGGCCAAGGCCCGCAACGTCATCTTCATGGTCGCCGACGGGATGTCCTTCGGCACATTGACGCTCGCGGATGTCTTTCGCCGTCAGCATCACGACCGCCAATCCGCTTGGATGGGGCTGTTCTCCAAGCCCGGTGTCCGCCGCGGCCTGTACGCGACGTGGTCGGCCGATTCGCCGGTGACCGATTCATCGGCCAGCGGCTCGGCCTGGGGGTGCGGTCGGCACATCGACAACGGCGTGGTGAACATCACCCCCGACGGCGTGCAGCGGTTGCCGATTCTGATCAAGGCGCGACAGAGCGGCAAGGCGACCGGGGTGGTCACGACAACCCGCGTGACGCACGCGACGCCCGCCTCGTTCTACGCCAACAGCGTGCGCCGGGATTGGGAAGGTCCGATCGCCGAGCACCTGCTCGGGCGCGGCGTGGACGTGATGATGGGGGGAGGGGCGAAGTTTGTGACCGAAAAACTGCTGAGCGATCACGCCGATGTGACCGTGGTGCGTGATCGGGCCGCGCTGCTCGGGCTGATCGACAAGCCGAGCGCGGACGGCCGCCTGCTCGGCCTGTTCGCCGAGTCGCACACGCCGTTCAGGCTGGATGCGCCGGAATCGGTCCCGACGCTTGCGGAGATGACGCGGACCGCGCTGAGGCGGCTGGACACGCACGCCGACGGGTTCGTGATGCAGATCGAGGGCGGCCGCGTCGATCACGCCGGCCACAGCAACGACGCCGCGGCGCTCATCTCCGAGCAGGTCGCGTTCGACGACGCGATCGGCGAGGTGCTCGCCTTCCTTGACAATGGAAAGCGGGACGACACGCTTCTGATCATCACCAGCGACCACGGCAACTCGAACCCGGGGCTGACGGTGTACGGGCAGGCGGCGCGACAGGGGCTCGAGCGCGTCGCCAGGGTCAGGCACTCGTTCGAGTGGATCACCGACCGGCTCGCGGGCCTCGACGCGGCGGGCGTCGGGCAGAAGCTGCTCCCGGTTGTCGAAGAGGCCACGGGCATCAAGCTGGATGGCGGCGATCTCGCGGTGATCACCGGCGCGCTCGCGGGCAAGCGCATCGCGGCGTTCCGGCAGCAGAACAGGTTCGATTCCGCGCTCGGCGGCGTGCTGGCCAACCACTACGGGATCTCGTTCGTCAGCGGCAACCACACCAGCGACTATGTCGAGGTGACAGCCCTGGGCCCGGGATCGGAATCCATCGCGCCGACGGGCCACAACGTGGACCTGCACGGTGTGATGGAGGCATCGCTCGGGTTGGCGCCCGCCAGGCCGCTTCCGGGGATGGAGGAACTGGTGAAGTTCCCGCAGCGGCCCAAGCCGGACTGATCGGCGAGAAGACTCTGTGGGCCGAAGATGCGCCGGGAGCGCGGTCAGCCCAGCTCGTCCAGTTCCCGTTGCATGTTGCCGCGAGCCCTGCGCTCCAGTTCGCGCCGGAACCAGTCGGTCGCGAAGACGCGGTCCTTGTCGATCATGCGGTTGAGGAACGCCATGCGACCCTGCTTGAACAGGTCCTCTCCGGCCCACGCGTACTCGTCGTGGATGGCCTTCCGGTAGGCGTCGTAGTTCTCCCACGACGCGCCGAGGATCGTCAGGTCCAGGTCGGCCACCAGCGCGGGATCGCCACGCGCGGGTTCGACGTTGTGGCGCGTCACGGCGATCAGATCGCGCACACGCACGGTGAACTCGGGCTTGGCACCGAGCAGGCCGGCGATCATGGCCGCGGCGTCGGCGCTGCGCTCCTCGTTGTCGCTGCGCTCCGCGAAGAACACGCAGTCGTGGAGCCAGAGCGCGAACTCGACGCAGTCCCGGTCCTCGGCCAGGCCGCGGACATCGTCGAACGCGATCAGCAGTTGCGAGATGTGGTCGAGGTTGTGGTAGGCCCGCGGGGGGTGGCCGTACATGGTCGTCAGCATCTCGAACGTCAGGTCCGATTCGTGCGCGCTCCTGAACGCGCCGATGCGCTCGCAAAGCCTGTCCCAGCGTTGTCGGAGCTGCTCGTGCATGGATGGGCCTTCATCGGCAAGCCGATTGTTCGCGCTCAGTCATCGACCCAACCATGTGCCGCACCTTGAAACGGCGACCCGCCCGTGCCGAATCACCGATCGGCTACACTGCCCCGGAGAAGGAGCCCTTGCTCAAGACCGCCGTGCCAACCACGTCCGCGCCACCCTCGAACCCTGCCCGCGCCTCAAGGCGAACAAGCCTCAAGGGGCGGGCGGCGTTCCTGCGCGAGTTCATCAAGTCGCCGGGTACGGTCGCCGCGGTCGCGCCGAGTTCGCCGCGGCTGGCCGCGGCGATGCTGCGGGGGCTGGATGTCGGTTCGGCACGAACGATCGTCGAGTACGGGCCGGGGACGGGCGCTTTCACGCGGGCCGTCCTGGACCGGATCGGACCGGCCTGGTTCGCCGGCGCGCTGACCTCGCCGATCGGCGGCGCGGCCGCGCCGACGCGCCGGTTCATCGCGATCGAGTACACGCGGGCCCTGGCCGACATGCTCGGCCGGTCGCACCCCGAGATCACCGTCGTTCACGATTCCGCGGCCAATGTCGTGCCGATCTGCGAGGCTCGGGGTGTGCGGAAAGGCGAGGTCGATTGCGTCATCAGCGGGCTGGGGTGGCCGAGCTTCACCGACGAACTTCGTTCGGAGATCCTCGAAGGCACCGCGCAGATGCTCAAACCCGGCGGTGAGTTCCGCACCTTCGGCTACCACGTCGGGCTGCTGATGCCCGGCGCGTGGCACTTCCGGCGCGAGGTGCGGCGGCTGTTCCGCGAGGTCCACATCGGGCGCGTGGTGTGGGGGAACATGCCGCCGGCGTTCGTGTATCGGTGCGTGAAGTGAGTGAGCCGCGGCGAGGTGGATGGCTTCGCTCGCGGCCCGTCGGGCTTTCAGGAAAGGTCGAACACGATCAGTTCCGCCGCGCGGCTCGCGGCCAGCGTGATCGCCGGCTCCTTCTCCACCGCCGCCGCGTCGCCCGCGTGCAGTACCTGGCCGTTGACGGTGACTTCGCCGTCGACCACCTGCACCCACGCACCGCGGCCCTCGCCGATCGCGTGCGTAAGGCTCGCGCCCTCGTCCAGTTTGGCCGCGTACATGCGGGCATCCTGGTTGATCTTGAGCGAGCCGTCCGACCCGTCGGGTGAGGCGACCAGGCGCAGGCGGTTGTGGCGGTCGGCGGGCGGGAAGGCCTTCTGGTCATAGCCGGGTGCGTGGCCGCGCTGGTCGGGGATGATCCAGATTTGCAGCAGGTGCACGGGCTCGGTCGCCGAGGCGTTGTGCTCGCTGTGGACGATGCCCGTGCCCGCGCTCATGCGCTGCACCTCGCCGGGGCGGATGACCTGGGCGTTGCCCTTGCCGCTGTCGTCGCCGTGCTTGAGCGCGCCCTCGACGATGTAGGTGATGATCTCCATGTCGCGGTGCGGGTGCGGATCGAACCCCTGTCCGGGCGCAACCCAGTCCTCGTTGATCACGCGCAGCGACCGGAAGTGCAAGTGCTTGGGGTCGTGGTACTGACCGAAACTGAAGGTGTGGTACGTCTTGAGCCAGCCGAAGTCGAAGTGGCCGCGCTCGTCGGAACGGCGGATGCGGATCATGGGATAGTTCCTCGAAAAAATATCGACACATATCTATACGATCGGGAGGCATGGTGAGTTCGCGGGATCGTTCGGCGTTCGCGAGCGGCGATCGAAAGCCGTACTCCGGGTGCGGCGCATCCGGCATCGCGGTAGAGTTCGGGCATGAACAACGTTCGACATCGCACGGGCGTGCTCATCGCGTTCGCGGTTCTCGCCACGGTCGAACCGGCCTCGGGCGCCGCGCGCGGCTCCCAGCCACCGGTCACGAACGAGCCTCCCGCCAAGCCCGCGTCAGTCGTTGAGCGTCTCAAGGCCGAGGCCGCGAAACTGCGCCCGATGATGCGGACCGATGCGGGTCGCGCGTTCCTCGATGCGGCCGGACAACTGCCCGATCCCGGCAAGCGCATCGTCCATCGCAGCGCCGACAAGTCGCGCGTGCTCTCCGATGAGGCGTTCAAGAAGCTCCCGGAGTCCGAGCGAGAGGGCCTCTCGCCGCGGATGTGCGATCCCGAGTTCTACTACTACACCGGCTACGGCTCGCCGCTGATCTCGTCGCGTGCGTTCGATCTCGCCGCGGGCGCGGCCGAGTGGGACTCATTCAAGGGCAAGCGCATCCTTGATTTCGGCTACGGCTCGATCGGGCAGGGTCGGATTCTCGCCTCGCTCGGCGCCGACTACACGGGCATCGAGGTCGAGCCGATGTTCTCCGCGATGTACGCGGGCGACACGGGATCGGTCGGCAAGCAGGGCGGCAGGCTCACGCTCCGGCTCGGCCGCTGGCCCGCCGAGGAAACCGTGGTCAAGGATGCCGGCGAGGGCTACGACCTGTTCATCAGCAAGAACACGCTCAAGCGCGGCTACATCCATCCGTCGCGGTACGTGGACCCGAAGTTCCTCGTCAGGCTCGGCGTGAGCGACCAGGACTTCGTGACCAACGTGCACCGCGTGCTCAAGCCCGGCGGCTGGTTCGTCATCTACAACATCTCGCCGGCGCAGACGCCCAAGGATGGCGACAAGCCGTACCTGCCGCACGCCGATGGGCAGTGCCCGTTCAAGCGCGACCTGATGGAGAAGATCGGGTTCGAGATCGTCGAGTTCGACAAGGTCGATGACGAGGCCGCGCGGGACATCTGGATGGCCCTCGGGCTCAACGACGGCAAGCCGCGCGAGGAGGTCGCCGCGGACCTGTTCGCGTGGGTGACGATCGCGCGGAAGAAGCCGTGAGCGGGATCGAGGGCAACCGCGGCTCCGCGGGCCGCGTAGCGCAGGACATGCACGGCGATAGGCCGTTCATCCCGACCTGTCCCTCGTGCCGTTACGACCTGACGGGGCTGCCCGATGGTCGATGCCCGGAGTGCGGCCGGGGCTTTGCGCTCGCCGCGCTGCGGGAAGCATGGCTGAACCCGCCCGCGCGTCCGTGGACGCTGCCGGCCTTCACGCTGCTGGCGATATGCGATCTGCTGTGCCTCCTGCCGCCCGTGGAATCGAACCGCTGGGCCTTTCGGCGCGATGCGGACTACGAGCCGTTCATCTCCATCATGGTGTGGATGCTGGCGGGGCTGTGGGTCGCGTGGCGGATGAGCGCGCTGCGAGAGGACCCGCGCCGCTGGCTCTGGCTGATCCCGCCGACAGCACGGAGTATCTGGGCGCTGCTCACGGTCTCAGCCGTCAGCAACATCGCGGTGGCCGTGCTGGGATCCCTCTTCGGCGCGGGCGCGATCGGGATCGCGGCGTTCCGCGTGCCGCGGTTCACATCGTGGGTCGTCGGCGCAGTGGTGTGGGTGGCGATCCTCTCGACCGGGCTCGTGATGCTGGATGCCGCGCTCGATGGTCTGGCCCGCGCCGATACATGGTCGAACTGGAGCGACCCGCGTCCCGGGCAGGTGCACGATCAGTACCCGCTGCGGAACGATGAACTGCTCGTGGTCGCGATCGTCGCGCTCGGGTGCGCCGTGATCCTGGCCGTGCTCCTGGTCTGGAAGCGGCGATGGGTCCGCGAGAAGGCCGAGCATGCTCTTCCGACGTAGCGGCCGGGAGCCTTGAGCGCACCCAAGACCCCCGGCGCCGCATCACGCGACGAGCACGCGCGCCCCGGTCACGCCCGGCTGAAGGTCGATCTCGAGCGAGGTCGGGTGTTCGAGTTCCGTCC
The DNA here is from genome assembly GCA_020846975.1 of Phycisphaerales bacterium. Lineage (GTDB taxonomy): Bacteria > Planctomycetota > Phycisphaerae > Phycisphaerales > UBA1924 > JADLCX01. The sequence continues at coordinate 55,486 of JADLCX010000102.1, forward strand.
ACCAGCAGATCGTCGTCACGCGAGAAGCGCCCAGCGCGCCGATCTGGATGCGGACACCCCGACGCGCGGCCAGCGCCAAAGCCCGCGGCCCGACGATCCGGCCCGCAAGACGCGAGGCGTCTTCCCACGCGATGGTGCGGTACCGCCGCGCCCGCTCATCGGCGCGCGGGTCGATCCGACCCGAGGGGGTGTCGTAGACGCCCTCGCTGTCCTTGATCAGCCGCACATCCGCGCCCAGCGCTTCGGCGATGAACACGGCGAGCAGGTCGGTCCCGCCTCGTCTGCTTGGGCCCCCGCCCCCGAGGAGTGTCGGCTGTTCGCGCTCGTTGATGGATTCGAGTCCCGGCAGGACCAGCACCGGCGCGCGGTTGAGCAGGTGCTGCACCGCGGCGGTGTCGATGGCCGCGGGCTCGGCATCACCGGATGGTCCTTGGGCCAGGAGCCCGACCTCGCGCGCGGTGGCGGAGGTGTGGGCCTGCCCGGCATCCCAGAGCGCGACGCTGAGGAGCGAGGCCGCGTGGCGAGCGCCGCCCGCGACCAGCCGCGCCAGCGCGGGGCCCGAGGGAGGGTCGGCGGCCGCGAGTTTGCCGGCCTCGGCGAGCAGGCGCGGGGTCGTGCCGAAGATCGGCGAGACGATCGCGATGACGGATCGGCCCTTGCGGACCTCGCGCCGGATCTCGCCGACCGCGGCGCGCAGTTCGCCCACGTGCGTGAGCGCCGAGCCGCCGAACTTGAGGACGATGGTTTCGTTGGGGATGTCTTCGCTGCACATGGTGGGATCGCCTTCCTGCATGACTCTTGATATGGGCGCGCGCCATCGCGCTCGGGCCATTGGCCAGGTTGAACCAAACCTTCAAACTCGTCACGCATCCGTCACGGCAGCGGCCGCCGCACGCGGCCAAAAGCACAAGCACCACCGTGTTTCGGGTTTCGCCCGGACGGTGGTGCCTTTTTCAAGGTCGCCTTGCGTGGCTTTGGGGGTCGCTTTCAGCTTCCCCAGACGACGCACTCACCGGCCGGGCATGGTTTGTCCTGCGTGCAAAGACGCTGGCGCTTATCGCTGCGCTTGCACTGCTGAATAACCATGGGATGGGCGGCGGAATACGTCATGGACGGAAGAAACATACCAAGCAACTCGGGCGAGTCAAGTGTTGTTCGCAGTTTGGGTACGTGCGGATGCCGGTGCGAAAGGATTCTTGGACGGAGCCTCAGCCACCAATCCCCATCGCCTCCGCCATCATCTTCCCCATGTCCGCAGGGCTGAGGGCCACCTTCGCGCCCGCGGCCTGCAACGCCGCGATCTTCGCGTCGGCCGTGTCATCGGCCCCGCCGATGATCGCGCCCGCGTGGCCCATCCGCTTGCCCTTGGGCGCTGTGCGCCCGGCGATGAACGCCGCGACCGGCTTCTTCACGTGCTTCTTGATGTACGCCGCGGCGTCGGTCTCGTCGCTCCCGCCGATCTCGCCGATCATGAGGATGCCGTGGGTGTCGGGGTCGCGCTCGAACATCTCGATAACGTCGATGTGGTTGAGGCCGCGGATCGGGTCGCCGCCGATGCCGACGCAGGTGGATTGGCCGAGCCCGAGCCGGCTGGTCTGCCACACCGCCTCGTAGGTGAGCGTGCCCGACCGGCTGACGATGCCGACGGCCTTGCCGGTCTTCGACTCGCTCACGTGCGTGTGGATGTACCCCGGCATGATGCCGATCTTGCACCCGCCGCCGCCCTTGGCCTTGCAGGTATAGGGGTCGTTGCTCGCCGCGCCGCCGCCGGTCTTCTTGCCGGGCGTGATGACGCCGGGGCAGTTGGGGCCGACGAGGTGGATCCGCCGCTGCGCATCGCGGCCGCTGTTCATCTCGTCGAGCACCGCGCGGCACTTGACCATGTCGTTGACCGGGATGCCCTCGGTGATGGCGCAGATGACCCGGATGCCCGCGTCGGCCGCTTCGAGGATCGCGTCCGCCGCGAACGCGGGCGGCACGAAGATCATGGTCGCGTTCGCGCCCGTGGCATCGACAACCTGCTTGACCGTGTCGAAGATCGGGACGGCGCTGTGCGCATCGACCTCGAACTTCTGCCCGCCCTTGCCGGGTGTCACCCCGCCGACAAGCTGCGTGCCGTAGAGGTAGCAGCCCTTGGTGTGCGAACCGCCGAATCCGCCGGTGATGCCCTGGCAGATGACCTTGGTGCTGGCGTCGATGAGAATGGCCATAGGGCGGAGAGTGTAGGAATCAGATTCAGACAACGCAGAGGGCGCGGAAAACACGCGGGGAGCGCGGAGAAGACCGAACTCGGCGGGATGGGAGAGATGAGGGTCGATCGGAGAAGGCGTCGGGGTGGGGTATTCCGACGCCCCGACCTGGCTCTCCGCTGATGACCGCCCATCTCACTCATCGCTCTGAGTTCGAGCCTGGTGCGGCCGGGCCGCGCTGCCTCTTTCCGCGATCTCCGCGCGACCACCGCGCCCTCGGCGTTGTCCTGATTCGATGCGCTACTTTTCCACCGGCGTCGCCGCCTTGGCCTTCCGCACGTGCGTCACCTCGACCACCCTGAACGCCTCGCCGTAGATCACCTCCGAGATCTCCAGCACGTAGCGATCCGCATCGACGAACTTGATCGCGTACTTCACCGCCTTGCCCACCTCGCCCGTCAGCGGCTCGTCCATCTCGCCGAAGAGCGTCAGCGACTTGCCGTCCTGGCTCAGCCCGCCGCTGGCGGTCAGAACCGCCGTGCTCATCGAGCTCGTCCACGCCATCGTGTAGAGCCTGCGGTGGTTGTCGTGTCCGAACAGGCCCAGCCCGTTCATCGGGATGTCCAGCATCTTCCCGTCGGGACCCGGCATCGACAGCCTGCCGGTCGTCTCGGTCTTCACGAACCGCCCGTCGTGCACCAGTTCGTTGTGCGCTGTGCCCGTGGTCTCGGTGGGCGGCGCGTCCGGGGCCATGAACATCTTCGTCGTCACCGTCCAGTCGCCCACCATTCTCTCGAGCACCTTGTGCCGGTCCGAGGGCTGGATCGACTTCATGTAATCGGCCATCATCGCCTGCATCTTGGCCGGGTCCATGTTCGGGTCGGGCTGGGTCGAGGGCCGCCCCGCGCCCAGTCCGACGATCAGCCCGGCCGTAACGATGGCCGTCAGCCCGTGCGCAACGATCAGCCCGGAACGCTTCATGGGAGCCTCCTTTGTTCGGCGCGATGAACGCGCCCGATCACCTTGCCATGTTGTCAGTCGGTCCGCGCCTTGCGGCCGTGGATCACGGCCCCTTGTTGGTCGAAGGCCGGCGCGGCACGCCCTTGGCCCCGCCCGAGCCGCCCGCCGGGCCCTGCGGGTTCGAGCCGCCCCCGCCGCGGCCGAGCTGCTCGTTGAGCACGTGACCCGTCCCTGCCGCGCCGCCCTTCTTCTTCGCTTCCGCCTCGATGAGTTTGCTGAGCTCGGATTGACCGCCGCCGCCCTTGCCGCCGAAGCCGCCGGCGCCGCCGCCGAGCTTGGAGGACTGGTTGCCGAGCTTGTTGAATAGGTTGTTTGCCTTGGCCATGCCGGATGGTAGCGGCCGCGGGCCGGCCTCCGCGATCCATCGCCGCGACGGCTTTCCCGATACGATTAGCCCCTATGCGAGCCATCGTCACCGGTCAGATCGGCATGGACAAGAAGCCCTACCTCAAGGCCGCGGCCGACATGGCCGGCCAGCAGGGCGAGGAGGGGGGCTGCACCCTCTACAACATCGGCGACATGATGTACGCCGAGGGCAAGGACGTCCGCCCAGGGCGCATCCTCGACCTGCCCATCTCGCGCCTCAACTCGCTCCGCCGCGCCGCGTTCAAGGATGTCATCGCCGATTCGCGGGAGAAGAAGAACATCATCGTCAACACCCACGCCACCTTCCGCTGGCGGCACGGGCTGTTCGCGGCGTTCGACTACGACCAGGTCGCGGCGATTCAGCCCGACCTGTTCATCTGCCTGGTCGACAACATCGAGGTCGTGCACCACCGCCTGCACCGCGACTTCGACATCGACGCGACCCTCAAGGACTGCATGGTCTGGCGCGAGGAGGAGATCCTCGCCACCGAGCTGCTCGCCCAGGCCGTCACCGCTTCCAACGGCCGCGGCGGCGGTGGAGGGGCGGGCGGCGGAAACAACTTCTACATCGTCAGCCGCGGCCGGCACCAGCCCACGGTCCGCACCATGTTCCGGCTGGTCTGCCGGCCCAATATGCGCAAGGTCTACCCCAGTTTCCCCATGAGCCACGTCGTGGACATGCCCGACGTGCTCAAGGAGATCGACGACTTCCGTGCCGCGCTCGCCGAGCACTTCATCACCTTCGATCCCGGCGATGTGGACGAGAAACTGCTCCTCGACCGCGCGCTCGCCCGCGCGGCCGAGGGCAAGATCGACGAATGGCTCGATGTCACGCCGCACGCCTTCGGCGGCAGCAAGAGCACCACCGATAGGCCGCTCCGCGTGCGCGTCCGCGAGGTGCTCGACATCGCCGGCGATATCGACGGCCAGATCTACATGCGCGACTTCAAGCTCATCGACCAGTCCGACATGATCGTGAGCCTGATCCCCGAACTGCCCGGCCGCGAGGGCAAGGACATCCCCGGCCTGTCGTCGGGCGTCGAGCGCGAACTGCAGCACGCCTGGGAGCACACCAAGGAGGTCTACGTGGTGTGGAAGCCCAAGAAGAACCCGAGCCCCTTCATCACCGAGACGGCCACGAAGATCTTCCGCTCCGTGCCCGAGGCGCTGGAGCACTTCGAGAAGTCGGGGATGTTCGGGGAGAAGAACCTGTTCGGGCACTGAGCCCGCCGTGTGATCGTCGCACGAAAGCACAACCACCCGCCGGTTTCCGGCGGGTGGTGTGCGGATGAGAACGCGGATCGTCCCCCCTCCCCGGGCGCGTGCGTCACGCGCAGCCCGCGAAGTACGCCGCCAGGAAGTCGAACAGGTCCTGCACCGTCACCGTGTTGGAGCCGTTGATGTCGGCCACCGGGCTGGGTGCGAAGTAGAGCGACAGGAAGTCGAAGATGTCCTGCACGCTGACCATTCCCGAGAGGTTGATATCGGCCGAGCAATACACGATCACCACGCCGTCGCCGCCCGCGCCGCTGTAGCCCCCGACGCGGACCCGGTAGGTCGTGTTCGCGGCCCCGACCGCCGACACGCTCGAGTTCAGCCCGTTGCTCGGGCAGATCCCGCCCGCGTCGTCGTTGCACGCCAGCGCGGTGTTGGGCGTCGAGGGCAGCGGGCACGCGGCGGTGTAGATCACGGCCCTCGTGTCGAACGCGCTCCCGCACGTCCGCACCGTGAACCGGCCCGCGCCGCGCGTGGTGTAGGTGTACCACAGGTCCCGGTGCACGTTGTCGTCGCCGAACGACAGGCACGCGCTCTCCGTCGGACCGTCGGTGGTCGCGGTGTGCGAGCAGAAGGGTGTCGGCACGCCCGCGGCGATCGGCAACGCCGCCGCGCACGCGTCGTTCGCCGCTGTGGCCGAGACGTTGAGTTGGAACGCTCCGGCCGTCACCGTGCTGAACTTCGAGACCCGGATCAGGATCGTCTCGCCCGCCGCGAGCGTGCGGGTCAGGCTCGAATCGCGGAAGATCCCCGAGTCCAGGCCCGTGCACCCGGTGGTCGTGTCGTCCAGGCAGGCCACCGGCGCGCCAACGCACGCCGTGTGCAGGCTCAGCACCGTGTCCATGCCCAGGTTGAGCCCCGGCCCATCGTGCGTGCCGCACGTGCTCACCGTCAGCGACACCGGACAGGTCGCCGGCGCGGTGAACGAGTACCACGCGTCCGGGTTGGTCTGCGCCGCGCCGCACATGGCGGGGAAGTTGGTCTCGTTGTTCGTGTACGCCAGGTCGCCGAAGAACGTGCCACCCGAAGAAACATCCTGCGCCGAAGCGCACGCGTCGTTGGCCGCCGCGAACGAGATGTTCAGCGTGAACGGCCCGACAGCGCCGCCGCCGAACTTGGAAACGCGCACGAGGGCCGCCTGCCCCGCGCTCATCGACTGCGTCACCACCGAGTCACGCTGGATGCCGCCGTCGGAGGCCCCGCAGGCTCCCGGGGCATCGTCGCTGCACGTCGAAGCCGCGTCCGTGCACGAGGCGTGCAGGCTCAGCACGGTGTCGATCCCGGTGTCTACGCCGGCCGCGTCGTGCGTTCCGCACGTGCTCGCCGTCAGGACGCCGTTGACGGGCGCGATGAAGCTGTACCACACGTCCGGGTTGGCGCCCGCGCCGCCGCACACGCCGCCCACCAGCGTCGGGTTGCCCGCGCCGACCAGCGTGTTGGCGTACGAGCCGACGCCCACGCCGACCGGCGATGAGCACCCGTCGCCTGGCGGCACGATCGCGTTGAGCGCGGCCTGCGCGTTCACGAGCCCCCAGCCGAACCCCGTGTCGTACCCCGCCGAGCCGAGGTCGCGGCAGGTGTTGGCCATGATCGTTTCCACCTGCGCGGCGGTGAGCGAGCTGTTCCGCGAGAGGATCAGGCACGCGACCGCCGACGCGTACGGCGATGCGAACGAAGTGCCGTCAACGACGTTGTAGTCGCCCCCGGTGTACCCCGGCGCTCCCTGCCGGTCGGTCGAGTTGATCGTCACGCCGGGCGCCGAAAAATCCAGCCCCGTGCCGAACTGGCTGAACCCCGCGCGGTTGCCGAAGCGGTCCAGTGCGGCCACCGCGTTCACCGGGCCGAGGCTGGCCGGATAGCCGATCGTTCCCGTTCCGTTGTTGCCCGCCGACGCGAAGTGCACGATCCCCGCGTTCCGCGTGTTGGTGTAGGCCGTGTCGATCGCCCCGGATGTGAACCCATACCCGTTGGAGTTGTTGGTGACGCGAGCGCCGATCGACTGCGCCCAGTTCAGCGCATCCACCGTCCACGAGCCCGAGGCGTTCCACGAGCCGCTGCACGGGATGGTGGATACAAAGCACCGCGCCGAGGCCACGCGGCACCCGGGCGCTGCGCCCACCACGCCCAACGAGTTGTTGATCCGCGCCGAGATGCAGCCCGCGACCGCCGTGCCGTGGTGGTCGCAACTGTTGCCGGGGTCGCCGGCGGTGCCGTTGCCGGTGAAGTCGGCCCCCGGCCCGAGGTTCAGGTCCGGGTGCGTCATGTCCACGCCCACGTCGATCACCACGTCGATGATCGCCGACGAGCCCGCGTGCACATCCCACGCCTCCGACGCGTTCATGTCGAAATCGTTCAGCCCTCCCGCCTGGCCGGTGTTGCGCAGCCCCCACAGGTCGCCGAACTGCGGGTCGTTGGGGATGAGCCCGCCGCGCCCGGAGAACACCATGTCCGGCTCCGCGAACAGCGTCGCGCCCATCGCCGCCAGCGCGTTCGAGGCGTTGAGCACGTCAAACCCGTTCTGCGACTTCACCGTCGCCACATCCACATCCGGCATCCAGTCGTGCCGCCGCGCCTCGACCTCGATCACCCGATCGACGATCGCATCACGCGCTGCGCCCGGCTGTCCCGCCGAAAACCCGACGATCAGGTCCCGCGTCGGGAACATCGGCCCGTCGAACAGGTCGAAGAACACCGGCGAAGCGAACGAGATCCCCGGCTGGACGGCAAGAGTCGCCACCGCCCGCTCGATCCGCGCGCCATCGGCGACTCCGAAACCAGAGACCAGGTACCACTTGCTCAGGCCGTGCGGCGAAACCGTGCCTCCATCGAGTTTCGCCGCAACCACCGCGGCCTTCACCGCCTCGACATCATCCGCAAGCACCGCGATCCGCGACGTATCGATCGAGAGTGGTTTGATCTGCTTGTGGTAGGTGTAGTGGTATCCGGCCTGGCCCTGATCCACCGCCGCGAACGCCGACGAGAGCGAAGCGAACGCCCCGGCCGCCGCGGCGGCCCGGGCCATGATCCGAAGTCGCATGCATCATCCCTTCACAAAGAACCGTGTGTCCGAACCGGCGCGCGGTGCCCCGGCAAGCACCAAAGCGGAAGAGTGGGCGTCCGTGGGACACGATTCCGTTCAGGTCGGGAGAGTTTGACCTGTGAACTGAGGTGCACAAGCTGTCGGCACCGTTTTCCCGACCCCGACCGGCTTACCGTGCCCGCATGTCGATGATCGGTGGTTCCAATCTATGGGGCGGGGGGGGCGAGGCGCGAGCGGGCGGTGGCCCCGGGGGGAATGGGGGAACCGGGGGAGGCGGCCGCGCCCCGAACGGCGCGGCCGGCGCGCCGCGCGCCGTCCAGCTCGACAAGCTCTTCGACAAGCCCCCGCCGCACGCGCCCATCGCCGAGATGGCCCTGCTCGGCGCCATGCTGCTCGAGCCGCAGGTCATCCACGAGGTTGTCGGACTCATCAAGAGCCCCAACGCCTTCTTCCTCGAAGCCCACGCGGTCATCTACGACGCGCTGGTCAAGACCTACGACCAGAAGCAGTCAGGCGATCTGGTGCTCATCGCCGAACTGCTCCGCGACAGCCAGCAACTCAGGGACATCGGCGGTCCGGCCTACCTGCAGCGGCTCATGACCGAGACGCCCGGCCCCGCCAGCGCGGTCCACTTCGCCAAGATCGTCGCCGACAAGGCCCGCCTGCGCCGGCTCATCGATGCCGGCGGCAGGATTGTCTTCGACGCCTACAACGCCGGCGACCTCGGCGCCGACGGCGCGAAGGAGATCGTGGACAAGGCCGAGAGCCTGATCTTCGAGATCGCCCAGCAGGAAGAGACCAGCGACGCCCAGGCGCTGGCCGTGCTCGTCGAGGAGGAGTACCAGCGACTGCTCGCGCTCCAGGGCAAGGGCATCAGCGGCGTCGCGACCGGCTACCACGATCTGGACGAACTCACCAGCGGCCTGCAGAAGGGCGAGATGGTCATCATCGCGGCTCGCCCCAGCATGGGCAAGACCGCGCTCGCGCTCAACCTCGCCGAGCAGATCGCCCTCGGCGGCGCGCCCCACGAACGCAAGAGCGGACCCGGCGTGCCCGTCGCCTTCTTCAGCCTCGAAATGTCCAAGAGCGCCATCGCCCAGCGACTGCTCTCGGCGCGATCGGGCTATTCCTCCCACGACATGCGATCCGGCCGCCTCAAGGAAGAGGACTACGACCGCGTCTGCGAGGCCATGTACGAACTCGCCGAGGCCAAGGTCTTTGTCGATGACACGCCGGGGATGACCGTCCTCCAGCTCCGCACCCGCGCCCGGCGCATGGTCGCCCAGCACGGCGTGCAGGCGGTCATGATCGACTACCTCCAGCTCATGACCGCGCCCGGCGCGGCCCGGGAATCGCGCCAGGTCGAGGTCTCCGCCATCAGCCGCGGCATCAAGGCGCTCGCACGCGAACTCAACGTGCCCGTGGTGTGCCTCAGCCAGCTCAACCGCGGCCCGGAAAACCGCGGCGACAACCGCCCCCGCATGTCCGACCTCCGCGAGTCCGGCTCCATCGAGCAGGATGCCGACGTCGTCATGCTCCTGCACCGCGAGGCCTACTACCACGTCGGCGACCGCGACTGGGAGGCCGAGAACGAGGAAAAACTCAACGTCGCCGAGGTCATCATCGCCAAGCAGCGAAACGGCCCGACCGATGTCGTCCGCCTCACGTGGGACCAGCGACTCACCCGCTTCCGCAACTTCGCCAGCCACGCCGGCGGTACGGGCCTCAGCTCCGGCTACTCGGCGCACGGTCCGGCCAAGGGTGGCGGAGGCTTCGCGCCTGCGCCTGCCCACGATCCCTTCAAGATCGAAGTCCGTCCCTTCAGCCCCGGCCAGAAGAGCGGCCCGATCGCCAATCATCGCGACGGCGGCGGGCCGGATCGCGAACCGCCGCCGTTCGATGACGACTCGGGTGATGTCGGGTTGCCGGTGTAGACGGAACCCGAGTCTTACTTCATCTTCGCCATCATCGCCGCGCGCTGTTCGTCTGTGGCATTCTCCCACCGCGACCAGCACCCCTTGCAACAGAACGCGATCTTCTTGCCCTTGTAATCCGCGGTGATGTCCGGGTTCACGGCCTGCGTGCTGTAAGGGCAGGTGGTGTTCATCACCACCGGCTCCGCGGCCACGGGGGTCTTGACCTCGTTCTTCTCCGAAGCGCAGGCGAACAGACCGGCCGCGATGACCAGCCCTACGCACGAGCGGACGATAGATCGACGAATGTTCATGGGCGAACTCCTGATGTTGCTATTGCTACTTTACGCCACCGCGGCCGTGATGCTGAACACGAACGGGCTCTCGTTCTGATCGTTGTTGGTGAACGACACCACGGAGGTGAAGGTGCCCGATTCGGTGGTGTCGAGGTGCAGCGTGAACGTCGCGAAGTAGTCCTGCTGTAGGCTGAACTCCGAAGGCGGGTCAACCAGCACGAAGCGCGGATCCTGGCCCGAGATCTCGGGCAGGCCGAAGTTCAGCGTCCCCTGGCCGTTGTTGGTCACGACGAACGTGAACAGTGTCTCTTGGCCGATCGAGAACGTGCCGAGGGTAACCGGTGTTGTCAGGCCGGAATAGACCGGCGAGACGAAGTCGAGTTGTACCGAGATCTCGGGATAGACGATGCCCGTCCCCCGCACGCGGAAGTCGTAGTCCGGTTCGCTCGTGTCGTTGCACAGCACCTTGAGCGTGGCCTTGTTGAGCCCGACGTTCAGCGGCGAGAACCGCACCACGAACGTCGCCGACTTGCCGGGCAGGATCGTCGCACGCGGTTGCCGGAGGATCTGGAATGACGAGGCCGCGGCCCCGGTGATCCGCACCGGCGTCTGGCCATAGAGGAACAGCGGACCAGCGCCCGTGTTGCGGATGCGGAACGTGTGGTCAACCCCGCCGAGGAGACCCGTCGAACCGAACCCGGTCCCGTCGGCATCGCGCGGGGTAGTGTCACCATCGGGAATCAGCAGGGCCTTGCCGCTGATCTCGATCTCGGGCGGCGCGCCCTGCACCACGATCTTGTCCGTCGAGAACGCGATGTTGTTGCCCTCGTTGCTCTCGCCGATCGCGCCGCGCGAATCGACTCGAACACCGAGGTAGTAGATGCCCGCCGGCGTTCCCGACGGGATGCGCGCCCGGATGCCGGTGCCGATGGTTGCGAACGACGATACTCCATCATCCGCGAAATCGACTTCACCGAGGCTGCGGTCGTTGGAGTCGCCCCACGACTTGTCGCGCGACAGGAACCCTTCGATGTGAAACGCGTCCGCATCATCGAACCCGGTGTTGCTGTACGCGATGATCCCGTCGAGCTGCTGACCTGAGCTGTACACGCCGGGGAAGCGGATCCGCGGTCCGTGCGCGAGCAGATCAACCGCGAGCAGCGTCCGCGCCTCCAGCCCTTCGAGCCCATGCGGAGCTTCATCCGAACGGACCCGCCGATTCGTCGAATGCTTGAACATGTGCCGTGCCTCCGTGAATGTCCTGATCGCGTCCTCAGCCTCCAGAACGGAAGCAAGGCACGCGCCAAAGAAACGCCGGGCAGCCGTGTTCGGCGGAGGCGGTCGTAGCACGCGGTTCATCCCGCGGGTCATCGTGGGTTGACCGCCCGCCGATGGACCCGAAATGTTAGGCCGCGGCCGCAGAACCGCTCAGAACACGACGATCTGGTCGCCCGTGGGCTTCGCGCCGGTCGTCGCGCTCGGATCGGCGGGCACCTTGTTGTCCGCGGGCAGCACCATCGTGAACGTCGCGCCGGCGTTGGCGCCCTTGGCCGGGTTGGAGGTCACAAAGATCCGCCCGTTGTGCTGATCGACGATGCTCTTAGTCACCGCGAGCCCGAGTCCGGTGCCGCGCAAGCCCTTGGTGGTCTGGAACGGCTCGAAAATCTGCTTGTGCCGATCGGGCGCGATGCCCGGACCGTTGTCGATCACGTCGATGCGGACCGCCGGTCGCTGCGCCGGCATCCCACGCTGTGCCGGCACCGCGGGGATGAAGGTGGCCCGCACGGTCACGACGCCGGTCTTGGCATCGACCGCCTCGACCGCGTTGCCCATGAGGTTCACCAGCGCCTGGTGGATCAGGCTCGGGTCGAGCATGATCGGCGGCAGGTCGGCGTCGGCATCGATCAGGAGCGCGACCTGCCGTGCTGCGCACTGGTCCTGCAGCAGGCTCGCGCAGTCCTCCAGCAGCGGGGCGATCTTGGTCAGCTCGAACTCCAGCGTCCGGTGCCGCGCGTAGGCGAGCATGTTGAGCGTGAGCGAACTGATGCGGTCGATGTTGCGCTTGAGGATGCCCCACCCGCCGCGCGAGACCTTGAGGTCCTCCTTCTTCAACCCCATCTCGACGACATCCGCCCCGCCGCGCAGTCCTTGCAGGATGTTTTTGATCGAGTGCGACAGGATCGCGACAGTCTCGCCGATGGCCGCGAGCCGCTCGGTCGCCAGGCGCTTGGCATAAGCCTCCGCGTTGGCGAGCGCCAGGCCCGTGTGCCGACCGATGGCGTTCAGGAGCGCCAACTGCTCCGCCGTGAACGTGTAGTTCGCGATCGAGGAATCGACGTAGATCGCCCCGAACCGCCGGTCGCCGAACTCGATCGGGCTGCACAACGCCGAGCGGATATGGAACTGCTGCACGCTGTCGCCCTTGGCGAAGCGCGGGTCGCTCATCGCGTTGGAACTGAGCACGCCCTCGCCCCCGGTCATCGCGTGCTGCAGGATCGTCTTGGAGACGTGGATCCGCGCATCGCCCTTGTCCTTGGGCGGCGAGCGGTGCTTGACGACCACGGGCAGCAGGTCGGCCTCCGCGCCGCCCACACCCCCGGCGCGCGGGGTGGTCGAGCTCTGCTCCGCCGTCGGCGAAAGCATGATGAACCCCCGCTCGGGCTTGAACTCGGTGAACACCAGTTCCATCACCGCCTTGAGCAGGTCGTCGCGGTTGGTCGTGTGCGTGATGAGCGCGGTGAGCTGGTAGATCACCCGCAGGTGGTGCACCGCCGCGGAGCGAGGCTCCGGCTCGGCCATCACCACCGAGTCGTCGTTGCTCGGGAGGGAGCGCTCGATCGTCGCGTCGATCCGGTCGGCATCCAGCACGCGGATCAGGTCGATCTCGTCGCTCTCCTCCGCCCGCCCGAACACGAACAGCGTCGCGCCCGTGCGGACCTGGTCGCCCAGCCGCAGGCGCGTCCGCTCGGTGATCTGCACCCCATTGACCCACGTCCCGTTCTGGCTGTTCAGGTCGCGGATCCACCACTCCCCGTCGTCGGGCGTCAGTTCCGCGTGCCGGCGCGAGACCGTCGTGTCCGAGATCGGCAGCGCTTCGCTCGACCGCCCGACCAGTTGCGGCTGGTTGGTCGGGAGTTGGTACTTGCGTCCCTTGTCCGGGCCCTGGATGACCGTGAGGATCAGCACGCATCACGATACGTGCGTTGCGCTCGGAACGATTCACGATGCCCCCCTTTCAAGCCCCGGCTACTTCTTCATCCCCACCAGGATCTCCGGGTTGTCCACCCACGCCGCGAAGTACGGGTGCTTCGCGTCCGCCCGCATCATCACGATCAGGAAGGGCCCGTCACAGACCATCTCCCGCACCTGCCGGGGCACGGCCGAGGCCGTCGCGCGAAGGCTGGCCTCGCTCTTGAGCACCGCGCCCTTCTCGTCGAGCCGGAAGCGGATGTTCTGGATCGCGCCGGTGATCAGCCCGGATGCTTTCGGGCCGCGGAGCATCACCCCGGCCAGTTCCCCGAACGTGCGCGTGATGTCGAAGTTCAGGAGCGGCACGACCAGCCGATCTGCGCGGTTCATGCTCTGCGGCTTCTGATCCTTGCCCGCGCCCAGCGCGGCCACGACCGTCTCGGCGAGGGTCTTCTTCTTGTCGAGCCGCGCGATGATGAGCCGGTCGCCCGCGGCCTTGCTTTTCAGTTCCACCGTCCAACTCTCGGGCGAGGTGTACGACAGGATTGAGACCTGTTTGGCGAGGGCGCCCCACCGGTCATCGGCGCGGTGGTCGGGCCAGAGGCCGAATGCCGCGACGCTCGCCCTTTGGAAGCCGAGCGGGATCTCGCGGCGCAGGAAGGGCTCGGCGAACTCGAGATTCTTGAAGAGGTACGAGTACGCGAAGATCTCGTCGGAGTTGAGCGAGTCGGGGAGCAGTTTGGGCGAGGCCGCGCCCTTGAAGCGCTGCTGGAGGGCCTCGCGGATCTTCTTCAGGATGTCGTCCTTCCCGAAGCCGGCCATGGCGACGTATGAGTCGGAATCGAGGTCGGCCTTGCTGGTTCCGGTGGCGTTGAGCGAGCCGATCATCGCGCCCGATGGTCCCTGGGCGTCGGTCGTCAGCGGCGAGCCCATCGCCTGCACCAGTTCCTGCCACGCCATCGGCATGGTCCCGCACCACAGCACGCTCTTGCCCTCGACCAGGTCGTGCTCGAGGGTCGCGACCACCAGCGTGCTCTTGAGTTGAGCATCCGTGGCGACCAAGGAGGGCTTTCCGGCAACCTGGTCGTGGGTGGGCGGCGGCTCAACCAGCGACGAACCGAGCGTGATCGAGCAAATGGCGGAGAGCGTGGCGAGCATGGAGGACCTCGTGGGGTGAGAGAACCGGGAAGTGTTTGACCGACTGAATGTCCGACGGGTGAGCCGAGACTCAGGAATCCAGATCGAGGTAGTTTACCAAAAAGGCAACGATATGCAAGGCTAATCCGAACAGTTGTGCATATTTTGTAAGGTATTGCTGGGCAACAGGTTGCGATGTGGATATCGCATCAGGCTCCGGACCTATGTTTCGGTCATGCTCACCGGACCGATGGACCAGACTCCCGACAGTGGGGGGGTCAACTCGGACCAACTGCCGGATCCGCTGCCGGCCGAACCATTCGGACTGTTCCGATCGTGGTTCGACCATGCCGAACGTCGCCGCGACCAGCCCAACCCCAACGCCTTCACGCTCGCGACGCTCGATGCCGACGGACGCCTCGGGGCGCGCATCGTGCTCTGCAAGGGCATCGACCCGGTTTCGGGGCACATCGTTTTCTACACCAACTACCTCGGGCGCAAGGGGCTCGCGCTCGCGGCGAACGCGCGTGCCGCGGCGGTCTTCCACTGGGACCACGTCGATCGGCAGGTGCGGATCGAGGGTCCGGTGACACGGTCGTCCGCGTCCGAGAGCGATGCGTACTTCCGCTCGCGCCCGTGGATCAGCCGCATCGGCGCGTGGGCGAGCGAGCAGAGCCGGCCGGTCGCCAGCCGAGACGTGCTCGAGCGGCAGGTGCGGGAGGCGTGCGCGCGATTCGGGATCGACCCCGACCACCCGCCCGCGCCGGGCGCATCGATCGAGATCCCGCGCCCGCCGCACTGGGGCGGCTTCCGGCTCTGGGCCGAGCGAGTCGAGGTCTGGGCCGCGGGCGAGGGTCGGCTGCACGATCGCGCGGTCTGGCAGCGCACGCTGCGCCCGTCAAAGAGTGCCGATTGTGACGGTTGGGCGCCGGATTCGGGGTGGGCGAGCACACGGCTCCAGCCGTAGGCGGCGCTGGAACGGGTCGATAGATGCTCGATGACCCGTCCCCGCCGAGAACTGTCCGCCGCGGAAGTGGTCGAGTTGCACGAGCGGCTCGAGCGCCGGCTGGAGAAACTCGGCTTGGAGACGCAGCCGAAGGTCGCCGCACGGCTCCTGGAACTCACGCAGAACCCCAAGAGCGAGATCCGGCACTACGTGGAGGTCATCAAGACCGATTGGACGCTGACGGGCCGGCTGTTGAAGCTCGCCAACGCGGCCTTCTTCGCGCAGCGGTCGCCGGTCTCGACGCTCGATCGTGCCCTGGTGGTGCTCGGGATGGAGCGCGTCAAGGCGGCGTCGCTGGGCTTCTACCTGTGCCGCGCGGCGGGCGGGGGCGGCGCGGTTGACAAGAACCTGTCTCGCGCGGTCTGGGGCGAATCGGTCTACCGCGCCGGTCTGTGCAGCGCGCTGGCCCGCAAACTCAGCCCGCAGCTCGGCGCCGAGGCGTTCATCGTCGGGCTCATGCTCGACTGCGGCCAGCCCCTCATGGGCCGGCTGCTCGGCGAGTCGTACGCCGCGATGCGCACGGCCCACGACTCGCCCGCCAAACTGTTCGCGGCCGAGTTCGGCTCGCTGGAGTTCACGCACGTCGATGTCGCGGCGGTGATGATGAAGCGCTGGAAGATGCCGGGCCTCTTGGCGCGGCCCATCGCCTGGCACCACTCGCTGCCGCAGTCGGGCAAGACCGCCGATCCCAGCGCGACGTTGCAGCGCCTGGCGTACTACGCCGGCGCGGTGCAGCTCTCCGCGGCGGGCGTGCCCGTGCAGAGCGCGCCGCTGGCTTCGATCGCCAACCGCCTGTTCGAGATCGATTCGACGGAGCTGACCGGCGTGATCGGCAAGGCGACCGCCGAGTACCGCGCGACCATCGAACTGTTCAGCGATGTGGCCGACGCGGTGGGGCAGACCGAGGCCGTCGCCGACGCCGTGCAGGTGCAGCTCGTGCAACTCATGGACGAGCAGATGAGCCGCTCGCTCTTTGCCGAGACCAGGGGCGGCCCCCGCCGGTTCGTGCTGAGCGGGCAGCTCATCGACATCGAGCCGGGACGCGACGGCGAGGTGCTGGCGGTGATCAACACCGAGAAGGGCGAGCCGGTGATCTCGTGCACGCTGAACCCGGCGACCGACGGCGCGGAGGTGCTGTGCTCGCGGCTGGGGCTGGAGCAGGTGGACCCGCTGGAGATGCAGAACCTGATGACGGCGGTGCGGGCGATGGCGGCGTGAGGGGGATGACTTGCAGTATCACGGCATACCATCCGTGCGGACAGCTCGATCCGGCAGATGCGCGCGGAGCGCCCGAACGACGTCCTTAAGCTCGGAATCTTCCTCTACGATCTCGATCGAAGCTGGGTGGGGATGCGCTCGAGTCGTCGCGAGCACATTGGGAACCGCACCAAGCAGTCGTAGGGCGCGTTCGTGACCGCAGTCGAGGATGACCTGAGCGATCATGCTTCGAGACGGCAACATGTGATCCTGCCTCGATGCAAAGGTCCATGCGGACGCGATTGACCGTGGCTGCTCATCGTCGGTCCAATACCAAACCGTGGTCAGACTTGCTCGCTCTGTTGGGTTCGAGCACGCAGCCCAGTCGTGTAGCACGATGCAAGTCCCACCATCCACACCACTCCATCGGACCATGCGAGGTCGAGGATCGCAGGGATTCCAGAGTATCAGGGAGTCTGCCTCACGGGACGACAGTATGCCGCGAGCAAGCAAGTATGCCGGAGTCCTTCGGAGTTGACGAAGCGTCTCTGAGCCTGCACGCACGTCCAAACCCAATCCGAAAACCGCCAACAAAGAGAGCGGTACCAATACGGCGGAAGCATAAAGCGCGTAGCGAGCCTGCGCCGGAACAACACGCCGGATGCGAACCAACCATGCGCGAGGTGCTCGCCTTTCCCGCGGACCGCTGCCGCACTCCGGGCAAACTGCTGCGATTGGCAATCCGTTGAATGCATATCCACAAATCGCGCAGCGGGGAGTACGGAGCAGTAGGTTCGCGGGAATGACCCATCGCAGGGCAAGCCATGTTACTGGCAGAAGACAAATCAGCGTTGCGCCCGCTGCGATGAGCGTTGCAAGCAAGATCATCCCGAATGTCGGATACATCGCGCGCTGCTCATGAACGAGCGGCCAAGCTGTGTCCAGTAGGACGGTCCAAGCTAGAGCGGAAGCGGGGATGGCTACGGCTACAAACAAACTCAGCGTCACCAGCACTGCGAGCGCGTTGGAGCGAAGTTGGCTGCGTTCCACAATCGAGCGGATGCCGCGACATTGCGACAAGCGGGATCGCGTGCTGTAAACTGCCGCGGAACGGCAGAGAAAGCCTGCGGCCACACAGCACGTCAGCAGAACGATGATGCGCACACCAAATCGACCTGTCTCGCCCAGATCAGGAACAAACAACCGCAAGCCACACACTCCCGATATCGTGCTTCGGCGCAGCCGTTCCGCTATCTCCGCGGCCGCCTGTCCGGGCGAGCCTCGTCCAACGGCGCCCGTGCCGGCAACCAGAGAGCTGAAGGCATAGTGGGTATCCGAAAGATGCGTCGTCGTTGTGCCACCTTGATGCTCATGATCCGAGTCCGCGATCGCTTGCAGGAAGCGAACCTGCAACGATGTAACAATAATGGCAACGATGGCCGCGACGAGCACACCGGAGAGCAAAGGCGCGTACCAGCGCCAGAACTGGCCAAGCTTCATGACATCTTCTTTTCAGGAAAACGTCCCGGCGGCGTTCACGCCGTCGGGACTGGCCTGATTGCGGCGTCTAACTCTTCATACATGTCACCACCAATAGTCAATGACGAGTGTGCAGCCAGTGGGATACCCGGCGGGCGGGCAAGTCCCGGCTGGGCCAGCGGGGCACTGATAGATGGACCGAACCCAGACGATGGGAACGCCCGGACCGCCGGTGTGGTGCCCGTATTCGGTACATGTGCATGTGCCTGGACCTGGCGTTGGCGGAACTGCCGCGGCAAACACACACGTCGGCAGCGTCATCCATCCGGGTACTGTAGAATCCATACAGAGTGGCGGTGCGGGAGGCGGAGCCCAGGGCGGATTGACCGGAACGCAGGTGCTTCCTGGCGTTGCGGGCGGACGAGGACTGACCGGATGCGGCATCAATGGCCACCAGCCCGCTTGGTGATCTGTGGCGCAACCCGATAGCGTCATGTATCGAATAGGCTGACCTATGAGGTACTGAGCAGAGTGGGCACCGAGCAACAACGTCGCATCAACACTACTGCTGAGCGAAAACGCGGCGCTCACACCTCCATTCACACTATCCACCAGCACGAACGCGTCGCTGAACGTCACGCCCACCAGCGGCAGGCTCCCGAACACGCCGAACGCGGCATCGACGCGCCAGGTAGTGCCGACCCACCCTCCATCCGCGAGCAGTGTCCGAACCCCGCGCTCGAACTTGGTTGCGTGACTCTCCTCACCCGTGATGAGCGATTGCGCCTCGGTTGTCCCTGCGCTGGCCGCGGCGATGATCGGGCCGATCAGGATGATCTTGTTGATCGCCGCCTGCGTCGCCGACGACACGCCGGTCGCGATCGTCGGCTCCTCGTTCTGGCCGCCGACCGTGACCAACGGCAGCTTCTCCGAGATGATCAGGTTGCCCTGACTGGACCATGTTGCTCCCGCCTCGGGCGGCGCGGCGGTGATGAGCGCGACGTGGATCGCCGAGCCTGTCGCGTTGGTCGTGGTGTCGGTGCTGAACTTCCAATCCTTCATCGCATCGCGGAAGGCGGCCGCGATGGCGGTGTCGCCCCATCCCGGCTGCAACGCTGCCAGCCCGTCGCAATCCGATGAGTTGAGCACCTTGACCTGCTCCAGCGTCGGCCGCGCACCGCGGAGCGGGCTGAAGAGCGGGTTGTTCAGAGCCGCGTTGGTGAAGGCGAACTCGCCGACCTTGGCCTTCGCGCCGGTATCGACGCGGTTCCAGTAGTACGCTGACCACTGGGCAAGCTCCGACCTCAGCGTGGCATCGACCTCGCCGTAGTAGACGGAGCTCTGCGCCGCGGCGGGCCGCTCAGACCCGAACCCCCCCCCCAACAACCGTCGTGAGCGCGATGGAACAGGCCGCGGCCGAGCGCGACAAGGCCGCGAAGCGAGTCCCAAACGTTCGATCATGCATGGCATGGGTCCTCCGGAGACAGTGCGCCGACCCGGCCGGTCGTCCGACGCCGCCGCACGCGCGGCGGACCAATCCTCTACCGCCGTCGGCCCGTGCCGGGTGCGGCGATGCTCCGCCGATAGAAGCGGAATCGGCGCGAATCTGTCCCACGCAATCAATTTGACGACTCAGGAATCCGATCCGCAACGGACCACGAGACGGCGGCTTGCCCGGTGAGTGAGTAGTGGTTCGCATTGCAACGATCTTCGCGTACGCGCCGATCCGCTGTTCCGCCGCAGCCGGGCGTGGAGGCTACCACTTGCCCATGCGTCGAGATCACCAACATGATCATCAGAAGATCGATGAGTTCAGACATGCTCGCGAACCGAACGCGGCATCCAAACACACCCCGTCTGAATCGTCAGCAACCTGAAGCGGTCGGAGCGTTACCATTCCAGCCATGAAGACCCCCCAATCCTGTTTTCTTCTGGTTGCCGGACTCGCCCTGGCTGCCTCCGCGGCCGTCGCCCAGCAGCCCGCCGTCAACCCCCCGTTCGGGATGTTCAAGGATCAGCACACCGGCAAGCCCCTGATGCTGCCGATGATCCAGCGGTCGGTGATCAACGGCGCGCCCGGCAAGATCAACCAGATGGCCGTCGAGCCGAGCGTCAACCGCATCTACGTCGCGGCCAAGGCCAAGAACGCGCTGGAGATCCTCGACCTGGGCAACAACAAGCAGCAGCCGGCGATCGCCGACCTGCCCGAACCCAACAACGTCTTCATCGCGCCGGACCAGAAGAAGCTGGTGGTCTCCTGCGGCGGCGACAACAGCGTGCGCATCTTCAAGATCGACGCCAAGGGCGACCTCACCTTCGACAAGAAGATGGAGTTTCCCGGCGAGACCGAGAGCATGCGCTACGACGCCGCGGCCAAGCGGGTTTTTCTCTCGCACGGCAAGAATCTCGGCTCGTTCAACCTGGAGACCGGCGAGCGGAGCAAGTCGCTGGCGCTGCCCTCGATGACGCGCGGCCTGGTGCTCGACGGTGAGCGCGTGTACGTCAACATGCCCGCGACAGGCCAGATCGCCGTCGTCAAGCGCGGGACCGACGGCGCGCTGACACTCGAAACCACCTGGCAGATCAAGGGCCTGACCGGCAACTACCCGATGGCGCTCGACAGCGCGACCGGCCACCTCTACACGGTGACGCGCTCGCCCTCGTCGATGTTCGTCGTCATCGACACCAAGACCGGCGAACAGGCGGCCGCGCCGCTGGCGTGCGTCGATCAGGTCGAGTCGCTGTGGTGGGACCCGGTCAACCGGCGCGTGTACGCCTCGGGCGGCGGCTCGGGCGGGCGCGTGGACATCTTCCAGCAGACCTCCGGCGAGCCGGGCAAGCCCCCGGCCTATTCCCTCCTGCACAAGGAGGTGACCAACGCCGGCGCCGGCACGAGCATCCTCGTCCCCGAACAGCGCCGCCTGATCGTCGCCGCGCCGCAGGTCGGCGGGTCGCCCGATCCGACGTTCCTGTACGTGTACCTGATCGGGCCGTAAGAACCTGGTTCCAACGCGGGCATGAGAAGAGGCGGCTGCCCACGCGCGAGAGCAGCTCGGCCGTCCGCTTCCGCAGTTCGCGCCGCGTTGTCCGCGCGTGCTTCAGGTCCGCCGGCGTGATGTCGTCAGCGTTTTCCTAGACATGCAGCACGGGGAAGGCGTTCACCTTGTCCTCCGTCTCGGCCCGCTCCTGGGCCGCGGCCCAGCGGTCCGCCGCTCAATCGACCCCGGGCGCGGACCGCATGTTCGCCAGGTTCAGCGTCGTGATGTTGGTCTCCAGCCGCACGTGCGAGGCCGCGCCGGTCCGGTTGGCGAAGAGGATCTTGAGGGTGTGTGACCCGCGGTCCTGCAGCCAGCCCAGCCGGCTCAGGCTGATCCGCTGCGTGAACATCGGCACCCCCGAGCCGGTCGTCGTGGTCGTGTCCGGCTCCGTGTTCGAGCCGCCGATCGGCTCCAGGTTGACCAGCACAACCAGGTCCTGAAAGTCCGCGGCGGCCGCGCGCATGTCCGTGGTCCCAAGCTCGAAAAGGAAGATCACCTGGTCATCGCGCAGCGTGATCCGCCGCGTCGCGGCGTTGACATAGGGCGACAGGAAGGTGGCCACCGAGGTCTGGTTCGCGAACGGCCGGATGTCCGGAACCTCATCGCCGTTGCGCAGCACCCGCACCTGCTGGGTGGCGGGCGACGACACCGCCGTGAGGTGCCGCGCCCAATCGCCGCGGGAGTTGATCCAGCTCGCGCCGTGCACGAAGATCGGCGTGCCCGCGGCGACGTTGCTCTGAAGGTCGACCGTGCGCGGCAGCGTCGAGAGCCGCACGTTGCCGCGGGTCGGGTCGGTGAACAGCCCGAACGGCGCGTACACGTTGTTCCCGACGTTCGCCATCGTCGTGACCGGCAGCAGCGTGCTGCCCGACTGGATCGCCGTGCCGACCACGGTCATGCTCGCGTTGACGGTCTGCTGGGGCACCACCGCGCCGTTGGTGATCGAGAACGCCACGCCCCGGAGCCCGCCCCCGTCGATCACCAGTTTCCCGTCGATGAACACCCACACCTCCGCATCCGTCGCGGTCGAGAAGTACCAGTCGCGCCCGGATTCGTACACGAACGGGTATTCCATCTCAACGGTGTAGTCCGGGGGGCTGCCCGCGGGCCCGTCGAACGAGCCGTCGAACACGTACCCGGTTCCCTGACGCGAGAACACCAGCGGCGACCGCGCCGAGTTGTTGACGCCGGGCGTGTCGTTGAACCACTGGTTGAAGGTGGCCGCCGAGGTCACGGCGTCGCCGGAGGACCCGGCCATCCGCCCGGCCGCATCGCCCGGCTTGGCCGCGATGTAGTCTCGCGGCGGGACGATCGGGTTGCCCGCGCTGTCGGTCCACACCGCCTCAACGCGCGTCCCGGTCGATCGGAACACCGGCTTGCCGTTCTCGGCCAGTTGATCGGCCATGATGTCCGCGTACCGACCGCCGCCCGAGGTGGCCCCGTGCCGAAAGTCCGGGTTGGTCGGCTCGCCCGCGCCGTTGGTGAACGTGCGCCGCGTCATGCCCACCGTGACGTCGTTCGATCCGACGTAACTGCGGTGCAGGTTGCCCCACGGCGCCACCGTCTGCGAGCCCGGACCGCTGCCGTCCAGCGCGCGGGCGCTGTTGAGGCGCGCGAACACGCCCGCCAGCGCCAGCAGGATCGCGACCTCGCCGTACAGGCGGTGCTTCTTGTTGCTCAGGAACCGGTGCATGATGGGCCTCGCTGCCGCGCACGCCCGCAAGCCGGGCGACCCATCCGTGGGCCGGGTCGGCTCTGGCGTGGTCGGATATGACCAGATCGACGGGATACGCCGTGCCGGTGAGCTGCGGCGGTCGGCGTTGAGGGCCCGGACTTTCCCATCTTGCGCACGTGCCACAGACCGAACCCGCGCGCTGGTTATCGGCGGCGATCCGCTGTCCTCCGCGCGACGCTCTCCCCGCGTGCGCGTCGTTCTCGGTTCCCTCTCCGCACCGGCAATAATCACGCGATCATGGAATCGATCTCCGTCTTCGACATCTTCAAGATCGGCGTCGGCCCCAGCAGTTCCCACACCATGGGCCCGTGGCGCGCCGCCGAGCGATTCCTCGCCGTCGTGCGGGCCGGGCGGGGTCTGGCCGCCGTCTCCCGCGTCCGCATCGACCTCTTCGGTTCGCTCGCCAAGACCGGCCACGGACACGGCACCGATGTCGCGGTGATCATGGGCCTGATGGGCGAGGACCCGGAGACGTGCGAGGTCGCCACCATCAACGACCGCATCGAGGCCGTGAAGCAGGCCGGGCGGCTGCGGCTGGGAGGCGCCGGCGGCAAGTCCATCGAGTTCGATTACGAGCACGACCTGCTCTTCCACATGAGCGAGTCGCTCCCGTTTCACCCCAACGGCCTGCGCTTCACGGCGATCCTCGCCGACGGCGCGGGGATCGAGGAGACCTACTACTCCATCGGCGGCGGGTTCGTTGTTCAGGAGAAGGAGGAGGCCAGCGGCGCGCGCGCGATCAAACTCCCGCACCCGATCGATCACGGTGACGACCTCGCAGGCTATTGCCGCCGCCTCAACCAGACCATCCCGCGGATCGTCATGGCCAACGAACGGGCCTGGCGCACCGATGAACAGATCCGCGCCGGCCTGCTCCGCATCTGGCGCACCATGCAGGAGTGCGTCTACCGCGGGTGTCACACAGAGGGTGTCCTCCCCGGCGGCCTCAACGTCGTCCGCCGCGCCGCGGCCATGAACCGCAAACTCCTCTACGGCGAGGGCTTCAGCGGCCTCCGCGAATACGATGATGTCGATGGCTGGCTCGAACTGGTTTGTCACTCCACGCGCGAGTTCCGCCAGACCCTCAAGTGGGTCAGCACCTTCGCCCTGGCCGTCAACGAGGAGAACGCCGCCTTCGGTCGCGTCGTCACCGCGCCCACCAACGGCGCGGCCGGCGTCATCCCCGCCGTGATGATGTACGACTGGTGCTTCAACCGCGGCAGCGGGGGAGCGGGAGGGGTGGAGGGGGTGGGCGAGGATGGCCCGCAGCGCATCATCGACTTCATGCTCACCGCCGGCGAGCTCGGCAGCCTGTTCAAGAAGGGCGCGACGATCAGCGCGGCCATGGGCGGCTGCCAGGCCGAGATCGGCGTCTCGAGCGCGATGGCCGCGGGCGGGCTCTGCCAGGTCCTCGGCGGCAGCCCGGACCGGGTGCTCATGGCCGCGGAGATCGCGATGGAGCACCACCTGGGTATGACCTGCGACCCCATCGGCGGGCTGGTGCAGATCCCATGCATCGAGCGCAACACCATGGGCGCGATCAAGGCCATCACCGCGGCGAACATCGCCCTCGAAGGCGACCCCGCCAGCGCGAAGGTCTCGCTCGATCAGGTCATCAAGACCATGTGGGAGACCGCCAAGGACATGGGCAGCAAGTACAAGGAGACGGCGGAAGGAGGGCTGGCGGTGTACGTGAGCGTGGGGTTGCCGGAGTGCTGAGTGTGCGGGATGTGGGCACCTGTGCCAGCACGCGGATCATTCGCACCGATCCCGGACAACATGCCTATGGCCCAAAGAGGGGGTTGAGCGGCTGCCGAACAGACTGTAAGCCTCCGCTTCGCTCGACATCCCCCCCCATGCCACTTGATGCTGGCACAGGATCCATACCCTGAACTCGACGAACAAGGCCGGTCTCATCCACAGCCCGCAGTATTCGTTGATGGACACGCAGAGATCGTATCGACACAACGATTCGCGCCGTCCGGGCCAATCGAACAAGGAACGATGAGGATCTCTTCGTGGCGCCCGCCGGGCTTTCCCAGTACAAGCATGTTCTATACGGAGAATGGGTTGAGAGGACGAGATGTGAAGTAAGGTGGATCAGGCGGCTCAAGTGTCTCACGGCCATGGGCATCGCTATGTGGGCAGCGCAGAATATGTGGCCGTGCCGCCGGACCAATCATGCAACGGCCTGCGTCATAGCCCTCCGACGTCATCCTCGCTATCTCCCTCCCGCGGCACCACGCACATCATCGCCACCACGATCCCCGGGATGTACAGCATCCCGACCCACCACAGCGCGCCCGATGCGCCCCCGGCCTGGATCATCAGCCATCCCGCGCCGAACGTGCCTGCCGCGGCGAGCAGCCGCCCGGTGTTGTACGTGATCCCGCAACCGAGCGTGCGCAGCAGCGTCGGGAACAGACGCGGAACGTACATCGGGAACATCCCGAACACACCGAGGATGAAGAACGATGTGATGCACGCGATCGGGCCGATCGTGCTCAGCGTCGGCGGCGTGTGGAAGCCGACCGCGAAGCACGCCAGCCCCGCCAGGAACATGAACGCGAACGACCCGCGGTAGCCGACGAACCTCGCGAGGTACGTCGAGAAGAAGTTGCCGACGATGTTGAACACCAGCGAGACGATCGTCACGTTCACGATCAGCGACTGCACGCGCTCCCGATCGCCCGCGGCCTGCCACGCGGCCACCTCGGGGATCGCGCGGATCACCTCCGGCAGGAACAGCCAGAACGCCCAAACCGTCGTCAGCGGCACCCCCGCGAGCAGGATCGTCAGCACCGTCGTCTTCCACAGCCCGCGCGAGAAGACCGCGCTCACCGGCGGAGGCCGCTGCGTCGCCGCCTGTCGCCTCCACTGCTCGGGCTCGGGCACGGCCCAGCGGATCCACACCGTCATCAGCGCGGGCACGACGCCGATGAGAAAGACCGTGCGGTACTCGAACCCCGAGAGCCACCGCGAGGTCAAGGCCGCGGCGATGCAGCCGATCATGTAGCCCGACTGCAGCGCCGCGCTTGCCCAATGCCGGTGCCGCTTCGGCAGCGTCTCGCTCACCAGCGCCGACCCCGCCGCCCACTCGCCGCCGATCCCCAGCGCGGCGATGAATCGGAAGATCATGAGTTGCCACCACGTCTGCGCGAAGAAGCACAGGCCCGTGAACAGCGCGTACGTCAGGACCGTGAGCGTCAGCGTGCGCGAGCGCCCGAGCCGGTCCCCGATCCGTCCGAACACCGCGCCGCCGATCGCCCAGCCGACGAGGAAGACCGCGCCGATGATCGTGAACTTCAGCGTGATGTCGTCGGAGAGGGGCGCGAGCCGGGTCGCGGCGTCGGGGGCGGTCGGATCGATCCCGTGCTCCGCGGCCACCAACTCGCGCACGAATGGTCGGCCCACCATCACGTACAGGAATCCGTCGAGCCCGTCAAACGCCCAGCCCAGCCAAGCCGCGATCAGCGCGCGCCACTGCGCTCTCGCGAGCGTGGGTTGCGGGAGTGGATCGGAGATGGCCTCGGAGGTCGATTCGTTCACGCGGGGCAATGTACCCGATCAGCGACCGCGCCGAAAGACCCGCCGCACTCCGGGCACACCCCGGGCGGCTCTGTGCCCCGCAGGTCGTACCCGCACCGCGCGCACAGGTTCCGCTTCCTCCGGCGCGATGCTCGCCATCGTCGCCCGCCGCCGTGCAACAACCACCACGCCGCGGCGAACACAAGCGTGTCGGCCGCGAAACCGGTCCACAACGGCCGCAGAGGGAGCGCGGTCTTGGGCGGCGGCGGGAGATACCACCCGGGTTGTACGCCCGGCCACGGAAGTTCGATCCCGCCCGAGGGTCGCCCGTTCCACGGAAGGCTCGGCGTGGTGATGAACTCGCACCAGAGCGCCAGGAAGGGCCAGCCGCGAGCGCCGTGGAATCGGGCGACATCCGTTCCCGGCCACGACGCACCGCCCGTCAGCCACGGCGTGATCCGTGGCCGCAGCGAGCGGGGAACGACCCCGTCCATCGTCGGCGCGCCCGGGGGAGCGGGGAAGTACGCGACGCTCGTGCCCGAGTGCCAGTACGCGCTGCCGAAGCCCGACCACCTCGTGGCGTAGACGCTCGGCTGCCCCGGTACATCCGACTCGAAGGGTTCGAGCCCGCGCGAAGCGACGGGGTTGGGATCGATGTGCGTTCGGGCCGTGATCGCCCGCCGCGCGCCCGTTCCGTAGTCCTGACCGGGCACATCGACCGCGATCGCGCACATCCACGCAACGGCCGTGGTGGTTGCCGCGCCGAGCATCACCATGCGGGTTGTGGCGGCGAGTTGCCGACGCATGGTCGAGTCTACCGCCGGAACGGCAGGGTGTCGCGGCGGACGTGATGTCGGGCCGAGCCGGGGGCGGCATTCGGCCAACCCCGGTTGCCGGCGCACAGTCCGTTCGTGCCGCGTCATGCGCGGCTCGGATTGTCATGCGCGTGCCTTACGCACGGGGGCGGACCTCGCGCGAGCGGGTTCTCGGTCCTGCCGCGCCGCACTCGGGGCAAGGCGCGGCATGGGCGATGGCGCTGAGGTCGTAGCCGCAGGTCGTGCATAGCCCGGCGGATCGTCGCCTCCAGCGCCGAATGCGCCGCGGACCGTGAACGAGCACGACCAGGGCCCCTGCGGTGATCGCGCTGTTGGCCAGGAGGCCCGGCCACCACGGGCGCAGAGGCAGGGCGACGGGGTACGCGCCGGACCACGCGCCCTTGCGGGTCTTCCATCCGCCGACTTCGATCGCGCCGTGCGGTGCTGCCAGGACGCGGAAGTTCGCGTCGGTCTCATAGGTGTAGCCGCACCAGAGCGCGGGGAGGGGCCAACCGCGGGCGTCGATCATGGCCGTCCAGGTCGAATCATCGGTCGGCCAGTCTTCGGGCCGGTGCGGTGTGAGTTGGCGGAAGGCCCATACGGGGACGATCTGCTCGGGCGTGACCGCGCCGGGCGTTGGCTCTTCGGGTGTCGAGCCTTCACCCTCGGCGGGCTGGACGTACGACTCGGCGAACCACGCGCCGGGCACTGAGAAGCGCGTGATGGTCAGCCAGCCGGTGCCTTCGCCGCGGGCGGGGCTTCGCGGGCGGAATGAGACGATGCGCACGACCGAGCTCACCAGGTTGTCCGAGACGGGCCGTGCGAGCGCGAGCGTCCAGGTGATGGCGATGGTGATCGCGACCGCGGCCATTGTGTGGCCGAGCGCGAGAACGAGGACGCGCTTGATGCGGGATGGCTGCTGGCGGCGGTGCGGCACGGCTCCCCTCCTCCCTGGTTCGTTCATGCCCGATCGAACGCCCCGCGAAGGAGCGCGAGGCTCTTCGGGATCGCGGTCTCCCATGATTCCCTGCCTTCGTACTCGAGGCTGATCCAGCCGCGGTAGTTGTGTCTGCGGTACATGCGGGCGATGCGGTCGTAGTCGAGGTCGAGGGTGTACCACTTGCCCCCGCCGCAGTAGGTCTTGGCCTGCACGAGGCAGGTCTTGTCGGCCATCATCTCGAGGCGGTCGTAGGGGTCTTCGAGGAAGCAGCCGGTGTCGCTGGTGCACATGAGCCAGGGGCTGTTGATGGCGTTGACGATGCGGAGCACGCCCTGTGGGGTCAGGCCGAGGCCCCAGTGGTTTTCGAGGCCGAGCGTCACTCCGCACTCGGCGGCCTTCTCGCAGCACTCGCCGAGCGCGTCGATGACCCAGCCGAAGGCCTCGTCTTCCGTGACACCGGGCAGGCTCGGCTCGATGCCGCGGTTGGCCATGAGTTCGTCGAAGTTCCTGCTGGTGCCCCAGCGGCCCGTGTTGACGCGCATGGTGGGGATGCCCATCCGGTAGGCGAGTTCGATGCTGCGGTTGGTTTTGTCGATGTTCTCGCGGCGTTTGGCGGGGTCGGTGGAGATGAAGGACTGGTGGGTGCTCAGCCCCATGAGGCAGAGGCCTTCGAGGTGGGCGGTCTGCTTGAGGGACTGGCAGTAATCGTGGTCTTCGCGGGGCATCTGCATCTGCAGGACCTCGACGCCGTCGAAGCCCATGGCTCCGGCATGGCGGATGCAATCCTCGATGGGGAGTTTGGAGTCGTCGTTGAATCGCCAGAAGGAGTAGGTGGAGACGCCGATGGGGTTTGACCGCTTCCGGTCGGCGGGCGCGGATGGCGTCGGCGTGTTCGAGTCGGCGGGAGCGGGCCCTTGCTGGCGAGCACCGGCGCAGCCGGCGCCGACTCCGGCGGCGAGGGCCAGCGATGCCGAACCGGAGAGGAAGCCGCGGCGGGAGAGATCGTGGGAGGGCATGAGGTGTTCTCCGGTCGAGGGCGTTACGCCTTTCTGCGCGCGAGGATCCGGTCAACAAAGAGCCCGATCGGTTTCTTGTTCTCGTCGATGTACGCCCAGTCCACGACGGAGTCGGGGTTGACGCCGACGCTCGAACCCTTCTTCGGGATCTCGGGGTCGAGCGGGGAGTTCTCGATGGTTCCGACGAGCTGGTGGTCGTCGATGCGCTGGAGCTTGATCCAGACGAACTCGGATCCGCCGTCGCCGGTGCCGAAGCGCGACTTGATCATGGCGAGGGCTTGCTCGCCGCGGCGGTCGAACGCGCCGAGGAGTTCCGGGAGACGAGAGCGGGCCTCGTCCATGGCGCGGTTGATCTCGGTATCGTCGGATTCGGTGTGGAAGATCGGCGCGTGGAGGGAATCATCGCCGAACAGCTCGTCGATGCGGCCTTCGCGCAGCATCTTCTCGACATCGGGGCCGGGGCTTGCGAAGCGGGACTCGGCCGGAAGGTACAGCAGCAGGGAGTCGTGGTCGTAGAGTTCGGCGGCGACGCGACCCAAGAGTGGGTAGACCTTGGCGCGCATGGCGCGCTTCATGCCGATCGAGCCCATGGCGTCGATCGACACCCACGCCTTGTGCGCGAGCAGCGCGTCGCGGGCGGTGGGGTGCTCGAACCGCCGGGCGTGGTGGGCGACCTCGTCGGCCTCCATGTACGTCCGCGACGAATCGATGACGGCAAGGGGTGGGAGTTGCTCCGAGATCAGGAGCAGGCCGTTGGTCAGGCCGTCGGGCATGGGGATGGTCTGAACCTGGGGCTCGGCCTTCAGGGCCCTTCGGTACGCGCCGCGCACGTCGGCCTCGGTGAACCCGCGCGGCTTTGAGCGCAGCATCACGATGGAGACCGGGGAGGCGTTGCGACCCCGCCGACGGAGGAGAACGACGACAACGACCAGGACCAGGACGGCAGCGATGGCGATCCACATGGCATTTCTCCGGGTGCTGGGCTGCGGGGTCGAAGTCGTCGAAGAGGGGGATGGGAGACTAGCGGGTTCGATATGATCACGCAAGAAGGCGGCGAGGGGTGGGGAGCGGTGGGGGGGCCGACTTGGGAAGCGATCAATGCGGCGTGTTCGTCGGAACGTGCTTGCGGTCGTGACGGTGGGTGTCGTGTGCGCGGCGTGGTGGCCGGTGGGCGGGTGGGTCAATCTGTTCGGGCAGCGTGAGTTGTTCCGGCTGGGTGAGGCGGCGGGGTGGACGCCGACGGGGCCGGGTGCGCGGCTGGCGGGGCAGATCATGGGGTTCAACCACCACGAGCCGCGGTGGTGGTACGACGCGGTGGCGAGGTCGATCGCGGCGGCGGTGGCGTTCGCGCCCGCGCTGCTGCCGGCGTTGTGGTTGAGGAGGCGGATGGCGACGGGGAGTGCGTGGGTTCCCGCGAACGCGTGGGCGTGGGCGCGCGGCGCGGTGTGCACCGTTGGCGCGGGCGTGGTGTTCTGTGTGCTGGATCGGATGCTGGCTTGGGAGGTGTGGGGGTGGATCATCACGATCGGTGAGCGGCTGGGCGGGACGGTGTTCCGGATGAGCGGGGAGATCGGTGTGGGCTCTAAGGGGCCGTTCGTCGGCGGCGCGACAATCGACACGATCGGGAACGTGGTGGCGCGGCACGGACCCGGCGTGCTGCTCGCGATGCTGGCCGGGATCGCGGCCGCCGTCCTGCACGGTGGATTGTGGCGCGGCGATGTTCGGCGTGCGCAGGGAGGAACACTGTGCGAGAAGTGCGGGTACGACCTGAGCGGGATCGTGGGGGCGCGGGTGTGTCCGGAGTGCGGAGCGGGGAGGGTGGGGATATCGGGGTGAAGAGGGTGAGGGGGTGGGGGAGGCTGTGGTGGGTTCGGGCATCGTGGTGCTCCTTCACCCATGAGGTCGATCGGCCGGATTTGTGCAGCACAGATCGGTCCGCGCGTGGGCGAGGAGGCGGCGCAAGTCGTGGTGGGGCTTGGGGTTCAGAAAATCTGAAAATTCCGCGCGGGGTGTGCTGGGGCGTGCGCCGGCGCGCGCGCGCCGGGAGACAAGCCCCTGTGGGAGAAGGGGTTGCGGGTATCGGTTGTTGAGTTGCGCGGGGAGGGTGAAACGCGAAAAGTGCTGGAGTTCTCGGTGGATTTGGCGCGGCGGCCGGGCGCGGAGAGGGCGGTTTTGCGCGCGACGTGGGTTTTGTGGTGATTGCGCGGGGGGTCTTGCGCCAAGTCCGCAGGAATCAGGATGGATTTGGGGGCGTCGATCTTCTCGCGGTGTCGGTTCGGAGAGCCGGCGCACCCAGACATCAGCGCTGTGGCGGTTTGGGTATGTGCTGATCGACGAGGATGGGGTTGCCATCGGGGTCGATGAGCATCAGGCTCGCGGGCCCGGTGGCGGATTCATCGGCCGCGGTGGTGAGGGTGAGGCCTTGCGCCTTGAGCCTGCGCTGGATGTCGCGGACATCGTCGAAGACTGGGAGCGTCGCGCAGGTCCGATCCCACCCGGGGTTGAATGTGAGCATGTTCCGGTCGAACATGCCCTGGAAGAGGCCGATGGTCGCGGTCTGGTTCTGCAAGATGAGCCAGTTCTGCGACTGGTCGCCGCCGACGGGCTTGAAGCCGAGTTTCTCGTAGAACGCGCGGGAGGCGGCGAGGTCCTTGACGGCGAGGCTGATGGAGAAGTTGCCGAGTTGCATGGCAGGGGCTCCTGAGGGGCGGGTGGAAGAGGGAGTAGGGGAGGCGGGGGTGGACGGTTGGTTGGCGGTGGTTGCGTGGGAGGTGCCCGAGCAGCCCGCGCTGGGCAGAAGGCCCGCGGCCGCGGCGCCCACACCGCAGATCACGACGCTCGTGGTGATTCGGTTGACGTGCATGATGGAAGGGACTCCGTTGCGTTTGACGAGAGGCAAGCGGGGCGGAGATCAGCCGATTCGCCGCTCACCAAAGTGCAGCCCCATCGCCCGCTTGGCCATCGCGAGGGTCTCTTCGGCGGCGACGTTGGCCTTCCTGATCCCCGTGCTGATTACCTCAATCACGCGCTGGTCGCCTTCGGGGCCGTCCAGTTTCGCGCGGCGCTGGCGCATGGGTTCGATGAGGGCGTTGATCGCCTCGCCGAGCTCGGCCTTGATGTGGCCGTGCATGACGTCCTTGCCGCTTGCGTACTCGGCGCGGATGGCTTCGGCGCGCTCGCGCGGGAGGAAGGCGTCGCAGTATTGGAGCAGCGCGTGGTCCTGGGGCACGAGTTTGGTCGCGGGGTCCGGGAGGACGGTGATCTTGTTGATCTTCTTCTGCACCGTCTTGGCATCGTCGTAGAGGAAGATGGCGTTGCCGAGCGACTTGCTCATCTTGTTGACGCCGTCGAGGCCGGCGAGGCGCGCGATGCGGCCGACCTTGGCTTTCGGTATCGGGAAGACCCCGCCGACTTTGGCGTGCTCCTCGGCGGGGACGCGGTTGCCCACGCCGCAGTAGAGCTGGTTGAACTTGAGCGCGACATCGCGGCACATCTCGATGTGGGCTTCCTGATCCTCGCCGACGGGGACGAGTTCGGGGCGGAAGGCGAGGATGTCGGCGCACTGACCGACGGCGTACATCGGGAAGCCGAAGGGGTAGGTCTCGCCGAGCCCCTTGGTCTCGATCTCGGTCTTGAGCGTGGGGTTGCGCATGACCTTGTTGAAGGGGATGAGCATCGCGAAGAGGAAGGTGAGCTCGGCGATGGCGGGGATCTCGGACTGGAGGACGAAGGTTGAGCGGTCGGGGTCGAGGCCGACGGCGAGCCAGTCCTTGACGATTCCGATGGTGTTGGCACGGATCTCGGCGGGCTTTTCGGCGAGGGTGGTGAAGGCGTGGACGTTGGCGATGAGGAAGTAGCAGTCGTACTCGTCCTGCAACCTGAGGCGGTTTTCGAGCGATCCGACGTAGTGGCCGAGGTGGAGGCCGGTGTGGGTGGGCGTATCGCCGGTGAGGATGCGGGGCCGGGCGCGGAGGGATGGGTCGGCGGTGGTCATCAGGGCGGATTATCCCCTGCTCGTCTCGGTTTCGAGTCCGGCGAGGGGGTTCGACCCGCGTCGGGCGGACGACAACAGGGTCCCGGACAGGAAAGCGGAGTGCTCACCGTGGCGGGCCTGGCCGGGTCAGCGCATCGAGATCGCTGGCCGGACAAGCCCATAACCGAGCGGGGCGATTCCGCCCTTGCCGCTTGTGAGGGTGCTGCGGACGCGCGAACGGTCGCGGCGTGGCGGAAGCCGCCCATGCGAACCCGGCGGCCATCGCCGGAGTATCTTCATACCGGGCCGCGGCCGCCCGCGACCCGATTGGAACCCCGTCCGTTCCCACAACCCCAGATCGGAACACCAGGAGTTCAACGCACGATGCCCCTCCCCCGGCTGTCACGCTTCCGACTGCGTTCCTCCAGGTCCCGCACCGCCTCGAAGCCGGAGGCGAAAGGCCCGCCGAAGACGGCCGCGCAGAAGTTCCTGCACAACTGGGTGTTGCCGCTCGCGCTGGCGTTCGCGATCCTGACGCCCATCCGTTCATCGATCGCGGATTGGAACGATGTGCCGTCGGGCTCGATGCGACCGACGATCCTGGAGGGCGACCGCATCTACGTGAACAAGCTGGCGTACGGGTTGCGTGTTCCGTTCACGACGATGTGGGTGGCGAGGTGGGACGAGCCCAAGCGCGGCGAGATCGTGACGTTCAAGTCTCCGGCCGACGGCCAGCGGCTGGTCAAGCGCATCATCGGGTTGCCCGGTGACCGGATCGAGCTTCGCGGGAACCGCCTGGTGATCAACGGGAGGATGGCGTCCTACTCCACGGTCGCGGCGGATGTGCCGATGCACCTCTCGGACGGACAGCGGTTCCGCGTGGTTGTCGAGGAGGAATCGCTGCCGCCGTCGCTCACCTCCGACCCGCCCGAGGGCGTGGAGTGTGACGATCAGGTGTGCCGGCATGCGCTGAGCCTCGTCTCGGGCGCGCGGTCGGATGTCAGCAGCGGCGTGTGGACTGTTCCTGCCGGTCACTACTTCATGATGGGCGACAACCGCGACCTCAGCCGCGACAGCCGCATGATCGGCTTTGTTCCCGTCGAGAGCATCTACGGGCGGTCGAGCTACGTGGCGCTGAGTGTCGATCCCGAGGAGAGTTACATGCCGCGGTTCGGGCGGTGGTTCTCGCGGATGAAGTAGCGTTACGGCCGGGCGATCACCACCACCGCGACGTTGGCGGCGTTGAACAGGCCGTGCATCACGATGGGC
This sequence comes from Phycisphaerales bacterium, assembly GCA_020846975.1. Taxonomy (GTDB): domain Bacteria; phylum Planctomycetota; class Phycisphaerae; order Phycisphaerales; family UBA1924; genus JADLCX01. The sequence goes on from JADLCX010000102.1 coordinate 89,907, forward strand.
ACGCCGATCCGACCGGTGCGCTCGAACGCGAGGCCGAGCCCCATCGAGAGCACGAAGAGCGGCGCGGCCGCGCTCCACGGCACCACGCCGGTCGCGACGTGCATCACCGCGAAGAGCAGCGAGGTCATCGCCACGGCCCGCCAGCGCGGGCCGTCGGGCGTCATCGTGCGCACCACGAAGCTCTGGACGAACCCGCGGTAGAGCAGTTCTTCGACCGCGGGCACCAGCGTGACGACGCTCGCGATCACGACCCACGCCCACGCGCGGTCCGGGCTGCCGGGTGCGGCGAGAGCCTCGTTGAGCATTTTGAGCGTCGTGTGCTTGACCGGGTCGGGCTGTTCACCGCGGATCAGGCCGTCGATCCATGTCGCGCCGGCGCTGACGATCAGGTAGAACGGCGCCACGGCGAGCAGCCCCGCCGCGCCCCAGGCGAGGTCCATCGAGCGCGCCGTGAGGCCGAGTTTCGGCTTCGTGCGATCCGGCCGCAAGCGAGCTCCACGCGCCACCAGCACCGCGGCGACGATTCCCAGAGCGAGCGAGAATCCGAATCCCGCGACCTGCGTGATGGCCACACGACGGACGCTTTCGGGCGCTCCGATGACCGAGGTCGGCATCTGGGCGGCCAGAGAGCCCGCGACCATCGGCGCAATGAACAGCAGAAGCGCGGCAAGGGCCCACACGGCGGGCTCGACCGCCGCGACCTCCCGTGTTGTGGCGTGGGCCCGGCGCTTCGCATCACGCGACCACCAGAGCGCCGCGATCGCGGCGGCTGGAATCGAGCCCAAGGCCATCCAAAGCGTGTATGCCTTCATCCGCGCCCAGACTGTACCGCGACCGGCCCTCCCATCAGGCCAGACTCGCGGCGGCTACATTTGACCCGCGGCCCGTGTGCGAGCAGCCTCCAGCGCCGCGCCCCATGCCCGACATCCTCGCCGAGATCATCGCCCACAAACGCGCCGAGGTCGAGCAGGCCAAGTCCCGCACGACGTTCACGGAGCTCGAGGGTCTTGTCGCCCAGGCCGAGCCGCCGCGGAACTTCTTCGCGGCGGTCACCCAGCATCCGGACGCGTTTCACACCGCGGTCATCGCGGAGATCAAGCGGCGTTCGCCCAGCGCGGGGTTGCTGCGGCCCGAGTATGAGAAGGATGGCGAGGGGCAGTTCGACCCGGCGCACATCGCGGTGCGGTACCACCTCAACGGCGCGGCCGCGATTTCGTGCCTGACCGACGAGAAGTTTTTCGGCGGGCACATCGGGTACATCGAGCGGATCAAGGAGGCGGTGCCGCTGCCGGTCCTCCGCAAGGACTTCATCATCGATCCCTGGCAACTCTGGGAGTCGCGGGCCCACGGGGCCGACGCGGTGCTGCTCATCGCCGAGTGCCTCACGATCGCCGAGATGCTGGACCTGCTCATTCTGGCGCAGCAGCTCGGCATGACGACGCTGCTGGAGACGCACAGCATGGAGAACCTGCTGCGCGTGAGGCCGCACGTGGGGTTCCCGCATCCGGCGTACCAACTGCTGGGCATCAACAACCGCGACCTCGCGACGCAGACGGTCGATCTGAACCACTCGATGCGGCTGATCGACCTTGTCGATGACCCCTCGATCCTGGTGAGCGAGTCGGGGATCCGCACCCCCAACGACCTGGCCAACCTGCGACACGCCGGCATCCGCATCGTGCTGGTCGGCGAGTCGCTGATGAGGGCGGATGACCCCGGCCGGGCGCTGGCGACGCTGCTCAACAGGCCTTGCCGGTGACCTCCGGGGGCGTGGTCGGGTACGGTCTGATAACTGGTTTTCGTTCGGTTTGCCACAGTCGATACCAACGTTTCACACCGAACAAGCCGATGGAGGCCGCTGGAGGGCCATCCGTGCGGGCCCCCGGGCTCGGCGGAAAGGCTTTCCGACGCAGCTTTTCGGAGTCGAGCGGGTACTATTGCGGCCCATTTTCCCGTGTTTCCGGGCCTCAACCCGCTCAGGTCATCACAACGGTCCCATACGCGAGACCATTTCACAGGTAGGAGCAACAGGCATGAAGACTCGTTTCATTCTGGCGGCCGCGGCCGCGTGTTCGGCGATGGTGTCCCCCGCGATCGCCCAGCAGTCCGACGACGCCAAGGCCTCGCTGGCCGAATCGACCAAGGCGATCCACTCGATCCCGGGCGTGTCGTTCGACGGCAAGAAGTACGGCACGGGGATGCTGAAGGAGATCATTGATTGCGAGGGCAAGGTGAAGGTGTGGCGTCAGGACGCCGCCAAGCCGGCGATGATCATGGTCACCGGGCGCATCAAGCAGCCCGCGGCCGGCGACAAGAACCTGACGTTCATGTCCGACGGCATGACGGCCACCTGGCTCGAGCAGAAGAACAACACCAAGTACGAGCGCTCGGTCTCCGACTCGCTGGCGCAGCAGGAGTTCAGCCTCGTCAAGCAGATCATGCCCGAGGAGTTCACCAGCACCCAGCCGTACGCGCAGGTGCTCCGCATGGAGAAGCTGAGCAAGCTTCCCAACGACAACTTCAAGGGCGAGGTGTGCGAGGTGATCGAGGGTTCGACCGCCGACGGCACGCGCACGATCACCTGGGCGATCTCGGTCGCCGACAAGCTCCCCCGCCGCATGGAGATGGCGACGGGCATGGGTGACAAGAAGATCTCGATGATCCTCGAGATGACCAGCGTCAACGCCGCGGCCAAGTTCACGGCCGAGGACTTCAAGATCTCGATGCCGACCGGATATGTCGAGGACAAGGCCGCGAACGTTCCGGCCGAGATCGCGAACAAGCACAACCCCAACGTCGCCCCGATGCCCGAGGTCGAGATGGGCCTCAAGGCCGGCACCGCGGCCCCGGCATTCAGCTTCAAGAGCACCGACGGCAAGGATGTCACGCTCGCCGGCATGAAGGGCGATGTCGTCGTCCTGGAGTTCTTCGGCAGCATGTTCAAGTCGTCGGCGGTCGGCTCGGCCACGCTGCAGGCGATGTCCGACGAGTTCAAGGGCAAGAACGTCAAGTTCGTCGGCCTGGCCTGCCGCGAGGCCAACGAGAACACCGCCAAGGAGTACTTCAAGACCAACGGCCTGAGCTACACGCTGGTCGCCAAGGGCGACGCGGCGGTGGCCGACTACAAGGTCGTCGGGTTCCCGTCGTACTACGTGATCGACACCAAGGGCAACGTCGCGGCGTTCTACCAGAGCTTCCCCGGCAAGGACGTGATGACCAGCGCGGTCAACCAGGCCATGCAGGCGAAGTGAATCTCGACACACCGGCTCGCTGAGCTGGTGTGCACGACCCAAGCCTCAAGCAACCCCGCGATTGCTCGCGGGGTTGTTCCTTTTTGGGGTCTTGGCGCCACTCCGATCCGCGGGTTCCGCTTGCTGCCTTGCCGGATCGCACCAGTCCTTCCTTGGCACGGCGGGGCTCCGGCGCCAGACTGTCAAGGTCGTGTTCCAGGAACTCTCACCAATGCCCATTTCTTCAGGTTCGTTCGACGACGAGCCCGCTCTACCCGATCCCCCCCTGTCGGGCCGCTGAAAAACCCTCTTCCTGGTGCAACCGCCACTTCCGCCGCAACCGGCGTCTTTGGCGGCATTGATCGCTCACCCGATGGTCTTGCTGTCGTTGAACCCCGGCGGGAACTCCCGCGGCGGGAAACCCGCTGCGCCCGGGCGCGGTGGGTGGCCCTGCTGGGGGTGGGGTGGGGTCGGTCGCACGACCGTCGCCGCGCCGCTGCCGTGGCCCGCGCTGTAGGGCGTGTGGGGGAAACCGCCCGAGCGGGGCGTGCCCATCATGCCCGACATCCCGCCCATCATGGGCAGGGGCACGCGCCGGCGCAGTTCGTCGAACCAGTTGAGCACCACGCCGAGCGAGGCGATGCGTGAGCGCGATTCTTCGGCGCGCACCAGCACCACCTGCTGGCCGTTGGGGAAGACGTCGTAGTTCCGCGTGTGGCGCGAGGCCGGCGCGAAGGCGCCCGCGCTGCCAGCGCCCGCCATCGCCACGACGCGAGGGCGGCCGACCATGAACGTGGGTTCGAGCGCGACGCGGACGGCGATCAGTTGTTCGCCGCTTGCGCCGGTCCGGTAGATCAGTTCGCCCCCCGCGTGCAGCCAAAGGGGCGCCTCGCCGCCCTCGCTGGTGACCGGGCGCCGCCCGCCGATGGCCGCCGCGCCCGCGGCCACGGCCGTCGGCATGGGCTGCACGCAGACCTCCGCGCGTCCGCTGTCATCGCTCGTGAACGCGATCGTGCGACCATCGGCCGAGACGGTTGCGCCCCACGCGCTGCGCGGCCCCTGGACCACCGGGCGAGCGCCCGACGGGTTATCGAGGGCGACCATCCACACCTCGGTCCCAGCGCCCGCGCCGGCTCCCGCGCGGGAGCGCGTGTAGAGCAGGAACTTGCCGTCCGGGGTGAACGCGTCCGGCGTCGGCGCGCCGTTCCCGGTGGCGCCGTCCTCGCTCGCGGGAGATGGCAGGAGCGGGACGGGCGTTCCCGCGCCGTCCGCAGACATCCAGTACAACTCGTACTGACCGGTCATGTTGGATCGGAAGGCGATCCGCGTGCCGTCGGGCGACCAGACCGGCGAGCCGCAGTCGCCCTGGAAGGTCAGGCGCGTTGTGGCGTGGCGAGTGAGGTCGATGAGCCACAACTGGTCGCTGGCCCCTTCCACCTGCACGACCAGCCGCTTTCCATCCGGCGAGACCGCGGGCGCGGAATAGGCGCGCGTCTCGGCGACCAGGGGTTCGATGGCCGCCGCGGCGGTCGAGCCGACCGCCTGGCGCTCGGCGCGAACCAGCGTGCGCTTCGGTTCCCAGAGTTCGCCGTTGACCATCACCAGCGTTCCGCCGGAGCCTGTCTCGCCTCCCAGGGCGAACTGCGCCGCGCCCGTGACGGCGTTGGCCAGCACGCGGTCCTCGACCGCGACGGGCTGGCCGGAGACGATCATCCGGTCGGCATCGAACGCGACCGCGAGCACGGACCCGCCACGGGAGAACACCAGGTGCCCGCTCGCCGCGTAGCGTGGGTTGGTCCCGCCGTTGACCAGGGGCCGGCGCGCGCCGCCGCGGGGATCGACGCAGACGATCAGCGATTGGTCGTGGCCGGTCCCCGTCCAAACGGCCATGAGCACCGCGCCGTTCGGGAGCGCATCCGGCGAGACAAAGGCCAGTTCTCCGGCGGCGACATCCGGCTTGGCCACCAGTTCGGGCGCACCGCCGGTGGCGTTGATGCGGTACAGCCCCTTCTGCCAGTCGGGGATGTAGTAGATGGTGTCGTCCGCGCTCCCGCCCGCGCCCACCCAGCACGCGCCCTGTGTGCGCGGCGCGCTCGCCAATGGCAGCGGCGCGCCACCCGCGAGCGAAGCAACCTTCAGGCGTCCATCGGCGAAGAACCCGACGCGTGATCCGTCCGGCGAGAAGAACGGAGCCTCCGCGCCCGTCGTGCCCGTGATGGCGCGAGCATCGGGCTGATCGAGCCGACGCACGAACAGTTGCGTCTGCCCCGGCTTTCCGGCGACGAAGGCGACGGCGGCCCCATCCGCCGAAACCGCCACGCTGGCGCGGGAGCCGATCTCGAGTCCATCATCCGCCGCCGCGGCCGGGAGGGGCAGCACCAACCGCGCCACCACCCTGGGGCGCTCGATCCCGCCGGCTCCACCCGCGCCGCCGCGGTACCACCCGCTCGGCGGCTGAGTCAGGACATCCTCGAGCTCGATCCGCGCATCGCCGACATCGCGCATCCGCTTCCGCGGGTCCTTGATCAGGCACTTGCGCAGAAGTTCGCGGAGCCGGCCCGGTGTCCGAGCGGGCAGCACGTTCCAATCCGGCTCGCGCTCGATCACGGCCACGAGCATGTCGCTGGGCGTCGGCCCGCCGAAGCAGCGAGTCCCGCTCAGGCACTCGAACAGCACGCACCCGAACGCCCAGATGTCCGTGCGCTTGTCGATCGGCAGCCCACGCGCCTGCTCGGGGCTCATGTACCCCGGCGTGCCCATCACCATCCCCTGCTGCGTGAGGGTCGAGGGATAGGGCGTGCGGCCGCCCCCCCCGCCCCCGGGCAGCACCGTCGTTGCGTCCTCCATCCCGCCCGCGTGCGAGGTCGTCGCGAGCCCGAAGTCCAGGATCTTCACCGTCCCGTCCGGGGTGACCTTGATGTTGTCGGGTTTCAGGTCGCGGTGGACGACATCCCGCTCGTGCGCCGCCTCCAGCCCCTCGGCGATCTGCGAGCACACCCGAACGGCCTCGTCCAGCGCGAGCGGCCCGCGCTGCAGCCGCTGCGTCAGCGTCGTGCCCGGCACGAACTCGAGCACCAGCAGCCGCTGTCCGTTCGCTTCCTCCAGCCCGTAGATCAGGCCGACATTGCGGTGGTTCAGCGCGGCCAGTGTCCGGGCCTCCCGCTCGAAGCGAGACAGCCGCATCGGGTCACGGGCCACCTCTTCCGGCAACACCTTGATCGCCACCGGCCGGTTCAGGCGCGGATCGCGGCCCAGGTACACCACGCCCATCCCGCCGCGGCCAAGCTCGCGCTCGATTGGGTAGGGGCCGATCGTGGCCGGCATCTGGCTGATGTGCTGGTGGGACATGCTGGGGGTACCGCCTGAGCATACACCAGAGCGGGCCCTTCGCGCCGGCACGGTCTCGGCAAGGCGACAACTTGTCGCTTACCGCCCGCCGACTTCGCTCGGCTCGACTTCTCGGTCGTCGCTCGTGCCGTTGACCTTGTCGGCGCCGGGGCTCCAGACCCCGATCTTCCCGTCCGGCCCGGCCTTCAGATACAACTCGTGACCGAGCGCATCCAGCGGCGTGGTCGTCAGGTACTGGCCCTTGAGCAGGGCATCCACATCCGGCGGCGCGGCACCCTTGTCCTTCTGGTAGGTCTGTGCCGCGGCCACAACCAGCGCCGCGTTGTGCTGCTCGACCCGTTGCTGCGCAACGCCGACCGCCGCGAGCCCGCCGAGCCCGATCGCCATGACCCCGCCGAGCACGACGAGCGCGATGAGGATCCACACGCACCCGATCAGCCCGATGACGAGCCCCGCGATCGCCAGTCCCCGCGGCCGCTTGCGCATCGCGACTGACGAGAGGATCGTTCCCACGATCGAGAGCAGCCAGCCCCACCCCGTGCACAAGAGCAGAAGGCCCACCAGCGATGTGACGAAGCCGGCGATGCCCAGGCCGTTGCCCCCGGGGGGGCGCGGCAACGGACCGGGCTGCGAGGGCGGAATCGGCTGGGAAGGCGGGAACTGCGACATGGGCGGATCTCCGGCGATCCGCCAGACTACCGGGATTCGCCCCCGCCGACAACCCCACCCCGCGACAGTTCGAGCAGCATCGCGTGCTTCATTAGCGCACCCGCCGCGGTGCTCGCGGCGGCCAGCCAGCCGGCGTAGCCATCCAGGAATCCGCGTTTGAGGATGAGCTGCTTCACGAACGCGCCCGCGGGCGAGACCGCCAGCCGGAAGTAAGAGCCGCGTCTGCCGGCCGCGTGAAGGCTGCTCGCCATGGTCGCCGAGTGCTGCCACTGCTTGCGCAGGTGCTCGGCGAAGGTCGGGAACGAGTCGTGCCGGAGCACCCCGTGCATCCGAACCAACGCGCCGCCATCGGTGACCGACAGCACGTCGTGCGGATCATGCCCGCCCCAACCCGCCTTGCCGCGACGAACCAGCCGCACCCGCCACTCGGGCTGCCACGCGTGGCGCAGCGGTCGGCCGCGGTAGTAGATTCTTCGGTTGAGTTCATACCCCGACGGCGACGGATCGGCCGGTCCGTCTTCGAGCGCGCCGCGGATCGCCACGGCGAGGTCGGGCTCCACCGACTCATCGCTGTCGATGCACAGGATCCACTCGCAGGTGCAGGCCTCGAGCGCCTTCTGCTTGGTCCTGATGTGCCCCAGCCACTCCGATCGGATCACCCGCGCGCCGGCCGCCTCCAGCATGGCGATTGTGCCGTCGGTCGAGCCCGAATCGACCGCCACGATCTCATCCGCGAGTCCCTTCACCGACTCGAGCGTGCGCCCGATCGTCGGCTCGTTGTTCCTGCACACGATCGCGACCGACACCCGCACTCGGTTCTCGGCTTGGCCCGAAATCTTGTTGCTGTGTGATTCGATGCCCGCGTCTCCATTGCCCCGGCGCCCTCCGGCCTGTTACTTCGGAGGTTGTTCCGGCTTCTCGTCTTTCTTCTTCTTCGGCTTGGGCTTGTCCTTTGGCGGATCGGTTGTCGGAGGGGTTGTTGGCGGCGGGTTGGAGGGAGGAGCGGGGGGGTTGGCCGCGGGCGGCTTCGGATCCGGCTTCTTGGGCGCGGGTTTCTTGGGCTCGGGTTGCTTCGGATCCGGTTTCGGCTCGCTCGGCTTCGGCGGCGTGGGCTGCGGGTCGGCCTGCTTGGGTGCCGGCGCGGCCGGTGTGTCCGGGCTTGGGACCTTGTCCTTGTTCGGATTGAGCAGGTTGTCGAGGATCTTCCCCGGTTCCTTCAGGATGTCACCCGGCGCCTTCAGGATCTTGTCGCCGAGTTCCTTGATGAACAGCCCGATGTCGAGCTCCGTCTTGGGGTTGTCCATCGATCCCTTGGTCGTGATCGGCACCATCGTCGCCTTGTCGATGATCTCGATCCCGCCGGGAATCCCCACGCGGAGCTTGCCCACAGCCTCTTCGGCCAGCGCGAAGAACGGCGCGTACGTCACCACGTTGATCTCGTTCTTCACCAGGTCCACCGTGCCGCGGGTGTCGAGCGTGAACTCGCCGAACGGCAGGCTGAACCGGTCGTAGGTCGCCACGCCCTTGTCGATGTTCACCACGAACGGCTCGATCTTCTTGCCGACCGTCCCCGAGTCCTTCCCGCCGACCTCCTTCAGGATCTTGCCGAAGACATTGCCCGTCGAGAACCTCGCCACGCCCGGGCTGACCGTCACCTTCCCGTTCAGTCTGCGCATGTCGTCGTCGAGCGGGACCGTCAGGCGCTCGGTCACCACCGTCGCGGGCGCATCCGGCGGGGTCTTCTCAAGGCTCTCGATCAGCGGGAGCCCGCCCGCCAGCGCGTCAACCAGCTGCGGTCGGATTTCCATCAGCCGCACATCCACCGGCCCGCTCTGAACGAACACGCCCTCGCGAAGGTCGCCCTTGAGCTTCGCGGTCGCGCGCGGGCTCGTCGCCGTTGCGTCCAGCGTTCCCGACGCGGTCCCCGCGCCCTTCGAGAGGTTCTGCGCCGTCGCCCTCAAACTTACCGTCGGTCCCAGCAGCTCGGTCAGCAGCCCGTTCTTCTTCGCGAGTTGGTCCACGATCGGCGTTGGGAACGCGGCGACATCCACATCCGCGTTCACCACCGCCTTGTCCGTATCGATCACGCCCGCCGCATCCGCGAGGTTCGTGATCGTGGCCTTCGCGCTCGACGCTCTGCCCGCATCGGCGCCCGCGCCCGAGACCTTGGCGAAGTTGAGGTTGACCTCGACGCCGGCGGTCGCACCCGGGATCGACTTGGCATCGATCGTCAGGCCTTCGATGGTCATCGGCGCGGGACCGCCGCCCGGCCCGTTCGCCCCTCCGCTCGCGCCCGCGGTCAGCATGGTCAGGCTTGGCGTGCTGGCGCTGAGGCCGAGCTCGAACACGCCCGCCTTCAGCGGCCCGACGGCCGGCGAGCCTTCCTTGTTCGAGGCCTTCGCCACGCTCAGTCGGTCGATCTTGATCGTGATCGGGCTCGCCTCGCGCAGCGAAAGCGCGGGGCCGCTCGCCGCCGCGGGCGGCGTCGTGCTCTCGCCCGCCCGCGCCCGGCGGCGCGGGCGGGCGGGCTGCTGAGGTGTCGATGGCCCGGACACGCTCGCCTCCGCACCGCCGAGCAGGTACTTGTTGATGAACGCGGCGTCCGGTGTCCAGGTGATGGTCGAGGGCTTGGTGAGGTAGACCTTCACGTCATCCATCGCCAGGCCGATGTCCGCCCCGCTCACGCGGGGCGAGGTCATCTGGATGTCAACGGCCCGTGCGGTCCCCTGCTGCGGCTTGGCCTTGACCCTGACTTCGGCCGTGTCTCCCAGCGCGCCCGTCAGGAGTCCCTGCTGCCCGATCAGACCCTCGGCGTGCGCGGTGCTCAATCCCGCGAGCACGATCTCGCCCTCGGGGTTGTCGCCAGTCATGGTCGCGCCGGCATCCACCGAGAGTGCGGCGATCTTCTTCTCGCCGGACGTCTTGTCGAGGGCATCGGCGTTGAGTTTCACCGTCGCTCGCTTGCTCGCCGCCAGTTTCGGGTCCAGCCCCGCCAGCGGCGCGACCACGCTCCCCTTCAAGCCACGCAGCGCGACCGTGGCGGTCCGCAGAGCGCCGCCTGTGCTCCGCTTGTCCTCCAGCACCACGCCCTCCACCACCGCATCACCCGCCAGCGCGATCTCTACCTTCGCGTCACCGGCCTTTGACCAGTCCGGCGCCACCGCGCCCGACGCATCCGTGACCAGGGGGATCTTCGCGGGCTGCTTCACCTCGATGTAGAGCTTCGAGGGCGAGCCGATCTTCATCGGCGGCGTCGCGGGCGGGGGCGTCGCACCCGGTGCGGCCGCGACCGGCTTGTTCAGCGATGCCAGCACGGGGTCCAGCGCGGCCGCGTTGAGTTCCGCGATCAGGACCGCGCTCGAGAGCTCCGCTTCCGCGGCCGCCACCCGCGTCCATACATCAGCCGAGACGCCCTTCCCCGCCGTCTCCACCTTCACGTTCGCGAACTGGCCGCCTCCCTTGTCGGCGCCCGCGGGCATCATCTTCACCGTCGCGGTCACGTCGGCACCGATCGCCCCGCGCACCGCCGCGGCGATCGCGCGGCTCATCTCGTCCGCGGTCGCGCTCTTTCCGCTCTCACCGAACTTGTCGTTCAGCGAGCCCACGATCCACAGCGCGCTCCGCGGCAGTTTCTTCACCGCGATGGTGCCCGTGGGGTTCAACTCCACCAGCGCGCCGGGGCCCGTGCCCTTGGGCGCGCCGTTCCTGAGGCCCGCCAGCGTGATGTCGCCTTCGATGCCGAACGGGCTGCCCCCGTGCGACATGCCCGAGTTCAGCGTGATCTTCGGCGCGGCCCCGGGCGCGAGCACCCCCGCGGCCGACAGCGTGTCCACACGCACCGGCGCCCGTTCGCCGCCCATGTCGGGCGTGACGATCAGGTCCGAGACAGTGACCGTCGCCGTCGCGCGCCCGTCCTTCAGCAGCCGTTCCGGCGCCGGGTCCGCGAGCGAGATCGAAACGTCCTTGATGACCGCCTCCACGCTCCCCCGCCCGCCGATCGCCACCGCCGCGGGCTTGTCGGCCGACGCGCCCGCGCTCATGATCCGCTGCGCGAGCGGCGCCGCGCTCGCCACCGTCAGCCGGATCCCCTTCTCGCCCGTGGTCAGTAAACCCTTGTCGAGTCGGGCTTCCACATCCGCGTTCAGGTTCGCGCTCCGCACCGTCGCGGTCACATCGCTCGGTGGCAGCGAGATCAGACCGCCGCCCGCGGGCGCCCCCGTCAGCCCCTTCACATCCGCCCTCGCCAGCACGTTCACATCGAGCGTCGGCCCGACATCCGCGTTCATGTCCAGCGGCAGCCCGAGTCCAGCCGTCACCGGCGCCAAGAGCGCGGTCGAAACCCCCTTGATGTCCGCACGGGCCTCCGCCTTGTCGGCAAACCCCGCGTCCTTCCGCAAAGCCCGCACGCGGCCGCTCGAATCCAGCAGGCCCTCGGCATCGAGCGAGAGCCGGATGTCGCCCGCGGCCTTCCCATCCAGACTCGCCGTGGTTCCGGTCGCGATCCGGACCGGCTTGCTCAGGTCGTCGATGCTCACCGCCAGCTCGACCGGCTCGACCACGAACGGCTTCCACGCGGCGGCCGTGCCCTCCGCGCCGGGCCCGCTCGCCTCCGCGATCGCGACCTGCCCGCTCAACTCCGACACCTTCACCCGCACACCCACGTTCGCGCCGCGCCAATCCACATCGCCCAGCGCCGCGCCCGATTTGGGCATCGGCACGCTCAGTTTCTCCAGCGTCAGTTCGATGCTCGGCGCCGCCGTCAGCCGGATCTTCTCCTTGGCGCTCGCCACGCTTGCCCGCGTCTGGGGCAGTTGTTCCAGGAACGCCGTGGACCTCAGATTCACGGCCACGGGCTTCTCGCCCTCGCCCCTCAGTACACCATCCTTCAGCGCGAACTTCGCATCGGTCGTCAGACCCGCCGACTCGACCTTCACCAGCCCGGCCAGCGCGCTGGCGTTGCCATCCACATCGACCACGATGTTCGCGGTCGACCCCACGCCTTCCACCAGCGCGCCCCCGAGTGCGGCGACCGCATCCGCAACGGCCACGGGCGCGTTCACCACCGCGAGCTTGATCTTCGCCCGTTCAATGTCCCCCAACCCCGCGCCTCCGGCGGCCGGCGCGGTCTTCACATCCGCATCCAGTTTCACCGTGACCGCGCCGCCCCCTCCCGCCGACCCTGCTCCGGCGGGTCCGGGAGCGACGGCCGCTCCGGTCAGGTCCGCGCTGGCCTTGACCATCCCCGCGCCCATGTCCGCATCGACGCTCACATCCCCCTTGAGCCCCTTCACCCCGATCGCTTCCTTGAACCCGTCGTCTTCCTTGCGCACCGTCGCGTCGATGTTGAGCAGTTTCAGCGTGGCCTTCACCGCCGGCGGCTGATCGCTCTTGGTGCTCGGGCTCGCAGAGCCCGCGCCCTTGCCCCCGCCAGCCGCCGCGCCGCTCTTGGTCGCGAACGCCCGCTGCAGGTTCGTCGATCCGTCCTTGTATTGCTTCAGGTCCAGGAGCCCCGACGCCTCGATCGTGCCGACATCGATCCGCGACGCGCTCCACCACCGGCCCGTCAGCACCTGCCACACCGTCACCGGCGCCCTGGCCTCCACCCACGCCGCGAGCTGCCCGCCCTCGTCGAACACCTCCACGCGCCCCACCTCCAGCGGCGTGAACCACCCGATGTTCGCCTTCCCGACCTTGACCCGGCCCTTGATGTCCGCGTTCACCGCGCTCTCGATCTTGCCCGGCGCGAGCGAACTCGCGATCGTCGGGGCCAGCGCGATCGCCAGGCCCGCCACGATCAGCACCACCCCCGCCGCGATCACCAGCCGCCTGCGTCCGCGGCCCTTGCGCTCTGACTTCTTCTGGTCGCTCATGACTGAAACTCCCCGCACCAAACGCCCTTCCCGCCCGTTGTTCCCGGCCCGTTGCGTGACTGTATGACCGTTTCGGGTGTTGGAGAGTCACGCCACGGCTTGCTCGTGCTCTCGGTAGAACGCCTCGAACGAGGCTCGGATGGACAGGGGCTGGATCTTGGCGTGGGCGGCGGCGCCGAGCGTGCGGCGGCGCGCCGGGTCGGCGGCGAGTGAGACGATGGTGTCCGCCCAGCGAGGTTCATCGTCGGCGGGGAGGATGAAGCCGGTGCGCCGATCATCGACGACCGTGCGCGGCCCGCCGACATCGGCCACGATCACGGGCAGCCCCGCCGACTGGGCTTCCATCACGACCTGGCCGAGCGTGTCGGTGGTGGATGGGAACACAAACAGGTCCGAGGTGGCGTAGATCGTGGAGAGCTCGCGCCCGTGGCGGAAGCCGAGGAAGCAGGCGTCCGTTCCCGTGGGGGCGAGGGCCCGCTGCATCTCGACCCGGTACGGACCATCGCCGACGATCAGCAGTTGGGCGTCGATCCCGCGCGATCGGCACGCCGCGGACGCGATCTTCCACACGCGCGCGAGCGCGGGCAGGTTCTTCTCCACGCTCACGCGGCCGACGTACAGGACCTTGACGCTCGACGGACGCACGCCCGGGCACCCGCGCCATACGTCGCCGCCGGGATCGTGAAACGAACTGTGGAACACGGCGGTGTCGATACCCGGGAGCAGGCGCACGATGCGTTCCGGGGAGATTCCGACCCCCTGCATGGCGAGGGCGTACTCGTCCGAGCGCGTGAACACGCGGGCGAAGGGCCGATAGAACCAGCGCATGACCCGCGAGCAGGTCCACGTGCACACGCGGTCGTCGAACAGGTGGTCGATGTACGCGGGGAAGTCGGTGTGGTACGTGCCCAGGAGCGGAAGCCCGCGCGCGACCGCGTACCTGCGGCCGGCGGTGCCGATCGGTCCCGGCGTCGATACGTGGACGCACGTGGGGCGGAGGCGGTCGGCCCGCGCGAACAGGGCGCGGCGGTCGGGGATGGCGAGTTCGAGCTGCGGGTACCCGGGCATCGCGCCCGCCCAGCGCGGAGCGAGGTTGTGGATGTTGGCCTGTTCGGGGCACTCAAACCGCGTCGAAGTGAGCGCGTGGAGTTCGCGCCCGGCGGCGAGGGCCTGCTCGGCGATGTTGCGGATGAACCGCGACACGCCGTTGATGTCGCCGAGCGTGTCGGTGAAGAGGCACAGGCGCGTGGATGTCGGCATGGGGCGCTGTCGGCCCGCCGACAGCGTGAGGATGCTACCTCCAACCGGGACAGGCAGGAAGCGGCCGCGATCAAAAGTGAAAGCCCCGCGCCGGGGAGGCAATCCGGCGAGGGGCTCTCAACAAAACACATCGGGACGCAGGTGGGTTAGTCCCGGTCCCGAGCGTGGCCTGGTCCAAAGCCACGCCGTGTAAAGATGCAATACGGTGCGCGGTTTGACCACCTTCGGTCGGTGGTACGCCGTGTTTATCTTTGTTGCACGCTTGACAGATACACCCGAAACAGGCGGCATGTCCCAGAAAGTGGGGGGTGTGTGACGGTTGCGCCGCTTGTGCCGACTACGCTTGGCCATGGCGAAGGTGAAGGGATCGCGAAGCGTTTCGGGCCGGTCGCGAGGGCGGCACGTGGCCATGTTTCCGGGCTCGTTCGACCCGGTTTCGTACGGGCATCTGGATGTGATCCGGCGCGGGCGACGGCTGTTCGACGAGGTGGTGGTGGCGGTGGGGCGCAACCCCGGAAAGGACCCGCTGTTCAGCTCGGATGAGCGCGTGGACATGATCGAGCGGCTGGTGAAGGAGATCGTTCGAGAGGAGCCGCGCGAGGCGAGGCTGCGGGTGGAATCGTTCGGTGGCCTGACGGTGGACTTTGCCCGTCAGATCGGGGCGACGGTGTTGCTTCGCGGGATCCGAAACCTGTCCGACTTGCAGAGCGAGGTCCAGCAGGCGCTCACCAACCGGCAGGTGGCGGGGCTGGAGACCGCGTTCGTCGTGGCGGGCCAGGACTTCGCCTACACATCGAGCAGCCTGATCAAGCAGGTGACGGCGATGGGGCGGGATCTGGGTGCGCTCAGGACGATGGTGCCGCCGCTGGTGGTGGGGATGCTTCGCGAAAAGAAAAAGGAAGGGCATCCCGCACTCGCGCGGCTGTTGGATCGGGACGAGTGAGGGGGCTGGGGCGGGTTCAGCGGGCCGGGGTTCGTGCTCGGCAACCCGAGTACGTGCGAAGATGCCCAGGCACACCGCGGGTACCCTCCCGGCGCATGGACTTTCGCATCATCAGTATTGGCACGCTGGCCGCGCACCCGCTCTGGGAAGAGAAGGGATCGGTGCGCACCGGGCACGCGACAACGACGCTGATCCGCGCCGGAAAGAAGACGATCATCGTCGATCCGGGTTTGCCGGCGCAGATCATCGCGGCCCGCCTCCGGGAGCGGGCAGGGATCGGGCCGGAAGCCGTCACGCACGTTTTTCTGACCGGCTTCAGGCCCGAGACGACGCGGGGCGTGCTCGCGTTCGAGAAGGCGACGTGGTGGATCAGCCAGCACGAGCGCGAGGCGATCGGTGTGCCGCTGGTCGGGGAGTTGCAGGCGGCCGCCGCGGCGGGGGACGAGGAACTCAAGTCGGCTCTGGAACTGGATGTCGCGGTGTTGCGGAAGTGCGAGCCCGCGCCGGACCGGATCGCCGACGGGGTCGATCTGTTCCCGTTGCACGGGGTGACGCCGGGGCTGACCGGGCTTTTGCTGCCGGGTCGGAGCTCGACGACGCTGGTCTGCGGCGATGCCGTGCCGACGGTGGAGCACCTGGAGCGAGGGATGGTGCTCGCGAGCGCGGCGGATGTGGTCCGCGCGCGGGAGAGCCTCGCCGAGGCGGTCGAGATCGCGGACTACCTGGTGCTCGGCCGCGACAACTGCGTTCCGAACCCGGTGCGCCGACCGTACTGATCACGAAGTCTTGCGGCCCTCTTCGGCCTCTGGGTAACTCGCCGGTCAGACTCCGCCGCGTCCGACTGCTCGTGCAGCTTGATGATGAGCGATCCGCGCGTGTGGTGTCGCCTTCGGGTGCCTCTTGGCCACGGGCGATGCGACTGTCGCGAGCAGTGAAAGCTCGGCCGGTCGGCATCGTGCGGGCGTGCCTTCGAGATGCGAACCGCGCCGGAGCGATGAGGACATTCTGACGCAAATCCTCCCGTCGGCTTTGCGCGGAGCTCGCTGTTGTCGTGATCTGGGCAGATGCACCTGTGCACGTCCCGCACAGGTCCCTTTCACCCCAGCCCGTCACCCCAGGAGATCCAACCCATGCGTACCCCTCGAATGCTTGTCGTACCGGCTGTCCGCCCTCTGCCAAAGGCCGGACTCCTCGCCGCGACGCTGGCGCTGCTGGCCGCAGCGCCGGGCGCTTCGGCCCAGTCCATCGTCGGCGGTCCGTTTGTCAATCCGGCCAATGGGCATCGGTACTACCTGCTGTCCAGCAGCGACTGGACGAGCGCGAGGGCGTTCGCGCTCTCGATTGGCGGCGACCTGGTCACCATCAACGATGCCGCCGAGAACGCCTTCGTGGTCAGCACCTTCGGCCCGCTGGCCACACGTCTGTGGATCGGCCTGAGCGATGCGGCCAGCGAGGGCCAGTTCGCGTGGTGCAGCGGCCAGACCCCCCTGCCGGCGTACACCAACTGGGAGCCCGGCGAGCCCAACAACGGCGCGGGTGGACCCAACGGCCCGGAGAACTACGTCCACCTCTACACCAACAACGGGCGATGGAACGATGTGCGGAACATCGCGTTCGGCCCCGCCATCGGCTCGCTGTACGGCGTGGTCGAGGTTGTAGGCGGTGCCGCCTGCCCGCCGACGATGAACGCCCGTCAGGAGTTCTTCTGCGGCGATGCGCCCGGCGACATCGCGACGGGTGATTTCGACGGCGATGGACGCGTCGATGTGGTGACTTCCAACTACAACGGTCATTCGATCTCGATGCTTCGGGGCAACCAGGACGGCACGTTCCAGTTCCCGTCGAACACCAGCGTCGGGGCGAACACGTTTCCCAACGCCGTCGCCGTCGGCGACCTCAGCCGTGACGGCCATCTCGACGTGGTGACGGCCAACTTCAACACGGGCAACGTCACGGTGCTCAATGGGTCGGCGAGCGGGGCCATGACTTCTCCGCTCACGTACGCGACAGGCGGGAACCCCATGGATGTCCAGATCGCCGACCTGAACCGGGATGGCGCGCTCGACATCGCCGTCGCGCACCAGGCAGGTGTCAACGCGGCGGTGCTCATCAACAACGGCACGGGCGGCTTCGGCGCGCCGACACTGGTCAACTGCGGCGGCGGCCAGGATGCGCTCGCCATCGCCGACATGGACATGGACGGCAAGCTCGACCTGGTCATCGGCACGCTGGCCAACACCCTGCTGATCCGCGGCAACGGCAACGGCACGTTCCAGCCCGCGACCACCATCGCCGCCGGTGCGGTGAGCGATGTCGTCGTCGGCGACCTCAACCGCGATGGCCGCCCCGATGTCGCCACCGTCCTGTACACCGCCGACACGCTCACGGTCACGCTGAACACCGGCGGCGGCACGTTCGGTACGCCGACGGTCTACAGCGCCAGTGATGGCCCGGTCTCGGTGAACATCGCCGACATCAACCGGGATGGCAACAACGACGTGATCGTGGGCCACGGCCTGATCGCCGCGACACGGTTCTACCTCGGATGGCCCGACGGCATCCTCCAGGAGGTCCCGTTCACGGGCCTGTTCGGCGCTGGGCAAGTCCGCGTGGTTGACCTGAACTCCGACGGCTATCCCGACCTCGTGGGCGCCCTGTACCCGTCCGACCTGGTCATCTCGAACATCCAGAACCGCTCCGCGGCGACGCCGACGTTCTCCGCCCCGCCGATCTCGCGCTCGGTCGTGGTCGGGCAGGCCGCGGTCTTTACGATCGGCACCGCGACCAACGCCGACACGATCCGCTGGCGCCGCAACGGCGTGCCGCTGAACAACGGCGGCGGGATTTCGGGTGTCACCACCCCGACCATCGCCATCAACAACACCACGCCCGCCGACTCGGGCTCGATCTTCGACTGCATCCTCACCAACCCCTGCGGCACGACGACGACCAACAGCGTCAGTCTTCTCGTGACCCCCGCGTGCCCCGCCGACTTCAACACCTCCGGCACGGTCAGCGTCCAGGACATCTTCGACTTCCTCTCCGCGTATTTCGCGGGTTGTCCGTGAACCGCAAGGCCGCGAGGCCGCAGATCAAGACGGATACAAAGCCGCGGCGGCCCCTGCACAATCGGGTGCGGGGGCCGCCGCTTGCTTGTCTGTGGCTTGCCGAAAACTTGACACCGAACCGCGACAGTCAGGGAGCGGCCCATGTGCGACGAGCGCTCCGCGAAGCGACCGGAAGGGGGCGGGGCACGGCTCGGCGGTCCAACCTCCTCCGCCGCCGACGCGAGCGCATGGGCAAGTGCAGCAAGTGCGGCTACGACCTCGCGGGGCTGGGGGTGAGCATCGCGACATGCCCCGAGTGCGGGCAAGCACGCTCGCCCTCCCTCCCGTCTCCCTCCGATTCCTCCGCTGTCCTCTGATTCCTCTGCGTACAGGCCGCTGGTCCGGCTGTTCGCTGTTCGCTGTCGCTCTGGCGGCGCTCTCGCGTCCCTGACGGTCGCATCCCCGCGCGACCCGCCGGCAAGGGCCGCTTCCTGACGGGCGCGGTTCGGTTGCTCTCGCGCGGGAAGGCACTCGGCGAGCGTACCATCCACCCACCTATGGCTTGGATCACCAAGAACTCCGCCGGAACGCAGATCGAACGACGTTCGGAACCCTACCTCACGCCCGCCATGCGCAAGGACCTCTCCGAGCGCATCCTCCCGCGCTACGCCGTCAAGCAGGCGTGCGTGCTGCCGTGCCTGCACACCATCCAGCACGAGTACGGCTGGGTGCCGGCACAGGCGATGGAGGAGATCGCCGAGTTCTTGGGCCTCAAGCCTTCGGAGATCATCGACACCGCCAGCTTCTACGAGGAGTACTGGCTCAAGCCCAAGGGCGAGCATCTGATCCAGGTCTGCCGGTCGATCGCCTGCGAGTTCTGCGGCCAGAAAGACATCACCGAGGCGTGCAAGCGCAAGCTCGGGATCGATGTCGGCGAGACCACCGACGATGGCAAGTTCACGCTCATCGAGCTGGAGTGCCTGGGCTCGTGCGGCAGCGCGCCGGCCGCGCTGGTCGATGAGACGCTGCACGAGAACCTGACGGCCGCGAAGATCGAGGCGATCATCGATCAGACGGCCAAGTCGGGTGCGCACGGCCACGGGCACGGTTCCCATAACGGCTCGCACGGGCATTGACGAAGATGGTCGGCACGGGGCAATGTCACGCCGAGCCGCTCGTTGTGCATCCATGATGCTCACCGCTGCCGCGTTGATCGCGGCTATCCTCGCCGCCGCACCGTGCGTTTCCGCGCCGATCCAGCAGCCCGAGCCGAGCGCCGCGGGCGTGGCGCCAACCGAAGCGTTCACGTCCAAGCTCGCCGCCGCCGCCGACTACTCCGCGGAGCATTCCGGCCGCGCCGTCCTCGTCATGCACGCAGGAAGGGTGGTCTTCGAGCGCTACGACCACGGCTGGAACGCCGACCGCCCCCACCCGCTCGCCAGCGGCACCAAGAGCTTCACCGGCGTCCTCGCGATGTTCGCGGTGCAGGACGGCCTGCTCACGCTCGATGAGAAGGCGTGCGACACCATCACCGAGTGGAAGACCGATCCGCTCAAGTCGCAGATCACCATCCGCCATCTCCTCACGCTCTCGTCCGGCCTCGACCCCTCCGACGCCGAACTCGGCGGTCGCGGCGGCGGAAAGCTGCTCGGCGAGGGCGCGGCCAACCGCGCCAAGCGGCTCGAACGCGAGAACAAGCCCCAGGCCGATGATGTCTTCGCCGGCGCGATCGCCGCGCCGATGCTCTCCAAGCCCGGCGAGAAGTTCCGCTACGGACCGAGCCACTTCTACGCCTTCGGCGAACTGCTCGAACGCAAACTGCGGGCGACCGAGTCGATCACGCAGAAGACTGTTCTCGACTACATGCACGCCAGACTCTTCGACCCCATCGGCCTCAAGGTCGCCTGGTTCGGCAAGGATTCCGCCGGCCACCCCAACCTCCCCGGCGGCTGCCTGCTCACTGCCCGCGAGTGGATCAAGTTCGGCGAGTTCGTGCGATTGAACGGTTCATGGCCGCAGGCCGACGGGTCATCCAAGCAACTCCTGAAGCCCGATCTCCTCGCCGAGTGCTTCAAGCCCAGCGCGACCAACAAGTCCTACGGCCTGACCTGGTGGCTCCGCAACGCCGAGGCCGGTGGCGAAGGTGCGACCTCGATCGCCGATAGCGGCCGCGCGGCCGACGGCAAGGATGAAGCGCCCGCCGAGCGCAAGTCCCTCCGCGACCGCCTCGCCGATCGCCTCCGGGAACGCGAACTCAACCGCCAGAACCGGCCGATGACCGCGCCCGGCGGCAAGAAAGTCACCGTCCACATGGCCGCCGGCCTCGGCAAGCAGCGCCTCTACATCCTGCCCGAGTACGACCTCGTCGTGGTTCGCTTCGCCGAAGCGACGCGCGCCGGCCAGAGTTTCGACGACCGCGAGTTCCTCAAGCCCATCGTCGAGGCCCTGGCGCCAACCACGCCGAAGCCCCAGCCCGTCGAACCGCATCGATAGCCCCATCGGTTCCAGTCCGACCCCGCCAGGACTTCCCGGTGCGCGCGTCCGATTGACTGAATCGCGGAGCGGCTCACTCACCTGGCCCCGCCCAGCCCCGCCGCGATCGGTGTTGTCGCGTTGCTGATCCCAGCCCTCGCGTCATTACCCACGCCCCGCGCCCCCGCCGTAAACTTCTCACGTGAGCAGCACCCCGCCGGGACAACACGGCCAGCCCCCCAAGCCCCTGTCGCGACCGCCCGCCGCGGGTCAGAAGTCGATCATGCGCTCGCTCGGCGAGTTCTTCGGCCACATCGCCCAGGGTGTCAAGACCCCGGCCGCGGGCGCCCCCGCGACCCCGCGGCCTGCCTCCACCGTCTCTCCCGCTCCACCAGAGCCGTCCGCCGCGCCCCCGGAGCCGCAACGCCGCGTGCTCCGCGAGACCGTCGAGGAGGAGCAGCGCGACACGCCCCAGGGAAAAGTCACCCTCCGACGCACCATCGTCGAAGAGGTCGAACTGCCTCCCCAGGATCCGTCCCGCGGCCAGTCCCAGGCCCAATAGTTCAAGCCAAACAAGCCAAGCGAACGATCTATGCACGCAGGGTGCGCCGCCGCGCCGTCGCCTGTTGCCGGCGACCGCGGCCCACGCACTGTCCAGGATGGACCACCGCCGGAAGGATTCCGCTCCATGACCCGCATCATCCCGTTGGCTGTCGTCTTCGCCGCTCTTGTCCTCTCCGGTCTCGCGGGCGGATGCAGCACGCTCCCGCCTCAGAATGGCCCCGTCGTCGGTGTACGCAACGATTCCGACACCCCCTTGCGCGTCCGGTTCTGGATCGGCGACCGCCGCCAGCAGGCCGCCGGTACGCCGCTCAAGCTCTCCGCCGACAAGGTGCTCGAAGTCCGGCCCTACGGCACAACGCAGTACCGCCTCGGGGCGTTCTCGGGTTACGAATCCCCTTCCGAGTCCTTCGTCCGTGTGCAGGTCGAACCAATCGGTCCGACCTTCCAGGCCTCGACCCAGTACTGGTACGAGTTCAACCCGCCCTCGCCGTTCGTCGTCCATGTCTTTGGCACCAAGCCCGACCTGAAGTTCGATCGCTCCGGCCCCGGCACCATGGCCTTTGTTCCCCCCGCCTACTGGTTCCACGCCACGCCCGCCCCAACGCCCACCGTGGCGGCCCCGTCCGCGGCGCGTGCCTCGAACGCCACGACCGCGCCGGCGACCGCCACGGCCTCCAGGTCCACGCCAACGCAGGAACGCTCCGCGGCCACGGTCACCACCACCACGCCGGTCGTCAGCGTCCCCGATACCGGCATGGACTCGAACCGCTGACTCGCGACGCTACGCTCCCGCGTGCGCGCCCTTCTCGTCACGCTCGGTTCCCACGGCGATATCCATCCCTTCATCGCCATCGGCCGCGCCCTCGCCGCGCGAGGCCATCACGCCACGCTCGCCACCAACCCCTACTTCCAGGCCCAGATCGAGCGCGATGCCAGCGACCGCTTCGCTTTCGCCGCGCTCACCGAACGCGCCGAGCTCAAGGACCTCATCGCCGAGCACAAGGTCATGGACCCCGCCCGCGGCCCGATGGCCGTGATGCGCAAGCTCGTCCTGCCCATGGTCCCGCAGTTCGCCGAGCGCACCCGCGAACTCCTCCGCGAGTTCCGCGCCGATGTCCTGATCTACCACCCGATCGTCATCGGCGCCCGCTGGGCCGCAGAACTCGATCAGATCGGCGGTTCGCGCCCGCACACCGTCAGCGTCTCCCCCTCGCCCCTCATGTGGGCCAACCCCGACGACCCGATGGTCCTGCTCCCGCACCGCTCGCATCAGCCCTCCCGCGCCGCGGTCAACTTCGACCGCTGGCTCGGCCGCATCTTCGTGCGCGCGATGATGGACCCCGGCCTCAACCGCATCCGCCGCACCCTGAATCTCCCCGCGGTCCGCAACAACTTCCACGCCGAGTGCACCACCGCCGATCTCAACCTCGGCATCTGGTCGCCGCTCCTGCGCGCCCCGCTCCGCGGCGATCCGCTTGCCTCCACCATCACCGGCTTCTGCTGGCACGACCGCGACCACACCCAGGAAGCCCCCGACCACGAACTCGAGTCCTTTTTCCGTGCCGGCGCGGCGCCCATCGTCTTTTCCCTCGGCTCCACCGGCGTACACGCCGCCGGCAGGTTCTTCACCCACGCGGTCGAGGCCGCGCAGCACCTCAAGCAGCGCGCCCTGCTCGTCATCGGTCGCGACCAGCCGCCACCCGCCAATCTCCCCGCCGATGGCTCGATCAAGGCCGTCGCCTACGCGCCCTATTCCACCGTCTTTCCGCGCGCCGGCGTCGTCACCCACCACGGTGGCGCAGGAACCACCGCCCAGGGCCTCCGCTCCGGTCGCCCAACGCTCATCACCCCCATGGCCCACGATCAGTTCGACAACGCCGCGCGCGTGAAACGCCTCGGCGCGGGCGACACGCTCCGGTTCTCCAAGGTCACCCGCGACACGCTCGTACGAAAACTCGGCCCGCTCTTCGCCGACCCCGCCTTCGCCCGAAACGCCGCCTCCCTCGCCCCCCGCATCACCACCGAAGACGGCGCGGCCAGAGCTGCCGAGTTGGTCGAAGCGGCCATCGACCTCGGCTCACCTCCCCAGCCGCGCAGCGGCGAAACAGCGTTAGCCGGTGGCGTCAGCCACCGGTAGACTCCGTCACGCAGAGCCCTGCAAGGGCGGCACAGCAAGCAACAACGGTCCGACGCCGATCCCCCCAAAGAGGGCGGTTTTGGCAATGTGCACTGTCGCCAAGTGCTTGTCAGGCCAAAACTTCCTCACAAAATCCAAAACATGACCCAAAACGTCTGGACGATGTTCGGAGAATCCGGTATGCTACCCCATCTCGCATCCTCTCTTCCGGAGGCCTCCCATGCACCGTCCCGCTCTCCTCGTCGTTGCCCTGCTCGCCTCAACCGCCCCCGCCCAGCCCCCGGCCGCGCCCAAGCGACCCGTCACCGACACCTACCACGGTGTTGAGGTCATCGACAACTACCGCTGGCTCGAAATCCCCGATGACCCCGAGGTCAAGGCCTGGTCCGATGCCCAGAACGCCGCGGCCCGAAAGGTTCTCGACGCCCTCCCCAACCGCGCGGCCATCTCCGCCCGCGTCGAACAGATCATGACCGCCCCAACCGTGCGGTTCTCCAGCCTCCACGCCGCCGGTACCCGCCTCCTCGCCATGCGCATGGAGCCGAGCCGTCAGCAACCCGTGCTCGTGGCCTTTGATGACCTGAACGCGGTCATCAGCGGCGACGCATCCGTCACGCCGCGCATCGTCCTCGACCCCGCCGCCTTCGACCCCTCCCACAAGACCACCATCGACTGGTACGCGCCGTCCCCCGACGGCAACCTCGTCGCTGTCTCTCTGAGTTCCTCCGGCACCGAGTCCGGCGATATCCACATCTTCAGTGCCGCCGATGGCAAGCAGGTCTTCGAGGTCGTCCCCCGCGCCCAGGGCGGCACCGCCGGCGGCTCCCTCGCGTGGACCCCCGACAGCAAGGGTTTCTACTACACCCGCTACCCCCGCACCGGTGAGCGGCCGAAAGCCGACATGGATTTTTACGTGCAGGTCTACCACCACACCCTCGGTGAGCCGACGGAGAAAGACCGATTCGAGATGGGCAAGGACCTGCCCCGCATCGCCGAGATCGTGCTCGAGGTTCAGCACGAGGGCAAGGCCGCGGGCACGGTTCTCGCCAGCGTCCAGAAGGGCGATGGCGGCGAGTTCATCCACTTCCTCCGCGATCACGTCACCGGTTCGTGGAGGCAGTTCACCAAGTATGACGATCGCATCGTGCAGGCCGTGCTCGGCCCCGACGATGCGGTGCACATGGTTTCGCGTAAAGACGCGCCGCGCGGCAAGCTCGTCCGAATGACGCTCGCCGAGCCGGCCCTGGCTTCCGCAACCACCGTTGTTCCCGAAGGCTCCGACACGATCGTCTCCGAGTTCTTCGAGGCCTCCAACATCGTTGTCACCGAGCGCCTGGTCTACGCCACTTACCAGCTCGGCGGCCCGTCCGAGGTCCGCCTCTTTTCGCACGATGGCACAATCATCGCCAAGCCCTCCTCCGCCCCGGTCTCCAGTGTCGGTGGCCTGACGCCGCTCAAGCTCGGGGCCGTGCTCTTTCATTCAACATCGTTCATCACGCCTTCGACGTGGGTGTGGTTTGATCCGCCGCACGACTCGGTCGATGCTCGCACGCTCCCCCCGGACTCGCCCGGCCGCAAGCCCCGCACAGGCGTCGTCGCCGCGCTCACGGCCATCAGCCCCGCCGACTTCTCCCCCTACGAAACCGTCCGCGAGTTCGCCGCCAGCAAGGACGGCACCAACGTCCCCGTCAACATCGTCCGTCGCAAGGGCCTGAAACTCGATGGCTCCCACCCCACCCTCGTCACCGGCTACGGCGGCTACGGCGTCAACATCGAGCCTTACTTCAGCGCGGCCGACATCGCCCTCCTCGAGCAGGGCTTCGTCCTCGCCACCGCCAACATCCGCGGCGGCGGCGAGTTCGGCGATGCGTGGCACTACGCCGGCAACCTCGACAAGAAGCAGAACGTCTTCGACGACTTCGCCGCGGCCTGCCAGCACATGATCGACGCCAAGTACACCAGCCCATCGAGGCTCGCCATCGAGGGCGGCAGCAACGGGGGGCTCCTCATGGGCGCGATGCTGACCCAGCATCCCGAGATGTTCCGCGCGGTGGTCTCGCACGTCGGTATCTACGACATGCTCCGTGTTGAACTCAGCCCCAACGGGGCCTTCAACATCCCCGAGTTCGGCACCGTCAAGGATGAAAAACTCTTCAAGGCGATGTACGCCTATTCGCCCTACCACCGCGTCAAGGATGGCACCGCCTACCCCGCGACCCTCTTCCTCACCGGCGCCAACGACCCACGCGTCGACCCGATGCAATCCCGCAAGATGATCGCCCGCCTTCAGGCCGCCACCAACGGAGTCGCAAGCGCAGGGCCCATCCTCCTCCGCACCAGCGGCGACACCGGCCACGGCGCGGGCACACCCCTCAAGGAACGCATCGCCCAGACCGCCGATGTCGATGCCTTTCTCTTCGATCGCCTCGGTGTCGGGTTCAAGCCTGTCACCAAGTGACCGCTCAAACATCAGGCTTTGAGAATCCAGAAGGGGGGGTGCCTTGCTGGTTCATCGCGATATTGATCGTGAAGCTCCCATCCGCGCCGGGTGGCTGCATCGATGCCTGTCGGCCCTCGCCGCCCCGCAGGATCTCTTCCACGCGCGCAATGAAGCGCGCCGCATCGGTGGAGTTGATCAACCCGTAGTTGCTGTGCTGCGATTCCGGGCTCCACTCGCCCACGACTCCGCACGAGAGCGGCGCATCCGGCGCACCGGAACGCTCGCTCGCATCACGCTCCAGCGTGAACACCCGCGCGCCGACCTCTTCTCCCGACCCGGGGCGTTCGACCGCGAGCACATAGAACGCGTCCGGGCACTCGGCCGGCCGGGGCATCTGGATCAGAATGCCCCGCGCGCCCAGCACCCGCTCCCGCCGCGCCGTCAGGTCCATCACGCGGCGGAACGTCATCCGCCCGCTCAGAAAACTGGTCTCGCGCTCGTGCAGCCCCTTCAGTTTCTCGAACATCGGGAACCGCGCCCGCACGAACAGCTCGACATCATGGCCCGCATCATCAAAGCCGTGGAAGAACGCACGCGAGTTCTGGTGGATGTACCACGGCAGGAAGCGGTGTGCAAACGCGTAATGCACCTGCCGCCTCTGCTCGGGATCAGGATAAAACCCGCTCAGCGGCCGGTCATCGTTGATGATTTCGACACGCGGTCCGTCCATGCCGGCGGCCTCCGCTGTGCTACCCGCGGGAAGCGTAGCCGTCACGCAGTAACAGCCGACTCACGGCGCGAAGTACGAAGCCAGGAAGTCGAACAGGTCCTGGATCGTGATCGTTCCCGACTGGTTGAAGTCCGCGCGGGGGTCGTTGGCGAAGTACAGTGCCAGGAAGTCGAACAGGTCCTGGATCGTCTCGCCGCCCGAGTTGTTGATGTCCGACGGTTGCCTGGCCTGGAAGCTCAGGTTGTCGACAAACACACCGCCGTTGCTCGGCGCGGTCAGCCCCAGCGTCAGCTCGTCGAACGTGCCGCCATCCGGAGAGGTGATCATCCATCGCCCGGCGAGTTGACCCGCGGTGCCGGTGTATTGCAGCGAGTTGGCGTTGGTCAGCGAGGTCACGCCGACGGTCCCTCCCGCCCGCTTGACCGTGACAGGGACGGATGTGCCGCTGGCGCCGAGCGCTGCGGCAACATACATCTCCACGCCGACCTGTTGCCGATCGAAACGCATCCTGACAGGAGTCACCCCGCCCGAGCCGGCGCCGCGCAGCACCGCGTTGTTGCCCGGCGAACCCAGCGCTCCGTCGGGATTCAACCCGCCGCCGATCAGCCCGAGCGTGAGGGTGCCGGCGCTCCCCGAAAAGTGCACGCCCACGGTCTGGTACTCCTCATCCATCACGCGTGTGCCGCCGGTGTTGCTGTAATCGGCGCCCGTGTAAGGCGCATCGTCCGAAGTGCCGGGCAGCCCATCAGCGCCCGGCAGCGCGACGAAGTTGATCACCGTGCGTGGTGCATACGTCAGTGTGCCGGTCGCGCTCGTCACGCTCCCGCACCCGCTGCCGATCACGCAGTCATAGGTCCCCGCATCCGCAGCCACGGAGTTGTGGATGATCAGCGGGTTCGATTGGGCATTCTGCACGGTTCCGCCCCCGGGCGCGGCTCCCCCGGGCCCATTGACCAGCGGCACACCGTTTCGTCGCCACTGGTAGGTCAAGGGCGGGAACGGCGTCGTGGCCCCCACCGACCATTGGATAGTGGTGGTCGGGAACTCGACGTTGATCGAACCCGGCTGCTGAGTAATGGTGGGCGGTGTGGAGCCACGCCAGCGTGCCCAGTTGCCGACCGCAACCGCGCCGCCGCCAGTGCCAGCCTGTGTGAACGAACCCACCGCGATCAACTCGCCGTTGAACGCCGCCAGCCCGCGCACCGAGCCATTGACGCCCCCGCCAACGGACTGCCAGTTGGTTCCATCCCACCGCCCGACGCGGTTCAGCACCGTCGAGCTCGATTGCAGGAAGCCGCCGCCGACGTACAACTCGTTGTTGTAGACCGCGAGTGCACTGGCCTGGTTGGTCAGCCCATTGCCCATGCGCATCCAGGCGCTGCCGGTGTACCGCGCAATGCACGGCGAGATCGTGCCCGTGGCGTCGAACCACGTGCCGCCCACAATCAAGTCGCCATTGAACGGCAGCGATGTCCGCACCGAGTTGAGCCCGCTCGCCGCGACGAGGGGCGGGCTGAACAGCGACCATGTGGCCGAGGGCCCGTTCCACCAGGCGATCCTCTGTGCCGCCGTCAGTCCGGCCGTGCCGAAGTCGCCCCCGACGATCAGCGACCCGTTCCGCTCCGCGAGGTGGTACACGACGTTGTCCGTGCCGATGCCCAGTGGTTGCCATGTGCCGCCCGAGAGCCGCGCCACACGGTTGCCCGGCGAGCCCAAGAACGTTCCGCCGATGTACAACTCGCCGTTGTGCACGCCCAACGAGGTGACCGCGTTGTTGTTGATGCTCCCGCCCACGGGCACCCACGATGCGCCGTTCCACTTCGCGATGTTCCGCGCAAACGACCCGCTGGCGTTGATGAAGTTGCCCCCCGCGTACAGCTCGTTGTTGAACACCGTCAGCGCGATCACCGGTCCATCCATCCCGGTTCCGAGCGTGCTCCAGGATGTCCCGTCCCACACCGCGACGCGCCCTACCGGGAGAGCCCCCGCCATCGTGAACGACCCGCCCACGACCAGCCGCGGCGCGACCGGACCGTTCCCATCAGGGTCCCACACGATCGCCGTCTCGGCGCCGGTGTTGAGGGCCGGTCCGGCGATCCACTGATCGCACTGTCCGTGCGCTGTCCCGGTACCCCCGACGATCGCGGCGCTGATCGCCGCGGCCATCGTGCCCAGCACTCCACGGCTGCGCTGCCCGGGTCGCCGCTCAGAAAACTGACGCATGGCGGTCTCCTTTCCACCTTGCCCCCGGCCGGCCGCTCAAGAACGCGAGAATCCGATCGCGAAGCGCAGAACCCGCTCCCGACCGGCCAGGAAACCGGCTGGACGTGCGAGTTGCCGTCAGCATCATCGGGGCGGGCACACCGAGAAATACGCCGCCAGGAAGTCGAAGAGGTCCTGCACCGTTGTCGTGCCGGATTCGTTGATGTCCGAGCCGGGCTGACCGCCGAAGTACGCCATCAGGAAGTCGAAAATGTCCTGAACACCGACATCGCCCGATCGGTTGAAGTCGCCGGCGCAGTAATCGATCGTGAACCGTGCCGAGACGGCGAAGAAGACGTTGCCGACCGCGTTGATGCGCAGCCGCGCCGCGGCGATCCCGCCGGGAAGCAGCACGCTCGCCGCGCCGGAGTTCGGAAACGTGCCGAGGTCGATCGGGAACGTCGCGCCGTCATCCGTCGAGAGCCGGATTGCGACCGTCGTGCAGCCGATCGGCGGGGCATTGGTGCCCCCGACCGTCCATTCGACGGTGCTCGCGCCGCCGCCCAGCACGGGTGTCGGGCTCGGTTCCGGGACGGTGGGGGGGGGAGGGCTGACCAGCGCGAACGGCGCTGCGCCCGCGGCGACGGTGAGCGTGGTGAGCGCGGAGATCGTGCCTGCCCCGGAGCCCGCGTGCTGGTCGCGCACCAGCGCGCGGAATCGGCGATTCGTTCCCGCCACGCTCGGCAGTTGCTCGCCCGGAGTCGGTCCGCCGGCGAGAACGTCGGCCAGCGGCGGGAACGTCCGTTCCGCGCTCGAAACAGGCGGATGGATGCGGAAGAGCGCGCCCGATCCGTTGTCGAGCGAACCGGCTCCCGAGATCGGTCGGGCCACGCCCGCGTCGAACTGCTCCCACGAGAACACCATCGCATCGCCGTCGCTGTCGCTCGCCGAGGCGCTCAGCGAGAACGGGGTCAGCGGTGGGATCGCGTGCGAGGTCGGCCCGCCCGCGACGACCGGCGCGTGGTTGGACGTGTCGACCTGCGCCGGACAGGAGCGGTTGCCCAGGAGCCCGCGCATCTGCTCAATGCTCCCGTGGTGGAACCACGGATCGGCGAAGATCGCGATGTTGTCGCTCGGCGGCGCATCGCCGACCGGGCAGCCGCCGGCGTAGGCCATCGGCGAGGACCCCGACCCGGCCTCCCACGCGCTCGGGAGTGTCGCGTTGTTCCCGCACCGCCCGCGCGTGCCGCTGAAGGTGTGCGACGCGCCGAACTGATGCCCGAGTTCGTGGACCATCACGAGGAACGCCAGGGCTTCGACATCGCCGCCGCGCAGGATGCCCGAGACGCCGCCCGCTTTGCTGTTGCCGCACACCGACGAGAGGTACGCGACACCGCCGAACACGCGCGTCAGCACGTGCCCGATGTCGAAGTTCGAGGCCCCGATGACCGAGTTGAGCGTGCTGATGTTCGGCGAGAGGTACGGGCCCGAGCAGTCGCCGCCGCCCGTGCCATCGCACGTGGTGGGGTACGGATCGGTCGCGGGGTCGAAGTACACGATACGGTCGTTGTCGGCGATGAGGATGAGCCGCAGCGCGAGATCGCCCTCGAAGACCACGTTGGCGCGCGAGACGTTGGTCACGATCGCCGCGAGCGGATCGGCCGCGTTTGGCGAGTTGCCCATCAACTGGCTCTGGTGAGCGCCGTACTCGCCGCTGCACGCGACCGCGAGCCGCACGGTGCGGAGCGTCACCGCGGGGCCGGGCTCGCCGATCGGCCCACGGGGCGCGAACCGATGCTCGTCCGGCGTGGGCGCGGGGGCGGGTTGCCCGTGCACGCCTTCGAGCGTCTCGCAACGCCAGTCTCCGGCCGCGCCATCCGCCGCCGCGGCGGCGGCCCCGACATCACCGAGCCATCGCGACACGGCCAGGCTTGGATCGCCGCCTTTCGGCAGGTCGATCATCCAAACGCCCTCCGGTGTGCGAAGCATCCCCGTGAGGCCGCGATGGGTCAGCTCGAGCCTTCCCGCGGCGAGCCCATCGGCCGATTGAACGATCACCGTCCGCATCCTGGGGAACTTGCGAGCGAGCTCGGGCTCCATCAGCGGGGAATCGGCGATGAAGCACGCGATCGCCGCGCCCGTGGGATCGGGCAGCGCGAGCCGTGCTCCGTAGCTTGCCAGCGAGACACCCGGCCGCTCCTTCGGAGCGGCCGCGAGGTGTGCATCGAGCCGCGCAAAGTCGATCTTCAACGCGACACCCGAACGCTCGGTGTCGTTGACGACCGAGAGCATGGGCTCATCGTTGCCAAACGCGAGACTCGCCGTCCAGACCAAGACCGCCGCCGCGACCACGAATCGCACCACCACGATTTCCTTTCGCCAAATGGACTCTGCCCGACCGCTCGCCCCGAATCCCGGAGCCTCTTCAGTCTACACGATGGCGCGGCAAAAGCGGTGCGGCGGACGTTGGGGAGTCGGCGTGATCCGACGATGGTGCTTGGACTTCCGTGCCACCGCATCGCCGAGCGCGGCTGCGGTCGGCGTGATGGGTGGTCTCAGTGCCGCGCGATTCGCGGCCCGGCATCAGTACGTGAAGTTGGCGTTGGGATCGGTGGAACCGATCGTCGCGCCGCCCGAGTTGCCGGTGACCGCGGAGGCCGAGGTGGTGCCGGCGACCACGAGGATGAAGTTGCCGGCGACATCGATGTCGATGCCACGATCGGCGGCGATGCAGTTGTTGCCCTCGATGCGGTTGTCGGCACCCGTGGCGTGGATGCCCGCTCCGTCGCCGCCCGAAGCGCCGTTCGCGCGGCAACTGTTGCCCACGACCAGGCAGCCCGCCCCGATCCGGATCCCGTCGGTGGTGTTGCTCACCGTGGTGCAGTTGGTGATGGTCGTCCCGGTGTCGCCGGCGATGCCGATAGCCGTGTTGAACGTGGCGGTGCAGGCGATGACGGAGCCGGGCGCGGCGGAGATTCCCGCGACAGCGTTGGACTGGGCGAAGCAGTGCGAGACCGTGCAGCTCGACGCGGAAATCCCTATCCCCGAGTTGCTGTAGGCCGAGCAGTGGGCGATCGCGCCGCCCGAGGAGGCGGTGATGCCCGCGCCGCCGTTGAACATCGCGTCGCAGTGGGTGATGGAAGCGGTGATGCCGCCGACGATGCCGTTCCCGGCATTGAAGGACGCGTGGATGTGGCTGATTGTGGTGTTGATCGCGGCGACGGTGGCGAGGTCGATGCCCGCCGCGCCTCAGGCGCGGACGGTCCCGTTGCGGATGGTGATGTTGGGCTGGTTGATGCCCGTGCTCATGATGATGCCGCTGAACGCGCCCATGCCGGCCACGCCCGAGAGCGCGAACCCGTTGAGGTCGATCGTGACCTCACCGGCCGCGATCTCGATGCCGTGCTTGCCGATGACGCCGGTGATGTTGCCGGTGAGGTAGTAGGAGCCGGGGGAGGTGATCCTGAAGAGGCTGTCGGCATCGCCCGGCGTGGTGGCGAGGCTGATCGGGATGCGCGGCTCGACCTCTGTGAGCGTCTTGTAGGTGCTGGACACCGCGCCGCCGGGCGGGTCGAGCGGACCGGCCGGGAGCCACGCCGCGGCGCAAAGGAGGATGGAAAGACCGAGGAGCGCGGTGAGTGGTCGACGGTTCATGAACGGTCCCTTTCCGATCGAGTCCGGGGAGCACCGCGAACCAATACGTGCGCGCGAGGACGCTGCGCCGGCTTACGCGCTCGGGGCGGTTCGTGGGATCAGTTATCGGGTGGGACCGGGCCGACCTTGAGTCACGCGCAGCCGGAGAAGTACGCGGCGAGGAAATCGAAGATGTCCTGGACGGAGATGGTGCCAGTGGCGTTGAAGTCGGCGCGCGGGTCGTCCGCGAAGTATGCGGCGAGGAAGTCAAAGATGTCCTGAACCGAGACCTCGCCGGAGCAGTTGATGTCGGAGGGGCAGATGGCGAGGGTGGCCGCGTTGCTGGTGACGATGCCGCAGGCGTTGGTGACGATGCAGCGGAACAAACCGCCCGCGTCGAGGCCGCTGACGGGCCACGCGCCGGGAACTCGGAGTACACTGAGCGTCGCCTGAGCCGCCCCTGCAATCTCCAGGCTCGCGTCCTCACCGATGTCATTTGGCCCGTCGTTCAGGTGGATCCAGTCGGCGGGAAGCTGACCCGCGGTCCCGCGGTACTGCCATGCAAATGTGCTCGGTGCAGGGCTGACGGGTGAGACGGTGAAGCTCACCGGGGTGCTCTGGTCTGGGCATGTCAACACCGATGCAGGCGCAGGCTGAGCGGGGCACATGACATCCTGCATCATGGTGAATCGCAAGGTCGTGCCATCGACGATGGTGTAGCTGAAGAGGTTTTGTGGGAGTGAGACAAGTTGGTTGGGGTCGCCCGCGAAGCCAGAGTTGAACGTCGGCAGCGAAAGGCCGAGGAACGCCGCTCCCTGCGCGGTCATGAGCGTGCGCACGTTGATTGACGACGGGCCACCGGGCAGCGTCAGTCCGCCCGCAGCGGTGACCATGTCAAACGTGTCGCCCATGCGCGGCAGATAACTGAAAAGCTCGGGCTGCAGGACAATCTGCATCGCACCTTCGATGGCCGCCGCCTGTCCGACATTCAAGAAGCTGTAGGTCTGCCCTTGTGTGGTGCCCGCGATGAAGAGTCGAAGCGCGCCCGTTGGGGTTTGTGAGTAGCTGCCGGTGACATCAAGCTGCCCGTCCCACGCCACAGTGCTGGGAACAGTGATTGATGGCCCCGAGATCTCATATCGCCCCGGAAAGCCACTGCCCGGCGACCCGCCGCCGGGCGTGCCACCGTTCGTCCCGGCAAAGCCCGAGCCGCCGATACTGACATAGCCGCCCGACCCAATGAACGGCGGACCGGTTGGCGGAACAGGAATCACCACCGGCGGCTGTCCCTGCTGCGTGATCGGCGGGTGCGTGATGATGATCGGGCCCGGGCCCGAGGTGTTGAAGACCAGCCCAACCTGCGTGATCGGGATGATCAACAACCCGTTGTTGACGAGCGGCCCGTTGATCGTGCCGTTGGCGACGAGCACGGCTCCGGGTTGGATGATGATCCCACCGGGGGCATTGATGGTCTCGCCAGAGCCGAGCGTGAAGCTCCCGCCGGGCGGAATCGTCAGACTATTGAAGGTGAACGTCGTGTTCGATCCCGCGCCGGGGTCGGGGCGCGCGCCGGGGGCAATGGCGTTGTCGGTGGGCCCGGCGGCGGCGAAGGGGACGGCAAGGCCGCCCCAACGGAGCGCGCCCATGCGAACGTGTCCTGCAGCAATCCCGCCATCGCCAAAGAAAACCGGGTTTGGCCCGTTCGAGGGATCCGTGAAAACACCGGTTGGGCCGAGTGGCAGAGATGCTCGCGTCACGCCGTCAATGACCAGACTCACCCCCGTTGGTTGGGCGATCAGTCGATAGGAACGCATCGCGCTGGTCGTATCGATCGGCACGAACACTCCGCTGACGGCCGAATCATTCCGGAGAAACACGCCGTTCTCGCCCAAGGCAACCGAGACAAGTCGGTGGTTTGCATCAAACCACGACAGCCCGAAGCCGGTCTGTGGAACACCCAGCGCGTTGGCGACGGTGGTTGAACTGAGTATCTGGCAGCTGAACTCGGCGACCAGCCCGGCGCTGGACGCGAAGTTTGCGACAAGGTCGTTCCGCTTCCAATACTGATAACCTCCCGATGTCGTCGGTCCGATGCTCAGCAGGCCGGATGCAACGGAAGGTTCGGGGCTTGCCTGCTGAAATCGAGGCCAACCTTGCGCCTCGGGCAGTGTTCCAAGCTCGGGTGAGTACGAACCCGTGAACACCGGCGTCAGCGTCGGCAGCACCCAAGTCTGGTTTCCCAAGACGCCAGCCCCACCACCGAACTGCACCAAGGCGTTGCGGGTGGTATCAAACGCGAGCTTGTGCCCCTGCCGAGGGCCGGGGTCGCCAACGTCGGGCGAGGTCCAGGTTGCGCCGTTCCAGTCATAGGTTCCGCTTTGCGAGATGCCAGCGACGTTTCCACCCGTAAGCACACAGACACCACGGATCGGGTCATAGGCCATCGGCGCATATCCCCGCCACGATGGTCCCGTGGTGGATACTCGCGTCCAGACCACACCGTTGTACTCGTACGTATCACTGTTGGCGACGCCAAAGAGCACACAGACTCCGCGGTGAGCATCGAACGCCATGCTCGTTCCGTGAGATGCAGGCCCACCAGCGCTCACACGTTGTGTCCACGCTGTTCCGTTCCACTCCCAGGTGTCTGACAGCAGCGATCCGCCGAGGGTAGAGCCTCCTCCAAAGAGAACTGTGACGTTTCGCGTTGAATCAAACGCAACGCCGTGGTCGTTGCGGGCGAGGGGCGAATCTCCGACGGGCGTGCGCTGCATCCAGTTCGCACCGTCCCACTCCCAAGTCTCACCAAGCGATCCGCCGAAGTAGCCACCAAAGAGGACCATCACGCCTCGGGATGAGTCGAACGCCATCGACGCATTGGCCCGGGGCGAGGGGCCCGTCGTCGCACGGAGCGTCCAGTTCGTGCCGTCGTACGTCCAAGTGTCGTCGTGATACCCGAGGCCGCCGCTGGCGTACCCGCCGAACACGACCGTCTCTCGCCGTACCGGGTCGTACGCCATCGCGTGCGCGGACCTTGCGTCTGGGATCGAGCCAACGGGGAACCGCTGCACCCATTGCCCGGTCTGCGACCGCGCAACCGAAGCTAAGCCCAGCACGGTCATCACCGCCCAAGCCACCGCCACACCAATCCGGTTCATCCGATCGGCGCGGCCCATGGCCCCGATCCCACAAGCGATTGCTGAAAAAACGCCCGCCATTGCTCGGTGCTCCTCAAGTGACGCCACGTCCGCAGTCGTCGCAGAGTCTACAAGAATCCGGTGGAGGCTCCAAGCGGAAACCGCGGGATTCGTCGGGTTCGGCGACCGACCTTCGGCGCGTCGCGCGGCAGGGCCTGCGATCCGGCCCTGTCATGGCCCCCTTGGTCGATACCTGGCAGGGCGGTCTCATTGAACGTGTTGAGCCGCTGGTCTCGCAGTCAGACACTCGGATCAGCTTCCTGCCATCCGCTCCGCTTCGCGCGCTGATACTGAACGATGCCGGAGAATGATGCACCACTTCCACCCTATCCTTTTTGCCTATGCCCTGGACCCCCAAAACCACCCGCCCGATCCTCACTAGCCGCATCCCCACTCCGCCCTATGGTGATTGGAGCAAGCGGCACATCGTCTCGTACGACGAGTACACCAAGACCGGCGTCGTACCGGGGTACGCAGCACTGCGCAAGGCGCTGACGATGACGCCGGAGGAGGTGACCGAGGAGGTCAAGAAGTCGCAACTCCGCGGCCGCGGCGGGGCGGGGTTTCCCACGGGGCTGAAGTGGACGTTCCTGCCCAAGCCCGATGCGGCGACGGGCGATGGCGGGGTGCGGTACCTGGCGATCAACGCCGACGAGTCGGAGCCGGGGACGTTCAAGGACCGGCTCTTGTGCGACTTCGACCCGCACCTGGTGCTCGAGGGGATCGCGATCTGCTGTTATGCCTGCCGCATCCAGACGGCGTACTTCTACATCCGCGGCGAGTACCACCACCAGGCGAAGGTGATGGAGAACGCGATCAAGGAGGCGTACGCGGCGGGGGTCTTCGGGAAGCAGGGCTTCTTCAACGGCGCGGCGACGAAGAATCCGTTCTCGAACGCGAGTGGCGGGACCGGGTGGGCTCTGGACTGCTACGTGCACCGTGGCGCGGGCGCGTACATCTGCGGCGAGGAGACGGCGCTGCTCGAAGGTCTCGAAGGCAAACGCGGCTGGCCGCGGAACAAGCCGCCGTTTCCGGCGATCAAGGGCCTCTTCGGCAAGCCGACGATCATCAACAACGTCGAGACGCTGGCGCACCTGCCGTTCATCATCCACGAGGGCGCGGGCGAGTTCATGAAGCAGGGGTGCGAGTCGAGCATCAAGGGCGCGCCCCCGAGTTACGGCACCAAGCTCATGGGCATGTCCGGCCACGTCAACAAGCCCGGCGTTTTCGAGTTCGACCTGGGCATCCCGCTGCGGACGTTTGTCGAGCAGTACTGCGGCGGCATGCGCGGCGGGAAGAAGTTCAAGGGCGCGATCCCCGGCGGCATCAGCATGGGCATCCTCGGCCCCGACCAGTACGAGGCGGAACTGGACTTCGACATCGGCCGCAAGCACAACGTGCTCGGACTGGGAACCGCCTGCCCGACCGTGTTCGACGAGGACACCGACATGGTCGCCGTCGCCCGCAACATCGCCCGCTTCTTCAAGCACGAATCCTGCGGCCAGTGCACACCCTGCCGCGAAGGCAGCGGCTGGCTGTATCAGTTGCTGTCGCGGATCGAGGAAGGGAACGGCAAGAGCAAGGACCTCGACCTCGCGCTCGAGATCGCGACGAGCATGGGCACCATGCCCGGCACGACGATCTGCGGCCTGGCCGACGGCAACAACTGGGCCATCCGCACGATCATGAACAAGTTCCCCGACGAGTTCCAGAAGCGGGTGAAGCCGACGTTCGTGCCCGTGAGGTTGGGAGGGTTGGCGGTGGGTGCGGGGGTCTGACGCGCTCGCTCCGGCGCGTGTTTGTGTCTCGAAGTCCGCGAGCGGGCCGAGAGACGTATTGTGTTAGGGTGTCAATGCTCTAATTCTCGACGTTCTGGTACACTACTTGTCTCGTGAATCCGGGTGCCCATGACTGCCACCCAACCTGAATCGGCCAAGCCGCCGCAGGGAGCGTCGCTGTACGTTCCCTGCGGCTCGTTTTTTGGGGCCGGATACGGCGCGTGCTCGGCGCGGGCCGAGAGCCGGTTGAATCGTGAACTCGTGGGTATTGACTTCGTGGGTACGACGCTTGAACCTGTAGACTGATGGGCCTCACCGCGCCATCCGTGCGGCGCGGTGCTGTGCTGCGGAGTGAGTGAACATGGCAGCCGCGGCTGTTGAACGAGAGTTGAGTCCCGGAGGGGGTGCGTCGATGCCGGCGCATCCGAGTCGCATCCTCGTGGCGGAGGATGAGCACCTGGTCGCGACGGACCTGGTGATGCACCTCCGCGATGCGGGGTACAAGGTGGTGGGCCCAGCGCCCGATGGCGAGGCCGCGCTGGAGTTTGCCCGCTCGGCCGATCCGGACCTGGCGCTATTGGACGTGCGCATGCCCAAGCGGGACGGGCTGTCCATCGCGGGCGAGATCTACGAGGAACTCGGCATACCCGCGATCATCCTGTCGGCGTTCTCGGATGACGAGTACGTGCGGATGGCGCAGCAGGCGGGGGTGTTCGGTTACCTCGTCAAGCCCGCGACGGGCGGGCAACTGCGGGCGTGCATCGAGGTCGCGTGGGGCGCGTACGTGCGTGCGTGCCAATCGAGCAAGGTGAACGCGGACCTGCGGCGGAAGCTCGAGGAGCGGCGGATCGTCGAGCGAGCGAAGTGGATCCTCGTGCAGCGCAAGGGTCTGAGCGAGGCGGACGCGATGCACGCGCTGCAGCGGCACGCGCGGAGCACGCGCCGGAAGATTGTTGAGGTCGCGCAGCAGTTGCTGGATGCGAACGAACTGATCTAAACGGATTTGCGCGATTCGGCAACTGTCAGTATAAAGGGCGTCCTCCACGAGTAGCAATCGTGAGGAGGACACCCAATGGAACGACACGAGATTCGGTTGAGCAAGCCGTCGTTGAAGCGGC